>DAISIO010000001.1:0-762267 GCA_036821965.1 Sulfuricurvum sp.
AATACTGCATCTTTCAGGTGTGGAAACGTAGGTCGCCGCCTGGCCTCGGAATATCAATCAACTATCCCTCTTCTTTTTACAATCAACCAAAACAAAAATCATATTACACTATTTACTTCCATTAATCGTTCACACCTATGTATATTTGAACCTTTGCAAGCAAGTTACCTTTCTATTCCTAAACCAAAGTCAAGTGTGCTAAGGTACAATATAAACTAATGAATACTAGAGTGTACGTGAGGATTAGAGCGTGGTACGACAACAAATGCAATCGGTTCGACTGGATGGTGATAATATCGCCTCCAAGAGAGAGGAATTACGCCGTTATTTCCATCAAAGTTTTGATCTTTTTGAATCATTATTTGAACTTCTGAAATCGGATGAAATATTTTACAAACAATCAGAACCGACGCGGCATCCGATGATTTTTTATTTTGGTCATACGGCCGCATTTTACATTAATAAGCTTATTGCTTCTGAGGCATTACACGTGAGGATTAATCCCTTGTTTGAAAGACTCTTTTCGGTAGGGATTGATGAGATGAGCTGGGATGAAAAAAGTGAAAATTTTAGGTGGCCGAGAGTAAGCGAAATACGTGAGTATCGAAATAGTGTCCGTACCTGTGTCGATACAATGATTTCTACTTTACCGATGACGTTGCCGATAGTGCAAAGTGATCCGTTTTGGGCGATTTTAATGGGGATTGAACACGAGCGGATACACATCGAAACCTCCAGTGTATTGCATCGTCAAATGCCGATAGAGTTTATTCGTTCTCATAATGATTTTTTATTGTGTCCGTTACGCGGTGATAGCCTTGAAAATTCGCTCGTTTTTTTTGAAGGGAGAGAGGTACATTTGGGCAAAGGTTCAGATGATCACGGGTTGTATGGCTGGGATAACGAATATGGTTCCATGTTCTATGAGGTTGAGGATTTCGTAGCCTCAAAATATCTGGTGAGCAACGGTGAATTTATGGATTTTGTTGCTGCCAATGGATATGGTATTTCACGCTGGTGGGACGAAGAAGGATTGAAATTTTTAAAAATACGCAATGCCTTATGCCCTCCATTTTGGATTCAAAATTCAGATGGTACCTATACCTATCGTGCTTTGTGCGAAGAAATTTCAATGCCATACAATTGGCCTGTAGAGGTTAATGCCCTCGAAGCGGAAGCCTTTTGTCGCTGGAAAAGTGCACAGGTCGGAAAAATATATCGGCTTCCTAGTGAAGGAGAATGGGAAGTGATGGCGCAAGAGGGTGATATCAAAGGTGAGTTCTTTGACGATCAGCGCGCTAATCTCAATTTTTCCCATTATGCTTCATCTGTCCCTGTGGATACGTATTCACACGGTGAGCTTTATGATGTTGTAGGAAATGTATGGCAGTGGACGCAGACGCAGATGGCCCCTTTTGAGGGATTTATGACCCATCCATGGTATGATGATTTTACGGAGCCTACCTTTGACGGCAGGCATAATATCCTAAAAGGGGGATCATGGGCTTCTACGGGTAATGAGATTGTAAGAACATCTCGTTATGCCTTTCGTCGTCATTTTACGCAGCATGCAGGGTTTCGATACGTTGTCGGTGATGGAGAGAACGAAGAAAAAAAACAAACGGTAATCAACCAAATGCACGAAGCGTGGCAAAAACGATATGAATGAGTTTACTTTTATTGATCGAAGCGGATCCAACGCTGAAAAATACGTCTTGCGAGAAAAACTTTTTGGCATTGATGCAGTGCAGCCGATGTGGGTGGCAGATATGGATATTGCTACGCCAGATTGTGTTTTAGAGGCGGTGCGTGAGAGATTGAAGCACCCTGTTATCGGATACGAGATAATGAGGGACAGTGCGTATGAAGCACAAATAGCGTGGATAGAGTCCCATCATGGATGGACGACGTGCAGAGAGTGGTTCAGCTATTCTCCCTCCGTGGTCGCGTCTATCGGATGCGCGATCAGAGCTTTTAGTGAGGTAGAGGATGATGTGATTGTGATGAGTCCTGTATATCCTCCTTTTTTTTCTCAGGTTAAAGAGAATAATCGCCGTCTTATTTCCCATTCCCTTTATGCAGACAATGAGGGAGAATATCACTTTGATATTGACGCTTTACGTTCCAAAATTACTCCAAAAACTAAAATATTATTGTTATGTTCTCCCCATAACCCCGTAGGCCGCGTGTGGAGAGAGGATGAATTACTCTCCTTGGGGATGTTGTGCTTGGAATATGGGATAATCATTGTTAGTGACGAGGTTCATTGCGACATTGTTTATAAAGGAAACTGTCATATTCCGATTGCATCGCTCTCCTACGAGTTATCTCAATCGACAGTGACCTTTTTGGGGACAGGAAAGACGTTCAATATGGCTGGATTTGCAATCTCGACAGTTTGTATCGCTTCTGAGGCGTTACGTAAAAAGTATCATATAGAGTTGAATAAAGTCCATTTCGGAGAGGGATCGGTGCTGTCGCATATCGCATTTGAAGCAGCGTATAGGGATGGTGGCGTATGGCATGGGAATCTTATGAACCATTTACATGCAAACCGTGATACAATCATCCAATGGTCGCTTAGAAACACTATTATTCGGTTGACACCTTTGCAAGGAACTTATTTAGCATGGCTGAATTGTCGTGAGTTAGGCTTAGGTGATTGGGAATTACGTCATTTTTTTGTTCATGAAGCAGGGCTTGGATTGAGTGCGGGCTTGAGCTTTGGGAGAGAGGGATCAGGATTTATGCGACTCAATTTTGCCGTTGCCGCCCCTATTTTGGAGGATGCTTTGCTAAAGATACATAATGCGCTAAAGGGGAGAGGATATGATTGAGACGATTTTAAATCTCTATCAGATGGATTATTTTCGATTTATTCTCACATTGCTTCTTAGCTTTTTGACAGGTTTGGAGATGCGGGAGTATAAAAATACGCTTGAAAATGCTTATTTTATCGGAACGGTTCGTACCTATACGTTGATCGGGATGCTGGGGTATATTTTGTATATTCTTGATCCCTCATGGCGACTTTATATGGCAGGTCTTGGAATTTTGGCATTGTTATTTGGTCTTTTTTATTACCGTAAGCTTCATGAGAAGCAAAAAGGGATTATTAGCTTATTGACGGCATTGTTGGTATATACCTACGCGCCCATCATAATGACACAACCGTTGTGGTTCACGGCGCTTATTTTTGTATCGATTATTTTTATCGTGAATGCTAAAACACAAGTGCAAACCCTTTTGGAGAGTGTGGATAATACGGAGATTATTACATTTTCGAAGCTGCTGCTGCTTAGCGTCGTGATCTGGCCTCTGTTGCCGACAACCCCTGTCTCTTCAATGATTCCCATCTCCTTTAGTAAAATATGGATGACGGTTGTGGTGGTTTCGGGAATTTCGTATGTCGGTTATCTCTTGCAGCGCTACTTCTTTAAAGAAAAAGGATTTTTGGTCAGCGGTCTCTTGGGCGGTATCTATTCCTCTACGATAACCACGGTGGTGTTGTCCCGTCAATCGAAAACCATAGAGATGCATGAATATACATTTGTGACAGCGATTATGCTGGCAACGGGGATGATGCATGTTCGGTTGTTGGTGATTATTGGCTTTTTGAATTTCACCTTTTTTCAAGTGATTCTGTTGCCTCTTGGGACACTTGGGGCTATTACTTTGTTAGGCGGTTATCTTCTTTCTCGGATTAAAAGGAATGGAACTCTCCAAGATGACCATCCAAAACAGCTCAACGTGAATCCTCTTGAGCTGGGAGTGGCTCTGGTATTTGCACTGATGTTTCTCCTTATGAGTGTGGCAACGCATTATTTTGTGGCACATTACGGGACTTCTGGGCTTAACCTTATGGCGTTTATCAGCGGATTTACCGATATTGACCCCTTTATCCTCTCGCTGATTAACACGAACTATTCTGTTTCTCAAAATACAATTATTGCGGCTGTTTTGATTGCGGTGGGAAGCAATAATGTATTGAAAGGGATTATTGCTTTTTCACTGGGATCTCGTCTTGTTGGGTGGATGAGTTTGGGCGCTTTGGGATCGTTATCCGTTTTGACGTTTTTTCTTGCTTTTATCATTGGATAGCGGGGATGAAAAAAGTACTACAAAAGATTGAATCTTTTTTTGGGGAGCATCATCTTTTGTCCTTAGCAACGATGGAGGATACGCTTTGGTGCTGTTCCCTATTTTATGCGTATGATCCGCTAAATATTGCTTTTATTGTCGCAACCGATCCTGATACGTTGCATGGCAGGAATGCAATCGCAAATTCATCCGTAGCAGGGACAGTGGCACTGGAGACTTCCATGGTGGGAAAAATACAGGGGATACAGTTTTCTGGCGAGATGACGCGTTATGGAGAGGGGGAAGAACTCTATTTTAAAGCTTTTCCTTTTGCACGAATAATGAACCCTATTTTGTGGAAAATTAGATTGGATGAGATTAAGATGACCGATAACAGCCTTGGTTTTGGAAAAAAACTCATTTGGAAGCGTGAATCTTAGATTTAAATAAGCTGCACGGCTGACCGCTTGAACTGAGAACTACTTGGGAAGGGATAAATTTGCTTTTAAACCCATACCCTTTGCATCCGTGTGGTTGGTTGGCTTCCCATGTGACAAAATAATAGGTACATTTCTGGCAGATAATCTTTTGCATGGCGTAATTTTACCGTATAATACGCTACATTGTTTAAGGATTTTGAATGAATAAATTATTGTGTATGTTAGAGCTTCAGCAGCAACTTAATGATTCTACCAACGGAGAGGGTTGGGAAAAAGGGCTTACTAAACACGGCAAAAAAATAAACTGGCGTAGATGTATTACGATGGAGTCTGCGGAAATGATCGATTCATTCGGATGGAAACATTGGAAGAGCATTGCCCAAGAGACCGATTACGCCAACTTGCAAATCGAAATTGTGGATGTGTGGCATTTCGTTATGAGTTTGGTGTTGGAATTTACGAAAGCTAATGGTGCTGAAGCTGTTGAAGAGTTAGCACAAAGAATCTCTAATACACCGGAATATCAAAAATTAAACAGCGAAGAGTCTTTACCCTTTGGCGAGGATGATATTCTTATGATTAAAATCGAAAACGTTATGCGTCTCTCTCTTATTCCTGTCTCTCCTGAGATGATCGGCGCGATGATTGAAGAGTTTTTTGAGCTGGCGTATTTGGGTGCATTGAATACAACACAGTTGTATCGCCTCTATGTGGGTAAAAATATACTCAATCAATTTCGTCAAGACCACGGCTACAAAGAAGGAAGTTATATCAAAATTTGGAACGGTTTGGAAGACAATGCCGTGATGAAGTTCTCATGGGAAAATAATCCTGAGATGACCCCTGCCCAATTGTATACAGCGTTAAAAACTGCTTACCCTGCGTAAATATTTTTAAATTCACCCTTCCACCGCTTGTGGCACCAGAACCAAAGTTTTGGATGGGTACGAATTACCCTTTCCAGGTCATTGGCTTGTAGCTGCGTTGCTTCTATAATCGAATTTTCATCATTGCTACTTACCTCGATGGGTTTCTCAAATGTAATTGTGTAGCGTTGCTCATCGTGCGAGACAATATAAACACCCACAATCGGGGCATTAAATTTATGAGCCAATTGCGAAGGTGTTGAGGTTTGATAGGTTTCGTGACCGAAAAAATCAACTTTTACCCCTGCACGTGGATTGCTGGCTTGATCAATCATAAGGAGGATGGAGCGACCCCCTTTGAGTGCTTTGGCAATATGTTTGAGAGCACCATTTTTTTCGGCAAGTTTCATTTGGTGATTGGTTCGTGCCTCAAGCAAATAGGGGTCAAAGCTTGAATTGCTAAACTCTTTGTAGATAGAAGATACCGGGGTGATAAGCGATGAGAGTGCCGCACCGCCAAGCTCCCAATTCCCAAAATGGGCTGAGACAAAAATAATTCCACGATTTTCGCTCAAAAGGGCATCAACTGCCTCACGGTTTTCAAAAGTCACATGACTTCGCAAATCTTCGGCATTATTTCGTCTGTTTTCCATGACTTGTAAAAAATTGAGGGCTAAATTTCGGTAACAATACTCCTCAATCTCTTTTTGTTGAGCCAAGTTTAGTTCATCTCCAAAAGCAAATTTCAAATTAGCTTGAATAATCCGATTTCGAGAAAATGCGAGAACATGAGAGAGGGATGAAAGTGTGGTAAATATCTTTTTACGCAGCGCACCGGGCAACGCCATCAGGACAGCATCCAAAATCAAAAAGAGACGATACATAATCATAAGAGTTCCTTGGCTTTTGTCGCAATGAGATTGGGGTCGATTTGATGAATCGAAAAATCGTTTCGGTTGATGTGGAAAATATCGACCTCCGTGGGAGATTTGAGACCGATATTTTGTTTGGTAGGATAAATCATCCGTTCATTAGTAGGGCCAAAGAGGGTGATGGAGGGACGATTCATAGCCCACGCAATATGAGTAGGCCCCGTATCGTTTCCGATGGTAAGGTCACAGTGAGCAATGAAATCAACAAGCTCTTTTAGAGACATTTTGGGAGTGATAATGGCATTTTTGGAATGTTCTTGTATCCAGATGGCATTGTTATATTCGCTCGCACTTCCCCAGATCAGATGACACGGGTAGGGGAGTAAATCACAAAGGGTGGCAAATTGCTCTTTGGGATAGCATTTGCTTTGCCACGAGGCTCCGATGACGAGGGCGATTTTTTTGTTTTCATGAGGGGCCGATTCGCTAAAAAATACAGGAGATTTCTTCTCTATCAGGGCATCGGTGTAGGGGATATTTAACGCTTCGGTTATCACCATGACATTACGGCGGATAACACTGATCTCGTATGGGATCGATGAGGTAGTGGCATAAAACCATGAGGCGATTGCTTCACGAGCACTGCGTGAATCAAATCCGTGTAGTTTTCCGGGAAGCAAAGAGGCGACGATTGCCGATTTAAGAAGCCCTTGCGCGTCGATAATATGGTCATAGCGTCCACGTGATTTGAGGGTGTGAATCATCTTTTTTAAGAGGGAAAAACTTTTGGTTTTTTTGAGCCGTTTGAGGGGGATGGGGATTACTTCATGTATCAGCGGATGATTTTCTAGGATAGGGGCAAATGCCTCTTCGACGAACCAATCGATTTTGGCATCAGGATAATGATGGTGGATAATCTGCAAGACTACGGCAGTATTGATGATGTCGCCAAGTGCGCTGAGACGGACGATTGCGATACGTAGATTTTGTTTTTTCATAATCGTAACTATAGCGCAACTAAGCTTTTCTCTTATTTCTAGGCTCAGTTTTTTGTTGTTACGGAATATAAATCTTATCAATCATCTCTTGGTACTCTTTTGAAGAATCACTTTCCGCTGTGATTCCTCCACCGCTTTTATAAAACAACGTTCCATTGATATTTTCGATAAAACGGATAGAAACGGCACTGTAGAGATTTTTTCCGTCAAAATATCCAAATACTCCGGTGAAATATCCCCGATCATATCCTTCGATTTCTTCGATAATCTCTACGGTCCGTTTTTTTGGTGTTCCGCTGATGCTCCCTGCGGGCAATAAAGATTTGAGTATGTTGCCGATATTTTCGCGCCAGGCAGGAGAGAGTTTTCCACTAATATGAGAGCTGGTTTGATGAAGCTGTTTTTCTCCCGTATCGATGGTGCTGATGGTTCTAAAAGCTTCAACCCGTATATCGGTCGCAACGATTCCCAGATCATTACGTAAAAGATCAACGATCATTGTATGCTCTGCCAGCTCTTTGGGATCATTTAAAAGAGTTTCAGCAGCATTGTGTTGTGACGCATCGATGGTCCCTTTCATCGGATAGGTATGAATGGTGTTCTCTTCGATTATGATAAAAGGTTCAGGGGAAAAACAGACAAACTCTTCTCGGACACGGAGTTTAAATGGAGCGTGTGCCATAGTGTAAATCTCGTGTAGTGAATAGGAGGTTTCAATCAAAGTTGGGACGGTAAGATTAAGGAGATAACTATTCCCAGAGCGGATATGCTCAGAAACGGCTTCAAACTTTTGGAGATAGTTCTCGTAAGATAGAGGAAAATGGTGTGGTTTATGGGGTGAATTTTTGCTCGTTATACCGCCCCCACAGCTAAACTCGATCTCCTGATTCTGTAAATCATTGAGTGGGTAACAGTGGAGTTTCTGCCCTTTGAAATCGGTGTAAAAAAAAGTAGGAACTCCTGCTGAAATCCACCGTGTGAGCTGTTCGACCATTAGGCTATTAGCGCCTTGAGAACCGCCATCCGAATCGATACACCGTTTTTGACCTGTTCGAGCACTTTGCATCGTGGGTCTTTGAGCATCGCATCATCAATATCGATATTGCGATGAACGGGTCCTGGATGCATGATGATGATATCCCGATCCCCGATAAGTTTTTTGGTGATACAAAAATCTTGAGCGTAATCTTTGAGTGAGCCGTACGTTTGGTGTGAATGGCGCTCGGTTTGGGTGCGTAAACTCATGATGGCATCAACATGATCGATGACATCATGAATATTATGGGTTATCGGAAGCGTTGTTGTGGGGAGAAAATGGGGCGGGGCTACAAGGGTGATTTCCATTCCAAATCGCGTAAGCAACTCAATATTGCTGTTGGCAACACGGGAGTTTTTGATATCACCGACGATGGCAATTCTTTTCCCTTCTATATCCCCAAAATGCTGCTTTAGGGTAAAAAGATCGAGGAGGGCTTGGGTTGGGTGGGCATGTGCACCGTCTCCTGCATTGATAATCGATGCATTGGTGTGCTGAGCAAGAATATTGGGGACTCCGGCATGAGCATGACGGACGATCATAGCGTGCGGTCCCATAGCATCGAGATTGGCTGCCGTATCGACGAGGCTTTCCCCTTTTTTGGTAGAGCTTTTTTGAACATCGAGATGGACGACTTCGGCACCGAGCCGTTTCGCGGCAATTTCAAAGGAACTTTTGGTACGGGTAGAGTTTTCAAAAAAGAGGGTGATAATGATTTTTTCACGCAATATGGGATCAAAATGTCCATCGCTAAACAAAGATGCATCCTCTAAAACGGTGTTGATTTGCTCAATCGTAAAATCATCGGTTCGGATTAGATGGCGCATGGTTCTTCCTTGTTATTTGAGTTTATTTTATCCAATAATGCTTGAGCCAACGCCTGAGTATTATGTCCTAAAAAATAGAGAGGATCGAAATGGTTTTTAAAATAAGGGAGAGATGTCTGCATAAATCGCTGATCGTTGGAACGGCAGTTAAGCGTCCACAAATGGGGAATGTTGTGCTGTTTTAATAGATTTAAACTCAGTAAAGTATCATTGATACACCCAAGACGGCAATGGGTGACAAGGAGAGTCGTTGCATGGAAGTGTTTTGCCAAATCGATCATCATAAGCTCTTCATCGATGGGAACCATTAGTCCGCCGGCCCCTTCAATGAGAACAATATCGCAATTTTTCTCTATGTTTGCTAAGGCTTTATCAAAGAGATTTAGATCGATTTTTACCCCTTTGTTGGCGACATAGGGAGCAGCTGGGAGGGGAAGTGCCAGGGTAACAATATCACTCACCCGTAACGATTTAAGTTCAGGATTTAGAGCTTGGGCATGTTTGAGGAGTACGCTTCCATCGGCCGGGAGTCCATTGACCCCCGTTTCGATGGGTTTGTAGACGCCCACACGCAATCCCATCTGTGCGTACACGTCAAGTAACTGCAAAGTAGTATGGGTTTTGCCAATATCCGTATTGGTAGCAGTGATGAAAATTCGTTTGATCAAGGTCTGGCTCTTTTGGCTATAATTATCGAATTGTAATACAGATTTCGTAAAGATCAAGTTAGTATCAAAGGATAGTCATGCGTTTTGAAGAATTTTCCACACAGTTCGTTCAGCAAGTGGGAAAAAAAGAGGGCCCCATCAGTCCTGTGATGATTAATTCGGCATCGTTTGGATACGGGGACAGTGAAACTGGTGAGGGAATTTTCGATGGGTCGGTAAAAAAACCGCTCTATTCACGCGTAGGAAATCCGACATCGGCACAGCTGGAGTCAATTTTAGCTCACATGGATGGCGGTATCGGTGCCGTTGCGGCTTCTTCAGGGATGGGGGCTACGGCCATGGCAACCCTCAGTCTCCTAAAATCAGGGGATGAAATACTCAGCGTCGGAGGATTGTTTGGGGGAACCTATTCGTATTTTTCCGAAACGCTTACCCGATTTGGGATTACGACGCAGTTTTTCGATGTGGATGAATACAGTGCACTCGAAGCAGCCGTCACCGATAAAACCAAAATCATTTTTTTAGAGAGTGTCGGAAATCCCAATATGCGTCTTCCTGATATCAAAGAGATTGCCGACATTGCTACGGCGCACGGAGTAGTGCTGATGGTGGATAACACCATTACTCCACTGAGCATTAAACCTTTAGCCTTGGGTGCAGATATTGTGGTCTATTCAACGACAAAGATTATCACCGGAAACGCCTCATCACTTGGGGGTGCCGTTATTTTTCGCGCTATCAATGAAGGGGAAGATAAATTTAAAACCGATCGTTACAGCGAAATTCATCCGTTTATAAAGAAAATGGGGGCGATGGCGCTCATCGGGAATGCTAAAAAGCGGGCATTGCGCGATTTTGGGATGTCTGCCAACGGATTTGGAAGCTATTTAACGATGCTGGGGCTGGAAACATTGCCGTTGCGTATGGATCGTATTGTGTCGAGTGTGGAAAAAATTGCTATTGCCCTTGATGCGCAAGGCTTTACTATTAATCATCCTGTTTTATTGCACCATCCCCATCATGAGCGTTATAAAGAGCAATTTTCTCAAGGGTGCGGAACCTTGTTTACCATCGATATGGGAAGCAAAGAAGCCGCATTTGCTTTTTTGAACCGTTTGAAACTCATTACGATTACCGCCAATATCGGAGACTCCCGTACGTTGGGCCTTCATATGGGATCAACGATTTACCGTGATTTCGATAAGCCGACGCGCGAATTTTTAGGGATTACTGCAGGATTGATCCGTATCTCTATCGGACTAGAAAATCCTGAGGATATTATCAATGATTTTGTTATGGCACGAGGTTAATCCTCCCTCTTAAGCCAAACAATACGTAACCCTTGTTAGAGTATTTTTTTGAAATTAGGGATAGTAATTTGAGTACAAAAGTAAAACATAGCCTCGAGCATTCTTTGGAGAATCAAGAACCGAAGAAATATCATGTCTATTTGTTGAATGATGATTATACGTCGATGGATTTTGTGATCGATATTTTAATAGGAATTTTTCGTAAAAATTACAGCCAAGCGCATCAGATTATGATGCAGGTGCATCAAAGCGGTCGTGGGCTGTGCGGAACCTATTCGTATGAAATTGCGGAGACAAAAATTTATCAGGTAAGTTCACTCTCGAGAGAAAGCGGTTTTCCTTTGAAAGCTGTGATGGAGGAAGCGTCATGATTAGTACAGAGCTTAACTCGATTTTTCAAAAAGCGGTGGCGTTAGCACGGCATCAGCGTCATGAATATCTTACGATTGAGCATGTTATGCTTGCATTGCTCAATTCTCCCGATGGGGCAGCGATTATCAACACGTGCGGAGTAGAAGTAGAAGTTATACGTGAGGCTTTGGGGAATTATTTAATTCATTCACTTGAACCGCTTCCTGATGAGGTGGTGCAAGAGCCGTTGGAAACAGTGGCATTGGCACGGATGATCGATGAGATGATGCGCCATGTCAAAAGTGCCCAAAAACAGCATGCCGATGTGGGTGATTTTATCGCAGCCGTGTTTGAAGAACACCATACGTATGCGTGTATGTTGCTTGAAGAATATGGAATCAGTCGTGTCGATTTGCTCGAAGCGATTTCGCACAAAGAGGTAGATGCTCCAACGCAAAATCAAGAAAATGAAGGGGCGCTAGAGAAGTATGCAATCAATCTGATCGACCAAGCCAAAAAAGGGAATATCGATCCCGTTATCGGGCGGGTGAATGAGATTGAGCGTGCCATCCAAACCCTCTGCCGCCGCAAAAAAAATAATCCATTGCTGATTGGTGAACCTGGAGTCGGTAAGACGGCGATTGCCGAGGGGTTGGCGTTGCGTATTGTCGCAGGAGATGTTCCTGCATTGCTTGAGAATGCCGAATTGTTTGCCCTTGATTTGGGTGCCATGCTCGCAGGAACCAAATATCGCGGTGATTTTGAAAAACGGCTCAAAGCGGTGATTGATGAGGTGCAGGCGCATAAAAATGCGATTCTCTTTATCGACGAAATCCATACCATTGTGGGGGCAGGAGCGGTTGGGGGCGGGAGTATGGACGCGTCCAATCAGCTCAAACCCGCTCTTGCGTCAGGAAGTCTCAAATGTATGGGGGCAACGACACATGCCGAATACCGATCGGTATTTGAAAAAGATCGCGCACTGAGCAGACGGTTTGCTCGTATCGATGTGGGTGAGCCCTCACAGGAAGAGAGTTTTTTAATTCTCAAAGGATTGCGCCCACGCTATGAAAAACATCACGGGGTAAAATACACAGATAAAGCGTTACGCAGTGCTGTAGAACTCTCCAAAAAATTTATTACCGACCGATTTTTACCCGATGTGGCGATTGATCTGATCGACGAAGCAGGGGCATCATTTCATTTGCATCACCATAAGCGTACGACGGTTACCCCCGATGATATTGAGATTATTATTGCGAAAATGACGGGAGTTCCTGTCTCTAAAATATCTGGTGATGACCGTGAAAAGCTCGCACGGTTGGAAGAGGTGTTAAAATCTCTCGTTATCGGACAAGACAATGCTATCGAAAAAGTAGTACGCTCTATCAAACGCTCCTATGCAGGACTTAGCGCTCCCAATAAGCCAATTGCATCATTTTTGTTTTCAGGTCCGACGGGGGTCGGGAAAACAGAACTTGCCAAATCGCTCGCCGAGTCTATGGGAATCCATTTTGAGCGGTTTGATATGTCGGAATACATGGAAAAACACGCCATAAGCCGTCTCATCGGCGCGCCTCCGGGATATGTGGGATTTGAGCAGGGGGGATTACTCAGCGAGAGCATTCGTAAACATCCTTATACGGTATTGTTGCTCGATGAAATCGAAAAAGCACATCCCGATTTGGTCAATATATTGCTTCAAGTAATGGACAATGCGATATTGACCGACAACAACGGGTATAAAGCCAATTTTGCCAATGTCGTCCTCATTATGACCTCCAATATCGGAGCCAGCGAACGAACGGTAATGGGATTCAATGCCGACAGTTCGATCTCGCGTCATGAGGCGTTAAAATCGTTTTTCACCCCTGAATTTCGTAACCGTCTTGATGCAGTAGTCGAGTTTAAGGCATTGCCGATGGACGTTGTTAAAAAAATTGTCGATAAATTTATCGCTGAACTCAATGCGCAGCTTAAACCTAAAAAGGTATCAGTTTCTCTCACCGAAAAAGCAAAAAACCATATAGCCAAAATCGGTTACGATAAGGAAATGGGGGCGAGACCGTTGGGGCGTGTAATACAAGAAAAAATTAAAGATCCGCTGGTCGATGAGGTCTTGTTCGGTTCTCTGACAAACGGCGGTAAAGTGACTATCGATTATGTGGATAGACTTGTTTTTGATTATCAGTAGTATATGATCCCCAAGCTCTCCTATCACCTCTTTTTCCCCTCTCCCCTGTCTGCATCCCCGGAAGGGATTGTGGCGTATGGCGGTGATTTAAGCCCCTCCCGTATCATGATGGCGTATCGAAACGGCATTTTCCCGTGGTACAGTGCGGGTGATCCGATTTTGTGGTGGTCACCTGATCCGCGCCTCATCTTAGAACTGGATGATTTTAAACTTCATAAATCATTGCGCAAAAAAATACCCCGTTTTGAGATCCGTTTTGACACGGCATTTTCAGAAGTTATCCGTGAGTGTGCAAACATTCAAAGAGGAGAACAACGTGGAAGTTGGATTGTCCCGGAAATGATCGAGGCGTATGAAGTGCTACACGCGCTAGGATATGCCCACAGTGTCGAAGCGTATCAAGATGGTCTTCTCGTTGGAGGGTTATACGGCGTGAGCGTGGGAAAAGTCTTTTGCGGAGAATCAATGTTCGCGCGTGTCTCCGATGGCTCGAAAGTCGCTTTTTCGGTATTGGTCGATCATTTGAGAAAATGGGGGTATTCTTTTATCGATTGTCAGGTTCCGACAGTTCATTTGAAGAGTTTGGGAGCTGTAGAAGTATCGAGAGAAATTTTTTTGGAAAAGTTAGCGAACTATTCGAATGAGAATGTGTCGGCAGGGGCGTGGCGAGAGTAAAGAATGATGATCGCGTGGGCAAATCTCTATTTTTAATATTTTTTGGCATAATTGTTTTACTTGAATGCTTTGGAGCTAAAATTTATGTATATTCCTTCCTCTCGCTTTTCTTTATGGGCTGATTTTATCGAGCGTACTTTTCTGGATGAAGGGTTTAAGGAGTTGATTGCACAGGGGATTATCAACGGTGCCACCTCCAATCCTGCTATTTTTAAAAATGCAATTCTTACATCGAGCGCCTACAAAGAGCAACTTTCAACGCTGACACACCTTTCGCCCAAAGAGAAATACGAAGCCATTGCCCTATTTGACATCCAAAAAGCGGCGGATATTTTGCGTCCATTGTACGATGCTCATGATGATGGGTATGTGAGTATCGAAGTTGACCCGTTTTTGTGTGATGATACGAAGGCGACGACAGAGGAGGGGATACGGCTCTTTGAAACCATTAACCGACCCAACGTTATGGTAAAAGTACCCGCGACTGACGCAGGATACGGTGCGATGGAATCATTGGCATCTCGTGGTATACCCGTCAATGCAACTTTGATTTTTTCAACGAAGCAAGCTTTGCAATGTGCCAATGCCTTTGCTGCTGCCGCTTCCAAAAGGAGTGAGCCTGTAGATACGGTTATCAGCGTTTTTGTAAGTCGGATCGATCGTGCTATTGATTCGAAATTGCAATCACACGGAATTGAGCCGGGATTAATGGGGATTATGAACGCTGCAGAGATTTATGCAAAAGTAGAAGCGCTGAGTGTGCCGAAGTGCCGTGTCCTTTTTGCCAGTACTGGGGTCAAAGGGGATGACTTGAGAGCTTCGTATTATATCGATGAGCTGCTTGCCATCAACAGTATCAATACAGCGCCGATTGCAACCATTGATGCGTATGTCGCACGTGGGGATAAAACGATAAAACTTCCTCTTTCTACCGAAAAAATTGAAACACACAAACAAAAAGTGAAAGATGCCGGAGTGGATATGGATAAGGTAATCCAGGGGCAAATACATGAAGGGTTGGATGCATTCAAAAGTGCATTTGATGATATTTTAAGTGCACTGGAGTAGAAGATGATAGACGAAAAAAAAAGCCATGTTTATGTAGAGGATTTAAATTTTGAGGTTTTGAAAAAAATACGGGGTTATTTGCGCCGTATGGTCGATGCCGGAGGGAGTGACTTGCACATTAAAGCCAACGGGGTAGTGCGAGCGCGTATCAATGGAGAGATTATTCCTCTCTCTGGTGAGATTCTTTCGAAGGATGATGCTCTTATTTTTGCGAAAGAGCTTTTACGCACCCGTTTTCCTGAGTTGGTAGAGAAAAAGGAGCTCGATTTGGTCTATCCATTCGATGAAAATACCCGTTTTCGTATCAATATCTTTTTTCAAATGGAGGGAATATCGGCGGTATTTCGTCTGATTCCGGTCAAAATTTTGACGATTGATGAGCTTGATCTACCGAATGTTGTCCATACTTTTACACAAATGGAGCGGGGACTTGTGTTGGTGACGGGGGTAACAGGAAGCGGTAAATCAACGACCCTTGCAGCTCTTATCCATGAGGTAAATTTGACCAAACGTAAACATATTATTACGATCGAAGATCCGATCGAATTTGTCCATAAAGATCGAAAATGTATTATTAATCAGCGCAGTGTTGGGCAAGACACCCACAGTTTTGGCGCAGCACTTCGTGCCGCATTGCGGGAAGACCCGGATATTATCCTTGTAGGAGAGATGCGGGATATGGAAACCATAGAAATCGCGTTGCACGCAGCAGATACGGGACATTTGGTCTTCTCGACGCTTCATACACTGGATGCAAAAGAGACGGTTAATCGTATCGTATCGGTTTTCCCCTCTGCGGAACAAAACCGTGTCAGAATGACTTTGGCTGCGGTTTTGAAAGGGGTTATTTCACAGCGTTTGATACCGACTGTAGACGGCAAACGAACGGCGGCATTGGAAATCCTTGTTCGTACGGCGCGTATTGAACAGTTGATTGCCGAGAACAGGGATTATGAGATCCCGGATACGATTGCGGAGGGGAAAGAACTCTATGGGTCGCAGACCTTTGATCAGGGGATTTTAGATTTGTATCTTACAGGGCGCATCAGCCGAAATGATGCGCTTTCTTACGCCACTTCGTCGTCGGATTTAAAACTGAAAATGGAAGGGTTAACAGGGCTTATCGATAAAAATCAATCTGGAAAAGAAGAAAGCCCTAAAGAGTTTCAAGAAGAGGAGTTTATCGCTTTAAAAAGGTAAGCATGTTTTTATAAAACTTTAAGTATAATTCGCCTCATTTTATTTTAAGGACATTAATATGTTAGAAGGCATTGTAAGAGAGAGTATTGGCAAACCCGCAACAAAAGCGTATCGCCGTGATGGTTATCTTATTGCCAACATCTACGGAAAAGGGCTTGAGAATATTCACGCTGCGTTCAAAATGAACGATTTTATCCGTACGGTGCGCAATAAAGAGACGGTAGCATTTCCTGTTAACGTTGCAGGAGCTGAATTGAACGTCGTTGTTCAAGGGTATGAGTCTCATCCTGTTTCTGGTAATTTGTTACATGTTGATTTAATGATTGCGCAGGCTGGTCTTTTAGCTCATTATCATGTTCCGGTTAAGCCTGTTGGTACCCCTATCGGTATGAAAAACAAAGGGATGTTGTTTGTTGCAAAAAAACGTCTTCGCGTTAAATCAGCAATCGAAAATGTACCAAATTTTATCGAAATCAACGTAACACCTCTTGATTTGGGTGATTCTGTAATGGTTCGTGATATAGCACGTATTGATAATGTTACTTTTACCGATGCGGATCGCGTATCCGTTTTGAGTATCATTAAAGCAAAATAATCATGCTGATTGTCGGACTGGGAAATCCTGGATCGGCATACGCAAGCACCCGTCATAATACCGGATTTATGGTGATCGATGAATTATGTCGTCGCCATAATGTTGCAAACGTTTCAAAGAGCTCCTTTCATGGGGAGTTGTTTAAAATGGGGACACATTTCCTTCTCAAACCGCTCACGTTTATGAACCTCTCCGGAAAATCTATTTTAGCCGTTAAAAATTTCTATAAAATTGATGATGTTATTGTGATTCATGACGAGCTTGATTTACCGTTTGGTGCATTACGTTTTAAAAAAGGGGGAGGGCATGGCGGACATAATGGATTAAAATCGGCGGATGCTGCAATTACTCCTGATTATATCCGTGTACGGATGGGAATCGGCAAGCCCGAACATAAATCTGCGGTTGCTGATTATGTGCTACATCCCTTCTCTGCCGATGAGCAAATACATTTAAAAGAGTGGATTGCCAAAGCGGCCGATGCGGTAGAAATGTTGCTTAATTCACCGTGCGATGAGGTCTCATCCAAGTGTTCTCTCAAAGGTTTAGCGGTATAATAAAAACCTTTTAATACGGTAGGTGATTATGCTTTTTTTTAAAACAATCTCATTCTTATATCTTCGTTATTGCATTATTATTTTGATTGCACTCACTGGGTTTATGGTGGGGTTTGATCTTATGGACAGTATTCCTAAGCTCCCCAAATCTGCCAATTTAGCGTTATTGTACGCTACATACAGATGGTTGTATGCTCTGGATATGATGCTTCCCATCTCGATAGTTTTTGCATTTATTGTTACGATGGTGGAGCTGATACGCTCCAATGCCCTTACCTCCTATTATGCATTGGGATATTCGAAACTAAAAGTATTGGCCCCTTTTCTCATAACAGCGGTGATCGTGTTGATCGTCTACATAGCGGCTCATGCAACCTCTTTTGCCCGGGCCAATGAATATTCCGATAATCTGCGCGAATCCTCATTGGTGTTGACCTCTACGAATAATCTTTTTTTTACCCATGAAGGGAATTATATTTTTTTTGGAACACTCAATCCATTAATCCAAAAAGCCCAAACGATACGCGTTTTTACGTTTGAAAATGGAAAGCTGAATGAGGTTTTGAGTGCAGAAGAAGCTTATTATAAAGATCACTATTGGGTTATTGAAAAAGCCCATTTGATCAAACCTCCTGCCGTATTAAATTTACAGGGGCAGGGAATTAAAACCGAAGATGCCAATGAAATACGGATACTTAAAGATTTTAGACCTAAAATACTCGATCAAATTTATGAGGGAAAAGTCAATTATACGATCATCGATGCGTTGGATGCATTGAAGTTACTCCATTCTCAAAATATCGATCTCTCAAAAGTGAAAAGTTCGTTATATCGGACGTTGGTTACGCCGTGGTTTGCCCTAATTATGATTGTCCTCATCTACGGACATGTCCCGATCGGATCCCGCTTTGCCAATCTCTCGTTGTACAGTTTTGGTGCTATTTTGGGAACACTGTTGGTGTGGGGAGTATTGTTTATGAGCGGAGAACTCTCCAATAATAAAACAGTTATGCCAGAGGTGGGCATTATTGCTCCCATTGGGATGTTGGCAATCTTTACCGCCTTGAATCTAAGCAGATTTAAGATAAAATCGCTTTTAAAATTATCACAAAAAGGTTAATGCGTGATCCCTTTTCAATCTTTGGCACAAACTTATGGAACCCCTTTGTATCTTTATGATTTTGATGCGATGAAAGAGCAGTTTGACACTCTTAAAGAGGTATTTCGCGGACGAAAATCAATTCTTGCGTATGCGGTCAAAGCTAACTCTAATCTCAGTGTTATTAAACATTTTGCGTCGTTGGGCTCAGGTGCCGATTGTGTCTCTATCGGTGAAGTTCGACGTGCATTGATGGCGGGAGTTCCCCCTTATAAAGTTATCTTTAGCGGTGTGGGCAAGCGTGATGATGAGATACGTGAGGCATTGATGAGCGATATTCTCTACGTCAATGTTGAAAGCGAAGCGGAGCTTGGACGCGTTGAGATGATAGCAGAGGAAATTAATAAGCAAGCACGTATTAGTATCCGTGTGAACCCTAATATTGATCCTAAAACGCATCCCTATATTTCTACGGGACTGCACGATAACAAATTTGGGGTAGAGATTGATGCGGCGAAGCGGATGTATATTCGTGCTAAAAATTCGCCTCATTTGGATCCGGTAGGAATACATTTTCATATTGGCTCTCAACTGACCGAACTTGAGCCGATTTATGAAGCTGCGGTGATTGTAGCAGATTTGATGCGTTCGCTCTCTGCGATCGATATTAACCTCAAATTCTTCGACATCGGCGGTGGGCTAGGGGTTCGTTACGATAATGAGGTGACGATTACCCCATACGATTATGCCCAAGCGATTTTGGGGGCACTCAAAGGGCTGGATGTTACGATCATCTGTGAACCGGGACGTTTTTTGACAGCAAATGCGGGTTATTTTTTAACCAAAGTACTGTATGAGAAAAAAAATTCCTCAAAGCGGTTTGTGATCGTGGATGGCGCCATGAATGATCTTATACGCCCGAGCTTGTACAAAGCGTATCACCGTATCGAAGCGCTGAATAACGAGGGGACTCTCTCTTTGGCAGATGTCGTAGGTCCTGTCTGTGAAAGTGGTGATTTTCTAGCAAAAGATTATCCTCTACCGCCGATGGAACATAACGATTTATTGGTCGTTCATAGTGCAGGTGCGTATGGCTTTGGAATGGGCAGCAACTACAATACACGCGGACGTTCCGCTGAAATTGCACTGGAGAATGGAGAAGCACGCATTATTAGAGCCCGTGAAACATTTGATGATTTAATCGCGCTAGAGCGTGAGTATCTTTAATGTTTTTTATTGACGTACAAGGAACATTGATCGATGATACGACGAAGCTCCCTATTCGCGGTGCCATCGAATTTATCGATCATTTGAACAGTACAAATATTCCTTATATGGTTATCACAAACAGTACAAAATATCCCAGTAAGGAATTTTTGGCGTATTTAAATAGCATTGGATTGTCTATATCCGCTAGCCATTATTTGGATCCCTTGATGGTATTAGAGAAGCATATCGGATACGATAAAAAGATAGCAGCGTATGGTTCAGAAGAATTTTTACACGTTTTAGAATCAATGGGGTATACCCTTGATTTTGTGACACCGGATGTGGTTCTTATTGCGATAAAAGAAAAATTTACACACGATGAGTATGCGCAGATAATCGAATTTCTTCTTGGCGGTGCGCAGCTGATCGGGATGCATGAAACATCGTTATATGCTAAAAATTCCAAACGCTATCCCGGAGTGGGTGCGATTTTAAAGATGTTGGAGTGCGCGACTTCTGTATCGTATTCTGTAGTGGGAAAACCGAGCACCGCTTTTTTTGAATCCGCGTTAGCATTGCTTTCGCATCAAAAAGAAGGGGTGACGTTCGGTGATGTAGCGATTATCAGCGATGATGTTACGGGAGATATAATTCCGGCACAAGCTTTGGGAATGGATGGAATATTTGTACTGAGCGGAAAATATCGGCATGCTGCAGAGATATTGCCACAGCTTAGCGTTCAACCCGATGTCGTTTATCCGGATATACAAGCAGTATTGGAGGGTTTATGGAAACACTAGAAGAGTGCAGAACAGCTATCGATGCGTTGGACAATGAGGTAATTGAGCTTCTCAATCGTCGGATGGAAGTCGTTCACCGTGTAGGTGAGATCAAACATCAAAATAAGGGTGCGATTTATCGACCTGAGCGGGAAAAAGCGATTATTGACCGCTTAAGTCGTTTAAGCAGCGAGTCGGGGGGATTGCTCAACCGTAGCGCGATCGAAGCAATTTTTTTAGAGATTTTCGCTGTAGCCCGAAATCTAGAGTTGCCTGAAAAGATAGCCTATTTAGGACCGGAAGGAAGTTTTACCCATCAAGCGGCAGAGTCACGTTTCGGTGCGATGAGTGATTATCTTTCTCTGGGCTCCATTGCGGCGGTATTTAAAACACTCGAAGCAGGGCGTGCGAAATTTGGGGTGGTTCCGATCGAAAACAGTCGTGATGGTGTCGTAGGTGAAACGCTCGATTTACTGGGTAAAAGCAGTGTGAAAATCGTAGCGGAACTCTATATGCCCATCCATATGGCATTTGTGAGTAAAGCAGAGAAATTACACCATATTACGAAAATTTATTCAAAAGACAAAGGATTCGGACAGTGCCGAGAGTTTTTGCTTGAACATGGATTGGACCGTATCGAGCACATCCCTGTAGAGTCAACGGCAAAAGCCGCCGTTTTAGCCTCCAAAGATCCAGAATCAGCAGCGATTTGCAGCCATATTGCAGCAAAGCTCTATGGGATACCGACACTGTTTGAAAACATCGAAGATGCCCACAACAATGCCACACGATTTTTTATTCTGAGCGATTTTAAAAACGGACCGAGCGGCGAGGACAAAACATCGATTTTAGTTCGATTAGAAGATGGGCAAAAGGCAGGGGCCCTTTTCCATTTTTTAGAAGATTTTCATAAAGCGAACATCAATCTTAGTAAAATAGAAAGCCGTCCCTCACGCGACGATGGCGGTTTTGGATATTGGTTTTTTATCGACTTTTTCGGTCATATAGATGAAGCTCACGTGCAAGAGATGATTGCCAAACATACTGACGAAGTGACGTGGCTTGGAAGTTATGTAAAGGGAGAATTATGAAATTTAACAGCGCATTGGATAGTATCAAAACGTATGAAGCGGGCAAACCTATTGAGTTAGTCGTTCGTGAATATGGGATTAATAAAGAGGATATTGTTAAACTGGCCAGTAATGAAAATCCGTTTGGATGTTCACCCAAAGTGAAAGATGCAGTACGCTCTATTATCGACAATATGGCTTTGTATCCGGATGACTCGATGGTAAAACTAAAAAATGCTCTCTCTTTGAAATACAATATTGCACCTTCTGAACTGATTATCGGAGCAGGAAGCGATCAGGTAATAGAGTTTGCTATCCATGCCAAAGCGCATGCAGGAAGCAAAGTGTTGATGAACAGTGTCACGTTTGCAATGTATGAGATTTATGCCAAACAAGTGGGGGCGGAGATTGTTCGAACAGCGTCACGTGAGCACAATTTGGAAGAATTTTATGCACTCTATCTTGAGCATAAGCCCTCTATCGTTTTTCTTTGCACACCAAACAATCCGACAGGAGATGCCATCCACGCGGAAGAGATGATAACTTTTATCGAAAAAATCGATAAAGATACGTTGGTTATCGTTGATGGTGCCTATATGGAATATGCACGATTTAAAGATGCTTCGTATGCGGTTGAACCGCGTGACTTGATAAAAAAATTTGAAAATGTTCTCTTTTTAGGGACTTTTTCAAAAGCATACGGACTAGGGGGGATGCGTGTCGGATACGGGATTGCTCAAAGCCCTATTATTGAAACACTTTACAAAGTCCGTCCCCCTTTTAATATCACGACTCTTTCTCTCGAAGCGGCATCGGTTGCACTCGAAGATGAACCGTTTGTAGAAGGATGTATCGCGGATAATTTTAAAGAGATGAAGCGATATGAGGCATTTGCAAAGGCTAAAGGGATTGATTTAATTGAGAGTTATACCAATTTCGTCACATTATCGCTTCCTGAAACAAAAAATGCATCACAAATAGCCCAAGAATTATTAAAAAAGGGTATGATTATACGAGATTTAAGTAGTTACGGATTAAATGCGATTCGTGTAACTATTGGTAGATCGGTGCAAAATGACCGATTTTTTGAACTCATTGAACCTTTATTGTAAAGTAGGCATTCAAAAGAATGGATTTTAAAGCCCTTTTTTCACAGCTTGTTGTCCTTTCTGGAAAGCTAACCCAAATCCAAAAAACGATTATTGGCGCAGCCATTGCGGGGATAATCGCTTTTTTGATTTTTCTTGTTGTTTATACTTCTGAGGGAAGCAGTAGAAATAACGAAGGGTATCAGGTACTCTTTGATCAGCTCTCACCGCAGGATGCAGCACAGGTTGTAGCACAGCTTGAAAAAGACAAAATTCCCTATCGTATCCCGAGAGAAAATGTGATCGAAGTTCCCAAGGAAGTGGTCTATAAAGAGCGGATTACAATCGCTTCTATGGGAATTCCAAAAGAGGGGCATGTTGGATTTGAGCTGTTTGACAAACAAGAGTTCGGAGCAACTAACTTTGATCAAGAGGTAAAATTCAGACGGGCACTCGAAGGGGAGTTGGCGCGATCGATTGATTCGCTTTCCCCCGTGGAAAAATCTAGTGTTAGCCTTGCCCTGCCAAAAGAGACGCTGTTCGTTTCCGAAGAAGTTCCCCCTTCCGCATCCGTCATGGTTCAGCTGTATGAAGATCGTAAACTCACCCCAAAGCAGATTCGTGGTATTAAAAAACTCGTAGCTGCCGCCGTTCCGAAGTTAAAAGTAGAGAATGTGACATTGATCAATTCTGAGGGGGAGAGCTTAGGAGACAGCGACGCGGATGCGATGATGGGCGAACTCTCGTCAATGCAGCAGCAATATAAGACCAAAGAAGAGAAAAAGCAAGAAGAAAAAATCATCAATGTCCTTTCTCCCTTTATCGGCGGAAAAGAACGGGTGGTTGCAAAAGTGACGATAGAGTATGACTTTTCAGAGCAAAGTTCTACGTCAGAGAAATACGATCCTGAAAATGTCGTACGAAGCGAACAAACAAGCGAGGAAAAACGGGAAGGAGCTACTCCGGCAGCGATTGGGGGGGTTCCGGGGGCTGTTGCCAATATCGGACCCGTTCCAGAGCTAAACAGCACGGGGACAGGTGAAAAATCCGAGAAAACGACGGGGACGACCAATTTTGAAATTTCAAAAACGGTTTCTACTACCAAAATGGAATTCGCGCGGATCAAACGGATAACGGCAGCCGTCGTCGTCGATGGAAAATACGAACCTAAAAAAGGTTCTACCGGAGAGACAAGCGAAGAGGTGGAGTATGTGGCGCTGGATCAGACACAGCTCGATGCTATTACATCGTTAGTCAAGCAATCAATAGGGGTTGATGATACAAGAGGCGATTTGGTGACAGTACGCAATTTTGAGTTTCAAGGAACCAAAGGTTTGCTAAGATCAAAAGATACCGCATCCAAAACTTCTGAATTTTTTAGTAGCTATGTTGAGCCTTTTATGCCTGTATTTAAGTACATTCTCGTGGCAATTATCCTTTTCATCGCTTACAAAAAAGTGATTCTCCCATTTGCGGACCGAATGCTGGAATTCAGCCGAGAAGAAGAAGAATTTGAAAAGCCCGTATTGGAACTGGGTATGGATGAGGATGAAAATCTCGTCGAAAAAGTACAGCAGATGCGTAAAAAAGTAGAAAATCAGCTGGGACTTGGCGAGGGGTTTAATGAAGATGAATTAAAATACGATGTTGTGTTGGAAAAAATTCGTGAGATAGCCGAAGATCGACCTGACGAGATCGCATCACTAATTCAAGCATTGATTAATGAAGAATCAGCGCCATTGCGCGGGCAATAAGAGAAAGAGGTAGCACTATGACATTGACGCAACCACAACAAGCCCATTTTGATGAGATGGGGATGGCAGAGAAAGTAGCGATATTGCTGATACAGTTAGGCGAAGATGCGACATCGCAAATTTTTGCACGGATGAGCGTGGAGTCGATCACGGAGATTTCTAAATACATAGCAACCAATAATTCCATCGAAAAAACTATCGGGGCAGCAGTATTGGAAGAGTTTTACGCCATCATCCAATCCAACCAGTATCTTAATACCGGCGGCTTGGAGTATGCACGTGAGATTTTGTACAAAGCTCTAGGGCCAGAAGAGGCTAAAAAAGTGCTGGAGCGTCTCTCTAAGACGATGCAAGGAGCTCAAAATTTTGCCTATCTTTCTAAAATCAAACCGCAACAGCTGGCTGATTTTATTTCGACAGAACATCCTCAAACTATTGCCCTTATTTTAGCCCATATGGATCCTTCCGCTGCGGCAGAAACTCTCTATATTTTTCCATCTGATTTACGTGGAGAAGTGGTAATCCGTATGGCGAAATTGGGGGATATTTCACCGGCGATTATTAAGCGGGTGAGTGCTGTTCTTGAGTCCAAACTTGAATCATTGGCAACCTATAAAGTTGAAGTGGGCGGACCACGAGCCGTAGCAGATGTCTTTAACCGTTTGGGGGCAAAAATATCCAAAGAGACCTTGACTCAGATTGAACAGCTCGATCAAGAGCTTGCGGCATCGATCAAAGAGATGATGTTCACGTTTGAAGATATTACCAATTTGGATGTGAACAGTGTTCGCGAAATTCTCAAAGTGGTTGATAAAAACGATCTTATGCTGGCACTTAAAAGTTCGCCCGAGGAGCTTAAAGAAAAGTTCTATGCTTGTATGTCTCAGCGTGCAAAAGATACATTTGTTGAAGAATTACAGTTCTTGGGCGCAGTAAAAATGAAAGAAGTAGAGACTGCGCAGCGTAAAATCGTAGACGCAGTGCAGACATTGGCAGAGCAGGGTGTATTAGAGCTGGGAGCATCTGAAGAGATGATTGACTAAGAATATGGAGATGGAAGATGTTGTGATTACCAAAGAGAATCTCTCCTCTCACTCGATAGGAAAGTACCAGTTTAAAATTCTCTCAGGAATGAGCGGTGCCACTGTTTATGAAGCGCATGAAGAACTAGGTTCGCAACAACCTCTGTATAGAGAGGAGAGTAATACTCATCGCGAGGGTGGCTCGTCTAAAGATGCATTGATTGAATCGCTTTTAAAAAAAGCCGACGATATGAGCTCCAATTTTATTAAAATGCAAATGCGGCTTGAGAGCCTTCAAGAAGAGCATGCAAACGCGCTGGAAATTGCGAAAAAAACCAGCTTTGAAGAAGGGCTCAGTGCCGGTATCCTACAAGAACAATCTCAACTCTCGATACGCACAGCTTTGGCACAAGATCAGCTCTCAACCTCGGTTAAAACGTTGGAAAACAGTGCTGCGCAATTTGCAGCCACACTGGTATCGATACAAAAAGAATTAACCCATACCGCCCTTGATATTGCTAAAGAAGTTATTTCTATTGAGACACAGGAAAACAGTGCTAAAATCGCGGCTAAGCTATCTGAAGCATTACTTGAAGAGCTGAATGAAGCGTCGAAAATAACGTTACGGGTGAACCCTGCCGATCACGGTGTTATCTCAGAAAAAGTAGGTTCCCTCAAGCACGTAGAGGTACTCTCAGATCGTGCCATAAGCCTTGGCGGCGTTGTTGCTATCAGTGATTTAGGAAATATCGACTCACAGATTAAAAAACGGTACGAACGGTTAAAGCGATCGTTACTGCTAGAATCATAATTTAGGTTTAATATGGACATCAAAAATTATTCACTCGCTGAACTCGAAGCCCTTTCTCAAAAAATTCGTGATCGTATTTTGGATGTTGTCAGCCGTAACGGTGGGCATCTTAGCTCTACCCTCGGGGCGACAGAGATTATTGTGGCCATGCACAAAGTGTTTGATGTGGCAAATGATCCATTTATTTTTGATGTATCGCATCAAGCGTATGCCCATAAACTGCTTACCGACCGATGGGAAACATTTGAATCTCTGCGTCAGTTCGGTGGGATAAGCGGTTACACAAAACCTTCTGAATCTCCCAGTGACTATTTCGTATCAGGACACAGTTCTACATCGATTTCTCTAGGGGTCGGTGCGGCAAAAGCGATTGCCCTCCAAGGTAAAACGGCAAGTCGTATCCCTGTCGTATTGATCGGTGATGGGGCAATGTCGGCAGGGATGGCGTACGAAGCGATGAATGAATTGGGTGATCGCAAATACCCGATGGTGATTATCCTCAACGACAATGAGATGAGTATTGCGAAGCCGATCGGGGCGATTAGCCGAATGCTCAGCTCCGCGATGGCAAGCCCTTTTTATCAACGGTTCAAGAAAAAAACAGAGCAATTCGTCGATAACTTTGGTGAGGGAGCCCATTATCTTGCCAAACGGTTTGAAGAATCATTTAAACTCATTACACCAGGGATACTCTTTGAAGAGATGGGGATCGAGTATATCGGTCCCGTAGACGGGCATGATCTTAAATCGCTTATTGATATCTTGAACATGGCAAAAGCGATGGGAAAACCGGTGTTAGTCCATGTCCAAACGATCAAAGGCAAAGGATATGAGATTGCGGAGGGAAAACATGAAAAATGGCACGGCGTTTCACCGTTTGATCTCAAAAGCGGTACTGCCAATGCAAAAAGTTCTGTGAAGAGTGCGACACAGATTTATGCCGAAGCGTTAATGCATCAAGCCGATCATAATGATAAAATCGTCGGAACGACAGCCGCAATGCCAAGCGGAACGGGATTAAGCGCATTGATGGAAAAATATCCGGATCGTTTTTGGGATGTAGCGATTGCGGAACAGCATGCCGTGACCTCTATGGGGGCATTGGCAAAAGAGGGATTTAAACCTTTTTGTACGATCTATTCTACTTTCTTGCAGCGCGGATTTGATCAAGTAATCCATGATGTCTGCTTGATGGATCTTCCCGTTGTTTTTGCCCTCGATCGTGCCGGTATTGTCGGAGAGGATGGGGAAACCCATCAGGGGGTGTTTGATATCAGCTTTTTACGCCTGATCCCCAATATGACACTGTGCGCTCCACGGGATGAAAAATCGTTTCATCAGATTATGGCATTTGCTGCGGGGTATGCACACCCATGTGCAATCCGTTATCCAAGAGGCGCTTTTTTACCAGCGGAACTTCCTGAATCAATCCATTTTCAGAAAGGAAAAGCACAGCTTTTGATTTCCAATGCAAGTGATACGTTGTTTATCGGTTATGGAAACGGTGTGGGACGTGCGGCGCAAACGATGCAATATTTGGAGGAGAAGCCCTCATTACTCGATTTGCGTTTTGTGAAACCGCTTGATGATGATATGTTACGTAATATGGCAAGTAGTCATAAAAAATGGTTCATATTTAGTGATTCATCACGGATGGGAGGCGTTGGCAGTGCTCTTCTCGAATGGTTATCCCAAGAGAAGATCACTGACATAGATGTCATCAGTTTTGAGTATGAGGATGAATTTATCAGACATGGAAATACGCTTCTTGTCGAAGAGTCACTTGGGCTTTTACCCCAGCAACTGGCACAAAAAGTTATTTCAGCATTATAATCCCCGCGATTCGTCCTGTTTTCTGTGCGTCGGCACGATACGAGAAATACGTCTCGTTCTTGCACGATGTGCACGCATCACTTACTTCAATATTCTCTTTTTTTATTCCTAACGTCTCTAACTGACACAGTAAAATCGTATTGACATCTAAAAATACCCGCTTATCTTCCATATGCAGTGAATCTGCGTACCCTTTTGCGAACACTTCATCGGCAATACTTTCATTAATTTCATAGCAGCACCCATGGATGGAAGGTCCTAAAATGACGATAACATCATTAGCCGTTGTCCCGTACTCTTTCCCCATAGCGTGCAGCGTTTTTGGAAGAATTTCATTAAGAGCCCCAGCTCGTCCTGCATGAACCGCTCCAATAGCTCTATTGTGCATATCATAGATGAGAATAGGGGTGCAATCAGCACTCATGACCATTAAAGGAATATCGAGATAGTTCGTTATGAGTGCATCGCATTCGGGCGGTGTATCAAAAGAGTGCGTTGCATCGACGGTAATGATTTTGTCTGAATGAATTTGACGCATGTAGACCAATACATCTCGATTATAGCCCATAAGATTAGCCAGTAAATTGTGGTTTTGGAGAACATCATCAGGATTGTCACCAACATGAAATGCCAGATTGGCAGTTTTGTAAGGAGCTGAAGAAACCCCTCCGTTGCGTGTAGTAAAGGAAGCGGTAATGTTTGAATAAGAGGATAAAATCGATGGGTGTACAGTTTTCATAAGGGGAGTATATCGAGAGTCGCTTTTATGTGGGATTAATGAACTATCGATTATTCTTCTGTTCCACTTTTTAGTGATCGGGGCGTAGCGCAGTTTGGCTAGCGCACTACATTGGGGTTGTAGAGGTCGCCTGTTCGAGTCAGGTCGCTCCGACCATGTGGAAACTTTTTATTTCAGAGCTTTTAACAAGCCAAACTTCTTTTTGTATTTTTTTAAACTACTCTACTCTTTATAAAATACCCATTTTTGTCTCAATTTTCAAAGATGATATTGGTGATTGGATACAATATTTGTATAGAAATACGCTATGCATTTAAACGAATTCATAAGGGCAACTAAGTTATAATCTGCTTTAAAATGATGCAGGGAAGATAATAAAATGGTAGTACAAGACATTCAACAATTTTCTGAAATTCGTCCCAAGGCACGAGCCTATTTTTGCTACCTTTTTCAAAAAAATCTCCCAAACCATCTCCCCTCTGTAACGGCTGATTCGATAACGGCACGTCTTCGCAAAATCAAGGGTGACTTGCAAGGAACTGAAGCGGTATATTTGCTCGATGCAATGGGAAATCAAGTCGGACCGACCTATCTTAAAGTAGGAAAAAAAGAGGAAGATATTGGTAAAAATCGCTCTACAAGAGCATATTACTATCGTGCGATGCATGAGCGCCGTTGTACTATTACCGATCCTTACCCCTCTTTGCTCAATGATGAATTAACGGTTACGGCGTCCGAGCCGATTTTTGATGAGCATGGGGAAATCCTCTATGTTGCGTGTTTGGATATGCCCTTGACCGAAGTGGTTCGCATCGCGCATCCGCTTGCCTCTGAGTCACTTGCAGGACAATTTTTTCGGACTATTTATGCCCTTTTCTCCCTTGCATTGGCATTTGTGGCACTTCTCCTCTTTGTCAAGGGACTTGAAGGATTTTTGACGTATGGCGTCGGTGCATACGATCAAATAGAGATCAAAGATATTTTTGAATCAACAATTTTACTCACCCTCTCTTTGGCAATATTTGATTTGGTTAAAACACTTTTTGAAGAGGAAGTGCTGAGACGCTCCAGAAAAGACCCCACCTCGGATGTGCACAAAACAATGGTCCGTTTTTTGGGATCTATTATTATAGCTCTCTCAATCGAAGCGTTGATGTTAGTCTTTAAATTTGCGATGACAGAGCCTGCTATGCTTGTAAACGCCATTTATATCATCGGGGGTGTTGCTCTTTTGTTGATTGGATTAGCAGTCTATATCCGGTTTACTCATTTTAAGGAGAGAGAATGATTGGTATTGTTGATTATAACATGGGCAACCTCGCCAGTGTTAAAAATGCTTTCGACGTATTGGGCGAAAAAGTTAGTGTGGAATCCAATCCTGATAAACTGAGAGAATATGACAAGCTGATTTTACCGGGAGTCGGCGCGTATGGCGATGCAATGGAACATTTGAAAGCTCGTGGTATGGATCAGGCGGTAATAGAGTATGCTGCGAGCGGAAAAAACCTGCTGGGAATCTGTTTAGGGATGCAGCTGCTGTTTGAGTCAAGCGAAGAGTTTGGGATTACGGATGGACTAGGGCTTATAAAAGGACGCGTAGTCGCGTTTGATTCGAGCCGTTTTCACACACCGCTCAAAGTTCCTCATATGGGATGGAATCGTATGTTTACCAAAGAACATCCGCTATTTGAAGGGCTGGATGAAGCACATTATCTCTATTTTGTCCACTCTTATCATGCAGTTTGTATCAACGATGCGGATAGTATCGGGGAGAGTGTCTATGGCTATCGTTTTTCGAGCGCCGTGGCGCATGAGAATGTGATGGGAATACAGCCACACCCTGAAAAAAGCCACCAAAACGGTTTGAAAATTTTACAAAATTTTATTAATTTATAAAGGATAGTGATGATTATTTTTCCGGCAATTGACCTAAAGGACGGTAAAGCCGTTCGTCTTACAAAAGGGGTGATGGAGAGCGCAAAAATTTATTCAGATACCCCATGGGAGCTGGTTAAAACATTTGAAGAGATGGGTGCTGCGTGGGTACATTTAGTTGATTTAAACGGTGCATTTGCAGGTGAACCTAAAAATTTGGATCAAATTCGTCTTATTCGTGAGAATTGCAAGGTTAAACTTCAGCTGGGTGGCGGCATACGTGATGAGGCAACCATTAAGCGCTATCTTGATTTGGGAATCGATCGTCTTATTTTGGGCTCCATTGCCCTTCGTGATCCTGAATTTGTCAAAGCAATGGCGGCTAAGTACCCGATAGTCGTCGGTATCGATGCGATTGACGGCTATGTCGCCGTAGAGGGATGGGGAGAAGTGAGCCAGATGAGAGCGACCGATTTGGCGCGCAAATTTGCCGATGCCGGGGTTGAAGCGATTATTTGTACCGATGTCGGACGCGATGGAACCCTTAGTGGTGTGAATGTTGAGTTTACCCTTGAAATTGCCAGAGCGTGTAATATTCCCACCATTGCCAGTGGTGGAGTGAAAGACGATAGCGATATTGAAGCACTGATAGCAACGGGTGAAATTTCGGGTGTTATTGTCGGAAAAGCATTCTATGAGGGTCGAATTGAACTAAAACGTTTTTTTTAAACTCAACTCAAAGTTCGTTTAGCTATGATTGAAACATTATTCTAAAATAAAAAATTACATTGATTACAAAGGAGCTACTTTGAAATTATTGGTTGTAGATGACAGCTCAACAATGCGCCGTATCATTAAAAACACCCTTGCTCGACTTGGCTATGACAACGTGCTTGAAGGGGAAGATGGACTTCAAGGGTGGGCCGTACTCGATGAAAACCCGGATATCGGTATGTTGATTACCGATTGGAATATGCCAGAGATGAATGGGCTAGAGTTGATTAAAAAGGTGCGTGCAGATGCTCGTTTCGTCGATTTGCCGATCATTATGGTAACAACAGAAGGGGGAAAGGCAGAGGTGATTACCGCTCTCAAAGCGGGGGTGAATAACTACATCGTCAAACCTTTCACGCCACAAGTACTGAAAGAAAAACTGGCAGCCGTTTTAGGTACCGAGGGTTGATGCAAGATTATTATTATATGTTGGTGGTAAAGCCATCATCGCACTTGGAGTTGTTTAGCGATTTTTTGGTAGATGTCGTTCCTGTTGGTTTTGAGGAGATCGACGATGGATTTATTATTCGCAGCGAGGAAGACCTAGAGACGATAATGTGGGGTATTGAGCAGTTTGCTGAAGCCTTGCAGCGTGCCTTGGGGCAGATTGTCGATGTTGATATGACCCTCACCAAAGAAAAAAATGATGATTGGATTGCGCAGTATCAAAGCGCCATTACACCCATAGAGATTGCCCCTTTTTATATCCACCCAACATGGGAAGCTCCTAAAGAGGGGATGCTCAACATTGCGATTGACCCAGCTTTGGCATTTGGGACAGGACATCATCCGACGACAGCATCGTGCTTGCGTGGCATTGCATCGTACGTTAAAGAGGGCGATGAGGTAATGGATGTCGGCTGCGGAAGCGGTATTTTGGCAATGGCAGCCCTTAGAAAAGGGGCTATTGTCGATGCGTGTGATACCGATCCTCTCTCTGTAGATAATTCCCGTGTTAATGCCGTGCAAAACAACGTGTCGTATCGACGTTTGTGGGAAGGGGCGATTAATGAAACGCAAGAGCAGTATGATGTAATTGTTGCGAATATTGTTGCGGATGTCCTTGTTTTCATTGCCAGTGATCTGAAAAAACGGTTACGTGAAAAAGGGACGCTCATTTTATCAGGAATAATGGATAAATATGAGGATAAAGTTTTACGAGCCTACAAAGACTATGAATTGCGTGAGCGAATTATTGAGAACGAATGGGTAACGCTCATATTAACTAAAAAGGAATGATGCTGTGGCACAACCAGAACAACCGACCCCCCCTAATAAAAATGATAACTTTTTTAATAAAAATCCTCTAATTACTTTCGCGATTTTTTCCATCGTCGTCATAATGCTTTTTAAAGCATTTGTCGGGAATGAGGGGGATATAACCGGAAAAGTGAATGGACAATCAGCAACACGCACACAGGAAGTAAGTTATGCTGAGCTTAAAAAGCTGATTGAAACAAAACAAGTTGAAAAAGTAGCCATTGGACAAACGTATATTCGTGCGATAAGTGCTGATGGTGCCGGAAAGGTGGCCTACACAACACGTATTGTGCATGATGATAATACCCTTATTCCCTTGTTGGATAAGCAAGGAATTGATTATAGCGGGTTTAGTGAGAGCAATTGGTTTACCGATATGTTTGGCTGGCTATTTCCTTTTCTTATTATCATTGCTATATGGATGTTTTTCGCCGGACGGATGCAAAAAAGTATGGGTGGCGGTATTTTGGGGATGGGAAGCTCAAAAAAACTGGTTAATTCTGAACGACCCAAGACGAAATTTGATGATGTAGCGGGTGTCCAAGAGGCAAAAGAAGAGGTATTGGAAATTGTTGATTTTCTAAAATCTCCGGGTCGATACGTAGAGCTTGGTGCAAAAATTCCTAAAGGGGTGTTGCTCGTAGGAAGCCCAGGTACCGGTAAAACATTGTTGGCAAAAGCCGTGGCTGGTGAGGCCGAAGTCCCCTTTTTCTCGGTTTCCGGATCGAGTTTTATAGAAATGTTTGTAGGAGTAGGTGCTGCACGTGTACGTGATTTGTTTGAGCAAGCCAAAAAAGATGCCCCTTCCATCATCTTTATCGATGAAATCGATGCAATCGGAAAGAGCCGTGCTGCTGGCGGAATGATGGGGGGCAATGATGAGCGTGAACAGACACTTAATCAGCTCCTTGCAGAGATGGATGGGTTTGGTACGGATACGCCGGTTATTATTTTAGCGGCAACCAACCGACCTGAAATCCTTGACCCGGCATTGCTACGTCCGGGACGATTTGATCGCCAAGTGTTGGTTGATAAGCCCGATTTTCAAGGACGTATTGATATTTTAAAAGTTCATATAAAAGAGATTAAGCAAGATAGCGATACAGATATCGAAGAAATAGCACGTTTAACCGCTGGTTTGGCGGGGGCAGACTTGGCAAATATTATTAATGAAGCTGCATTGCTCGCAGGGCGAAAAAGCCAAAAAACCGTTCGCCAGGCTGATTTACGTGAGGCCGTTGAGCGTGCTATCGCAGGATTGTCAAAAAAGAGTAGACGAATCGATGAGAAAGAGAAACGTATTGTTGCGTATCATGAATGTGGCCATGCTCTCATGGCAGAAACCACAAAAGGGGCTAAAAAAGTCTCCAAAGTTTCTATCGTTCCTCGCGGTCTTGCGGCATTGGGCTATACACTCAACACTCCAGAAGAGAACAAATATTTGATGCAGCGTCATGAGCTTATTGCAGAGATTGACGTGTTGCTTGGTGGCCGCGCAGCCGAAGAGGTCTTTATCGGAGAAATCTCAACCGGCGCAGCGAACGATTTGGAGCGAACGACCGATATTCTGAAATCAATGGTACAAATGTATGGAATGAGTGATGTTGCTGGATTAATGGTACTCGAAAAGCAGCGTAACACTTTCTTGGGCGGCGGTATGACGCAAGCTAAAGAATACAGCGAAAAAATGTCCGAAAATATGGATAATTATATTAAAAACAATCTAAACGAGCGTTACGTGCATGTTAAAACACGGCTCGAAGAGTACCGGGATGCGATCGAAAAAATGGTAGAATTGTTGTACGCTAAAGAGAATATTTCGGGTGATCAAGTGCGTGAGATTATCAATGCGTACGAAATAGCAGAGAATATTGAAACGAAACTCGAACCGCGCAAAGAGACGCCTTCAAGCAAAAAAATTGTAATCGACGAATAAAAGGAGTACTAGATGAGCGTTCAAAACGATACTTTTATTCTCTCTCGAAAAGGATGGTTACCGCTTATCGTTGCGGCGACTTTTTTTATTTTCTTTACGATGACGGGACTTCATTTTTTTCAGTTTATTGCCGGTGCGATACTCATCTCTTTTTTGATTTTATTTCGAAATCCTGAACGTAGTTCACAGGCTGGAGATCCTTTGGGCATTCTAAGCAGTGTTGATGGTGTTGTCCTTGGGATAGAGGATATGCTCATTAATGACGAGATAATGAAAAAAATCACCATTCTCAATGGTTTGTGGAGTGTGTCGATGCTTCGCGTCCCGTACGATGGCACCATTGAGGGGTGTCGTATTCGTTATGGCGTCTCTTTGGCATTGCACTCTCCTCTTGCTGAGACATTGAATGAAAAAGCGGTTCTATCATTCCGTTCACTACGCGGAGATGAGATTTTTATCGAACATATGAGTTCTCAAAATTGTTTTTCTATTGCGATTGAAGCAGAAGATGGGCAAAAAATGAAAGAGGGGAGCCGTTATGGATTTTTAGCACGTGGGCGTACGATTCTCTATCTCCCAAGTAGTGTAGATTTAAACATTCACCCGGGAAATGATCTCCGTGCCGGGGAGAGTGTTATCGGCCGATTTAATGCGTAAGGATCTCCCTCCTATCGCCTACTTTCTCTCCAACTTCTTTACCGCCACATCAATTTTCCCCGTTTTTATTCGATTTTACTCGCATTAGAGAATTCTTTCATCATTTTCAACTTTCTTAGCTATATTGATGGCTACAGAGGGTGATAGCGTTGCGGTTCTGTAGCGAGTTTGTCTGTATCGATTTTAAAATCAAAAGCGTGTGATATAAACCCTGTATTTCCCATTTTTGTGAATTGAATAACGGCTGCCGGATTGTTTTGTATCTGCATATACAGTAACCCTAGCGCATAACGGTTTTCGAGATAGTTGGGATTTGTCATTTTAGAGAGCTCCAGCAGCGCAATGGCGTTTTGATAATGCTCTGCTCCTATTGATGCGGATGCTGCCATAAAAAGAGTTCTCTCATCTTTTAGTCCATACGTATCAACCGCTTCATTATAGAGGGCGTAAGATTTTTCAAAGTCCTGATTGTAAAAATGGGCGAGTGCTAATGCGGAGGTGATATTGGCGCGATTTTCGGTTGTCGTTTGCAGTTTATTTTCTAACCGCTGGATTAGCGGAGTGAGGGTTCCTGTTATGGCAGCCATTATTACCCCATGATCGCGAGAAATTTGCGGTCCGAAATAAAAATCATCGTAATGTAATTTCTGATTTTTGAGATAATTGAGACATGAGCGGGCATAGACTTTAGGCGTTTGATCGTTGTAATGGGTCTCAATATAGAGCAAATGGGGAAGGAGATCGTAGGGCTGTGTGTAAACCAGCTTTTCGGATGCTTGTTTCGCCTGAGATCTCATTTTGAGTTCTTGAGCGATGATTATTTTCATGACTAAATAGAGTGGGCGCTCTTTATAATGATTATCGAGCCAATGACTCGATGCGGGTAAATTGTTTTCACTGATAAAAAGAAGAGTACGATAGAGATCAAATTCTTCACTTTGAGCTTCTTGTGCGAGATTGTCTTTGAGAATTGAGTTTAATTTTGGATTTGGCTTGGAAATCAATTCGGATGTCATAATTGCAAAGATACCAGAGAGGTAGTTGTTAGCATCCAGATGGTAGGAGCGTAAAAAATGATCGTAAGCCTTGGTGTAATCTCCCAGTTGAGCGTAGGTAAGGGCTAAATTATAGTGGAGAATGGCATGTTGAGGATGGGTAAGGAGAAGTTTTTGAAAGCGTATGTTGGCATCTCTGAGACGAAAATGAAGAGCTTTTTGGATTGCTAGGGCAATACCATAATCGATATCGGATGCGTGAGCACTTTTTTCGAGATACTCTTTTGCAGAAGTTATGTCATCGATGTAAATATTAGCATTTCCTTTCCGGATATAACTGATAGTTTGGTTTGCATTAAATATTTTATAGGGGGCAAAGGCAAAAATTTTTGGATACATTTGGGAATGGATTTTAGCATTGTGTGAGCGATACGATTTCTGTACTGTATCGGGGTGGAATAAGGAAGGTTTGAGAAATATTTTAAGTGGGTAGGGGGTATAAACATCGTCAGGGTAGGTTTCAGTAACTTTTTTTAGAAATTCTCCCGCTTCTTGATGTTGCCCCAGCTTTAGATCAACGTAGACCAAAGAGAGAGTCTCTTGGATGGGCTTTTTACTCTGTATGATGGCATTGTTAAAATACTCACGTGCCCGGGGTAAATCGCCGTTGTTGGCATACAATAGACCAATCGAAAAGGAGTCCGACTCTTGGAGGGGATTTTCAAGGGATTTAATGGCGCCTTCGTAATTACCATAAAGGGTATCAATAGCGGCTTTGAGTCTGTTCTGGGTAATTTGATACTCATTGGTTGTTGGATGATTGAGAGCACTGAGGGCTTCGAAATAATTCCCTTTATAGTAATTAATTAACGCATAATAGTAGGAGTACATCGGTGAATTACTCTCAGCGCGCAAGTAAGCCTGTGCTAAATCAATATAATACTCAAAATTCTCTTTTTGTTTTAAGTGTAGACAGCATACTGCAGCATTGATGGCACTAACGCATCGATTCTCGCTCATGGCGATTGAACGTTGAAAATTTCCCAATGCTCCTTCATACTCTTTCTCTTTGAGCCGTACAACACCCAAATTATATTGCGAGATGGATTCAGAATAGAGAGCGATTTTTTCAAACAGCTTTAATGCTTCCGCTTGATTGCCGTTCGTATACATATAGTTGGCACGCTCGATCATATTTTCTAGCTCACTGGGCTCTATTTTGGGTTCTTCGGGATTTTTGGAAGAAATCAGTGGCTCATCTTTGGCGGTAACCCCTTCTTCGCCTGTGTGGGCGAGGAAGAAAAATGTTAATCCACCAGCAATCAATAGCGTACTAACAGCTCCAGCAAGAATGAGTATTTTATTTTTTGAAAAGGATGGCTTTAGTTTGGTGCTTTCATCGTCTTTTGCTACAGTTGTCTCAACGCCGGCAGCGTCGGACTCTTCGATGATGATTATCTCTTCTTGCTCGTCTGCCATAGCGGTTTTTTGCCTTTAGAGGTATTTTTGCAATACAGAAGGGAGGATGATAGAGCCGTCTTCTTGTTGGAAATTTTCCATAATAGCTACCATCGTCCGTCCGACCGCTAAACTTGAACCGTTGAGGGTGTGGACAAGAAGATTTTTCCCCTCTTCTTTGTAGCGGATTTTGGCACGGCGTGCTTGGAAATCTCTTGTATTGGAGACAGAGCTGATTTCACGGTAGGTGTTTTGCCCCGGGAGCCACACTTCGAGATCGACCGTTTTTGCCGCACCGAATCCTAAATCACCCGTACAGAGGGTGACGAGGCGGTGAGGAAGCCCAAGAGCGCTTAAAAGATCGGAAGCGCAGGCCACCATTTCATCAAACACGGCATCACTTTGATCGGCACGGGTGATGGCTACGAGCTCTACTTTGTGAAACTGATGCTGACGGATCATCCCGCGCACATCACGTCCACCTGAACCTGCCTCTTTACGAAAACAGGAGGTATAACCGCACATTTTAATCGGCAGTTCTGTAGCATGTAAAATTTCATCTTGGTAGAGATTGGTGATCGGCACTTCAGCCGTTGGGATCAAAAAGAGTTCTTCCCCTTCTACTTTGAACAAATCATCTTCAAATTTTGGTAGCTGACCTGTCCCCTCAAGGGCACGGCGGTTGACCAGCATCGGGACGCTTACTTCCATGAAGCCCCGCTCGCGGTTGAAGTCGAGCATAAAATTGATAAGGGCACGCTCCAAGCGTGCCCCCATCCCACTCACAACACTAAAACGGCTTTTGGCGAGTTTCACCCCGCGCTCAAAATCGATCCAGCCGTTTTGCTCGGCAAGTTCCCAGTGCTCTTTTGGGGTAAAGGTAAATGTTGGAGGAGTAAGAACTTTTTTGAGTTCGATATTCTCATTTTCATCTTCTCCGTCTGGAACATTTTCATCAGGGAGATTGGGAACGCGCATAGCGATTGTTTCTAACGCCTCTTCGGCACTGCGTTGAGCTTCTGTCAGTTCAACCAATTGCGCCTTTGCAGCGTCTACTTCGATTTTAAGTTCATCGGTGTTTTTACCCTCTTTCTTATATTGCCCAAACAGACGACTTCGTTCATTTTGGGTTGCTTGGGCGACCTCGTAGGATAGCTTGGCATTTTTAAGAGATTCATTGAGGGTTTTAAGTGTAGTAATAAGTTCGCTATCTACTTTTTTGCGTTTAAGCGCCGTAGCAGTTGCGTCAAAGTCTTTTTGAAGAAGTTTTAAATCGATCATAAAGTGGTATTCCTACAAGGTTAAAGTGTGTCGATTATAGCCAAAAGAGGCTGAAATTAGGTCAAAATCGCTTTTGCCAGCTCGAACTGATTGGCGGTCATGATGTGGATTTTTGGATGGAGTGCTTTTAGCTCTTCAAAGAGTGTTTTACTGAGATCAAACCCGACGCGGTACTCTTCTTCGAGACTTATGTGCGAAGCCGCCTCTAACGCTTCAACCCAAGTCTGCGGCACGTGAATTCCCGGAACATTTTCATCCAAAAACTTTGCGGTGCGAAGTTTGGTAATCGGAAAAAAGCCCAAGACAAGAACGCACGGCTCACGATCTGTATGTGCGTCATTCGCATTTTGCATAAGATCGAGAAGTTTATGAGCACTTTCTAGGTCATAAACAGGCTGTGAGATGATGGCGATGGCCCCATGGGTTACTTTTTTGGTCATCTTTTTTTGCAATGCAGCGGTATTTTTTGAGTAGGAATCGATAACAGCAAAAGGGTATATAGGCAGTGGAGGGATTATCAGTTTTTGTTCCGCCATATCAACACCTCTGTTGAGCGTTGTGATAATATCGAGGAGGAGATTGCTGTTTCCCTCAAATACCCCTTTTGCATGAGGCTGATCGGAGTAATGGGCGCTGTCGCCGGTGAGGGCGAGGATCGTACGAACATTAAACTCATTGGCTCCGAGGAGGTCCGATTGGAGTGCGATACGGTTGCGGTCGCGCATACTCATCGTCGCTAATGTCGGTTTACCAAAACGCTCTTGTAGCTTCACGCTCGCGAAGAGGGCATTGTATTTGAGTTTTGCGAGTGGATTGTCGGTCGTGCTGAACCCGTCTACGAGTTTATCGATACCCAAAGCGGCAATTTTTTCGATGGTGGGGGCAAACTGCGCCGAACGTGAGGGGGTCGTTTCGAGTGTTATAAAAGTACCGTTGCGGAGTTTATCGATAAAAGGTTCAAACAAAAGATGCCTTTGGATATAATTGCGCCATTATAACAAACAGGATATATATTTTGATCAAACTTTGTGTATTTGATTTCGATTCTACCCTTATGGATGGAGAGACGATTGATTTTTTTGCGGAAGCGTTAGGAATTGGTCCTCAAGTATCGGCAATTACTGAACGGGCGATGAACGGGGAACTCGATTTTTTTGAATCGTTGCGTGAGCGTGTCGGATTGCTAAAAGGATTAGAATTTTCTATAGTAGAAAAAATTTGTCATAACCTCCCCTATATGCCTGGTGCAGTGGAGACGATTGCCGCACTTAAAGTACGCGGGATTAAAGTAGTTTGTTTCAGCGGAGGATTTCGATCGGCTACTTCTCATGCCAAAAGTATTCTTGGTTATGATGCCGATTTTTCAAACGTATTGCATGAAAAAGAGGGGAAACTTACGGGACTTGTCGGCGGGGATATGATGTTCGATTTCTCCAAAGGGGATATGCTGCAACGTCTGCAAGGACTTTTTGGGATATCCTGCGAAGAGACGATGGTGGTCGGAGATGGGGCAAATGATCGTTCTATGTTTGAGCATGCTGGAACACGTGTTGCGTTTTGCGCTAAAGAGATCCTCAAAAAAGAGGCGAATGTTATCATCGATACCAAAGATCTCACCCAAATTATTACGAAGGTATTTCAATAATGTTAGAAAATTCTTTATGGTTGCGTTACAACCCGGAAAAAACAATTCGTGAAGTGTTAACGCGCTTGTATGAGTGTGATGCAGTGGAAATCGAAGAAGATGAACGTGAGCTGTATGCGTCACTTAAGCGTCACTTGACGAAAAAAGAACTTAAAATGGTGATGATGAATGAAGCAGGACTCTCCCCGGAAGAGATTGGGGTAGAGGTTGCTCTTGAAGGTCCTGAGCTTTTAAAAGCGCAATACAAGGCGTATCGAAAAGTACGTCAGGATAAAATTCGTTTGGAAGTCCGAGCAAATAGAGTTAAAAATGCGGCTGTAAATACAGATGAAGTAGCAGAAGAAGAATAATAATAATAAAAAAAATCAAACGAATTGATTAATTAATCGTCTATTTACCCTTTCTGAGATATGATACTTTGATACTTAAAAAAAGGAATGATATGACGAAATCAGCTTCGTTTTTTCTTGCGGCAGTTGTTGCTGTTGGAATGATGAGTACAAGTGCGTCTGCAGATGTCAAAAAAGGGCAGAAGGCGTATTTGAAAACTTGTAAAAATTGTCATGGCAACGGTACTAAAGGTGCTGCTATGCATACACAAGATGAGTGGGATGATTTGTTCGCAAATGGCGGAGAAAAAATCATTAAAGCACATGCGAACGATAAATCTGCAGCATACTTCAATGGTGAGGGTTTCAAAACTCAATCACAAGATCTTCGTGATTTCTTGTTTGAATACGGTTCAGACTCAGGCAACGTCCCTTCTTGCGGATAATTGTTCCCTGCCCCTTTTTTGGGGCATTTTTTTAATTCCTCGTTACACAACTTTTATTTACACTCTTTTTCAATATTCTTCTCTTTTTGTTAAATCATTGATATTGTTTCCTATTTAAATCCCCCTAATCATTAGTGTTAGCTATAATCTTTCATATTCTCTTGGAGGAGTTGCATGCAGATCATTATATGTGGAATGAGTGGATTTGTCGGAGAAGCGTTAGCTCACCATTTAGTAGATTGTGGATACATCGTTAAGCCATTAAGCATTCGTCCGTCAACATCAATTGATTCAATTGTTGAACAGCTTGAGGATGCAGATGTCCTCATTAATCTCTCCGGATCCTCTATTTTAAAGCGCTGGATTGAAAGCTATAAAAAATTACTACACTCCAGTCGTATAGAGACAACGCAAAAATTGGTGTGTGCGATCGAGAGATGCTCCAATCCTCCCAAAACTTTGCTCAATGCTTCGGCTATCGGACTGTATGATTCGTATTATCAGCATGATGAAAATTCCCGCCATTTCGGGAATGATTTTTTGGCAACACTGGTGCAAGACTGGGAAAATGCCGCATTGGATGCAAAGAGATTCGGTATTCGTGTATGTTTGATGCGTTTTGGTGTCGTTTATGGCGCAGAGGGTGGCGCGATGGCAAAAATGCTTCCTCCGTTCAAACTGGGATTGGGGGGAAAAATTGGGGATGGATTTCAAATGATTTCATGGATCCATTTAAACGATCTGGTACGGGCTTGTGCTTTTCTGATCGATCATCCTGAACTTTCAGGTGCGGTTAATTTTACGACACCTGAACCGATTTGCAATCTTCGTCAGACCAACAGAATTGGTCACTACCTTCGTTGTCCTACGTGCTGTAGTCTTCCCGGATTTTTAGTAAGACTAGTGTTTGGAGAGGGATCATCTGTTATGCTTGACTCCAAAGAGGTGTATCCAAAGGTATTGCAAGAGGCAGGATTTACATTTTGTTACCCTACATTTGACAGTGCGATGGAACAAATTTCTCACGGACAAAAGTAAGGAATCCTAAGATATTACGACCATTGCATAAAATGACTATTATGCCTCTTACATAGCAATTGATAGATATGATTATTTCATCGTGTCAAATAGGGACACACCCCTAGGCTTTTTTCAAATAGTACGTGCACCACCCTTTGGGATTGACCTTTCCCTCAACGAGTTTACATTCATTTGTGCCGGGAAGAAAATGAACGCACTCTTTGCATGTTTTCCCTGTTGTGGACTTTTCCTGATATTTTACAACCGGTTTTTTTACTTTAACTACTTTAGCTTCTTTAGCTACTAAAGGAGAAGTACCGAAACTGACTGCCCCTACTGCCATCATATATTTAAAAAAGTTTCTGCGCGATAATGCTCTTTCCATTGTATATCCTTTTGTACTATTGTTCACTTGATTTGTGATATTTTATTATTATAAATTTACTATATTGTTTGTTAAAATAGTATTATTTATAATAAGTAATGCTTGTCGATAATATTTACTATATTAGGGCTTTAAAATTGTTTCTAGCCAGCGGGTTGCTTCCTCGCTTAAGCGGTGGGTAGCAACGGTAAGGGCATTGACCCCTCCTGCGGCATCTGCTGATAGTGAGGGAGAGGTGATAGAAAAATGTTTCGAACCGATTGTTTTTTTACTCTTGGTATCTATAAGGCGATAGGTGATGTCAATGAATCCCTCACTGCTGCCGTCATTGTGAAATCGATGATAAAAAGCATACAAATCCGACTCCAGCGTCATATCGGCATACGCCGTTGACGTTGTCGGAAGGAGGGCAGCGAAGAGATGACGATTTTGAAGCGTGGAAATTAAAAGATGATCGATCATGTTCGCTGGGGTATCTGTCCAGCGGCTATAGAGATAAGAACCGATGCGTGTCGTATCACGGAGGTAATAGAGTTTTTTTGAAGCGAGTGAAGGGATACTTTTGGTCTGGGTGAGCTTGAGAGAGACGTTGGCCGGGGGACTCAAGGGGTTTTGCAGAGAATGAAGGGGGATGATCGTATATTCACGGATGGCAGGTGTCGTTGTCGAACATCCTGCCAATACGAGAGCGAGGGTAACGGAAATCACAACATTTTTCATCATCATTCTCCTGGTCCTGGGTTGGGTTTTGATTGCTTGAACAGTATATCAGAGGGACTCTCTCTAAGGGCTCTCAGGGTAGTTTCCATCTCATTGGTGAGGGTGCGTGTTTGCTCTAAAAGCTCACCCATCTCTGTTATCGCCGGAGAGCTGATCGATCTTAGATCATAATCGCCCCGATCAACGGAGGCTTCGATTTTGCGGATCAGTTCATGGCTTTCGCGTGAGGTGGTTTCGAGTGATTCGAGGGTCGTAGACATTTTAGTCTCTACGAGGGTATTGAAATTAGCCGAGGTATTTTTGACGTTATCGGCGGCATTATTCATCGCAACAAAAGAATCGGTGGCATTGTTTTCGAATGCGATACTTCGTTGCAGTAGGATTTTGATTTCACTTTGGTAATCGTCTATTTGCCGGGTTAAGGAGCGCAGATGCTCTAAGCTCTGTGTGACGTTTTCGACATTTTGATCGCTAAAGAGGCGATCTGCACGATCAAGTGTCACCGAGAGTTTGGAGGCAATGTTGCTGAGGGAGTCATCGGAGTGAGAGGATTTGATCGTAGCGATGGATCTTGGTGATGTCGAGAGGAGGGGTGCATTTTTAGTTCCGCCGACGATCTCGATAAACGCCAGTCCGGTAACGCCGTAAAATTTTAATACGGCGCTTGAGTCAACTTTAATAGGGGTCTCTTTTTTGATTTTAAGGGTGAGTTCTACCTCTTCGCTGTTTTTGGGATTAATGCCTATCGATTCTACAATTCCGACATCGACACCGTGAAATTTGACGGTTGCTTCGGGGGCGAGGCCGGAGACCGATTCGGTCATATAGACTTTGAATCGGTGATAATTTTGTCCGTTTTGATTGTACTTAACGAGCCAAAAAGCAAATGCGATCAACGCGGCACTGAGTGTGAGGACGAAAATACCAACAAGGGTATAGTTAACCTTCGATTCCATAGGTTCCCTTTTGAAAAAAATCATTGACAATAGGATGATCGATGATGAGCACTTCTGCTAAAGTCCCCTCTGCGATCACTTTTTTTTCTCCAAGCAGTGAGAAACGGTCCACGATATGGTGTATTGTATTCACATCATGGGTAACCATTACCACAGTCAGTCCGAGAAGTTCACGCAGTTGAGCGATCAGTGTGTCAAACTGGCGTGAACCGAGTGGATCAAGGCCGGAGGTCGGTTCGTCCAAGAACAACAGCTTCGGATCGAGTGCAAGGGCACGGGCAAGGGCGACCCGTTTGACCATCCCGCCACTGAGTTCGCTCGGATAGAGATAGATAGCATGGAGCGGGAGGCCGACGAGATTAATTTTGAGTTCAATGAGCTCACGGATGAGGTTAGAGGGTAAATCGGTATACTCTTTGTACAACAATGCAATATTTTCTCCTACGGTGAGGGAGGAGTAAAGCGCCCCCGATTGAAAGAGAACTCCCCATTGCCGCCGCAAATCATGTGCCTGAGAGGGGGTGATATTTTGCAGATCATGACCAAGAACTTCTATCGTTCCGCTGATAGGATACCCAAGCATAATCATCTCCCGTAGTAGGGTTGATTTGCCCGCTCCACTTCCCCCAATCAGCGCGTATATTTCATTTTCTCGAACGGTGCAGCTGACATGATCATGAACAAGGTTTTCTCCGTAGGCGCTTACGACATTGTTCACGCGGATAATCGTGCCGTTCATAGGTTGAGCTCCGTGAGAAGAACTGAAAAAAGGGCATCGCATGCGATGACCAAAAATATCGCATTGACGACGCTCTTTGTCGTATTGTTACCGATGCTTTCCGTATTGAGCGATACTTGAAATCCGCGGTAGGTACTTACTGTTGCAATCAAAAAAGCAAAAAAAGGGCCTTTGGCGATCCCTATGACGAAATGTTTGATCTCCAATGCCCCTTGCAGACGGTGGATAAACTCCGAAAATGAGATGTGCGATTGTGCTTGAGCGATGACCATTCCACCGAAAATACCGACAATATCGGCGAAGAAAATCAGCAACGGCATGACGATCATTAGTGCGAAAACCCGAGGCCATACCAAAAATACAAGCGGATCGAATCCCATCGTTTTCATCGCATCGATCTCTTGGGTCATTTTCATCGCTCCCAGCTGGGCGGTGAACGCCGAACCGCTTCGCCCGGCGACAACGATGGCGGTGATCAGCGGAGCGAGTTCGCGGGTCAAAGAGATGCCGATCATATCGACGATGAAGATATCGGCACCGAATTTTTGTAGCTGTACGACACTTTGATAAGCCACGACAACACCGATCAAAAAAGCAGTGACGGCAATGATGGGGAGAGCTTCGGCTCCGGCAGTGACAATATGTGCGGCAATAGAGCGGTAACGGATTTGCCAAGGGTGGCGGAGGGTGAATAGAAAAATGACAAACGCTTCCCCCACAAAATTCAGGAAACGACCGATTCCCTGAACCGTGTGGTGGATTTCACGTCCAAACATGTATAGCCATGAGGAGCGTTTTTGGAGAGGCTCGCTTTTGTACGGATGGGGATAGAGGAGATTATAAAGCCTAAGATGCTCCTCATTTGCGCCAATAATTTCGGAAATAATCCCTTTGCTTTCAAAAGTTCTGGAATACAGATGCCACAGAGCAACCCCGGCAGAATCAAGCTCGGTAACATTATTTATATCCCACGTAACGGGGGAGACTGGGTGATACGATTCGAGGGTGGTTGCGACGTCTCTCAGGGTATTTAACGTCCACACACCACCGCATACGAAGAGTGTTTTGGAAGTGTCACTGACAATTTCAAGGGTGGCGCATGATGAACTTTGCATTATTTATTATAACGCAAATTTATTTTAAAATGTGGCTTTAACTCCCGCATACACCATTCGTCCGCGCAGCGGTCCCCAGATATGGGCGGAATCAAAACCACCCTGTGCATCATAAAACAAAGGAGACTCGGTATTTGTTTGGATTGTGTCAAATAAATTTTTGGCTCCGGCATAGAGAGAAAAGTTTTTGTCTAGCTCTTTCGAGATTTTTAGATCGACCGTTGTGTAAGCAGGAGCGGTAGTATTTTTAGGAGAGGTAAGGGCTAAATCATTATAGCGATCTGTGTATCCGTACGGTGCCAAATCACGTGCCCCGACCCATGTTGCTTCCGTATACAATTCCCATCCGTTGATGTCATAATCGACACTGAAACGGGCACGCTGTTCGATGCTTGCTAGGGATAGGTGCGATTTATAGAGATCATCGTAGCGGTATATTTCGTAAACTCCCGAGAGGTTTAGCCCTTCCATAAGTTCATAGCCGATGCTAATGTCACCGTTTTTGACGCTTACCGTTTCAGAAAGATTTTGAAGGGTAGGGGTTCCTGAATCGTCATTGATATAGGCTAGATTTTTCACCTGGGTATAGGCAGCGGATGCGGTCATGTTAAAACCGTTTGCTTCGTACGAGAGCGCATAGCTCGCTCCCCTTGATTTTTCCAGCTCCGTGATCGCCATATCAAATCCGCTGTCGAGAAGCCCGTGTTCCGATTCAAAAAAGGTCAACGGTGCGCGGTATCCCATTCCGGCACTGAGACGTGACGTCAAATCCTTCGTGTGGTTGTGTCGCCAAAGGAAACGGGGGACAAGCATGGTTTCATCGATTTCATTGCCTTGCGCTGTTTTGGCACGCCAGTCGGTGGTGATTTTTGCACCACGCACAGCGAGTGTCAGTTCGTTTTTGTCATCGATCATCCATGCGTCTTGGGCATAAAGACCCAACGCGGTGTAATCAAAATCGTCTTTATCCATTCCGCCAATATCAAAAAATGCGACCGATTGAGAGCGTGCCGTTTCGATTTTGGCATCGGTTCCATAGGTTAAGAAATGGTTGTTGTTGTAGGCGTGATCGATTTTGATATCGCCAAAATAGGTTTTGTCGGTATTGAGATAATCGGCACCCTCATAGAGAGAATCTTGAAATTGTTCGGCGTAGGCAAGTGTCGTTTGGAGGTTCATCGTACTGTTGAGGGTATGGCGCTGTTTGAGGTAGATTTCGTCGCGGGTTGTGTTGATACGTTCTAACATTTCCATTGGTTGACCGGTATATACATTATTGACATTGCCTCCCATAAATGAGCTATCAAGGGCATTAGGATCATAACTGGCAACGGCAGAGCTCTCAGAGACCATGGTTCCGCCAAAAGAGTTGGATGTAAAATGGCTCGCTTTGAGTTCGATCGAATCATACGGTGAAAACTCATGTGTCAGCATCAGTGAGAGCGATTGATTTTCCAAACTCGGCGATTCACTGACATCATTGTGATCGTTGTCTACTTGATTTTGTGTGTGATAGGCTGCCGAAACGAGTATCCCCGTTTTTTTATCGCCACTCATCGCTTCACCGAGAAGAGAGTAGTTTTTGGTTCCCAATGTTCCCATTGACAGATCCGTTTCAACCCCATTTTTACGCGGCTTTCGAGGAATAATATTGATTGTCCCGCCGATGGCTTCAGGTGCCGTAAGCGACGTTCCTGCCCCGCGGGCAATCTCGATACTCTCGATGTCCGCCGTGCCGATAGCGTCCATACCGTAAAAACTTGATACGGTTGAATTAAAAGGGATACCGTCGATCAATACCGTTGTATGTTCCCCTTTGAGACCGTTTATTTGTACCCGTTTGAGCCCGCAAATGGAACAACCTGTCGTGACACTGATTCCCGATTCTTTTTCGATGGCTTCAGAGAGTGTTGAAGATTGTGTATGCTCAAGTTCTTTTTTATCGATCACTTCCGTTTTTTCTACCAAATCTTTGAGCAAGCCTTTGTGCTGGATGAGCGTCGTAACAGAGCCATCGACAGTGATAGTATCGAGATGCGCTTCGTTGGCAGAGGCGAGGGTATAGATCGCTGCACACGCAACGAGCGAAAATGTTTTTTTCATAGTAAACTCCTAAAAGGTTAAATAATTATAGGTATGGTTTGTTTTGAATAATGGTGATTTTAAGCCAGAGGAGGAGAGCGGTTACGCGTTAGAATGGATGACGCAACGGGATGCGAGCCATCCGTAAAGTTAAATTTTTCGTAATAATGATCTATGGGTGTGACTGTGACGGCATCCCCTAGAAGTGCGGGAGCATGAGAAAGTACACATATTTCACACGGTTCACCATTAGGATGATCGTGATTCAGCTGATGAACAACCCCGACGAAGAGAGAGAGGATGAACAACAGTGCGAAGAGTCGTCGAAATTGTCGCATTCATTTCCCATTAAAATTTTGTTGCTATTATAACAGATGGCATACTCTTTGCTTATTTTGAAAAAAATTAACCATTAGGATTGTGAGATGATTAAGAAATTTTTAGGGACATGTTTACTCTTATCGGTATCGTTGTTTGGACAAATAGACAAGAAGGAACTTGATTCCCTCAAAATTGACGCAATGGTCGTAAAAGATCTGAAATCAAAACATGTTCTGTATGCTAAAGATGCACAAAAAATAGTGAGTCCGGCAAGTTTGACCAAAGTGATGACGGCGCTCTTGGCCATACAAAGCGGAAAAATGAATCATAGCGTTACCATTACGAGAGAGATGACGAAAGTCGAGCCGACAATCGCCGGATACAAGCGGGGAGATGTGATCATACTGTCCGATTTGGTCAAAGCGGCGATGATTAAATCGGACAACGATGCGGCAAAAGCGGTTGCGATTGCAGTAGGGGGAAGTGAAGAAGTTTTTGTTCAGATGATGAACGCAAAAGCGCGAATGATAGGGATGAATCACACCCATTTTACGAATCCGTGCGGATACGATGAAAAAGAGCACTACTCTACCCCGAATGACTTGCTTAAAATGACCGAATACGCGATTCAAAATCAAACATTCAATGCGATCAGCAATCTCAATGAACACACCTATTACTCACAGAACAAGCACAAAAAATTTTTTGCTTACACACACAACCGCCTTCTTAACCGTTATGAATATGCGGTGGGGGTCAAGACGGGCTATACCTCTAAAGCAGGAGCGTGTTTGATCGCTCGTGCAAAAAAAGAGGGGCACGACTGTATCATCGTGATGATGAACGCCAAAGAAGATCGCTGGAAGATCGCTAAAAATATTTTTGAGCAAGTATTAGAGAGTTAAAAACCGTGTCAAAAATAGTTTATAGAGGGCTGCTTTTTCTGCTCGTGTCATCGCTGCATGGGCGGGTGAGGTTGAAGGAAGCAATACTTTTTCGATCGGTAACTCTTTGTAGTATTTTGTAAAGAGATCATATGCTTTTTTCCCTGTGAACGCTACGGCTTGGATATTGGGAAATGTTTCGAGAAGCGCTTTAAAATCGTTCGGTACGATATTTTTGAGATTCGTATCGCTCGAATTGCTCCGTTCGCACGAAGCGATCACATCCCATAGTCCAATCCCATGTGCCAAACAAAAATTCTTTTTATCACTATTATTGCCAAGTTTTACCCCAAATATCTCTTCCATAATCGGCCAAAACGCATTGCGTCCATGGGCATAATAAAAGGAGTGTTCAAAGGATGCGATACTGGGAAAACTCCCTAAAAACAGTATACGGGTGTGAGCATCGATAATCGGAGGAAAGGGGTGTGAATAGGGTTGCATAACACTATTTTAGCTCAATTTACCTTCCCCTAAACCACCATTTGGTACAATTCCGCCATTAATTTATGGGATATAACCCCTCAAAGGACTGGAATGAAACGTGCCCTCCTCAGCGTTAGCGACAAAAGTAATATCGTAGAGTTTGCCAAATCTCTCATCGGTTTGGACTATGAGATCGTCTCCACGGGAGGGACGTACAAGATGTTGCGTGACTCAGGTGTAGATGCCATCGAGATTGATGATGTGACGGGATTTCCGGAAATGTTTGACGGTCGTGTTAAAACCCTTAATCCGTATATCCACGGCGGTATCTTGTTTCGCCGCGATTTGGATGCACATGTCAATACAGCGATGGAGTACGGGATTGTAGAAATAGATCTTGTATGTGTGAATCTTTATCCGTTCAAAGCGACCATCGAGCGTACCGATGACTTCGACGAGATTATCGAAAATATCGATATCGGAGGGCCTGCAATGGTACGCTCTGCTGCGAAAAACTTTAATGATGTCCTTATCTTAACCGATCCAAGCGACTACTCTATGGTGCTCAATGCGATTCAAAATGATGAAGACACCGTTGAATTTCGCCGTAATTTGATGATCAAAGCGTATGAGCATACGGCGGCGTATGACTCCATGATCGCCAACTACATGAACAAGCGTTTTAACAACGGTATGGGTGAGAAACAGTTCATTGTTGGAAACAAAGTAATGGATACCCGTTACGGCGAAAACCCGCATCAAAAGGGTGGTTTGTACGAGTTTGAGTCGTTCTTTAGCAAAAACTTCAAAACCCTCAAAGGGGAAGCGAGCTTCAACAACCTCACCGACATCAGCGGTGCGGTGAAAATCGCCGCAGCTTTCGGGGATGAGAACGCCATTTGTATCGCCAAGCACGGCAATCCATGTGGTTTCGCGATACGTGATAATTTGATGGATGCGTATACGGAAGCACTTAAGTGCGATCCGATTTCGGCATTTGGCGGGGTCGTTGCGGTAAATGGTGTTGTGACCAAAGAGCTTGCCCTCAAAATGAATGAGATGTTTTTAGAGGTGGTTATTGCCGGACGTATCGACGAAGAGGCGCAAGCGGTATTTGATGTGAAAAAACGGCTCAAGCTTTTTGAATACGGCAGTGATCGGATACTGCTAAGCCGTGATGCAGTAGATTTTAAACACATTGATGGCGGATTTGTTTTCCAAGACGCTGACTTCGTGGGCGACGATGAGGTTAAAAATGCGAAATTGGTAACGAAACACACAGCAAGTGCCAGTGAGCTCAAAGACGCAGAGATCGCGTATAAAGTCGCGTCGTTGACCAAATCGAACTGTGTTGTGTACGTAAAAGATGCGGCAATGGTAGCGGTCGGTATGGGGATGACGTCACGCGTTGATGCAGCACGTTGTGCATTGCGTAAAGCGGAAGAGATGGGGTTGGATGTGAGCGGTTCTGCGTTGGCTTCTGAAGCGTTTTTCCCGTTTCGTGATTCGATCGATGCGGCAGCGGGTGCAGGTGTGAAAACCGTTATTCAGCCGGGCGGTTCCGTACGCGATGAAGAGGTTATTGCGGCGGCAGATGAACACGGAATGTCGTTGTATTTCACAGGAATCCGCCACTTTTTGCACTAAAAGACCTTGCGTCCTTACGGCGCAACTCTAAGATCCATTTACCTCCCTATATAACGAACTTCCCTTTTTAACCTTGATTGATTTTGACTCAACTTTTATGTTATAATTCTACTCAATATAATTACTATAATTTAACAGGATTCAAAATGTCAAAAAGTTTATATACTACCCTTGAAATTGCACCCGGTGCGAGCGAAACAGAGATTAAAAAAGCATACCGAAAACTTGCGCGCCAATATCATCCCGATGTGAACAAAGATCCTGCGGCGGAAGAGAAGTTTAAAGAGATCAATGCAGCATATGAAGTTCTGAGCGATAAAGAAAAACGGGCCAAATACGATCAGGTCGGTGATTCGATGTTCGGCGGACAAAATTTCCACGATTTTGCTCGCGGTCAGGGTGGCAATGTTGATCTTGATGAAATATTACGGAGTATGTTCGGCCAAGGCGGCGGTGGATTTAGTGGCGGAGGCTTCGGAGGAGGCGGATTTGGAGGGGGCTTCGGCGGTGCGATGAATCTTGATATAGATGCAAGCGTCACCATCCCTTTTTCGGTTGCGGTACTGGGCGGCAAACACGCTATTAGCATGAGCGGTGAGAGTTTCGATATTAAAATTCCCGCTGGGATTAAAAGTGGTGAGAAGCTTCGTGTTCGTGGAAAAGGGAAGCGTCACGGGCAGCAAGTAGGAGATTTGTATCTCCGTATTGAGATCGCCGCTAACCCTGAATACGAGCGCGAAGGGGATAATCTTATAAAAACGTTTAATGTCCCTTTGTATGCGGCCTTGTTTGGTGGCAAAGTGAGTGTGCAGACGCTCGAGAAAGAGGTGACATTGAAAGTTCCTGAAAATACAAAAAATGGACAACGTTTTCGTCTCAAAGAGATGGGAGTGTTGAACCGTCAGAGTAATATTCGCGGTGATTTGTATCTTAAAGCCAATATTATGTTGCCGAGTGTCGATAAAATCGATAGTGATTTGGTTGAACAAATGAAAAAATCTCTTCCGCAGGAGTAAGCAATGCACCATTTTGACGAACCCGTATATATGATCAGTATTGTGGCAAAAATTTTGGAAATTCATCCTCAAACATTACGGCAGTATGAGCGGGAAAATTTAATCTCCCCCTCCCGCTCGGATGGCCGTATACGTCTTTATTCTCAGCGTGATATTGAAAAGATTAAAACTATTTTGCGTCTCACCCGTGAAGTGGGTGTCAATCTCGCAGGGGTGGATGTCGTCATGCGTCTCAAAGAGAAGATGGAGATGATGGAGCAGGAGATGATGGAATTGCGTTCAAAGATTGCACATATGCGATGCAACAGCGGTGTTCCTCCTGAAAAATCACTTGTCACTACCCGTAGCATCTATGAAATGGTGATTTTCGAAGACGATATTTTAAAATAATGTTATCACAGTGGATACTTGATAAGAGCTGGGAGAGTCTCTTAAGGGATGAGTTTCTAAAGCCTTATTTTGCTGAACTTAAAAATTTTCTCTCAGAAGAGCAAAAAAATTATACCCTTTTCCCGAATCCATACAATATTTTTAATGCGTTTAATTTAACCCCTTTTGATAGAGTAAAAGTGGTTATTTTAGGACAAGATCCCTATCACGGCGCAGGTCAATCTCATGGGCTTGCTTTTTCGGTTCAAAAAGGGACCAAAATTCCCCCCTCATTGCACAATATTTTCAAAGAATTGGTCGATGATATGGGGTATAAGTATCCTATATCTGGCGATTTAAGCAGCTGGGCAGAGCAGGGGGTATTACTTCTAAACACCCTTCTTAGCGTCAGGTCGGGTGAGCCTTTATCGCATAGAGATAAAGGGTGGGAGAAATTTACGGATCAGGTGATTAAAACACTCAGTGGACAGCGTGAACATATAGTGTTTATCCTTTGGGGCGCCCAAGCCTGGAAAAAAAGTGCGTTGATTGATGCAACAAAACATTGCATATTAAAAGCCCCTCATCCTTCGCCTCTCTCATCGTATCGAGGTTTTTTTGGCTCCAAACCTTTCAGTAAAACCAATGAGTATTTAAGTCGGTACAGTATCCCCCAAATCGACTGGAGTCTTTGAATGTTTGAGCATCTTCTTTCTCTCTGAGAGAAGCTTTTTGAGCTCTTTGGAGGGATTTTCATGTTGAAGTTTTTTCAGTAATTTGATTTGATTATAGAGATCATGTATCTCTCCCAGCGTATCTTGAAATCGTTTAGACTCATCGAGTTCTAGATGAGTGTCTTCCAAAGTGCTGTCGTGCAAAAATTCAAGGGCATAACGGGAAATTTTAAAGCGGATACGCAGCGCATGAAGTTCTTTTTTGGAAGCAGATTGTGGAAGAATAGAATAGAGTCTGATATTTTCATCATAATGTTCATGGGCGGTTCGGATCAGTTTTTCGGTATTAAAAGAGGGATTAAGGTTGGTAAGAAAATCATAAAACTCATGCAAGGATCGGAAAATTTGCATTTTAGACACATGGGTAAAAAGAGCTTCCGTGTGTTCATTACGGAGAGAGCTGAGCAGTTTATATACTTTTTTAGTTGACTTTTTATCCAATGAAAGCAACAAAACATCCAGTTCACGTATGATATTAGTGGCTTTGAGAAAGGTTTTAAGAATTTTTGGAAAAAGGGTAGTGTCAGATGCGTAAAGTTGGAGGAGTGATCGAACCAGACGAAGATCAACACGAAATTGATGTAGTTGTGCGATTCCCTCTTTCGACCCGACTTTATGGATAGAGAGAGCAGCATCATAAAGGTGATAAAGGAGATACTTCGTTAGGACTGAATGTGTCATACAAACATTATAGCCTGTTATTATTTTATTTTGAATAGAGCCGAAATCGGCAAGTGATCAGAGTACCCTTCGCCTAAGTGATGTTTGGGGTATTTACGGCTTTGTTGCCAGCGATAGATTTTCCCCTTACGAAAGAGGTATGGGGCTTCAAAACGCTCAAAACTCCCTCTCACGTATTCAATCCCTTTGCCATCGGCAAGAGAAGGGGAGATGATAATATTGTCCAACCCCTCACCGCGCCCTTTGAATTCGTGGCTCCACCGTTTTTCCACCGGAAGCTCATACCATAGATTGTAGAGAGTATCATCATTATCTTTGAGGGTGGTATAGCTGATCGGATTTTCATCGTCATCAATGGTTTTGAGAATGTGATTTATCCCTGTAATCCCATCGGTATCGTTGTGACGGCGACTTTTGACAAAGGTACGGTACTCTTCAAAGTGGGAGTTAAAATCCCCGAGTAAAACGTATGGTTCATTCTCATTTAGATTATCGATTAGTTTTTTTAGAACTTTGGCACTATGGATGCGCATACTCTCCGGCCCGCTTTTGGATTTCCAGTGATTGACATAGACGCGCAACAGTTTGCCATCAATATCAATTTTAGCCTCCAAAATGTCTCGGTAGGCACGGCTTGAACTGACAGGATGGCTGAGAGCAGTTTTGATAGGATAACGACTTAGCAGTGCGACGGAAACCGCTCCACCGTTTTTGGTACGGGAAAATGCATAATAAGGATAATAGAGCCCTTGACGGTTCAGCTGCGATTTGAGCTCTTTGAGGGCGGTTTCCGATTCAATCTCCTGGAGCCCGATTACATCGGCGTTTATATCTTTAACGACTTGAGCAGTATGGCGCAACTTAATCCGATGCATCTCCTCGTTCCATCCACATGACGTGTTTGGGACATACTGTTCGTATTCAGAGCCGTCGTTGTTCATATCAAACAAATTTTCAACGTTGTAGGACGCTATTTTCACTTCAACTCCCCCTAAAAATGTTAACGTTATGAGCAGCATCCAAACAATTCTCACACCTCTATACCATTGAGACGGAGGAGATTTTTCGTCTCGCATTCGCGTCCCATCATCTCTTTAAAAAGATCCTGCATGCTCTGACTTCCTCCACCGCCTAGAATGATCTCTTTGTATCTGCCGGCAAGTTCCGAATCAAAAATTCCCTCATCGACGATGGCGTAATAGGCATCGGCACTGAGAACTTCTGCCCATTTGTAGCTGTAATACCCCGCACTGTATCCGCCGCTGAAGATATGGCTAAAACCGTTCTGGAATTTATTATAAGAGGGAGGTCTGATCAATGACGTCCTCTCACGAATAGAATCAAGCAGCGCCTGAATCTCATCACCTTGATAGAGTTTCGAGTGTAGTTCAAAATCAAAGAGTGAAAATTCGAGCTGACGGAGCATAAAAAGACCGCTTTGGAAATTTTTTGTACGGATGAGCTTCGCGATCATATCATCGCCCAGGACGTCGCCGCTATGGTGATGTTTGGCGAAGAGTTTAAGCACTTTGGGCTCGTAGGCGAAATTTTCCAAAAATTGTGAAGGAAATTCGACGGCATCCCACTCTACCCCGTTGACACCGCTCACACCGTGTTCACGGACCGTACTGAGCAGATGATGAAGGGTATGCCCCATCTCATGAAAGAGGGTGACGACATCATCGTGCCGCAGCAGTGAGGGGGATGTATCACTGGATGGGGGGAAGTTGCAAACGACAAAGGCACTGGAGAGGTGTTTGCATCCCGCTGTGTCTTCGCAATGGGTTTGAAAATTGTGCATCCATGCCCCGCCACGCTTGTTTTTACGTGCTTCGAGATCGAAATAGACGCGTGCTCGCAAGGTTTCTCCGTCATAAAGATCGTAGACACTTGCTTTTTCATCCCATAAAGAGTCCTCTATTTTTTCGAAGCGTATATCAAACATTTTGTGTAAAAAATCGAACATTCCGTTGAGTACGGAATTTTGCTCAAAATAAACTCTGTACTCCTCTTCATCAATGTCGTATTGTGCTTTTTTGAGGATTTCACCGTAATAGGCTGTGTCATAGCTTTGGAGGTCAATATCTCCTGCAACCGCGCGTAACTCCGAAATTTCTTTCTCCGCTTGGGCGCGTGTGGTGAGGGCTAAATCGTTCAAAAATTTTAAAACGGTTTGGGTATCGGGAGCCATTTTGGAAGCCAGTGAATACGCACTGTAGCTTTCAAATCCGAGTAGATGTGCCATCTCTTGACGAAGAGACATCAGTTCGTCGATGATTTGGGCATTTTGAGGGGCGCGCGTGACGTATGCGCGATACAATTCTTCTCGGATAGATCGATTTTTTCCGTAGGTCATATAGGCGATGTAAGAGGGCATTTGGAGAGTAAATCGGTATTTAGTCACCCCATCTTCTTCGAACCTTGCATCTTCAAGATCATTTTCGCTGATCCCCTCGACATCGGATTCGTCGGTAATGATTTTTTCATACGCATTGGTGGCATCCAAAACATTTTGGGAAAAGTCGTTGGTAAGGGTGCTTTTGCGTAAATTAATTTCGGCAAGCCGTTTCTTGGAAGCATCATCCAAATGCGCCCCTGCCAGTTCAAAATGGAGAATATTGAGATCTAGGATACGGCGCTGTTCGATATTTATGTCGTCGTATTCGTTAGCTTTTATTACTTTGAAGGCATCATAAATAGCAAGATTTTGCCCCACAAAGGTCGAGTAATCGGTCAGAATCGGGAGGGCATCTGCATACACCTTTTGGGAGAGTTCGGAATTATTGACGGCATTGATATGCGAAAGCGGGGTAAATAAAAGCTCCATCTCCTCTTCCATAAAATCAAACGGACGGACGAAATTGGCGTAGGTTTTGTCGTGAATACCGAGTAAAGCGGCAATGGTTTTGTGGTTTTTTTCGATAAGGGTGTTTAAATCATCAAGAAAAGTCTCTAAATTGAGGGTAAAATCATTAAAAGGTTGCATAGTTTCTCCTGTAAAAATATCTTATTGTAGTAAAGTGTTTCAAAAAGTATTCTATAATATGACAATTTGTCATAAAAGGACGTTTATGGGCTTAAGAGCCAAACTGTTATTTCGGTATATTTTTGTCGGAGCATTGTCATTGTTCCCTCTTATTTTAGTGTTGACCGTTGTCAATTATTTGAAAAATTTGGGTGTCAGTGCGTATTTTTCTGTCCATGATTATACCAACTCCTTTGGGATAACGATGACTCTTATGGTGGGGGTAATTGGAGTTTTTACATTGCTTGGTTTTTCGATAGAGAAATACGGACGTTCTATTTTTGTCTCAATGATTGACAGTACGTTTGAAAAAATCCCTGCTATACGCTCTGTCTATTCCGTTTCAAAAAAACTTGCTGCAATGCTTTCAGGAGGAGAAGACGGGACGAAAAAAGAGGTAGTTTTGGTCGAATATCCAAAAGAGGGGCTATGGGTACCGGCGTACCTGCTCAATCGTCATGAAAATATTTGTGTCTTATTTATCCCGACCTCCCCGAATCCTACGAGCGGCTATACGGTCCTTGTGGATGAAGTACGGATCAAAAAAACATCCCTAACGCTCCAAGAAGCTTCTTCTTTTATCATCAGCATGGGAGCCGATTTCCCACAAAAAGAGGAAGTCTCAGGGCTTATTCAAACTCATCAAACTTCGGCTCAGGTGCATTGAAATTTTCTATCAGATTTTTTTGGTATGCAGGAGTGAGAGTGTACAGAGCTTTTAGGGCACGCTCTCCGTCTTCTTGGGTCAGAGAGGTGTCGATGGTGATGTAGGAAAAATAGACACTGTTCTCATCGATGGAGAGCTGAAGATCGTCTAAAATTCCATTTTCATGCAATAAAAAATCATACAGTGCATCAATTTTTTCTGCGGGGATACGACACAATGCCGCATCGGCTATCACCACACCGTTATCATAATAGTTGATGTTAATACGGGTTGCGCCTGCTTCAAATCTCCAGCTTCGCTGACTTCGTCGTGAGAGAGTGACATTAATTCCCAGTTTATCCAGTATTTTTTCGATCAATGCCACAGCGCCCGAGGGTTTATACCCTTCACGTCTGTGTTTGGCAACATCGAGTTTGATGCCGCATTTTGGGCAATAATCATTGTGTATAGCAGACTCTACGATAAGATTTTTACATGATACGCAACGGAGTATATCGAGGGTATGCAGTGCTAAAAAGTTTTCCAACGCTTCTTGGAGAAGATAATAGGGGAGGGCAAAGCCGAGATTATTAGAATCTTGTATAATAAACGTATTAACACCGATCACTTCACCGGATTCATTAATCAGCGGACCGCCGCTGTTTCCGGGATTGAGCGCTGCATCGAACTGTATGTATTCTATTTCCCCTTGCAACCTAATGGCTTTAGAGATAATCCCCTCTGTGGTTGAGTAATTCAGACCGTATGGGTGACCGATAGCAATAACAGTATCCCCATCGCCGATGGAGCCGCTGCAAAGAGTTAATGGATGATTGGGACGCAGAGGAACCGGAGAGAGGATAAACGCCAAATCGTACGCTGCGTCATCATAAACAACATGCCCGATAGTTCTTGGCAGTGTTTTTGTGCTAATAATAACCTCCTTGAGTCCAACAACGACATGAGAGTTCGTAATAATTAGATCCCCTATAATAAAGCCGCTTCCTGTCCCGTATGGTGTCATGATCTGCACAATGCTCTCGATAGAGGTTTCAAGTGTTTTCTGGGTAAGTTGTTTCATCTTTACTCCTCCTGATAGTCGAGATTTTGGATTTGGAGGTAGAAGCTTTGGCTGAAATGGTCAAGGTCGCTATAGTTAAGCTGATCGGCAAAATTTTTAAGATTTTTGTAGCGATATTGATACGGTTCTATTGCAGATGCAATAGTATTGGAGATGGCTTTTTTTTCAAACATATTGGTGCTGCTGTCGTAGAGTTTGAGAGCACCCTCGTCGGCAAAAAAGTTTGATGTGTAGACGTGAACATGCAAATGCAATAGAGCCCTCAGAGAGGGATGTATACCATAGTTGAAGAGAATGTAGAGGGCAATGTAGCGGTAGATGGTAGTGATAACATAGTTGGCATGGTTGTTTTTGTACCAGCGCACTTTTGCTAAAGATTCGTCTATGAAGTCCGCAATGTCATCATGCATCGCTTGATCAAACGGGGAAAAAGTGATGGTAGCCGTGTAAAACTGTGTCTTAAATGTCTCAAAGCTCATCAATTCAAGTTCTTCAAGATAGCTTTCTAGATCACTGTTTTTATCCGTAGTGAGCTTTTCGTCTTCTAAAAAATAGTTGTTTATTTTTTCGTTAATATCTTTCGCCATTTTTTTGTGCGGGATGAGCAGGTAGTCAATTTGTAGTAAAAGGGCGAGATAGCTAAAGGAGGCCATTCCTTTGTTATCGTTAGAGAGGAGCCCTATTAAGCTTGATTTGGTGGTACGAATCCACTCTTGCATGGTCTCATAAAGACGGCGAAGACGAAGGGGGTCAATAGGGAGAATATGGTCATATTCAAGCAACGCAGACTCTTCAAATTCACTGGCAATAAACTCTTTTTCAAAATCGGCATTGAGAGCAAGCTCTCGGAGGGGAAAAAAGATTTTTTGTGGGGTGATGGTCGTGTTGTGGAGTTTAATACACAACTCTAGGACATCCTCTTTTTGGCTAAAACGGCAATACGTAAGTTGAAAATTCCGCTCTAAAAATCGCCGTTTCATGGCGACATGAAGTTTAGATGCTTTGGCTATTTGCGAGGTTACTGTAAAATATTCTGCCGTAATGGTACCGTGAAGTATGGCGCTCCCTTGGTACAGTTTGAAGGTAATAAAAGTATCGTTAATGTTCAAGATCAGGTGATCATGATTGTTGGCGTGCTGAATGGATTCTAAAAAATAACGATAACCCAGCAGGATGTTATTCTCTCTGAATGCTGTCGATGATAGATCAAACAGTTCATGTTCTTTTGGATTTGGAAGGGCATGAATACTTCGCCCGTAGTGAATAATTTCGGGTGATTTTTTTTGGAATAACATATCTTTCAGAGAGTGCAACCAATTCAACAACTACTCCTAACCTGGACATAAATTAATGTACAAGAGTGTAATCAAAGCAACCTTAAAGCGACAATAAAATATAATGCGAACAATTCTAATGAGGAGATTGTATGGGTTACAAACGTGTATTAGTAAAGTTCTCTGGCGAGGCTTTGGCTGGTGAAAACGGTTATGGTATCGATACAAAAATCCTTCAATTTATCGCAACAGAGATTAAAACTCTTGTTGATGCGGGTATCGAAGTGGGCATCGTGATTGGTGCTGGAAATATCATTCGTGGTGTCACAGCAGCGGCGGATGGCATTATTCGCCGTACATCAGGTGATTATATGGGTATGCTTGGAACCGTTATTAATGCCATCGCACTCCAAGAGGCGTGTGAGCATGAGGGGATGCTGGTCCGTGTTCAGAGTGCTATTAAAATGGAACAAATCGCTGAGGCGTTTATCGTTCGTCGAGCTATGCGTCACTTGGAGCGGGGTCGCGTTGTTGTATTTGCTGCAGGTACGGGCAACCCTTTCTTTACGACCGATACAGCTGCGACACTTCGTGCGGTTGAAATTGGAGCCGAAGTCATTATCAAGGCGACCAAAGTAGATGGCGTGTATGACAAAGATCCGAAAAAATTTGCCGATGCTGTCAAGCTTCCAAAGCTTGGGTATGATCAAGCGCTCCAAGATCACATTAAAGTCATGGATGATACATCGATTGCGTTAGCAAAAGAGAACAAGCTTCCGATTATCGTGTGCGATATGTCCACACCAGGTAATCTTCTTACGATTATTCAAGGCGACCTATCGAGTTGCTCAATCGTACAATAAATTTTAACATTAAGGAAAAATATGAGACTTGAACAAATAACAGCAAAAGCATTAGAGACTGCCAATATTGATCGTTATCAACTTGCACTTGCTGTAGCAAAACGGTCAGAACAACTTCAAAATGGTGCATCAACAAAACTTAATGTTGATTTGAAAAAAGCTAAAGCTGCCGATGTCGCTTTGATGGAGATTGCTGAAGGGCACATTACCATCAAAGGTTTCGTGGATAACGATTAATTTTTTGTAACGAGTCATCGTTGAATAAAATCGATATTGAAACCATCAAAAAAATCAATGATGTAGAGAGTGCACTCGCACGCTTGCGTACGTCTATCCCTACAGCGGGGGCGATTGAGCGTGCTTACACTTTTGCATCCAATGCGCATGTAGGCCAAAGCCGTAAAAGTGGCGAGCCTTACATCGTCCATCCTATTCTAGTGGGGTCTCTTGTTGCGGAGCTCACAGCAGACGAGGCAATGGTGATTGCTGCATTGTTGCATGATGTGGTCGAAGATACCGCTATAACGATTGATGAGATAAGACGTGATTACGGTGATGATGTTGCTCATCTCGTTGAGGGGCTTACCAAAATTGACATGATTCGTGATGCGGAGCTTATCCCATCAAATTCCGATCAAAAACTCGTCGTTTCTGCTCTAACTTTTCGTAAAATGCTTCTTGCCTCGATTGAGGATGTTCGTGTCTTGGTCGTCAAACTGTGCGATCGTCTCCATAATATGCTTACCCTTGATGCCCTTTCCCCTAGCAAACAGCATCGTATTGCGGAAGAGACGCTGGTTGTTTATGCTCCCATCGCCCACCGTTTAGGTATCTCTTTTCTTAAAAATTTACTCGAAGACTTAAGTTTTCAGTACCTTTTTGCTGAGGATAAAAAATCTATTGAAGCGTATTTGGAAAAAAACTACCGTTCGATTAATCGACGTCTTAGTGCATTTTGTGAAAAGCTAACCCAAATTTTACTCTCAAGCGGTATGTGTCAGGAAGATTTTGAAATACTTAGTCGTGTAAAGCACAATTATTCCATTTATTTGAAAATGCAGCGTAAAGGGATTGGGATCGATGAGATTCTCGATTTATTAGCGGTTCGTATTTTGGTGAAAAATCCGATAGATTGTTATAAAGTTTTTGGGATGGTACATCTGCATTTCCAACCACTCAGTGCGAGGTTTAAAGATTATATTGCGATTCCAAAAGAGAATGGATATCAAACACTCCATACGACAGTATTTGATGAGAGCGCTATTTTTGAAGTTCAGATACGTACGTATGAGATGCACGCAACAGCAGAACTAGGGGTTGCGGCACATTGGAAGTATAAAAGCGGCGGTAATAATCCCATTAATCTCGATTGGCTACATAATCTACAATACCAAAACGAATCGGTCGAAACATTTTATGAATTGATTAAAAACGATCTTTACAGTGAAGATATCAGCGTTTTTTCACCGAAAGGAAAGGTATTTACTCTCCCTCGTGGTGCGGTGGCACTCGATTTTGCTTACGCGGTTCATACCGAGGTAGGGGATAGCGCAGAGGGGTGTTTGGTTAATAAAGAAAAAGCAAGCCTTCTTACAGAATTGCACAACGGCGATATTGTCAAAATTAGTACCGCTTCTAATGGTAAAAAAACGACACGATGCACATGGATAGAAACGGTGAAAACGTCGAGAGCAAAATCGAGCATGCGTGCTAATTGCAATCAGCGTATGCGTGCAATAGATCATGATAGCGGCGTCAATATTCTTTCAACCGTTCTCCGTTTACCTGCGGATAAAGTACACGAAGTATTGGAAAAAGTAGAGCTTTCAGATCAATGGTATCGTATTCCGCGTGAGCTTGATTTTTTCAAAGAGGTGCTTAACCGTATCAAGGAGGCGATGAAGTCAAATAGTCGATTCGGTGCATTTTGGACACGAGACCGGCTTAAATTAAAATCTTATCTTTTTGCCTCGATTGAAGTTTTTTCCAATCACAGCGTCTCTGATGCCGTATTTGACTATTGTTGCCATCCAAAATCCGGGGATGAGATTGTAGCATTTTTACAAGAGGGGAAGGCGCATGTTCATCATAAGATGTGCAAACATGCGAACTCAATGATCGAAGCCCATGAGCAAATGGTATTTGTAGAATGGAGGCAACAGCAGTTTAATCGCTATCACCTTATCATTAGTATGACGAATGCTCAAGGCTCTTTAGCGGATTTATTGACGTATATGGCAAAAATGGGGGCAGATATTAACAGTATTGAGCTGGGAAAAGAGCGTTCAGAGCACACACAGTACTGTGAAATGGAGTTTCAAACATTGGAAAATGATTTAAATCGACTACGCTCAAAGCTAGAGAAAAAAGGGAAAATCATACAATTTTTTCGGACTGATGATGCGTACCGAAACCAAGGATAAATAATGAGTGAACAAAAAATTAGTGATGCATTACGGGAAATCAGACGGGGAACTGCTGAAATTATTGATGAAGCACGACTTTTGGTACTGTTAAAAGCCTATTTTGAAAAAGGGGAGAGCTATACGGTTAAGGCAGGATTTGATCCAACCGCTCCTGATTTGCATTTGGGTCATACCGTGTTGCTGCAAAAACTTGCCACATTTCAGCAGTACGGCGGACACATACAATTTTTGATCGGTGATTTTACGGCGCAAATCGGCGACCCGACAGGTAAAAGTGAAACGCGTAAAAAATTATTACCGTCCCAAATTGAAGAAAACGCACAAAGCTATAAAAACCAAGTCTTTAAAATTCTTGATCCTGAAAAAACAACGGTTGTTTTTAACGCAGATTGGATTAATTCGCTGGGTGCGGCAGGAATGCTAGAACTCACCACAACATTTAATGTCGCGCGTATGTTGGAACGGGATGATTTTGAGAAGAGATATAAAGCAGGCGTTTCTATTTCTATCAGCGAATTTTTGTATCCCCTTCTTCAAGGGTATGACAGTGTCTATTTGAAAAGTGATATTGAGATCGGCGGTACAGATCAAAAATTCAATCTTCTAATGGGACGTCATTTGCAACGTGCCTACGAGGTGGGCAAAGAGCAAGCAGTCCTTATGATGCCCATTTTAGAAGGACTTGACGGCGTACAAAAAATGTCAAAATCGTTGGGAAATTATATTGCTGTTGCCGATATGCCGAGTGAAATGTACGGCAAAATTCTGAGTATCAGCGATACGCTTATGTGGCGTTATTATGAACTTCTGAGCACCCAAACATTGGATCAGATTGAAGTTCTAAAAGCGGGAGTGGAAAACGGTTCTCTTCACCCTAAAAAAGTCAAAGAAGAGCTGGCAGTAGAGATTACCGCACGTTTTCATAGTGCTACAGAAGCGCATGCCGCAGCAGATGAATTTCAGCGTGTTCATGCGCAAAGTGAAATTCCCCTTGAAATGGATGAATATGCTTTTGAGGGGCCGCTTTGGATTGCAAAAGCGCTTGTTGAGAGCGCGCTTGTTTCCTCTACTTCTCAAGCACGACGGGACATTAAGCAAGGCTCTGTTAAAATAAACCAAGATAAAATAAACGATGATCAGTTACAATTACAAGCAGGCGAATATGTCGTGCAAATCGGTAAACGAAAATTTGCCAGAATAAAGGTATCTTAATGAGCTTCAAACCACTAAAAATTGGAAAATATACAATTCCAGTCCCTATTGTGCAGGGTGGAATGGGTGTTGGGATTAGCTGGGACAGACTAGCCGGTAATGTTTCACTCGAGGGCGGTTTAGGTGTTATTAGCTCGGTTGGAACAGGGAACTACGGTGACATGAGTTATTCGGACAAGCTTGTAGCAGGCCGTCCGCTGGAAGTAGAAAATTTTTATTCAAAAAAAGGGCTTGTCGCAATTTTCGAAAATGCCCGTAAAATTTGCGGTGACGCACCGTTGGCGTGTAATGTACTGTATGCGATTAATGATTATGGCCGCGTCGTAACCGATGCGTGCGAAGCTGGTGCGAATATTATCATCACCGGCGCTGGATTACCGACTAATATGCCTGAATTTACGGCAGATTATCCGGATGTTGCGTTGGTACCGATTATTTCATCTCCTAAAGCTCTCTCTATTATTTGCAAACGATGGCAGAAGCGTTATAATCGACTCCCTGATGCGGTTATTTTAGAGGGGCCAAAAAGCGGCGGACATCAAGGATTTACGTATGAACAATGTGCCATGGATGAGTATCAGCTAGAAAATCTGGTTCGTCCTGTTGTTGAAGAAGCGGCACTCTGGGGAAATATCCCTGTCATTGCGGCAGGCGGTATCTGGGATAAAAATGACATTGATGAAATGATGGCATTGGGTGCTCAAGGGGTTCAAATGGGAACCCGTTTTATTGGTACATTTGAGTGTGATGCGCATGAAAACTTCAAGCAAGTCTTAATCGATGCAAAAGAAGAGGACATTACGTTGATGAAATCTCCCGTTGGCTATCCTGCACGGGGGGTTCGCACCAATTTGCACGCTCTTATCGATACACGCACAGGTCCAGCCATCAAATGTATCTCCAACTGTGTTGCTCCGTGTCACCGTGGCGTTGAAGCAAAAGTAGTTGGTTTTTGTATTGCAGATCGTCTTAGCGATGCTTATTTCGGAAATTTAGAGTTTGGTCTTTTCTTTTCGGGAACCAATGGATACCGTATCAATAAAATTATTTCCGTCAAAGAGTTGATAGAGAAGCTAACGCAAGGCGAATAAGTTTAGTATGATTGGACGTATTCTTTTTTTATTGGTACTTTTTTTATCTCTAGTTTGGGGAGTTTCGGAAGATAAACTACGACTTGATTCTGCCAAAAAATCACTCAGTAGCAATGATGAAATTGAACAATTTCGTGGTTACAATGAGTGCAAAACAATTTATCTACGGGCTACACAAGCTAAAAATTCTTCTTTGTCTCGTGATTCATTGGAATGTATTGTCCAAGGGGGCGAGCTTCTCAAGATTGATGTGACTAAATATAAAACAGATTTAGCGAGAGTGTTGCCATCAGCGGATATCGTAGTTGCAAGTGTTTCCACTCCTTCTCTATCTGTAGCTGCTAATACTCCCCCAAAACCTTTGGAAATACCGCAAAAGCCTCTGGTTTTTCCAAAAGAATATCTCAAGTCATCTCCTTCCCCCTCCAAAGAGTCTCCCTCTAATTTTATTACCCCGTCGATAGCAGAATTGATTAAATCTTTTGATAGGGTAAAATTACCTGCCGAAGAGGTTATATTAAAGCATCATCGATTGGTGGATGCACAATGGAAAGAGTCGGGTATTGAATTGCTTTTTGATTCTCCGATTGAGCAAAAAGAGATTCGCCTTTCAAAAATCATTGAATCAGATAAGCAGCGTTTTCGCTATATCGTCGATATAGACGGGGCAACCCTTTCGCAGCCTAAGCTCTTGGGGCATAGCGGTATACGTGAAATACGTTTTGCACAATACGATGCAAAAACGCTACGTGTTGTGATCGAGCATACAGATGCAATAACGATAAAGCCTATAGTAAAAGGAAGATCGGTTTACATCGATCTTTCGTTACAGCCTGTAAGCGAGGAGATTTCCTCTTCTCCCGCTCCTATTATACAACCCCCTGTTGTCCAAAGACCACCGTTAATTGCGGCGCTCCCTCCTCTTGTTAGCATTACTCCGCGTGATCGAAGTAAAAAAGTGATCGTTATTGACCCGGGGCACGGCGGTAAAGACAGCGGAGCCGTTGGGAATGGCTATATGGAAAAAGAGATTGTATTGCAAGTCTCTCTGGAACTCTCAGAACAGCTTCGTGAGATGGGATATACAGTGTATATGACACGCTCTAATGACACCTTTATAGAACTCAAAGATCGTACCAAGTTTGCGAATGACAAATCAGCAGATCTGTTTTTATCGGTACACGCAAACGCTATCCCAAAAGGTGCTGATGCGAATGCCGCGTACGGAATCGAGACCTATTATCTCTCCCCTGGTCGAAGTGAAAGAGCAATGCGGGTTGCTGCGTTGGAAAATCAAGAAGATATGAGTGAAATGGGAGCGTACGGAAAACTGAGCTTTTTAAATGTTTTGAATTCTGAAAAAATTATTGCCTCCAATAAACTTGCCATTGATATCCAAAAAAGTGTGCTGGGTAGCTTGCGCAAGCAGTTTCCGAATGTAAAAGATAACGGAGTAAGAGAAGCGCCGTTTTGGGTTTTGGTGGGCGCTCAAATGCCCGCTATTCTTTTGGAGACAGGTTATATTAGTAATCCGGAAGAGTCATCGCGTATTGCGGATAAAAAGTACCAAAAATGGATGGTTGACGGGATGATTGATGGGGTAAAGCATTATTTTGCCAATAACCCCTAAGGGTTAAACCTACTGTTTACCGTTGATAATAAAAAAAGAGCTACAATGATAAAAACGTCATGGAGCATCAAATGAAAAAATTATTGAGTATGGTATTGATAGTGGGATCTTTAAGTGGATCGCTCAGTGCGTCAGAGTTTGATATTGGTATTTCAGGTTCAGATAGGGGGATAAATGGATTTTCTCTCTCTGTAGGTGATTATTATCGTGTCCCCCAAAGAGAAATAGTGATAATTGAGCGTTCTATTCCTCGTGATGAGATGAGTGTCGTCTACTTTTTAGCCCAAAAAAGTCACAGAAGCCCGAACTATATTACTAATTTACGTCTTCGTGGGATAAGTTGGTGGGATATCAGTATCCGTCTTGGACTTGATCCTCGTACCTTGTATGTCGTGAACAGTAATAGGTACGCAGGACCGCCGTATGGTAGAGCTTATGGGTATAGACATCGTCTACGGGATGCAGAGATTGTCGAATTGGTTAATGTCCGTTTTCTTTCTGCTTATCACGGAGTAAGCGTGGATGATGTAATCAGGCACAGAAGAGGTGGGGAAGGTTATATGAATATTGACAATCGCTACCGTGAAAATAGACACCCAAGAGAACAACGACGTCATGAAGAGAGAAGAGATGGTCGATGGAATCAAGGCGATAGAGGACATGGCAACGATAGAGATAATCGATGGAATGAAGGCGATAGAGGTCATCGAGAATAAATTGGTGAAGTAAGTTTGTTTTGAAGGATGGAGCGGGAAACGAGACTCGAACTCGCGACATTCAGCTTGGAAGGCTGACGCTCTAGCCAACTGAGCTATTCCCGCATGATTAAAAAATGTATGATTGTGGCGGACGAGGAGAGATTCGAACTCTCGGTACCGTTGCCAGTACGTCTCCTTAGCAGGGAGGTGGATTCAGCCGCTTTCCTACTCGTCCGTATATGTTGAAGAGGGCGTAATTATAGTCAGGCTTAGATAACAAGCACCTTAAAAAGGTGCTTATATGTGTAGGATAGACTTATAAGCAGTCGATAATTTTTTGTACGACTAAAGCAGGGTCTTTGGATTTGTAGATCGGTCGTCCTACAACGATAAAATCAACTTTTGCTTCTTTTGCTGTTTCAATCGTGGCGACACGCTCTTGATCGCCGGCGTCTTCTCCAAACGGGCGAATTCCTGGAGTGAGGGTAATGAATGTGTTTGCTGTGATAGATTTGATAGAAGCACTCTCATGCGCACTACATACTACTCCATCAAGTCCTGCATTATGAGCATCCTTGGCAAATTGATCCGCCTTGTGCCCAATTGTCTCACCATAAACGTGTGTGAATTCATTATTATCAAAAGAGGTGAGGGCAGTTACCGCGAGAACGAGCGGACGATTTTCATATTTTTCAAGGCGTTTCATGACCTCACTCATCGCTTTAGGACCTGCTGAAGCATGGATATTGAACATATCAACCCCTAAGCCCATAATAGACTCAGCAGCATCCGCCATTGTATTGGGAATGTCGTAGAGCTTGAGATCGAGAAAGATTTTAAAATCAGGATTAATTTTTTTGATTTCATCAATAAAAAGTTTGCCATCACGGATGTAGGAACGTAGTCCTACTTTTAGCCAGAGCGGATAGGGTTTAATCTTTTCGATAAGGGCTAAATTTTCATTCATAGTGGGTAAATCAAGTGCGACGCAAAGTTCCATACAGAGCCTTTTAGGTGAGTGTAAAAGTATAGCAAAGCTTAAATATTTTTTTCATTAACATCGCGTTAAGAAATCATTTCAAAAATCGTACTACAATGATTAAATTTTTATATTCAAAGGATGTCTGATGAAAAATCGTTTTATTGCTATGCTTGTGTCGGGATTATTACTGGGTTCGGTATCACTTGTTGCTGCGCCTTACAGTGTTGATGTCTCTCATTCCACTGTAGGTTTCAAAGTTAAGCATATGATGGTGAGTACTGTTAGCGGCAATTTTAGCGGTTTTAGCGGAGCATATGATTTGGAAAAAGGGGTGCTTAAATCACTGAGCGGTACCGTTAAAACAGCGACCATTAATACAGGAATCGCGAAGCGTGACGATCACTTACGAAGCGCCGATTTTTTTGATGTGGTGAAATATCCTGAAATTACGTTCGAAATGCTCTCTCATAAAGGGAAAAAAGTAACGGGCAATCTTGCTATGCATGGGGTGACAAAAAAAGTGGCGATGGAGTTGGAAATGGGTGGAGAGGTGATTGATCCTAATGGAAATAAGCGTTCAGGTTTTGTCCTAAGTGGTAAAATTAACCGTAAAGATTTTGGATTAAATTGGAGTAAAGCACTTGAAGCGGGTGGTGTGGTTGTCGGTGATGAGGTAAAGCTTATTGTTGAAATTGAGGGGATAGAGGATTAGTTGATACTTGTAGATTCCGTGTCGTGGCACGGAATGACATTATTTAAGCAATGATTTCAACTGCGCATCAATCTTTATGATCTTGTCTTGTGCATCGGCTAAGCCGTTGCGGTTTTCGAGGATAACTGCTTCGGGCGCGTTGGCAACGAAACGTTCATTGGTAAGCATACCATTTAGCTTATCTGCTTCTTTCTGTAGCTTTTCACGTTGTTTGGTCAGCCGATCGATGATAGGGGTCAAATCGATACTTTCCGTTGGGAGATAGACTTCGACGCTTTCTCCGATGTCACTTATCGCGTTATCAATTTTATTCTCCGTGAATTGTAATGTTTCCACTTTTCCTAAGCGGGCGATAAAAGGTTCCATCATCGTATGGTTTCCACTGCATTTGACATAAGCAAGGGGGATTTTTTGGTTGCCGCAATCGACAAGTGTTTTGGCGCGTCGGATGGTAATAATAGCGTCCATGATAATGGCAAACTCCGCTTCAATCTCCTCATCTGTAGTGACATTTTCAGGGTATGACATAATCATAATCGAATTGCCATTTTCTAATGTCGTCCCTGAGAGCTCATGATAAAGATATTCGGTGATAAACGGCATAAACGGGTGGAGAAGTTTCATTGACTCTTTGAAAATACTCCCCAGTTCATGTACACTCTCTTTGGAGGCTTTGCCCAGCTCGATTCCCCAGTCACAAAACTCATTCCACAAGAAACGATAGAGTGTTGTTGCGGCATCGTTAAACCGGTATTCGTCCATAAATGCTCTCGTCTCAAGAGTAGCACGTCTAAAACGACTGAGCATATAGCGTCCCAATGGGGTGATGATCTCTTGGCTGTCTAAATCTTTAAACGTTTCGACATTCATTTGCAAAAATTTGGAAGCGTTAAAGAGTTTGTTCGTAAAGTTACGGCTTTGCTCTAGGCGATCGGAACTGAGACGAATATCACGCCCTTGAGCGGCGAGAACTGCGAGGGTAAAGCGGAGTGCATCGGCGCTATACTGTTCTATCATATCGAGAGGATCGATAACATTGCCTTTGGATTTCGACATTTTTTGACCGTTCTCATCACGTACGAGGGCGTGAAGGTAGATGTGTTTAAACGGTAGCTCTCCTGTAAAGCTCTCCCCCATCATCATCATCCGTGCTACCCAGAAAAATAGGATGTCAAATCCCGTAATGAGAAGGGTGTTGGGGTAAAACTTCGCCATGTCTTCACTCTGAAACAGCGAATCGGCACTTACATCACCATTTCCCCATCCAAGTGTTGAAAAGGGCCAGAGCGCCGAGCTAAACCACGTATCGAGAACGTCAGGATCTTGGGTAAATGCTGTGCTTGCACAATGAGGACACGACGTAGGGTGCTCCTCTAGGCTCGCCCACTCATGATCGCAATCGTTACAGTAAAATACAGGAATACGGTGGCCCCACCACAATTGACGAGAAATACACCAATCACGAAGTTCTCCCATCCATGAGTTGTAGCTGTTGATCCAGTGAGATGGAAAAAACTGTGTGAGTCCTTCGTTTGTTTTGTCGATAGAGCCGCGTGCAACTTCTTTTCGGACAAACCACTGTTTGGAAATATAGGGTTCAACGATGTTGTGACAGCGATAGCAATGCCCTACTTGGTGAGTGTGCTCTTCGATTTTTTCGATAAAGCCCGCAGCTTCTAGCCGTTTGACAATGATTTCACGCGCGGCAAGGCGTTCTAGCCCTTCAAACTCACCCGCATGATGATTGAGTATCCCTTTTTCATCGAAAACGGTGATAAATTCTAAATCGTGCCGTTTGCCCACTTCGTAGTCATTGGTGTCGTGTGCCGGTGTGACTTTGACCACCCCTGTTCCAAATTCCATATCAACATAGCTATCGGCGATGATCTTGATCTCTCGATTGATGAGGGGGAGGATGACACTGCGTCCGATGAGGTGTGTGTATCGGGTATCATCGGGATGAACCATGATGGCGGTATCTCCAAAATAGGTCTCAGGACGGGTAGTAGCGACCGTAATATGACCGCTGCCATCGCTGAGAGGGTAGCGAATATGGTAAAAATTTCCTTGATGCTCTTCGTGTTCGACTTCGATGTCGCTAAGGGCACCATCGTGGGTACACCAGTTAACCATATAGTTACCGCGAACAATGAGGTTTTGGTTGTAAAGATGGACGAATGCCTCTTTAACGGAAGTTTTTAGCCCCTCATCCATAGTAAAGCGTTCACGGCTCCATGCCGGGGAAACGCCGAGCTCTCTAAGTTGGCCTACCATAATTCCGCCACTCTCTTCTTTCCATGCCCAAACGCGCTCTAAAAACCCTTCACGGCCCAACTCTTCTTTTGTTGTCCCCTCTGCAAGAAGCTGTTTTTCCACCACGTTTTGCGTCGCAATACCTGCATGGTCGGTTCCCGGTTGCCAAAGAGTAGCGTATCCATCCATCCGTTTGTAGCGGACAATGATGTCTTGGAGAGTGAAGGTGAGAGCATGCCCGATGTGAAGCCGTCCGGTAACATTAGGAGGAGGCATCATGATGGAAAAATGCTTATTGGGCTTTACGATGGCACGATTACCATCCACTTCAAAATAACCCCGATTTTCCCAGAGTGGGTAATAGGTTTTTTCGATATTTTTAGGATCGTAGTGGGTAGCGGACATGGATGAGCCTTGAGAAGAAAATATTCGCGAATTATACCAAAATTCAAACCTCCTTGATTATAATGTCATCTAATTACAAGGAGACTCTTGCCACTTTCACGTCTTAATGCTCAGCAATATACCGCCGCAACCGCATCCTATGGACATAATCTTATTATCGCTTCAGCCGGTACGGGTAAAACGTCAACAATTGTTGGGCGTATCGCTCATCTTCTTTCTCAAAATGTAAAACCTGAAGAGATTTTATTACTGACATTTACGAATAAAGCAGCTCAGGAGATGGTAGAGCGTGTCGCTGCTTTTTTTGGTCATGAAATTGCCTCAAAAGTCGATGCGGGGACATTTCACGCCGTGAGTTACCGATGGCTCAAGCGCAAAGAGGGAAAAGTCATTTTAAAACAACCTCGTGAGCTTAAAACACTTTTTCGCAGTGTCTATGAAAAACGGACGTTTTCCCATCTCGATTGCGCAACACCGGCGTATGGCGCCAATTATCTCTATGACGTTTATTCCTTTTATCAAAATACGGAGATCGATAGAAATTTTGAAGAGTGGATCATGACACGCCAAGATGAACATGCTGTATACGCGATGATCTATGCCGATATTATTGATGAGTTTGAAGCACTGAAAAAAGAGTATGGTTTTGTCAATTTTAATGATCTGCTACTACAAATGCGGGATATGGCGTCTCAAAATGATTTGGGGTACAAAGAGGTATTGATCGATGAGTATCAAGACACCAATGCGCTGCAAGGGACCCTCATTAACGCGATGCGTCCGCCGTCACTTTTTTGTGTAGGGGATTATGATCAGAGTATTTATGCTTTCAACGGTGCCGATATCTCGATTATCGGGTCATTTAGTACCAATTTTCCGGATGCGCAAGTGTATACACTCAATAAAAATTACCGTTCAACCGTCCCTATTCTTTCCCTTGCGAATACCGTGATCGCGTACAATGAACGTATTTATCCCAAAGCATTGGAAGTGACACGAACGGGGGAGGCGCAAGCACCTGCATTGCTGATTTACGAGGAGCTGTTTGATCAATATCACGGTATAGCAGGCCTCATTGGTGAATCCCGCACAGATCGAGATGAAATAGCGGTTATTTTTCGCAACAACGCCTCTGCCGATGGGATAGAAGCGACGCTTCGAGAGATGGGGATTGCGTGTCGCAGGCGTGGTGGGACGAGTTTTTTTGATTCCAAAGAGATTAAAGCGTTGCTGGATATGTATACGTTACTCGTCAATGAATCGGACATGATGGCGTTTATCCATCTGTTTGATTATGCCAAAGGTTTAGGGAGTGCCGTAGCCAAAGAGCTGTTTGTCGCCCTACAAAAATTGGGGAATGGATCGTTTTTGCGCGGACTTTATACACCTGATGCATCGATTTCTAGCCCTTTTGAAAAACGGAAGCTCAATCATCAATTGGGATTGTTTGATGATTTTGCCGAGATGGGGAGCGCAGGACGGTTTGCAAAGCAGGGATTCGATCCTAATTTTATGGGTAACCCTATTTTAAAACATGCCAAGCTCACGAAAGATTCTGCGACATTTTTGTATGACATTTTTCTTTTATACCGTCAATTACGTAATCTAAGGACTCCCAAAGAGGTGGTACAAAAAATTGCTCTTTCCAGCCTCTACAAGCATGTTGTTGAACATCTTTCCAGTCGTCGTGCCATGGGTGAAAATGGTAATATAGATGAGAAAGTCAAGCAAGAATCCGAAGAACGAATACGTCGTAAATGTACTTTGCTTTTTGAACTTTCACGTCCCTATAAAGAGCATGAACGATTTTTAAATGCAATGATACTGGGATCGCAAGATTTGACCCAGGGAGAGGGGGTTCATCTGCTTAGCATCCATGCTTCTAAAGGGCTGGAATATAAAGAAGTGTATGTGATTGATTTGATGGACGGACGGTTTCCAAATCGAAAATTGATGAGTAGAAGCGGAAGCATCGAAGAGGAGCGACGGCTTTTTTATGTAGCCGTGACCCGTGCAAAGGACAGGCTTTATTTGAGTTATGCAAAATATGACAAGATCAAAAAAACAAATTTCGTTCCGTCTCAATTTTTATTTGAGACAGGTTTGATACCAAAAGATGAAATGTATACAGCTTTGGTGAATAAAAAAGAGGCAGATTAAGCCTCTTCTGTATTTTTTAACGTCGTCCTTGAACAGCGTTCCCCATGTCCCACATTGGCAAGAAAATACCCAATGCCAATAAAATAACCATACCTGCAATCATAAAGAGCATAATCGGTTCAATAGCTTCGGCGAGCCCATCGATGATAGCATCAAAGCGCATCTTATAGTACTCCATTACTTTTTGCAGCATTGCGTCCAGTTGCCCGCTCGATTCCCCTGCGGAAATCATTTGTATAATCATATTTTCAAATAAATTAGTTTCTTTGAGACCTGAATGGAGCGAGCCCCCTTTTTCAACCGCTGAGCGGACAATCAGAAGACGTTCTTGCAGGGGAAGATTGTCAATCATAGCCGTAGAGGTTTCGAGTGCCTCGGCTACAGGTATTCCGGCGCGTACAAGTTCAGAAAAAACGAGTGTAAAGCGACTGAGAGTTGAAAACATAATAATATTTTTGATCAAATATACTTTGAGCAGAAACTGATGCCATTTATAACGGAATTCTCTATTATGGTTGAGTGTATATTTGAAAGCAAAGAAAAAGATGAATATACCTGCCAAAACAAACAATCCGTACGTATTAAAAAGGTGTTCTAAAAACAGTAGTATTTTAGTTGGCATGGGAAGTTCTGCGCCGAGTTGTTCAAATATTGTTTTGAATTGTGGAACAACATACGAGATAAGAATGGTAAACGCAACGGCCATAGCAATCATAACGTTACGAGGATACGCCATCGCTTTTTTGAATTTGATAAGATTTCGACGAATCTCTTCGAGCATGTCGGCGAGCTTGTGAAGTGCTTCGGCCATATTTCCTGTTTTTTCTCCCAGTTCAATCATCGCAAGACTCAAGGTTCCCAGTTCATAGCTAAACTTGCTTGCTGATTTGGAGAGACTATGCCCGGCATTAATATCTTCGGCCATAGTCCCCAGAACGGATTGAAGTGTTTTATCGGTAGTGGCATCTGCAATTTCATGTAGTGAATCGTGGATGGAAATTCCTGCGTTTGCCATAACGGCAAGCTGTCGTATGGCAGCAATTAAAGAGTCTTGTTTGAGTTTTCGTTTTTGGAGATTGGATAAAAAACTCTCTTTTAATTTTCGAAATTGATCTTCGAGTGGAGGAGATGTTTCTATGGCTTTTAAAATCATTCCTGAAAATTTTATTTTGGCGAGATATTGAGCCTCTTTTTTGTGCTCAGCATACAATCCATAATCACTTTTTTTCCCTTTACTGAGAACGGTTACGATAAAGTATTTCATCCTTTTGCCACCCTTAATATTTCATCTATGGTTGTGATCCCATGCACGGCTTTAGCCATTCCATTTTCAAACATCCCTACAAATCCTTCTTCTTTTGCCTGTTTAAATATTTCATCTTTTGAGCCGCCGCGTGCAATTAAGCTGGATAATTCCTCTGTAATAGGTAAGACTTCACAAATCATTTCACGTCCCATATAGCCCGATCCATTACACTCTTTACATCCATAACCTTCATAAAAAATGGTCTCTTGAGGGATAAAAGCTTTGTACTCTTCTCTGAGCGTTGAGGGAATATCGACCTCTTTTTTACAATGCTTACAGATTCTACGAACCAACCGCTGTGCTTGGATGGCAACGAGTGCTCCGCTTATCAGATACGCTTCGATTCCCATATCCACCATACGAGGAATGGCGCTAATGGCATCATTGGTATGAAGGGTTGAGATAACTAAGTGACCGGTCAGTGCAGCTTTTACAGCAATTTCAAGGGTTTCATGGTCACGAATCTCCCCGATCATGATTTTATCAGGGTCTTGACGGAGGATGGAGCGCAGCGCATCTGCAAAAGAGAGTCCCACTTTTGGATTGACTTGTACTTGTTGTATCAAGTTCATCCGATACTCTACGGGATCTTCAACGGTAATAACTTTGTCTTCGACGTTTCGTAGTTCATTCAGTGCACCATACAAGGTTGTCGTTTTTCCGCTTCCCGTAGGCCCCGTAACGAGAATAATACCAAATGGGGTTTGTAGTGATTTGATAAGTTTTTGGTAACTCTCAGAATCCATCCCCGAATCTTCAAGTTTTACGAGTGCTTTTGTTTTATCCAAAATACGCATAACGATCGATTCTCCATAAATGATAGGGAGTGTTGAGAGACGAAAATCAAATTCTGCATCCATAACTATGGCAGAAAAACGGCCGTCTTGTGGTTTACGACGCTCAGCAATATCGAGATTGGCTAACAGCTTGATACGTGATGCAAGAGGTGGATAAATATCACGGTCAAAGATAAAGATCTCTGTTAATTTACCATCAATACGTCCACGCACAACACAGTTTTTTTCTGTTGGTTCGATATGTATATCACTGGCCCGCCCTTTGATACACGCTTTAAGGATAACGTCGATAAGTTGTAAAATGGAGGATGCTTCTTGCTGCTCTTCGATAGTGCCGATATTACGGAGTTCATTACGAATGTTATTTACTAACTCTTTTACGCTGTCTTTTAGCTCAATTTTAAAGAGATATGCTTGAATTTGCTTTTCAGTGGCAATGGCTATTTTTAGCGATTTACGTGGAAAAAGACGCTGTAGCGACTCCTGTGCTTCAAGGTTTAGCGGATCAGAAAAAGCGATCGTTACATACATATCATCTTGTGAAATAGGGAGAGCATTGTAGCGTTTGAGTTGTGTCGTAGGGATTCGCTCAGTCAGCCGATAATCCATGTCAATAGAATCCAAATCAATATAAGGGAGTTCAAGGACTTCAGCGAGATGGTGTAAAATAGAAGCTTCATCTAAAAAATGGTAATTTTTGATAATAGAGAGTTCGTATGCCCCAAGCCGAATTTGCTCGACGATAAACCGTTTAATAAAATTAGGTGAAATGGCTCCCACTCTGGTCAGGGTTTCTAGAATGGTATCGTTTTGAACCCCTCTAGAAGTTAGTCGATCAACTTGCTGCTGGGTGATATGGCGTTTTTCTAATAAATCATACGTAATGCGATCCATATCATCGTCCCTTCTTAATATACATGGTGTAAGATTAATATTTTATCATAGTATTCGTCAATCGCAACCGTTTTGCGTCCATCGGATTGGGTGGTGTAGAGTTTGTAGGTCGTTCTGGGATTGCTGGGATCGCTGTACTCTTTGATACTGTTTTGCGGTTGGGAATCTTTGCTGTAGAGAGTGAAAACTTTAGAGAGGAGATGCGAACTGGTTGGTAGCTTGAGTGATTTTAGTGAATAGTTATCATAGAGAGCTTGCATAAGAAGTTTTTTCTGCAGTACAAGCATCGAAAAATAGGAAGCATTTGTGCGCGCTTCTGCACTTTGGCTTAAGAGAAGAATAGGGGTGTTGAGCTGATCAATCTGGTCCGCTTTTAGACACGAAAAAGCGTATAGTGAGAGATGCGCTTCATTGGATTCTATCTCTTTGAAATGGCGCATCCCCATAGTGCATGCCTCCAAAAATGCACCTTTTTGATATAGGTGAACCATTTTGGTCGGGGTGTCAGCGTGCAATAGTCCCAAGAGTCCGAGTGCTATTATGGCTATTTCTTTCATTTCTCCCCCTCTTTTCTGAGACCATTTAATAAGTTTTTGGCTTCTTCTGAGTTGGATTGGGAAATATAAAGCTGCAGCGTCTTTTTGGCCTGTTCTGTTCGTCCTAGTTTAATCAATGATTTTGTAAAAATCAGCCAACTCTCGTCGATGGTGTTGTTGATTGCATTTGTTTTGAGAGCATAATTGTAGGCTTCACTGTAGTTGCCGTTATCGTAATGGTAACGGGCAATGTAAAGCCCTAGATGGGGATTTGAGTTGCTTGTAAAACGCTCTTCGATTTCATGGATATTAAACGTTGCGGAATCCCGTTTGATTGAGGTTGTTTTGTTGCCGGGATTGGATAGTATTAATTTTGGCATGGGGGGCGCTGGAGGAGTATTTTGAACATTTTTGATAATGGGCAGCGGTGATGGAATCTGTTTTTGTACGGGCAATGCTTTTTTTGGAATCACTGGTAGGGATGCGGCAGGTGCAGTAACATCAGGTACAGTTATATCAGGCGTAGTGAGAGTGATAGACTCTATAAACTGCATCGAAGGCTCTAGAATCATTCCTTCGTCATGAACACTTGATTTTGGCTGCTTTTTTACGCTGCTGATCTCTTTTTTAATGGTAAGAGGGGGAGAAACTTTGTCGCTATATAAAAAATGATCAAAAGCAATTACAACGATAGTAGTTCCAAGGAGGGTTAGCAGATAAGGTAAAGAGCGTTTGATTTTATATTTAAGCCATCTTTGCTCAAGTGAATGGATATCAAGCATGTATTAATCCTGTATGTATTGCTGCCATCTCTATCCATTTTGTTTTAAGTGCATTGTGTTTTATTTTTGTAGGATAATTTTCTTCATACCATGCGTATAAAGTAAAAAGTGAAAACATGAGCTTATTGGCATCTCGATAGTTTCCTCTGGTTAACTTGCTGATAAGCTGAATATTTTTGTCATTGAACATACTGGCAACATCAAAACAGTTTGCTTTTAAGAGCTTTTTTTGGATATAAACTTTGAGTTCCTCAGGGGAAGCGTTTTTAAGTTCGATACTTTCCCAGATACGTGTTTGGAAATGCTCTTTAGCAATAATGTCTTCATTTTCCGTTTTGTGCAGTGTAATGACAAATTTCAACGCGCGGGCATCGGAAATAAGGCGAATTTTTTCCATCAAAATAGGGCTGTAAAGTTGTGCTTCATCAAGTAAAACAATAGGAGTCTGTGTATAATTGACCGCCGATGCGAGTTCAAGAAAATCGGTGAGGGTAATCGCCTCTCGGTTGACATAACTGTAAATTTTTTGGGCTAATACGCGTAAAAAATCACCTTCATCGATAATTGGAATATCGATCATAAAAACTTTTTGGTGTTTGGAGAGATCGTGGTGCAGTTTATGAAGCAACATACTCTTTCCTGTTCCCGGTTTTCCATACAGCAAAATCATTTTAAGCGGTTTTTGTACCGATGTTTTTAGATTTTGATACATATGCGACACGCTATCAATCTGGACATAATCACGAGGATTAACGATATCCAAAAAAAGATCACGCGGCTTTGAAAAAAGAGAATTTTCCATTCGTTACTTCGTATCCTCTTTGAGCACTTTGATGTTTTCGACATCTGCTTTTGCTTGCTGTGATTGTTGAAGCTGATCTTTTTGCATTGCCGGAGCTAAACGACTGTATCCCAAATCCGAAAGACCCACATTGGAACCATCTTTTTTAACGATATGCGGCTCAATGATAATGACAAGCTCTTCTACTTTTTCACTGATTCCTTCTTGTTTAAACAAGTAGCCTAAAACAGGAATATCCCCAAGTAATGGAACTTTTGTTACATTATTGGTTGATTTTCGGTTGATAAGACCCCCGAGAACAATACGACTACCATCTTGTACGGATACGACGGATGATAATTGACGGCGACTCAAATCGGGTGGCATGGTGCGCTTACTATTGTCTACATTCACAGTACCTAATGTGTCGGATACAGAGGGATTAATACGTAAAGTAATACTACCATCTTTTGATATCTCAGGTGTAATATCTAATAATACGCCCGCAAATACAGAGCTAATAACTTCAGTCGTAGCTTGCGTCCCTGTTGTTCCCCCTGCTAAAGTGTTTGTGTTGATCGTTTTATAAAACAATTCATTTCCAGCAGTAATAAGGGCAGGCTGGTTGTTGAGGGTCATGATTTTTGGATTGGAAATCGCGTAGACATCCCCTTGTGTTTTCAAAAACATAAGGAGATTGTTAATGCTGATACTGTGGCTGAGGGTGAAAAGTTTTGACATGGCATCTACGGGTGCTCGTACGCCGGCAACATCCATTAACCCTAGTGTAGGAGCTGCAGCAGTTCCCCCTGTAACTGTTACTGTTTGAACTTTATCTCCCTCATATGCCGTATCGAATGTACCCCCGGCAACATTAGTTCGATCCGCTGAATTAAATCCAAGATTGAAGTTTTGAAGGTTATAGATTTGTGACCAGTCGATACCTGTCGTTGATCCATCATTAAAGACAACACTGTACATTTTAACGTCGATCATGACCTGCGTCTGCATTTTTTTCTCGAGATCATCGATGTACGTATCAAGTCGTTTTATCTGTCTACCGGTGCCGGTAACAGTGATCAATCCGGCATTTTTATTGATAAAAATATTATGTCGATCTTCTTCATCTGTCGATGTTTCTTTTGAATCCAAAACGGGTATAGCTTTCCCTTGCTTGTATTGATCCTCTGGACGGCTTAAAACGCTTCTTACTTCTTGCTCTAAGCTTTCCCAAAATTTTACTTCATCAATTGTGCTGATATTTGTCCCCGATTCACTCCCTGTTTTCGCTGCTCCTGCTACCGTTGTTGCTGTTGTCACTGGTGCTGCAACTGTTGTTGCTCCAGGTGTGGGTCCTGTGTTGGAGCTTAATCGAACATTGGTATTGCCTACCCCTTTACGTTCAGAGATAATATAATCAATATTATATGTTTTAGTAGTAAGATAAGAAATTTTCAAAACATTATTTTGCAAGGTATATTGCAAATCGTTTTCTTTGATAATCAAGTCCAACACTTCATTGATAGTCAGATTTTTTAAATAGGTCTTGTTCATCTGTTTTTTGAGGATATTTTCTGCTTCTGAGTCTGCTACGATGACGCTCATACCGCATTCATCGCTTATTTGATCAACGAACTCACCAACGGTCGTCCCTTTGATGGATGAAATATTGAACAATTCATAGGTGCAATCCGCATGGATCGATGTTGTAAGTAAAGCCGCTGTAGTTACCGATAGTAAAAGTGCGCGTGTATTGGTGTTAAATACTGATCTCATGTTGCTTTCCTATTTTGTATTTATTTTAATATTGGTATTCGTTTTATTGAGGAATAAAATCAAAGGTTGCCCTTTTTTTCCAGTCAATAAAATTGAAGAGGGTTTTATCTCTGCTACGGTATAGTTTCGTATAGAATCATTAAGTTTGTACCATTTTCCATTAACAAGTGCCGATTTGTTCATCAATGCTTGCAGGTGTAAGGGCTCTTCTACAATTTTTGGAATACTAGCCATTGCAGGTAAACTTCTTAGCTTCGGAGGAGCCAAAAGCTGCATTGCAGGAGCACCTAGAGTACTTGGAAGACGTACTGGATGTGTATATTTGATAGGGTCAATCAGTGAATTGATAAAGCCATCGGATACACCTACGCGCGCCGGTAGAATTGCTTGGATCTGTTCATCTACCCACGCAAGCTCTTTATCGCTTTTTGATTGGAGCACCGTAACATTGTCTGAAACAGGGAGTGCCATAGGTGCATTGATACTATTGGCAGCCTGAAGCGCTACAGAGAAAATAATGGATGTGAGTGCAAGTGTTTTCATTGTCGTACAATCCCCCATACTGAAATATTGAGATCACTGTGGAGCTTGGTTTCTCCTGTCATATTAATATCATGAAGATCCACCACTAGATAACTCTGTTCCAGAGCATTGATGAATTTTAAAGTATTTTTATAAGGAGCCTCTGCTGAAATAGTAATATCAAGGACATGTCCAAAAGAGCTGTTGTCCGTTGTAAGGGTGTTTCCAAATTGAGACAACTTAACACTATAAGCACGCGCATATTTAGAAATAGAATCCAAATATCCCCCCCATACCTTTTCATCATAATATAGTGATGAAACTTGTTCCAATTGATCTTTGATATACGTGTTGTATTCAATAAAGTGCTGATGTTCTAGCTCAATGGCTTTGGTCTCTTCTTCTATTTGTGTAATGCGCTCAGGCGGATTAACTTCCAAGTAGTGTTTGTCATTATTGAGATCTGTTTCCATGACAAGTGCTTTTTCGTGAGCAGCTTTGAAATCAGCTTCAGAACTGTCCCAGAAAAGAAGATAAGAAAAGGCAAATAAGCCTGCGAATATCATGACAAATAACATATTTTTGTCTCGGTCACTTTTTAGCGCAAGGGATTGATCCAGTGCATAGAGATAATTTTCTACATTAAATTTCATTTAAGTACCGCCTTGAGCTCACTGAGATACGTCGAACTGTTACTATCATATGAAATCAATTGCAAATCAAAATCATACTGATCTTGTTTTGTAGCTGTTAAATGTTTTAGCAATGCAGTGATATCTTGAGTTTTTGGTGCTGTCAGCATGAAACTAAACGTTTTTGTTGACGTATTTTCCTCTTCACTGTACCCAAGAGATTTAAGCTTAACGCGATATTGGTTAAAGCTACGGGTAAAATCGGCTGCAATTTTTGCTTTCATTGGATAATTTACTTTTTTATCATGAACTTGAATGAGCGTATCTTGTTTTTGTTTATAGTCAGTTTTTTGCTCATCTAATAGGGCCTGAGCGGCATTCTTATTGGCTAATTTTAGATTAACCGTCGCTTCACGCGTCATTTTTTCGATATGAACGTGTTCGTATTCTTGCTTCATAAGCGCGTAATGAAACTCCTCAACGTAGGAGAGTCCCCAATACGTCCCTGGATAGAGAAGTGCTGTCGCTAATGCCGCAGCAGTGACAAGAATCAACTTTCCACTGTCACGTTTCGCAAACGGAGGAGGTCTGTGAAAGAGTGTAAAGTTACACTCGTAACGCTCATCGGATTCGAGTCTTGTGTATAAGTGCATCAGTTGATGAATTTGATCAATATTGCCTTCAGCTGTTGTAAATCCATAATTAAAATCAAAAGGGAGTGTTTTAAGTCCTAAATAGGTTTGAGCGTATTCATCCAACCCGTCAATGCTCCCTACTGCAGTACCGATATAGATTGTTTCAAACTGCTTAATTTCAAAAGCACGCTTCGCATAGGTGATAACATCATTAACGTGAAGAAAAATTTCTCCAAAAAGTTTGAGAAGATTTTTTTGATATTCAGGATTGCTGGCATTGAGCCCTTGGGTTGTAAGAATATTTTCAAAACTGATCAAATCAATCGGTTCACCCAGCAGTTCGCAAAAGCGTTCATGCATTTGTTTGAGTGAATACTTTAGCGATTTTGTATAAACAAACTCTTGCTCATTGTACACAGTAAAGAATGCATCATTTTCTTGAAAATAAATAAATCCGTGAGCATTGTGTGAATTGATGATTTCTTTAACGTAAAGTGATTTGAGCAGCAGGGGAACAGGAATGATTTGATCGATGTATTTGATTGATTCGATAATGGGTGCAAATTCTTGCTCCAAAGTAAGGGGATCAACTACAAAAACATGAAAGAACCTTTCACTTTCATTCATCCGATTGGTGGCTTCTATGTATTGAATATTATATTCAACAGCCATATCAAGAGCTAGCTCTTCATAGACTTTATTCTCCAATGCATCATGAATATCATCGTCAGGAACATTTTTACTGATACCTATAAGGGCAGAAATAAAACCCTTTGTATTTAAAAAAGAGATAGCATACTGCTCTTTGGAAAAGGAGGGAGAAGCAATACTCGAGATGCTATTAAATGCCCCTATATAAAAGTCTTTCCGATAAGGATTGGCCGATATGGTGGTGGAAAACGTTGTTTGTTTGCTCATCTCGTGTGTCCTATTAAATTGTAACTTAAAATCGGCAGTTACAAAAATTTTTGTAATAAAAGTGATAGTTGTTGGATTGTAACGAAATGAAACTTAAATAATTTCTTTAATACCCCTCTTTTAGAGGAATATGATTGTTAATGAGAGTTTTCTTTACTATTCGTATCCTAAGTCACTTAAAAATTTTTTATCGGTTGTCCACCCTTTTTTAACGGAGACAAAAAGTTCAAGATAAACAGGCTTGGATGCAAGGCGTTCGATTTTTTCACGAGCATTCTTGCCGATACGCTTGATGGCAGCGCCCCCTTTACCGATGATGATCCCTTTTTGAGACTCTTTTTCAACAATAATGGTAGCACGGATGTGTTCAGTAGGAGAATCTTCATCAATTTTGTCAATCAAAACATCGGATTCATAGGGAATTTCATCGCTGATATTATCAAAAATGGCTTCTCGAATGAACTCTTTGTAGATAGTGCGAATCATTTCTGTGGTGATATTTTCGGGGTCATACAGATATGGGGACTCGTCTAGGTGTTTCACAATAGTATCGAGCAAATCATTTTTTCCGATATTTTTTGTTACAGACATCGGAATAAGCGCTATGAATTGATCACTGTATTGATTGTACTCACCAATCTTTTTGAGTAACTCACCTTGTGAAATTTGATCGATTTTACTGAGAACGATAATGTGCTTCCGTTTTTGGTGATTAAGTTCCAAAAATTTTTCGTAATGGACTGTTTTGTCCGATGCTGGAGCGAGATAGACGACTATGTCACAATCCCCAATGGCTTTGAGTGCCTCTTCGAGCATGTACTGGTTGAGAAGTTTTTCAGCGTGATGAAGACCGGGAGTGTCTACGAAGATAATTTGATCATCGTGATGCATGACAATAGCATTAGAACGTTTGCGTGTAGCATTGGCTTTTTGGCTTACAAGGGCAATTTTTTCGCCGAGTATCCAATTCATCATGGTGCTTTTTCCCGCGTTTGGTCGCCCTATCAGAGCGACAAATCCAGCTTTGCTCACGAAAGTCCTTGAATTTCTACGTGCAGTGTTGCGTGAATTCCGTGACCTAGCTTAAGATCCAAATCGTGCAATCCAACCGTTTTGATCCCTTGTTTTGCATCGAGTTCTTTTTTGTCAATTTCTATACCGTGCTGATCCAAAAGAGCATGCGCTATTTCATCTTTGGTAACCGATCCAAAAAGATTTCCTGTCTCCCCTAGTTTTTTACGAATGATCACTTTGATTTCTGACAGCTTGGATTTAATGGTACTCAAGCGTTCGATTTCTGCAGCTTCATTGGCCACTTTTTTACGTTGATCCGATTCGTATTTTTTCATCACTTCATGGGTAGCAAGAAGTGCCAGCCCTTTGCCGATGAGAAAATTTTTACCGTAGCCATCTGCTACCTCTTTGATTTCGCCGGCTTTACCGACCCCTTTAACGTCTTTGGTCAATAATACTTTCATCTTTTTCCTTGAATTATCCGCGAATAATTTTGCCGTTATAGGCAACAATACCGTGAGCGAGATTGGAGACTTTTGTGAAGCCCATATCGGTAAGAATACGTTGGCAATGAGCGCTTCGGCTCCCTACATGACAATAAACAATGATATTTTCGTTGTTTTGTAGATCAACTTCGTTAAGAGTCTGGAAAAAGCTGCTTGTAGGAACAAGCGCATCAACACCTTCGATACGCCCTGATTTCCATTCCATCCATTCACGTACGTCAACCAGTTTAAAGGTTACCATTCCTAACTCTCGTGCTTCAAAGAGTGCAGAAAGCTCATCTGAATCAATGTTTCTTTTTTGGAGTAAAAATTCGCACTCTTCGGTAGTAAGCCCACGTGAATGTTGATGCGTAACCGCTTCGATCTCTTCTGATTTCCCTTGTGCGGCTGCGTATTCCGGAGTACAGAAAATTTGACAATGGCAAACACCATCTTCAGGAATTTCGTGTTCTAATGCTGGCTTACACGGACAAATACGATCCTCTTCTTTGTTCCCGGTGATAAAGAAACAGGGACAATACCGTTTTCCGTGCATAAGCTTGTTGCGTGTTAGCCCAAACTGAATCCCTTGATTTATTTCTGCATCAGGATTGTAAGCAAAGCCGAATTGTGCACATACTTTATCGGTAAATCTAATTGTTTTTTCTAGCTCTGTTTTGAATTCCGGAGATTCCGGATCAATTTTCGTAATGGTTTGGCTCATACTATATTCCTTAAAAAATTATTTATTTTTTCGTGCTTTACCGGCAATGATAAAACGCAATGCGTTAAGTTTGATAAATCCGCCGGCATCTTTTTGATCATAGACGGAATCTTCTTCAAAGGTACAATACTCGGGGTTGAACAAGGAGAGGTCAGAACTGCGTCCGACAACCATTATATTTCCTTTGTAAAGTTTCAAACGGACACTCCCGCGAACATTTTGTTGGGTTTTATCGATGGCCGCTTGTAGCATTTCTCGCTCAGGAGCAAACCAAAATCCATTGTAGATAAGTTTTGCATAGCGTGGCATCAACTCATCTTTGAGATGTGCTTCTTCACGATCTAATGTTAATGATTCGATGGCTCGGTGTGCCTTGAGCATCACCGTTCCACCTGGTGTTTCATAGCATCCACGGCTTTTCATCCCAACAAAGCGATTTTCGACAATATCGGCACGACCGATACCGTGACGTCCCGCGATAAGATTGAGCTGCTCGAGCATATTTGCCGGAGAGAGGGCTTTGCCGTTTAGGGTGATAGGATCTCCCTTTTCGTAGCCGATTTCGATGTATTCTGCTTCATTAGGTGCATCTTGAGGTGATACTGTCCAACGCCACATACTCTCTTCAGGCTCGACAGCAGGATCTTCTAAGATGCCTCCTTCGTAGGATATATGCAAGAGGTTTGCATCCATAGAGTAGGGTGATTTTTTTCCGCTCATTTCAATTTTAATACCATGTTCCGCTGCATAGGCAAGAAGTTTTTCGCGGGAATTAAGATCCCATTCACGCCATGGAGCAATGATGGTGAGGGCGCTGTTTTGCCCCAAATAACCCATTTCGAAACGAACTTGGTCATTTCCTTTTCCCGTTGCACCGTGACTTACTGCATCAGCGCCCGTAATGCGGGCAATTTCAGATTGTCGTTTAGCAATCAAAGGTCGAGCGATAGAGGTTCCTAGCAAATATTCACCTTCATAAATCGCATTGGCACGGAACATCGGGAATACATAATCGCGAACGAATTCTTCACGGAGATCTTCTATATAAATATTTTCAGGTTTGATCCCTAAGCTAATTGCTTTTGCTCGGGCAGGCTCTACTTCTTCGCCTTGACCAATGTCGGCAGTAAATGTGACAACTTCACACTTGTATTCATCTTGAAGCCATTTAAGAATAACACTAGTATCAAGTCCGCCGGAATAGGCAAGTACTACTTTTTTAACCTCTTTTTTCATAACTATCCTTACACTGTATATTTTCCACGACCGTACCGTGGGGTAAATAAAATAATTTTAGCAAAAAAAGTATGAGTATGAGGTTAAAGTTTAATATTGATGGTAGGAGTAGCACTGTTTTCGGTAGCTTTTAGAAAATCAATGGACTTTTTAAGTTGTTGCAGTGAGTGCCGTGTCGTAATTTGTTCTCTCTCTAGGAGAGCTTTGGCATGATGGAGAAGATAGGTTGCCTCTTCCATTTGTGCTAAAGAGTCCATTTGCGGCATTTGCTCAATTAAAATATCCATAGTAGTAAACTCTTTTAAGATAATTGCTGTTTTAAAGTTTTTCAGCCACATTGATGCTCTCTCTCCATGCTTCGAGAAGTCCTTTCATAACTTGATTGACTTCATCAAGTTTTTCAGAACTGTTGGCGATGTTGGCTTCAAGAAGGAGAATTAGCTGGCGCTGATACAGTCCTGCTAAATAGTGGGCTACGACTCCTTGGCTGTAATCGAGGATAGCAATGAGTTCAATAATTACGGCGCTAGAACGGTTGATCCAGTAATTACGTCGCTCAATATCTTTTTCTTTGATGGAGCGGTTGGCTTGCATGTTAAAACGTAAAATACCCTCATACATCATCTGTATTAGTTTTTCAGGAGATTCGACTCCGACATTATTTTGTGTATACGTATTATAAGCAAGATTGTTGTTGTACATAAATTAACTCCTAAAATTTTGAATCATATTCTCTTGGAGCAGTATTGTTTATCCTCTATGATCAAAAAGTAATCCCGTTACTTCTTGCATTTTTGGTAATAATTGTTCGGCTTGCTCTTGTGGAAAGCGTCTTAAAATACGGTTGCTTTGGGTTTCGATTACGGATACGTAAAAATCTTCCGATGAATTGTCAAATCCGAAGCGGAGAGAGGTATTAAAAGGATCTAACGAACGATTAAGCTGTTCTATCAGCTTATCCATTTGTTCTTGAGAACCTATTTTCTCTGTTTTAGCACTGCTCTCTTGTTGAGCGAGCTTTTCTTGATGTATTTGTGCTTTTTGAAGTGCCTGAACACTTTGTGATGACGCTGTTTGCGCTACTTTTGGACTACTTATTTGCGACTGCTGCATTTTTGCAGTCGTTTGTAGAATTTCCATAATAACCCTCCCCCAATTTTAATGAAGTATTTTCGTTAGGTACTAAATCGCCCTAAAAAATAAAAACTTTAATTTCGGATGGGTTTTGCTGTGGTAGTATCACGCTCATGAAACGCTATTGGACTCTTTTATGTCATGAACCGTTGCTGAGGCAACTTTCAATCATCCAGCTTATTGCCTATTTTGGTGCGTGGTTTAGCAATGTCGCTATCTATACTTTGCTCATTCAAATGAAAGCAGATGCTTCTATTATTGCTTTTGTGGCGGCTCTACATTTTTTTGCGGGTGTTTTACAAGCACCTCTTAGCGGTGTTATTATTGATCGGCTTTCGCCCAAAAAGCTCATGATTATTTTGGCATTGACAGAGATTCTTTGTACCCTCTCTCTGATTTCTGTGGATGATATTTCCATGTTAATATGGCTGTACCTTTTGGTGTTTATCCGAATGGGAGCGGCAAGTTTTCAATTTACCGTTGAAATGTCGTTATTGCCCAAATTTTTAGAAGGTAAAGCATTGCAATATGCCAATGAGATACACTCTATTATCTGGTCTGTTTCGTATACGATAGGAATGGCGCTTGGCGGTTTGGTGGTTTACTATATTGGGACAACGTCCGCATTTTTACTGGACGCATTTCTTTTTTTAATTGTTTTGGCATTGGTAAGTACCCTTAAAATTGACGTTGTGATAGAACGAAATACGGAGCGTTTTTTGACAATGATGGGAGATGCGTTTCGCTACATCAAACGTGAGCGAATCGTACTGCATCTTATGATTTTTCATGCAGTAGTCGGTTTTACGGCGTTTGATGCGTTGGTTGTGTTGAGCGTAGAGAAATATTATCTGGATATTGTTGCTGTCTCATTGGGTATCGGGCTGGTACATGCATCAAGAGCGGTAGGCTTAGCGATAGGACCGCTCTTTTTAGGAGAGTGGGTCAATTTACGACGACTTGAGATACTTTTGATTGCGGAGGCAGTTGCGATAGGCTTGTGGGGTGCGGTGATGGAACACTTTTTTCTCTCCTTAATGGCATCTGTTTTGGTCGGTTTTGTGACGACAACGTTGTGGTCGTATACGTACACCCTCTTGCAACAGCATACACATTACGATTATTATGGGAGAATTGTTGCCTATAACGATATGATTTTTTTGGCGACAGGGGGGATGGTTTCTCTTCTCATCGGATTTTTAGTTCATCAGCACGTCTCATTGGGGATGATTGCCGGTGTATTGGGGAGTGCATTTATTGTAGCCGGATTTTATTATCGTTGGATTCGTACACATTATGATTTAAATGAGATTGGGAGTTAGCAGATGATATATTCTACTAAAGGTTATGAAATTGATTTATCCAAAGTAACACGGCTCTATCCGGCCGCGCTGATTAGTGCCGGGGGAGAGAGTGCATCGGTTTCGTTGGAGTGGGCAGATATGAAAAAAGATCAAATAACCCTCGAATCGTATGTATTGATCTGTGATTTTGATGCAGTAGGTGAAGTTCCCCTTAATCGGATAGAACTTCGATTTGAGACGAAAGAAGAGCTTTTTGTAGCGATGAATGAGATTTCAAACCTTCTTACGTCTTAAGCGTTATTCTCATCTTCAATCATTTTTTTGTATTGATTGATAACCGTTGGAAGACGAGTTCGATCCGGCATTTTACGGGATGCAATGTATCCGATTACTCCCCCCTCCGCATCAAGTTTTGGGACAATATTGACGACAACCCAATAATATTTTCCATCTTTTCGAAGGTTTTTGACGTATCCTTCCCATGTTTTTCCTGCTTGAATAATGTCCCACATCCCGGCAAACGCTGCTTTTGGCATATCGGGATGACGGAGAATATTATGGGGTTGACCAAGGGCTTCTTCTTTTGTATAGAGGGTCATCTCGGTGAATTTACGGTTTATAAAAGTAATGTTCCCTTTCGTATCCGTTTCGGAAATGAGACTGCGCCCATCAAAAAAAACTTCTGTGTCAACTGGAATAGGGTGTTTCATAGTTAATACATCCTGTTATTAAATTTAAATTTATTATCTATATTGTATCAAATGATTTATAAAAACAAAAGTGTATTAAAAGGCGAAATCAATAGGTTGCGGATTATAATAATGGTTTTTCTTAAAAGTAAAGCAATAGAGGATATAAATTTGGACGTACTAGAACTTTTTAAAAAAATGATCGGGTCAAAAAGTCAAACTCCCGAGGATGGAGGATTGCTTGATTTTATTGCAGACTATCTGGAAGGATTTACCGCCATCCGTGTTGATAAAGAAGGGGTGAAAAATCTTTTTGCGTATCGATGTTTCGGAGAGGGGGAACATCTGTGTTTTGCGGGGCATGTTGATGTCGTTCCCGCAGGAGAAGGGTGGAATACCGATCCATTCGTAGCAACGGTAAAGGATGGATATATTTACGGTCGCGGTGCACAGGATATGAAAAGCGGTGTGAGCGCATTTACCCAAGCACTGCGGGAAGCTGAAAATTTCAAGGGGACGCTTTCGCTATTGTTGACATCGGATGAAGAGGGGGCTGCGAAGTTTGGAACGGTTGAAGTGTTGAAATATCTCAAAGAACATGATCTCCTCCCCGATGCTGTTGTCGTGGCAGAGCCGACATGCGAGAATACTTTCGGGGATGCAATAAAAGTGGGAAGACGCGGCTCGATCAATGGCATTCTCGAAGTGCTCGGGAAACAAGGGCATGCGGCATATCCTGAAAAAGCGATTAACCCTATCCATCAAATGGCATCGGTTTTACCGAACATTGCGGGGGCGTTCTTGGATGGTGGAGATCGCTATTTTGCCCCCTCTCAGCTGGTAATCACCGATATTCGCGCAGGGATCGAGACGACGAATGTTTCTCCAGGAAAACTAAAAATGATGTTTAATGTCCGAAATTCGACGGCAACGAGTGTGGAGAGCATTGAAGCATTTATTGCACACCATTGTACAGGGCTTGATTATACATTGGTTTTAGATCAGAGCGCTGTGCCGTTTGTGACCGATGCGAACACAAGGATTGTACAGATTCTATGTGACTCTGTCTATGAGATATGCTCTATTTCTCCCAAGCACTCTACGGCAGGGGGAACGTCGGATGCCCGTTTTATTGCGGCGTATGGAATCGACGTCATCGAGTTCGGAGTTAAAAATGACACAATACATGCCCCCAATGAGCGTACCTCTATTGCTGAAGTTCAAGACTTGACTAAAGTTTTCAGTACATTAATAAAGCGATTTTGATAAAATAGTGTTTTTTAAAGGGATTCAATGAAAAAATTCTTCTTGATATGTTTACTCACGATTGGTCTCTTTGGTGCAGATATTACATGGAACAGCTCGTATGATCAAGCTCTTTTGAAAGCAAAAAAAGAGGGGAAGCCGCTTATGGTTCTGATCACGAGCGAACAGTGCCGATGGTGTAGAAAACTTGAATCAACAACCTTAGAAGATGATGAAGTCGCAGCGCGTATCAATACAACTTTTCAAGCAGTTAATGTGACAAAAGATAAAAGCATTTACCCTAAAAATTTGAATGCGAAGATGGTTCCAATGAGCTATTTTATTGATCCCCGTAATGGCAAGGTACTTTATTCGATCCCAGGATACTGGGGCGCTGAGGATTACAACTCCATTCTCGACGATGCCCTTCGAAAATATAAAAAATAAAGGTTTATTTATGATGAAAATTGTACAAACTCCCAACGCTCCTGCCGCTATTGGCCCTTACTCACAGGCTATGATTGCCAATGGAATGGTGTTTACCTCCGGTCAAATCGCCCTTATGCCATCGGGTGAAATGGTCACAGGCGATGTGAGAGAACAGTGCGCGCAAGTGTTAGCCAATCTCAAAGCCGTCTTAGAAGCGGCAGGAAGTTCGCTGGATAAAGTCGTGAAGACAACGATATTTTTGGATAATATGGATGACTTTGGTGCGGTAAATGAGCTGTATGGGCAAGCCTTTGGAGAGCATAAGCCCGCCCGTTCAACCGTTGCGGTTCAAACACTTCCGAAGAATGCATTGGTTGAAATTGATGCGGTTGCTCTTATCTAACGTCCTGAGGGAAGCAAACTTAATTCAGGGAGATCGCTAACCGATGACTCCCATCCTCCCCCAAACGCTTTATAGAGATTGACATTTGCGGTAAGAGCATTTTGTTTAGCGATTTGAGCGCCTTGCGATGCTTGCAGCCATTGTTGCTGTACTTGCAGCATATCGCTGTAGGTTATTACCCCTGCCTTGTAGCGGAGTTTTGTTTGCTCAAACGCTTTTGCAATCGCTTCAGTACGTTTGACTTGAACGCGAAGCTGCTCTTTGGCTTTGACATTTTGACCGATGGCATTATCGGCATCGTTGAATGCGGTGACAATCGCTTTTTGGTATTCTGCGAGTGTTCGGTTATGCTCCGCTTCAGCCGTTTTAATCTCTCCCTCAATGCGTCCTGCTGAAAAAATAGGGATACTTACAGAGGGGGCAATCTCCCAGATTTTAGCCGGATTCGAGATAAAATCACCAAGATCCAAGCTTTGGATACCCAGCATTCCTGTTAGTTTGATACTGGGGTAATACGCAGCGCGGGCAATACCGATTTGAGCGTTGGCAGCGATGAGGTTTTGCTCCGCTGCTGCAATATCTGGGCGGTTGACTAATACGGTGCTAGGAAGCGCGGAGGGAACCTCGGGAAGGGCTATCGAATCGATCGGCGTTGTCTTAACCTCCTGCGGATTTTGCCCTAAGAGAAGATTGAACGTCGACTCTTCGGCAATTTTGGCTCCTTGAAGTTGTGAGAGTGTCGCTTTGGCACTCTCCAGTTCCGATTGTGCTTGGAGATAGATACTCTCAGTGATGGAACCGTAGCGGTATCTCAGTGCATTTTGCTGCTCGATCTCCTGGGAAGCTTGAAGATTTTCACGGGCCAATGCAATTTGCCCTTCCAATGAGGAGAGTTTGATATACGATGCGGCGACGCTTGAGGCAATAGAGATCCGGAGGGTTTGTCGTGCGTATTCGCTGGAAAGCAACAGGGCACGCGCCCCTTCATTGGCACGGCGAACTTTGCCGAATAAATCAATTTCATAGCTTACGAGTGAAAGGGATGCTGCATAGGTAGAGGTGACCCCCTCTATTAAATTCCGTCCGCCCGTTGCCGCATTATTAACCCCTTTTTGATTGAGTGAACCATTGCCATTAATTTGAGGGTAGAGAGTCGATTTGGCTTGATCAAATTTACCTAGCAGTGCATCGACGGACGCGCCTGAAGCTTGGAGATCGTGATTGTTTTGTAGGGCGCGCTGAATACTTTGTGAGAGACGTTCATCTCCAAAGCTTTTCCACCACTCTTTATTGGCAGTCTCCATGTTGCTTTGATTGCCATCTGCGTAGCGAAAACTCTCCGGAGACGATGAAGAAGGTTTATCATAATCGGGACCGATAGCCGAACATCCACCCATTAAGATGGTGAGGGCTAGTGCGCCATAGAGTGAATAGTTATTCATGGATAACTCCTTTTTTAGGGGCCATTTTCTCTTGGAGTGTTGACACCCAATAATATAAGAATGGGATGAAGTACCGTTCGATAAACGTTGCGGCTAACATTCCTCCAAACATCGCCACACCGATGGAAAACCTCCCCATCGCTCCCGCACCAGAACTAAAGATGAGGGGTAACATCCCTGCCAAGAACGCAAATGAGGTCATCATCATCGGACGGTAACGTAAGCGTGCCGCTTCCATTGCCGAGTCGTAAATACTTTTACCCAATTGTCGCTGCTCTTCGGCAAACTCAACCACCAAAATAGCATTTTTTGCTGAAAGGGCGATGAGGGTGAGCAAGCCGATCTGGAAAAAGACGTTATTATTCAGCCACGGTATTATCCAAACGATGGCATACGCCCCCATGATTCCATACGGAACGGCAAGCATAATCGAGATCGGCAATGTCCATCTCTCATACAGTGCTGCTAAAATTAGATACACCATGATAAGGGCAAATGCCATAATAATCAACGCTTTGGAGCCGACAAGTTTTTCTTGGAGATACAAACCGTCCCAATCATAGGTAGCACTCAGTGGCAGGAGGCTATCACCTGCATTTTCAACGATTTTAATGATCTCTCCAGAGCTATGTCCCGGTGCGGGTGAACCCATGATAGTGGTACTTAAAACACCATTGAAATGTTCGATACTCGACGGTGCGCTTGACATTGTAACCTTGATAACGCTGGAGAGGGGGATAAGTTTTCCACTGCTTGAGCGAACCCAGCCACGTCCAATATCTTCAGGTGTTGAGCGATACAGAGTGTCTGATTGCATCTGAACCCAATATGTTTTACCATTTTTATCGAATTGGTTGATGTACATCGATCCGATGGTTCCTTGAAGGGTTTGAAAAATCTCCGCTACCGAGAGCCCTAACATTTTTGCTTTTTCGCGATCGACTTCCACCGAGAGGGTCGGAGTCGTGATGTTCATCGTACTAAAAGGGTTTTTGATACTCGCCTCATGACTCAATTGCCCCACGAAAGCGGTGGTCGTTTCGGCAAGACGGCTGACATTATTATCTCCCGGTTGAAGAAGTCGGAGGCTGAACATATCCGATGGTCCCATTCCCCGAATGGGGGGAGGGGGCATAGCGAATACTTTTGCCTCTTTGATAGCTGAGAGTTTGGGAGCCAGTGAGCCTAAAATACCAAATACTTTGAGCTCTTTAGTAGTGCGTTCACTCCACGGTTTGAGACGGGTGAAGATGACCGCTGCATTGGGTTCTTGAGAAAAGGTCAGAACATTGAGCCCTGTGATGGCGGTGTACTTGGAAACCCCCTCTTGTTGGCTCAAAATCGTTTCGACTTGCTTAACGACCTCTAGTGTACGGTTCGCTGTCGCTCCATCGGGGAGATTGATCGCGGTGATAAAATATCCCTGATCTTCCATCGGCAAAAAGGCACTGGGGAGTGTTTTATGAAAAAAGGCAATAAAGAAGTAGGTAGAGAGGTAGATGAGTAAAAAGATGAACGATTTACGAATCATAAATCCTGAACGGCGGACATAATTATCGGTCATTTTTCCAAAGACGCGGTTAAACCAGCGGAAAAATCGTGCGGGCTCCCCCTCGTGATGTTTGAGAATCAATGCACCGATTGAGGGGGCGAACGTCAATGCCATAAAGCCTGAGAATACGACGGAGATAGCAATGGTTGCGGCAAATTGTTTATAGAGTTGTCCCGTCATCCCCCCCATAAAGGTAGCAGGGATAAAGACGGCACACATAACCAACACGATTGCCACGACAGGTCCCGATATTTGGGTCATCGCCTTGATCGCCGCTTCGCGTGGTGAGAGTTTTTCGCTCTGTAATATCCGTTCCATATTCTCGATAACGACGATAGCATCATCGACGACAATACCAATGGCGAGAACCAGCCCGAAGAGGGTAAGGGTGTTGATCGAATACCCCAGCAGATACATCCCGAGAAATGCCCCTGTAAGAGAGATAGGAATAGAGAGGATGGGGATAAGTGCCGCACGGCTGCTTTGTAAAAAGAGATAGATAACAAGGCTCACTAAAATGATGGAGGCTAAGAGGGTGAAGAGTACCTCTTCAATCGAAATTTTAACAAAATCGGTCGTATCGTAGGGGATGGAATACTCTATCCCTTTAGGAAATTTCTTGGAGAGTTGTTCCATTTTGGCGGCAACGGCTGCAGAGGTATCGAGGGCGTTGGCATTGGTGTCGGCGAAAATCCCGATCATTGCAGCGGGCTTACCGTTGACCCGTCCGAAAAATTCGTAGTTTTGGCTTCCGAGTTCTACCCGTGCAACATCTTTGAGACGTAATGTTGAACCATCAGGTTTGGAGCGGAGTATGATGTTCTGAAACTCTTCGGCGGTACTAAAACGCCCCTTGGAGGTGAGCTGCATCGTCCACATCTGCTCACCGTTGCTTGAACCTTGCCCCAAACGGCCGGGAGAGACTTGGAGGTTTTGATCTTTGATCGCCGTAGCGATTTCGGTTGTACTCACCCCCAATGAAGCCATTTTGTCAGGATTCAGCCATACCCTCATCGAATAATCGCGTTGACCGAAGATTTGCGACCGTCCTGCTCCTGGAATTTTTTTGATCTCATCAAGGAGAGTAGCGGAGATATAGTTGCTGATCTGTGTTGAATCAAAACTCTCATCGGGAGAAGTAACGGCAACGAGTAAGAGAATATCAGACGTTTTTTTCTGTACAGTGACCCCTAAATCGCGGGTGCTTTGAGGAAGTTGGGCAATTACCGAGTTGATACGGTTTTGGACATCGACTGCCGCCATATCCTGATTGACACCGATGTTAAAGGTACAGGTGATTGTTGCACTTCCGGGTAATGCCGCCGCTTTAGAACTCATATACATCAGCCCATCGGCTCCAGAGATTTGAGACTCCAGCGGTGTGAGGATGGTATTAGCGATCGTTTGTGCATCGGCACCAGGGTATTGGGCACTTACAACGACGGTCGGTGGAGTAATGTTGGGCAATTGCGAAACAGGAAGAGTTTTAATCGCTGCAAATCCCAATATCACAATCATCAAGGCAATAACAGCAGATAAAACGGGTCGGTTGATGAAATATTTACTAAACATAATTATTTGACATCCGGAATAACATCCGCTCCCGGTTTGAGTTTAGCCAAGCCATCCGCAGCGATTTTATCACCCGCGTTTACGCCGCTCTCGATCAAGACATTTTCACCGATCCACTCTGTTGCCACAACGGGTTTAGCCGTAACGGTGCTGTTGGCTTCGATTGCGTAGACAAACTTCCCTTTTTCTCCTGTCATAAGGGTTTTTTGAGGAACATAGAGAGTCTCTTTCCACTCCATCCCTTTGACTTTTACATGGACGAACTGCCCCGGCAGTAATTTATGGTCGTGGTTTTCAATAACCGCACGGTAGCTGATCGTCCCCGTCGTTGGATCGATAAACGGTGCTACAAAATTAATTTTCCCTTTGCGCGCGAGGGTTGTCCCATCGCCGAGAGTGAGTTCGACATCATAAACACCATTTTTAGGAGCAATCAGTTTACCGCTTGCAATGGCATTTTGGCGGGCAATTTTTTGATTTTCACTAAACGTAAAGTTTACATAAATCGGATCATTTTGATACATTGTCGTGAGGAGGCTATTCGCCCCTGCGGCGATATATGTCCCCACATCCATTTTTGATTTATCGACAAATCCGCTGATGGGAGCTTTGATCGTCGTATAACTGAGATTGAGTTTGGCTTGTTCCAGTGATGCTTTCGCCCCCATAAGCGCGGCGGCGGTATTGCGCTCATTGGCGGTTGCAGTGTCGAGCTCTTGCTGGCTTGCGGCATTGGCTTGCGCCAACGGTTTGATCCGATTCAAAACCGCTGTTGCATTGATGTAATTGGCATTTGTCAGTTGATAGGATGCTTTTGCACTTTCGAGAGAATTTTTCAAATCAGAAGGATCAATACTAAAGAGAGTTTGCCCTTTTGTCACAAATTGCCCTTCTGTGTAAGCACGTTTTTGTAAAAATCCCGATACGCGGGCATATACTTGCACTGTGTTAAACGCTTGCGTTTGACCTGTTGCTTCGAGAAGTGCAGGGAAATTTCCTGATTTTACTTCCGCTACCGTGACAGGGACAGGTCCCTCAGGCGGTTTTTCCATTCCGGCAGCTTTGGGACGTTCGCATCCTGCCAGGGCGAGAAGCAGTGCAGTAGAGAGGGAGAGAGCAGAGAGGGTGTTCATTCGGATTCCTTTGATGAGGTTTGGGGAGTATTGAGGGTTTGGCACATATGGGTTAATACACGCATTGTAATTTCAAGTTCTTGGGGATCGATATCTTTGTGGAGAAAGTCGATTGCCTCACCGAGAACCTCCATCGTCGGTTTTTCCAGAGCTTCGCCTTGGGGGGTGAGGGTGACGAGATTGCACCTCTTATCGTTTTTGTCCGTATTACGCTGTATAAGAGAACGTTTTTCGAGCCCTGCGATCAGACGGGTAACCCCGGCCTTGTCTTTGCCGACAAAATCGGCAATGCTTTGTTGCGTTGAGCTCTTCTCTTTCCATAATACGACCATTACCTTGAACTGCTCGATCGTCATATCGATCCCGTGCAGTTCAAGACGGCGCGAAAAAAAAGTACGTGCAACAATGGCAGCTTGGTTGGTCAAACATCCTAACGAGTGTCCGACCGGGCATTCACATCGGTTCATACGTGCCTCCAATAGTTGTCTATGCAACTAATTGATCGAATTGTAGCTTTGGGAGGATAAAATGTCAAGAGAAGAGTTTTAACGATGTTAATATCTGCTTTAATCCAAGCTTAAAAATTGTTTGGCTATAATTCGCAACTTTTTGTAGACTTATAGGTAAGGAATGCTAATGTACGCAATCATTAAAAATGGTGGTAAACAGTACAAAGTTCAAGAGGGTGATATCCTCTTGTTCGATAAAATGGGACTAGATCCTAAGACTGCCATCGAAATCAAAGAGGTTTTAGCTGTGCATAACGGCGAGCTTCGTATCGGTACTCCGTTTGTAGAGGGTGCTGTTGTTATGGCTGAAGTAATCAATGAGGGTCGTGACCGTAAAGTCGTTATCTTCAAAAAACGTCGTCGTAAAGACAGTAAAGTAAAGCGTGGTTTCCGTAGAGATCACACACGCGTTCGTATCACTGCGATCACCGCGTAATTATATAGCAGGAGGACAATATGGCTCACAAAAAAGGTCAGGGTAGTACCCAAAATAACCGCGACTCAGCGGGACGTAGACTCGGTGTTAAAAAATATGGTGGTGAAGTAGTACGTGCGGGTAATATCATTATTCGTCAACGCGGAACTAAAGTTCACCCAGGTAAAAATATCGGTATGGGTAAAGACCACACGTTGTATGCGTTGGTTGACGGTGTTGTTTTGTTTGCACGTAAAGACAAAAAGCGCAAACAAGTTTCAGTCGTACCTGCTGCATAAATTTTCTTCTATCGAGCATAAACTGCTCGATATCCAACCTTATCTCCACGTAATCTATTCTCTTAATGGTGTATTTTCGGTTAAAATTTTACAGGAAAAAGTATAGTTTTAAGACAATAACTGCTGTCTCATTTTGAGTCATGGTTTTTAAAAAAGGATTTCAATGTTTACAGATAGTGTAGAACTAACTCTTTCATCGGGTAAAGGCGGGGCAGGGTGTGTCGCATTTAGACGTGAGAAATATGTCCTTCAAGGCGGACCAAACGGCGGCGATGGCGGTCGTGGCGGTGATGTTTATTTTAAAGTGGATAACAATACCCACACACTTGCCCATTTTCAAGGGAATAAAAACCTTAAAGCTGAAAAGGGAAAACCTGGTAGCGGATCAAATATGTCAGGAAGAATGGGTCAACGGCTTGTTGTTGTTGTTCCTCCCGGAACGCAGGTTACCGATGTAGAGACAGGTGAATTGCTCCTCGATCTGCTCGAAGATGGGAAAGAGGTCCTCTTTTTAGAAGGGGGACGCGGGGGTCTTGGAAACGTCCATTTCAAATCCTCTACGAACCAAAAACCGATGTATGCACAACCGGGAGAGCCTGAAACAGTCAGAGTGGTCAAGCTTGATCTCAAGCTCATTGCCGATGTAGGATTGGTCGGATTTCCGAACGTAGGAAAATCGACACTGATTTCGACGGTATCGAATGCCCGTCCTGAAGTAGCGAACTATGAGTTTACGACGCTTACTCCGAAATTGGGTCAAATCACTATCGAGTATGATTCTTATATTATGGCAGACATTCCGGGAATTATTGGAGGCGCTTCCGAGGGCAAAGGGCTTGGGCTTAAATTTTTGCGCCACATCGAGCGGACGAAGACCCTTCTTTTTATGATTGATTTAGCATCGTATCATGAGTTGGAGTATCAGTATGAAACTCTTAAAAAAGAGTTGGCTGCATTTTCACCATTGCTTGCCGAGCGTAACTATGCGATTGCATTGACACGTGCCGATGCTATGAGCCCCGAAGAAGCGATTGAGAAAACCGATGCATTTTTGAAGCTTGTTAATTTAAAAGCAGTGAGCAAAAGCCGTTTCGGGTTTAGCAGCGAATATCCTGTTTATGAGCAAGAGAGTTTTGACGCAGGATTTTACGATAAAACGCTTCCTGCTTTTATCGTCCCTATCTCTTCGGCGATAGCTTTGAATATTAAACCGTTGACCTACGCACTTTATCAAATGGTTGTGTCGGAGCGACAATGAAGCGGTTGGTGGTTAAAGTCGGAAGTGCGGTACTAAGTGAAGACAATCGTATCGCGCGCGATCGAATGCAAGTATTGGTTGATTTTATCGCCGAACTTAAAACCCGTTACGAGGTCATTTTGGTCTCTTCGGGTGCAGTTGCCGCAGGCTACACAGAATTAAAACTTGATAAAAAAATCCTCTCAAACAAGCAGGCACTAGCCTCCATCGGTCAGCCGATATTGATGAACAAATACCGTAAAATGTTTGAACGCCATAATCTACTCCCCTCACAAATTTTAGTCACTGCTGCCAATTTTAATACACTAGAAGAGTCTCAAAAAGCCAAAGATACCATTGAAACGCTTTTAGCCCACAATGTGGTTCCTATTATAAACGAAAACGATGCAACGGCTACGGAAGAGTTGGTATTGGGTGACAATGATCAGCTCTCCGCGTATGCCGCACACCATTTTGGTGCGGATATGCTTATTATCCTTTCCGATATTGATGCCTATTATGATAAAGATCCCAGAAGCCATCCGGATGCCAAAGTACGTTCTCGTATCGAATTTATCACCGATGAAGAACTCGTGATGGAGGTTACCCCGAACAATAATTTTGCGACGGGCGGTATCGTAACCAAATTGAAAGCGGCCGATTTTTTACTAAAACATGGAAGTGCTATGTTTCTAGCCAGCGGATTTGATTTGAGTGATGCGGCGTCTTTTTTACTACATAATACCCACAAAGGCGGAAGCTTATTTAAAGCGGGTGAGCACTCATGACGCGTATCATTTTTATGGGGACACCCGATTATGCTGCCGAAATTCTCCAATCTCTCATCAATGCCGATGATGTTGATGTGGTAGCGGTTTATACCCAACCCGATAAGCATGTGGGACGCAAAGCAGTTTTAACTGCACCGAGTGTAAAAGTATTGGCAGAACAATTTTCACTTCCTGTTTTTCAGCCGAATCGTTTGAGAGATGCGAATGTGGTAAATGAACTCTTGAATATCCCTTGCGATCTGATTATCGTCGCCGCCTATGGACAGATTTTACCCAAACCTATTTTGGAATATGTGCCGTGTATTAATCTGCACGCGTCGATTTTGCCACAATATCGCGGAGCCAGTCCGATACAGCAAAGCCTTCTTAATGATGACAACCAAAGCGGTGTCACGGCGATGTGGATGGACGAAGGGTTGGATACGGGTGCTATTATCAAAATTTCAACCCTTGAGGTCGCGCCCGATGAAATGGTCGAGTCGTTGTATAAAAGACTCACGACTGCGGCGTGTGCTTTGACATTGGACGTGATCCGCACGTGGGATCGTCGAAGTGCTACACCGCAAGAGGAGGCAAAAGCAACCCATTGCAAGAAAATTTCTAAAACGGATGGATTGATTCGTTTTGATAATGCGGTGGAAATCCATAATCGTTATCGTGCTTTTACGCCGTGGCCGGGAATCTTTACAGAATCGGGATTAAAGATTAAATCTCTTAGACTAGAAGAAGAGGAAAGCGTAGGAGATGCCGGAGAGATACGTGCTATCGACGCGAATAGTATAGTGGTTGCGTGTACGAGAGGATCGTTGCGTATAACTACGTTGCAAGCCCCCTCGAAGCAAGAGACTTCCGCAGTAGCGTATTTGAACGGAAAGCGATGGGTGTGTGGAAACATTTTGGCTTGAAGAGGTTGATTCGACACAACGCTACTTGCTAGATGGCCTCAAGAATCAAACGCTCAAAGCCCCCGTATGTATTGGTGCTGCGATGCAAACGCAAGGGAGAGGTTCTCGCGGGAATCATTGGATTGGTGAAAAAGGAAATTTTTTTATCTCTTTTGCTATTAAACGCGAGATTTTGCCTAAGGATCTAAAGCTTGAATCCTCTTCGATTTATTTTGCATATCTTCTGAAAGAGCTATTGGCGCAGATGGGTTCTCGTGTTTGGCTCAAATGGCCCAATGATTTTTATTTGGGGGAACAAAAAGTAGGGGGTTTGATTACGAATCTTGCAGGCGATTGCCTTGTGTGCGGGATTGGATTGAATCTACAAAGCTCTCCTGAGAATTTTGCTGTTATGGATATAAAAATTCAAGCGAATGAATTAAAAGATGCTTATATAGAGAAGCTGCAAACATTTCCGTTATGGAAGCAGATTTTTAGTAAGTTCGCGTTAGAATTTGTACGAAGCAAAGCCTTTTCAACCCACACTGATAACACAACAATTGAATTGAAAGATGCCGTTTTATGTGAAGACGGTTCCCTTGAATGCAATGGACAAAGGATGTATAGTTTACGATGAGCGAAGTAATTGTTATTGCAAACCAAAAGGGGGGGGTTGGTAAAACCACCACCGCCGTGAATTTAGCCGCATCCTTAGCGGTTGCCGAAAAAAGAGTGTTGTTGATCGATGCCGATCCGCAAGCCAATGCGACGACTTCATTGGGATATCATCGTAATAATTATGAATTTAATATTTATCATGTCCTTATCGGGGCAAAAAAATTGCGTGAAATTATTTTAAAAACGGCCCTTCCAAAGCTTTTTATTGCCCCTTCAAATATTGGTTTGGTCGGGATTGAAAAAGAGTATTATGATGCTGAGAACTCAAAAGGACGTGAGCTGATTCTCAAACGGGCAATTGCGCAGGTAAAAGATGAATACGATTATATTATTATCGATTCACCTCCCGCCCTGGGGCCGATGACCATCAATGCCCTTTCAGCGTCCAATTCGGTGATTATTCCCATACAGTGTGAGTTTTTTGCGCTGGAGGGGTTGGCACAGTTGCTTAATACGGTAAAATTAGTCCGAAAAACGATTAATCCAAAGCTCACGATCAAAGGTTTTTTGCCAACGATGTACAGTTCTCAAAATAATCTCTCACGTCAAGTATTTGCCGATTTACGCCAACATTTTCAAAGTAAGCTCTTTAAATTGGGTGAGGACGATTTTATTGTTATTCCCCGTAATGTAAAGCTGGCAGAGTCTCCCAGTTTTGGTAAGCCTGCTATTTTATACGATGTAAAATCAAGCGGTTCGATGGCGTATCAAGATCTTGCACACGCTATTATCGCATAGGAGAAGTCTATGGCAAAAGCATCCGCATTGGGACGTGGTTTAGGAGCGCTGCTCAGTGAAATCGAAGAGGCATACGACAATGAACTCCCTAAAAAAAATGGGGTAGAAGAGATTGCTGTTTCAAAAGTACGCCCCAATCCCTATCAGCCTCGGAAACATTTTAATTCTGAAAGCTTAGCAGAACTTGCCGAGTCGATTAAAATATACGGACTTTTACAGCCGATTGTGGTTAAAGAAGATATTGACGGGTATATTCTCATCGCAGGTGAGAGACGGCTACGTGCGAGCAAACTCGCAAAATTAAAAACCATTAAAGCGATTATTGTTTCGGTGAGTGATGAGCAGATGCGTCAGCATGCGTTGATCGAAAATATTCAGCGAGATGAACTTAATGCGATCGATTTGGCCCAAGCGTATCAAGAATTGATTGAGATACATGAATTAACGCACGATCAGTTATCCCAAACCGTTCATAAAAGTCGGGCACAAATTACGAATACGCTTCGTTTGCTGCAGTTGAATGAAAAAGGGCAAAAAGCACTTATAGAGGGAAAAATCAGTGCAGGACATGCTAAAGTCATCATTGGTTTAGAACCAAAAGAGCAATTGCTGATAATCGATTCCATCATAGGACAGAAGTTAAGTGTCCGTGATGTAGAGCAAATGGTTAAAAAAATAAAGAGCCATCAGGCTATTGTTTCTCTTGGTATGGATAAATCACCAGAGCTTGATTTTAAAAAATTGCAATTACTTTTAGAACAAATGGGTTTAAAATCATCCAAGAAGGGATCGAAATTAACCATCGATTTTGACAATAATGGACAAATTGCTACATTCTTAGCCGCTCTTTCCTCATAAAACACTTCGTTTAACTGTCCCTTCAATTTAAGAGTTGTATAATCTCGCAACTTTTAGGAGGTGGTATGTTAGATATAAGTCCGATGCTGTTAGTCAGCACGCTGATTGTCTTCCTTGTCCTTATTGCCGCTCTGAATAGTTTGCTTTACAAACCTCTTTTCAGTTACATGGAAAAACGGGATGCGGATATTAAAAAAGATCTTGACCAAGTTGGAAACAACGACGCTGAGATTGCTGCATTTCACGCAACCGCTGAAAAGATACTAAGTGATGGCAAACTACAGGCGAATGCAATGAGAGAAAAAGTTGTTGCTGAGGCCAAAAGCATGGCAAACAACAAGCTTGAAGCAAAGCGTGCTGAGCTGGCGAGAGAGTATGCACAGTTCGAAGAGGCAATGATAGAAGAGCGTTCACGTTTAAATGGTGTTCTTCGTCTAGAGGTTCCTAGTTTTCAAGCTGCTGTTACAGCAAAACTCAATCAGATTTAAGGAGAGTATATGGGTAAAATAGTAATAACCGTATTAATGCTCGGTGTATATCTTTTTGGTTCTGATGTTGCGCACGAAGGGTCAACGGATATTGTTCAACGAACCGTTAACTTCCTCATATTTGCAGGGATTCTTTACTATCTTTTGGCAGAACCTATCAAAAATTATTTTGGTGGACGAACTGCAGGGATTGCAGGAGAACTTGAAAAAGTTCAAGAGCGTCTTAGTGAGTCAAAACGTCTTAAAGAAGTAGCAGAACTAAAAATTGATGAAGCCAACCGTTTTGTAGCCGAACTCACTGAGGGGACAAAAAAAGAGTGCAAAATTTTAAGTGATAAAATTACAGCACAGTGTGATCAAGATATCGAAGTGATGCAAAAACAAAGCAAGGCTCTTATGGAGCTCGATAAGCGTCAAATGGTACGTAATGTAGTCAATGATGTTATGAGCGAAGTTATGTCTGCGAGTGATGTGGCCATGGGCAGCAGTGCTATGGTTGATATTTTGAAAAAGAAGGTGGCGTAAATGAAGCAAGAGATGATTGCAAAACGTTACGTTCAATCGCTTGTAACCCTTTTGGATACTGAATCATTAGATAATGCAGCTGAACTTTTCAACGCTGTAGCGACAGCTTTTAATGAGCCGAAATTTCTTCAAATTATGAACAGCAATGATATTGCTGTTACTGCAAAAACTGCTTTGATCCTGGAAATGGTGAAAACGGTAAACAGTTTAGAGATCAACAACCTTATTAAACTTTTAGGTGAAAATGGGCGCTTGCCTTTGATTCCTGCGGTTGCCAAAGAGTTGAAAAGACAAATTGGATCGATGAAGCGGGTTTACAACGGTCGTATTTATGCGGCTTCTGCTGTGGATCAAGCTTCTATCGATACTATTGCGCATGATTTAGGAAATAAAATGGGGGCTAGTATCTCATTACAATTCGTCCCTTCAGATTGTGATGGCGTACGTGTCGAGGTAGAGGGTCTTAATATTGAGATCGATTTTTCAAAAAGCCGCCTTAATGCTCAAATCGTTGAGCACATTTTAAAAGCAATTTAACCCCCGCGAAAGGAGAAACTAGTGGTAGCAAAAATACAAGCAGACGAAATCAGTTCAATCATCAAAGAGCGAATTGAAAATTTCGAACTAAACGTAGATATTAATGAAACCGGTAAAATCGTCTCATATGGAGATGGCATTGCCCAAGTATACGGTTTGAATAACATTATGGCCGGTGAAATGGTTGAATTTGAAGACGGGACCGAAGGTCTTGTTATGAATCTCGAAGAGAGCAGTGTTGGTATTGTTGTTTTAGGCAATACAAAAGCACTTCGTGAGGGTATGAGCGTTAAGCGTCTTGGACGCTTATTGAAAGTACCTGTTGGCGATGCACTTCTTGGACGTGTTGTTGACGCATTGGGTCAGCCTATCGACGGTAAAGGGCCAATTGAAACAACACAAAGTCGTTTTATCGAAGAAAAAGCTCCGGGAATTATGGCACGTAAATCAGTACACGAGCCAATGGCAACCGGTATTAAATCAATCGACTGTCTTGTTCCAATCGGACGCGGGCAACGTGAGTTGATCATCGGTGACCGTCAAACGGGTAAAACAACGATTGCACTTGATGCTATTATCAACCAAAAAGGCAATGGTGTTGTTTGTATCTATGTTGCAATTGGTCAAAAACAATCAACTGTAGCACAGGTTATTCGCCGTCTTGAAGAAGCGGGTGCGATGGAGTATACGATTATTGTTTCAGCGGGCGCTTCAGAAGCCGCTGCGTTGCAATTTCTTGCACCATACACCGGTGTAACAATGGGTGAATTTTTCCGTGATTCAGCACGCCACGGTTTGATCGTTTATGATGATCTTTCTAAGCATGCGGTTGCGTATCGTGAAATGTCTTTGATCCTTCGTCGTCCTCCGGGCCGTGAAGCGTATCCGGGAGATGTTTTCTATATCCACTCTCGTTTGTTGGAGCGTGCAGCAAAACTCAATGATGAATTGGGTGCAGGTTCATTGACCGCTCTTCCGATCATCGAAACGCAAGCGGGTGATGTTGCGGCGTATATTCCTACCAACGTTATCTCGATCACAGACGGTCAGATTTTCTTGGAAACTGATTTATTCAATGCGGGTATCCGCCCTGCGATTAACGTAGGTCTCTCTGTATCACGTGTCGGCGGTGCGGCTCAAATCAAAGCAACGAAACAAGTAGCAGGAACATTGCGTCTTGATTTGGCGCAATACCGTGAACTACAAGCGTTTGCACAATTTGCTTCTGATTTGGATGAAGTAAGCCGCAAACAGCTTGAGCGTGGTCAACGTATGGTGGAAGTTTTGAAGCAGCCTCCGTATTCTCCAATTCCAGTTGAAAAGCAAGCGTTAATCATTTTTGCAGGTAACGAGGGGTATCTTGATAGCCTTCCAGCATCGGCTGTTGTTAAATTTGAAGCGGATCTTTATCCGTTCATCGATGCAAGTTACCCACAAATCCTAGAAAATATTCGTACAACGTCAAAAATTGATGATGAAACTATGGGAATGATGAAAAAAGCGATCGAAGAGTTCAAAACAACTTTCGTTCAAGCATAAGGATCTTTTATGGCTAACTTGAAAGAGATTCAACGACAGATTAAGAGCGTTTCTAACACGCAAAAAACAACGCGTGCTATGAAAATGGTCTCCACGGCGAAACTTCGCCGTGCAGAAGAACTCGCGAAACGTTCACGTCTGTTTGCCCAAAAAACGAATCAAGTCATAGCTGAAATCGCAAGTCGTATTCACTGCAATAAAGTGGGCGGGATTGATAGCCGTTGCTTTGTTCAAAACGATGCGCCAAAATCGATTGATATTATTTTTGTAACAGCGGACAAAGGTCTTTGCGGTGGTTTTAACATCCAAACGATCAAAGCGGTTAAGCGCTTAATGGCTGAATACAAAAATAAAGATGTAAACGTACGTGTTCGTGGTATCGGTAAAAAAGGGATTGAATACTTTACGTTTAATCAAGTTGAATTACTTGATAGCGTAAAAAACTTAAGCTCTGCTCCCGATATGGAACGATCTAGTGAGTTTATGACGCGTTCAATCAAAGATTTCAATGATGGTGTTGTTGATGCAGTCTATCTTGTTTATAATGGCTATAAAAACATTATTACACAAGAATTACATGTTAATCGACTTTTGCCTGTTTCGATAGAGAATATCGATTGCGAAAGTGCAAAAGATAGTGTTCTTGAACTAGAAGCATTTGATGAAGAAAAAATGCTTGATTCATTGGTAACTAAATACGTTGAATACAATATGTATTATGCGTTGATAGACTCAGTTGCGGCAGAACACAGTGCGCGTATGCAAGCGATGGATGCAGCAACGAATAATGCAAAAGAGATGGTGAAATCGTTAACAGTCAAGTTTAACAAAGCGAGACAAGAGTCGATTACGACTGAACTTATCGAGATTATCAGTGGCGTCGAGTCGATGAAATAATTATGGAGAATAGAATGATTGGTAAAATTGCTCAAGTAATTGGTCCGGTTGTTGACGTTGATTTTGAAGGTTATTTACCTGCAATCAATGAAGCAATCGAAGTAAATGTTAGTGTTGAAGGAAATACAACGCGTCTAGTGTTGGAAGTAGCAGCACATCTCGGTAACGGTCGTGCACGAACGATCGCTATGGATATGTCTGAGGGTCTTGTACGCGGTATGCCAGCAACGGCTACCGGTGCTCCGATCAAAGTCCCTGTTGGAGATAAAGTTCTTGGACGTATTTTCAACGTTATCGGTGAAACAATCGATGGTGGCGATCAGATTACTGATTGTGAAAAATGGTCGATTCACCGTGATCCTCCACCACTTATCGATCAAACGACTAAAACAGAGATGTTTGAAACAGGGATCAAGGTTGTTGACCTTTTGGCCCCTTACTCAAAAGGTGGTAAAGTCGGTCTTTTCGGTGGTGCCGGTGTCGGTAAAACCGTTATCATCATGGAGCTTATCCACAACGTGGCTCACGGACATGAGGGTCTTTCTGTTTTCGCAGGTGTCGGTGAACGTACACGTGAGGGGAATGATCTTTATCATGAGATGAAAGATTCAAATGTTTTGGACAAAGTAGCACTGTGCTACGGTCAAATGTCTGAGCCTCCAGGAGCACGTAACCGTATCGCATTGACAGGTCTTACAATGGCGGAATATTTCCGTGATGAAAAAGGGCTTGACGTATTGATGTTTATCGATAACATCTTCCGTTTTGCACAATCAGGTTCTGAAATGTCAGCACTTTTGGGTCGTATCCCATCAGCGGTTGGTTATCAACCGACATTGGCTCGTGAAATGGGCGCATTGCAAGAACGTATTACATCGACTAAAAAAGGTTCAATCACATCGGTTCAAGCGGTATACGTACCTGCAGACGACTTGACAGATCCGGCTCCTGCATCCGTATTTGCTCACCTTGATGCGACAACGGTTCTTAACCGTAAAATCGCTGAAAAAGGGATCTATCCTGCGGTTGATCCATTGGATTCAACATCACGTTTGCTTGATCCACAAATCATCGGTGAAGAGCATTACAATGTAGCACGCGGTGTTCAAAAAACACTACAAAAATACAAAGATTTGCAAGATATTATTGCGATTCTTGGTATGGATGAGCTCTCAGAAGAAGACAAATCTGTTGTTGAACGTGCACGTAAAATCGAAAAATTCCTTTCACAACCGTTCTTCGTTGCAGAAGTATTTACAGGTTCTCCAGGGAAATATGTTTCTCTTGAAAACACGATCAAAGGGTTCAAAGGAATTTTGAACGGTGATTATGACCACATGCCAGAAGGTGCCTTCTATATGGTAGGTGATATGAACGAAGCGATTGAAAAAGCTGAAAAAATGAAAAGCAAATAATTGCTTTTTAAAGGAATGATATGCATACTCTAAATTTAGAAGTGCTAACTCCAAATGGTTCTATCTTTAATGGTCCTGTTCAAAGCGTAACAGTTCCAGGTGAAGAGGGGGAGTTTGGTGTTCTTTCTCAGCACGTAGCATTGACAACACTTCTTAAAGCAGGTGTTATTGATATTATTCAAGAGAATGGTCAAAAAGAGTCCATCGTAGTAAACTGGGGTGTGGTTCAAATTGCTAACAATTTAGTAACAGTTCTTGTCGATGGTGCTGTTGCTATTCGCGGTGACAGCGAGGGTGATATGGCAAAAGCACTTGATGAAGCGAAGGCGCTTATTAATGGCCTTGCGGATTCATCAACACTTATTGCTTCTGTTTCAGCTCGCGTTGAATCTGCTGCACACGCCCATCGTTTCTAACGATTATGTTTGAGCTATTCTCTGATTTTATAGCAAAAAGTCATCCGGTAACACTTGGTGTGTTGCTGGTTCTCTCCCTTTATTTTATTGCGATTAATTGGATTTTCTTTTATCGTTTCTTTTCTCTTGGTCAGTGGATTAGTATTGAAAATGAATCTTTAGAATCTCTTTTGATGGGCGCTGCACGTATTAATAGCAACTCTTATTTATCCCCCTTTGTAAAAAATGGCAATCCTTTGTCAAAAGCATTGTTTGATTTAGCCCATTATGCGTGTACAAAAGAGGCAACAAAAGGGTTGACGATACTCTCTGTCGTCGCTTCCACTACCCCCTTTATCGGATTGTTCGGAACGGTTGTTTCGATACTTGATACGTTTAAGCATATTGGTGGTTCTAGTGGCACGATGAGCATTATTGCTACAGGTGTTTCCGATGCATTAGTAGCGACAGCATCCGGTATTTTTGTGGCAATTTTTGCGTACACGTATCATCAAATTCTTAAACGGCAATCATTTGAACTTGTCGGTCTTATCCGTATGCAAAGCGATTCTTTGCTATCGAAAGCAGAATAAGTATGTTTGATTGGGAAGATAAACCGGAACTCAACATTACTCCACTTGTGGATGTAATGCTCGTTTTGCTCGCTATTTTAATGGTTATTTCTCCCAATATCGTCTATGAAGAGCTTATCAACCTTCCCAAAGGTTCAGCCCAAACCGAAGTCAAAGAAAAAAAAGAGATCGAAATTGTCATTACCGCTTCCAAGCAGATTACAGTCAATAAACAGCCTTTTGAACTGGCTACGTTTAATGATAACTTTTTACTTTTTTCTAATCAATACCCCCCCGAGAGCGTCGTTAGGATCAGTGCCGATCATACTCTGGATTATGGTGATGTTATCGGTATTATGAGCAGTGTTAAAAGAGCAGGTTTGACCAATATTGCACTTGCTACAAGCAGCTAAATTCATGTTAAAAAACATCTGATCGGTATTTTTTAGTATGCATTTAGACCATAGCCGTTTTTTTATACTAAGCGGACTTCTCTCATTCTCTTTTTTTGCTTTGATTTTAGCGGTTATTGGTTGGCAGGTTCTTGTAGCACAGAAGCCCGACTCTTTTGCATCAATACAAAGTGATGTTATCACGATTTCCCTTCTCCCCTCCCTATCAAACTCACCGGAATCTATCAGCGAACCTTTGGTCCCTCTATCTGATCCGCACCCATCTGTAGAGAAAACACCGCAAAAAATATCAGAAAAATCGCCACAAAAAAATGTGGTAAAATCCGAAGAGGTAGCCGTATCGGATCTTTTTTCGACGGTTAAAACCAACAATCCTCCTCAAAAAATTAAAGAAGACAAAAAGCAGCTCTCTGAGTTGAATGCATTGGAAGAAAAAGTACTCACCTCCAAGCGTGATACAAAACTTTTTGAAAAGGCTAAAGCACTTGATTTGGCAAAGGCAGGGGTGAAGGTTGTTGCGGCTGCAGGATCAAGCGGTCCAGTTGTTAACGAATATAACGCTAAAATTCAAGGGATTGTTTATTCCCATTTTCATCCCTCATCAGGAACAGAGGGTTTTAGTGCGCGCGTACGGATAGCGTTAAGTCCTGATGGCAAGCTTCTCTCTTATCGTGTGATAAGTTATTCGGGGAGCAGTGTATTTAATGCGGAAGTAGATTGGTTAAAAGAGAGATTGGTTCACGTATCGTTGCCCGTACACCCAAATGGGGATGAAGCGGTATTTGAGATCATTTTGACAGCTAAGGAATAAGATGTTTTATTGGATTTTTTTGTTTTTAGGGAGCATAACTCTACTCAGTGCCGATGCAACACTGGAAGTGACTAAGAATGTCGGAGGAGTTGTTAAATTAGTAATTGAAGATGGCAGTGAAGCGGGGAGTGAAGGAACGCAAAAATTTCATAAAATGTTAAGTGCCGATATGAAAGTGGTATCGTTATTTGATGTAGACGACTCGTATTCAGCACAGAATTATGAGAGCACAGAACCTTCTTTATCGCACAAAGATGCCGGTTATATTCTCCGTTATCGTTTGATAGGCGATGGAAGTGGTGGAGTTAAAGCAGACGTCAAATTAATACAAAACAAGGTGGTGCTTTTTTCGAAAACCTATCTTTTGAAACAAAGTGAAATGGTCGTATTTTTGGCTCACTCAATCGCGTATGACATTAATGCAAAAATGGGGGGCGCTCCATTGGAGTGGATGAAACGTAAAGTCTTATTGGTTCGTCTTACAGGGGCTAAACGTTCCGATATTATTGCGGCCGATTATACTCTCTCCTATCAAAAAGTGATTTTAAGCGGCGGAATGTACGGTTTTGCGAAATGGGCGAATCGTGAGCAAACGGATTTCTATTATACCTCTCTTAGTGATTTTCGACCTACCATTTATAAAGCCAATTTGGCATCGGGAGCTAAAAAAGCTATAGTCTCGTCGGATGGTATGGCGGTATGTTCGGATGTCAGTGAAGACGGGACAAAACTATTGCTGACACTGGCCCCCAACGGTCAACCCGATATTTATTGGTATGATACTATGACAAAAGAGAAAAAAAGGATAACAGATTATTCCGGGATTGACGTAAATGGACAATTTATGGGAAAGGATACCATAGCTTTTGTCTCTAATCGTCTTGGCAATCCGAATATTTTTTCCAAAAAAATGGACAGCAGCGCCATTAACCAGTTGGTTTTTGAAGGAAAAAATAACTCATCGTGTAGTACGTATCGGAACCTATTGGTTTACAAAACGCGCGATGGAAAGGGGTTTGATCTACATTTGATTTCTCTCAATTCGAATGTTGTTCGAGCGTTGACCAGTAGCGGAGATAATGATTATCCACGATTTTCATACGATGGTGAAGCAGTTTTGCATATCAAGCAAGAAGGTTCACGCAGTTCACTTGGAATTATCCGTCTCGGTCTGAATAAGAGTTTTGCATTTCCCCTTCATGTCGGACGAATCCAATCCCTTGATTGGTGATTAACTTTTTTTTGGTATAATTAAGATTATAAATTCAATAATGAGGAGTTTTTTGATGAAAAAAATAGCATATATGAGTGCAGTACTTGCCCTTTTGGTGTTTAGCGGATGTTCAAGTAAGGAGCCTGCGATTGATGCTACGGCCAATGGAGCGGGAAATGGTACTCCAGCAACGTCTAGTACTGCTTCTCAATCTGGTGCAGGAGATACGTCAGCGGTTATTTCTCCGATTACCAATGCGAGTTCTACGGATACTAACGCAGCAAGTAGTAACAGTGCTAATGCGAGTATTAATGGCCAAGTTATTACTAGTATTTTATTTGATTACGACAAATTTGATATTCGTGAAGATATGCAAGCGGCATTGACGGCAAACAGTGGACTTTTAAAAGGCAAAACTTTTAAGCTTGAAGGTAACTGTGATGAATTCGGCAGTGATGAGTATAACTTTGCCCTAGGACTTAAGCGTGCTAATGCGGTAAAAACAGCATTGGTTAATGAGGGAATTAGTGCAGATTCTATCTCTATGACGAGTTTGGGTGAGAGTAATCCTGTTTGTACGGAAAAAACACCAGAGTGCTGGGCAAAAAACCGTCGTGTTGATTTTAAACTACCGTAAATGCGTTCATTAATCGTTTTTACCCTCTTTACCTCCTTTCTTCTTGCATCGGAACCGTCGGTTTTTGGTGCAGGTGATCTTAACAACCCTAATCCTTATGGCCTTACAAACGAAGAAAAATTAATTTTGGAAAACAAAAAAGAGATTCAAGGTATTGCACATAAAAATAATTTGCAAAATGCCAAAGTTGAATCTGTAAGTGAACGTTTAGATGGTATGCAAGCAATTATTGAGGGGCTTGGACAATCTGTCAATGAACAAAGGATAGCCCTCCAAAAAATGAAAGAATCTGTAGAAACCGATCAAAACAGTTCAGGGGTTTTGGACGCTTTAAGCAAGCAAAGCAGTGCAAACAGTGAAAATATTACACAGCTTAAAGGATTGCTCGAAGAGCTTTCGAAAACGGTCGATGGAATCAATGCATCGTATGTTACGAAAGAAGAATTTAGCGCATTAATCAAACAACTCAAAATGACCCTTCCCGTCTCTGCTGTTTCTACCTCCAAAAAAATGGACAATGCAACTCTTGAAAAAGAGGCAAAAAAACTTTTTGAACAAAAAAAATATGATGAGGCCCAAAATTATTTTGAGATGATGATTCAAAAAAAATATAAGGCTCCCGAAGCCAATTTTTGGATAGCTGAAATATTTTTTGAACGTAAAAAATACAAAGAGGCAATACGGTATTACAAACAAAGTGCTTCAGCAAATGAGAAAGCTTCCTATATGCCAACATTATTATTGCATACAGGTATTTCGATGGAAAAAAATGGTGATAGTGCCAGCGCTAAAGCATTTTATGATGCAACTGTCTCAAAATTTGCGGGTTCTGGGGCAGCTGAGGAAGCAAAAGAGAGAGTGTCAAAGTTAAAATAGAGTTCCTTTTTGATCTCTAATAGCTATATGTGTGTTTTCAGGCTATCTATAGCTAAATGTGCTAAAATCGCATTATCTTAAAATTTGTAAGGCAAAATCAATGGCAATTGAAGCAAATCAGATCGTTTCGATCGAGTATGAAGTACGTGACGGTGCAACCGTCGTAGACAGTAATGTTGGTGGCCAGCCACTAGTATTCATGTTTGGAAAAGGGCAAGTTATCCCTGGGCTAGAAAGTGGCATTGCTCATATGAATATGGGTGAAAAAAGCGATGTTATGGTTAAAGCAGCTGATGCGTATGGCGATTACAACGAAGAGGCACAACAAGAGCTTCCTCGTGAGCAATTTGCAGGTATCGATTTGAATCCAGGGATGACGCTTTACGGTCAAGGCGAAGATGGCGGTACCGTCCAAGTAACCGTTAAAGAGGTTAAAGATGAGAATGTTATTATAGACTTTAATCATCCTTTGGCTGGGAAAGATTTACTCTTTACCGTAACCATTAACAGTATTCGTGATGCATCTGCAGAAGAAGCAATGACGGGTATTCCTGCTGAAAACGCTGTCGATGATAGCGGATGTTGTGGAAGTGGTGGTAACCACGGCTGTGGATGTCACTAATTTTCTAACCGCTTCAAGCGCCTCGCTTGAGGCGTTTAAGACTGCCAATCTATTAAAAGCTCTCTCTGTTAATGCTATGATTATGGGCGAACGCGGGACTGGAAAACTCACCCTTGCGCGCACCATTTTACCCTCTGCACCTATTATTGATGGGCATAATTTTGATGAGCTCTTAAGTGCATTGGAAACACACAGGGAGATTATAGTTCATAGGCTTGATGGTATTGCCAATCTTAAACGACTTGAAGAGACGGTAAGTAAGACAAAAACACGCATTATTGCGACAGGCGGATTTCGTTTTACGGGGGAACAGCTAGAGAATCTCTTTTCAATTCGCCTTTTGATTCCTCCATTGCGTGAACGTCCTGAAGATATTGACTTATTGACGGATGCTTTTGTACAAGAAGCGGAGGAGACGTTTGGACAATCTGAACCTTTTAATACGAATGAATTTATTCCTGATGTAAGCGAAAATGCCCTTTCTTTGCGTCGCCAAGTCTATTTGCAGTGTTTATTGCACACCATTAATGAAAATAATTTGATGGACATTATGGAGCAATTTCTGATACAAAGACTCGGTAGTAATAACGACTACAGAGCATTTTTGCATCTCTATGAGGTTCCGTTGATACGAGCAGGAATCAAACGGTTTAAATCACAACTGCAGCTTTCGGACAGATTAGGATTAAACCGTAATACGTTGCGTAAAAAAATTGCAGAACATGCGTGTTATCAACTTGAAATAAAGGATGCAGAATGAATGGAAAAAAAATAGCGATGATTTTTCCCGGTCAAGGGTCTCAAAGTATCGGTATGGGAAAATCGTTTTATGAAAACAGTCCATTGGCGCGTGAAATGTTTGAAAAAGCGGGCGAACGGATTGGTGTGGATTTTACCAAATTGTTATTTGAAGAGAATGACAAAATCAATGAAACGGCGTATACACAACCCGCTATTTTACTCGTTTCTATGATCGCTTATAAGCTGTTTCAAGAAGCGCATCCTACAAAAGCAGTTCTATTTTTGGGTCATTCGTTGGGTGAGTTCAGTGCACTTTGCGCCGCTGGTGCTATAGATTATGTCGATGCCGTGGAACTGGTTCATAAGCGCGGTGCATTGATGCAAAGCGCGTGTGAAGAGATCGAAGCAGGGATGATGGCGATTTTGGGTCTGGATGATGCCGTAGTCGAAGAAATTTGTGCCAAAGCAAATAGTGAGGGGAAACAAGTGTGGCCGGCCAATTTTAACCAAAACGGTCAATTGGTTGTTGCAGGGTTAAAAGCCGATTTACAATCTATGGAAGCCGTCTTTAAAGAAGCAGGAGCTAAACGGGCTTTATTGCTGAATATGTCGATCGCAAGCCACTGTCCGCTTCTGGCTTCTGCGCAAGATCCTTTAGCTCTTGAGATGGAAAAAATGGTGAGTGATACGTTCAGTGCCCCCGTAGTTTCGAATGTGTCGATGCAAAAATATGCGACCAAAGCCCAAGCGGTAACATTGCTCAAAGATCAGCTGGTTAAACCAGTACGATATAAACAGTCGATTGAAGCGATTGCAAGCGAAATCGATATGATGATCGAATTTGGTAACGGTGCTGTTCTCAAAGGGCTAAACAAGCGTAATGCGCCCAACAATGAAACGTACGGAATTTCTGATATGGAAACATTAGCGAAGGTATGTGAAGCACTCTCATGAAAATTGCTCTCATCCAAAGCGCCCCTAAGCTCAACCGTTCCAATATGGGATATGTTTTGGCACTCATTGACGCTTCTTGCGAAGCAGATGTCGTTGTGTTTCCCGAGCTTGCCCTTAGCGGTTATATGCTCCAAGACAAGCTTTTTGAAGATGCGTGGCAGATTGATGAATTGGAACCTTTGCAACGAGCGAGCATGAAGTGTGATATAGCAATTGGTGCTGCGATATGGGATAACGGTAAAGTATACAACAGTGCTTTGTATTTCAGCGGTGGAAAGTTGCTCCATATCCATCATAAAAATCATCTTCCGACCTATGGTATGTTCGAAGAGGGGCGTTATTTTGCCGCTGGAGATGAAATTAAAAGCTTTAAAACGGCTCAGGGCAATGTTGCAATGGTAGTTTGTGAAGATGTATGGAGAGTTCAAACATTTGCTCTTCTTTGTGAACATGATGTAGATGTAATTTATGTGCTGGCAAGCTCACCTGCACGTGATTTTAGCGATGATGGGCTTTTGATAGAATCTCAATGGGACGCACTTTTAAAATCGCTAGCATTGCTGACAAAAGCGTATGTTGTTTTTGTCAATCGTGTCGGATTTGAAGACGGACTTGGGTTCTGGGGTGGTAGTCGTGTTATAACTCCTACGGGTGTCGTCGAATATAAGCTCTCTCTTTTGGAAGAAGAATCAGAAATCGTATCCTTGAATCATAAGCTTCAAAAATTAGAGCGGTATATCGCAAAAAATTTGTAATTTGAACGCCAAAGGAATAAAATGAAAATAGCCATTATGGGCGCAATGCGCGAAGAGATCGATCCGATTTTAGCAACAGTAGGTGACTATACGAGTACCGAACATGCAGGAAACGTATTTTATGAGTGTGTTTACGGTGGGCATGAGCTGGTGATTGCGTATTCTAAAATCGGCAAAGTCTTTTCGGCGATTACGGCAACGGTGATGATAGAGCGTTTTGGTGCACAGAAACTGCTTTTTAGCGGTGTAGCGGGTGGTATTTCAGAAGAGTTAAAAATCGGTGATTTGGTGATGGCGAGTGCACTGTGTCAGCACGATGTCGATATCGTTGCCTTCGGTCATCCATATGGTTTTATCCCTGAGGGATCTCTGATGATTGATACGGACGAAATGCTTCGTTCCCTTGCCTGCGAAGTGGCTATTGATATGGGGATTGATTTGTATGAGGGGATTATTGCTACAGGCGATCAATTCGTTGCCAGCAGTGAGCGAAAGTCGTGGATACAACAAACGTTTAATGCCGATGCATTGGAGATGGAAGGGGCCAGCGTTGCGTGCGTATGTCAAAACTTCGGTATCCCCTTTTTCGTTCTACGGGCTATCAGCGATACGGCGGACGGGGGAGCGAGCGAGGATTTCGATGCCTTCTTGAAAACTTCGGCAGCGGTGAGCGCGACGTTTATTTTAGAGATGGTAAAACGACTTGAAGATTAGTCTTAATAAAAAGATTATGCGTCGTATTGGGCAGACGAACGCCGCATTCAATTTGATCGAAGAGGGGGATAAAATTCTCGTCGGTCTTAGCGGCGGTAAAGACTCATTGACGATGATACACGCGCTTCGTGAGCAACAGCGACGGGCTCCCTTTAAATTTGAACTCATCGCCGTAACGGTAACGTATGGGATGGGGGAAGATTTATCAAAACTTAGCGCACACTGCGCATTGTATGGGATACCACATCATATTCATGAAACGAATACGTATGAGCTTGCAGAAGATAAAATTCGCCCAAATTCATCCTTTTGCAGCTTTTTTTCCCGTATGCGGCGCGGTGCCCTTTACAGTGCGGCACTGGAGCACGGATGCAATAAAGTAGCCCTTGGGCACCATCTCGATGACGCGGCGGAGAGCTTTTTTATGAACATGATCTACAACGGTCAGATGCGTGCTCTTGCCCCAAAGTACAAGGCAGGAAACGGTCTGATCGTCATCCGTCCCCTTATCCAACTGCGTGAACGTCAGCTCGCTGTCTGCGCACTAGAGAACGAAATGCCGACCATCGGAGATGAAGCGTGCCCATCGATGCGGTTTGATGTAAAAATGCCTCATGCCCGTGCTTCTATGAAAGTGATGTTAGGAGAGATGGAGCAAAAATTTCCTAATCTTTTTGTCTCAATTAACTCGTCATTCAGTCATATCAGCGACGATACATTTTTTGATCCTGAACGATTTGCGCTATAACTTTATGATCGGCTCGGCTTAGCGATAACGTCGTCATCTCTTCCACACTAAACCACTCATATCCTTCGGGTAAAGAGCTCTCCTCGCACAAAAAAACATCGGCTTGGAGGGTGAAGTGGCTGTAGTGTTGGGTTACCTCTCCTAAGACTTTTAGTTGCGAATCGGGCAATTCTTCACTTTCATAAAATCCCCACAACCCTGATAAAAATCGCGTTCGCCGTTGGATGAGGGCATAGGTGTTCTCTTTTCGATACACGATAATATTTCGGACACGAATCGGTTTTATTTTTTTTATTTTTGATGCTGGATAAAGCAGTGGAGAACTTCTCCCTTGACAGGTATCCTTCAGCGGGCAAAGCTCACAAAGCGGTTTTTTCGGGGTACAAATCATTGCACCCACATCCATCATCGCTTGATTGTATTCAAACGGATGAGCATGATCAAAAAGTTTGTAAGCATATTCCCACAGCTTTTTGTCGTTACGCTCTTTAAATGCAAAATAGCGGTGTAAAATTCTCTTTACATTGGCATCGAGTATGGGGAGCGCTTCTTTGTAGGCAAAGGCGGCAATTGCGTGGGCAGTACTTTGCCCGATACCGGGTAATTTTATCAAATCAAGGGCATTTTTTGGTAGCTCTCCATTGCATTGTTTTGCGGCAGCATGGAGATTTTTAGCTCTTGTGTAATAGCCTAATCCTTCCCACATTTTAACTACATCATCGAGATGTGAAGAGGCTAAATCATTGAGTGTGGGGAAGCGCTCTAAAAATGGGAAGTAAAACCGCTCTAGCACCGTTTTGACCTGCGTTTGCTGGAGCATTATTTCGCTAATATAGATAGAATAAGGATCGCTAGTCGTACGCCATGGAAGATCGTGTCGACCATTATGCAAGTACCAATGAAAAAGTAATTGGTTAAGTGATGAAATCATTTAAGGATTGTAGCAAAAAGTACTTAGGAGATAACGAGTATCTTGGCATTACCTACTCTCAAAAGTAGACCCAAAATCTCATCAAAAACATTATATCAGATTATATAGTGTTAAAATTATTATTTTTTAGACATAGTTTAATTTTTAAGACAATTTTTGGAATTACAATGCACAAAGAGTAATTACTTTTTACTCCACAGCTTTTCATGCAGTTTTAACTCTTCGATAATGCCTATGGTATATCGCAATGTATTGATATACTCTATCGCTTGTTTATAGTCTAAAAGCGACGTTAGGATTGCGGGTTCAAACAGATCTTTCTTGGTTCCGATTCCGATGTGAATATGGTTATGGACGAATGAGATAAAGAGAGGATGGGTCAGTTTGCGCTGAAAATCTAAAATTCGTTTCATCATCGAATGGCTGAGAATATAGCGTGCTTCGATAGGATCGTTGCCGTATACGACAAAATGCTTTTCGAATTCGGGGTTATCAAGACGGATAAGATCATCGCGGGAAAAGTTGATGGATTGGAGCCATCCGCCGATGAGGGAACCAAAGCTTTTTTCCGCTTGGTCGGGTAGAATCACTGTTTTGCTTTTGAAGTGTTTGTTGAATTCAGCAACAAGAAAGAGTCCCCGAAAAAGGGTATGCCATTGGGTGCGTCCTTTCGAATCTTTCGTTTGATATTCGGCATGGATGTCAGAGAATTCGATAGGGACACCGTCAATGGAACCTTTGACATAATCATTGCCGCTGTAGCGGTCGACCTTTTGATTAAAGAGGTGTGAGCGTTCAAAGAGATGTTGTGAGATCATAAAACTGGGATTATAGAGGAGATGTGGATCAATCGCACCGATAAGGGGGGTGATGACTTTTTCTTTAAAATCTTCGGCATAACCTTCTCTCATAAAACGATAGGTTATTCCTGCAATGGCAATAAAACCGATAACAATACCCATCATAAGGGGATGGAGAAGACCGAAATTCTTTCCCATCCACATCGCGGCGAGGAGAAATACGACGGCTCCCATCCCTCCATACCATTTAAGCTGAGAGAGGATGTTGGTACGTCTTTTTTCTAATTCGCTGAGGCTTGGATAGAGTTCTTTGTAATAAAAATCGGTTAGTTCCGAGGTCGATTTCATACTATGCGATTAACGATTGAATAAATCATTAACATTAACGTTTTGACGCTCGGTAACTATTATTTCAAATACCGCACGGCGGCTCAGATTCATCCATCCTGCCATCAAATTGGTCGGAAACATTTCGATCGCATTGTTGAGATCAGTAACCGCTTGGTTGTAGGCACGGCGTGCAGCGGAAATTTGCTCTTCGACTTCATTGAGCGAACGCTGTAAATGGATGACGTTTTCATTTGCTTTGAGATCGGGATAGGCTTCCATAGCCAGATTAATTGCACCCAGTGCGGTAGTGAGTTTTGCATCGAGAGAAATTTTTTGAGCGTCAGTGATTCCCGGTTTCATTGCGGATGCACGAAGTTCGGTCACTTTTTCGAGGGTTGATTTTTCATGCTCCATATACTGAGAAACGGATGCAACAAGGTTGGGGATGAGGTCGAACCGTTTTTTGAGGACGGTATCCACACCGGAAAAGATGTTATCGACCTGATTTTTTTTGCCGATAAGGGAGTTATACATTAATATTGCGATAAGGGTGACGACACCAATAACGATCAGTAAGATAGTCATGAAGATTTCCTTTGGAAGTAATACTCTATTTTAAGGGAAGTTTTCTAAAGAGAGGATTATAGTCATAAAAAATTGAGGTGTAATAGTCGGTATTAACATTGTTATTATTGTATTAAATAATAACAATCTTGTGTATGATAAACTTCTTTAACAATGGAAGAGGAGTTTATTATGCAAAGAAATTTCTTGAATAGTGTATGCTATGCACTTTTAGCATTTGTTCCTATAGCATCGGCAATGGGAGATGAACATCATGACCATTCTTCCCCTGCAACAGTAACGGAACAAACGGTTCATGCAAGCGGAACGGTTAAATCGATCGCGGATAATCATGACACTCTCCGAATTTTTCATGATCCGATTCCCTCACTTGGATGGCCTTCTATGAATATGTCCTTTGAGGTGGTCGATCATGAACAGATACATTCTCTTGACGTGGGAGATAAAGTTGATTTTGAGTTTATTCAAAAAGAGGATAAAAACATTATTGTTCGGATGAAGAAAAAATGAGTCGTAGTATCACTCTATTGCTGATAGGATTGATTGCACTTAATGCGCAGGACTCAGCACCTGTTTTATCCAGTGTCGTGGAGGGGAAGACCGTCTATACTCCCATAATAAAACCTGTCGATTTCACTGAAGAAGTACGCATTCAAAAAGAGGATCAAAACATCACGAAGTTAGGTGGAGCCAAATGAAAAAAGAGCTTTCTCTCTTTGTGATAGCATTGATGCTCTTTGGCGGGTGTTCAACCATTTCTCAACAAGATGTCTTTAGCGATCTAAACCAAACAACATCTCTGCGTGGAGTGAGTAATCTTCAATGGATTAAAACGCAGCAAGAAGCGGCAAGTGTCCATGACAGTGTGAATATACTTCTCTCATCTCCTTTGACACAAGAAAATGCTGTCCGTATTGCGTTAATCAATAATCGCTTATTACAGCAAACGTATGAGCAAATCGGCATTTCTCAGAGTGAATTGGTGCAAGCGGGGCTTATGAATAATCCGCTGTTGGGATATTCCATCGGACGTGGTGGCGGTGTTACGACGTCTACATTAAGTCTTGATGTCGCATTTTTGGATTTGCTATGGATACCGCTTCGACGAGACTTGGGGGGACTGGCACTTGAAGAGACAAAGTTTCGGGTGGGAGATGTGGTTCTAAAAACGGTTCGGGATGTTAAAAAAGGGTATATCAATACGCGTGTAGCCCAAGAACACGTTTCGTTGTATGAGAGTCAACTTAAATCTTATGAAGCGTCGGTACAGTTAGCCATTCGTCAATATACGGCGGGTAATCTCTCAAAACGTAGTCTTTTGAAAATTCAAGATACGTATGCTCATGCGCGGCTCGAATCGATCCGCTTGAACCAAAAAAATGCTCGCGCTCGTGAAGCACTTAATCGGCTTTTAGGACTTTATGGGACGCAAACGGAGTATGTTTTGGATAAAGAGTTTTTGAAACTTTCATCACCTCTGTTGAGCGAAAAAGGGTTGGAAGGCAGAGCTATCGCCAATAGGTTGGACATAAGTGCTGCGATAAAAGCAGTAGATTATGCAGCTTCCCAAGCGGGGTACACAAAAAATACACGCTTGTTAAGTGAAGTGGAACTTTCAGGATCGAGCGAAAAAACGACCGATACCGACCGTTTTAATACCTTTGGGATAAAAATCCCTATTCCGATTTTTGATTTTGGGCAGGGGCTGACGGGCAAGGCGGAAGCACTCTACAACCAAAGCGTTCACCATCTGTATGAAGTGGCCGTGAACATACGCTCTGAGGTGCGTGAATCGTATGCCGTGTCACGTTATGCGTATGACAGAGCGCATGAAATAAACGAGGTTATTGTCCCCACCAACAAGCAAATCCTAGAGGAGACACAGCTCTTTTATAACGGTATGTTGGACGGTATTTACGAACTCCTCGAAGATCAGCGCCGTTATGGTGAAGCTCGGATGGAATCACTGAGTGCGATTGGTGAGTATCAAAAAGCGCAAGCTGACTTAATGTATGTATTAGGAGGTGATGTAAATGCAACAAACAAATAGGCGCGATTTTTTAGGACTTAGTGCGGCACTTTTAGCCGCATCCGTTCTGACAAAAAATGGCAATGCAGAGGAAAAAAACCATTGCGATACACCTGTCAAAAAACGACAGCTTACTCTTGTCAAAGATCCTAAACGGGTGTTGTCTCCTTCTACCGTTATTACATCTAAAAAGGGAAAAAATTACAATCCTGTCGTAACCCTCAACGGCTGGACATTACCCTTTGAAATGATAGAGGGAGTCAAAGAGTTTCATATCATCGCCGAACCGGTCGTACGTGAGTTTGCCCCCGGAATGGTGGTGAACTGCTGGGGGTACAACGGTACGTCACCCGGACCTACCATCGAAGCGGTGGAAGGGGATCGAGTGCGACTCATCGTGACCAATAAACTTCCCGAACACACGAGTATCCATTGGCATGGATTGATTTTACCCAACGGTATGGACGGGGTAGGGGGACTTACACAGCCACAGATTGCTCCGGGAGAGACATTTGTTTATGAGTTTACCCTTCGTCAAAGCGGTACGTTTATGTATCACCCTCATGCGGATGAGATGGTACAAATGGCGATGGGCTCTATGGGGATGTTTATCATCCACCCCAAAAATCCTAAAGAGCACGCAGTGGAGCGTGATTTTTGTTTTCTCCTTGCCAGTTACGATGTAGCCCCTGGGACGTATACTCCCAACCCCTCAACCATGACCGAGTTTAACCTCTGGACGTTTAATTCGCGCACTTTTCCGGGGATCGATTCTATGAATGTTCGGGTGGGGGATCGTGTTCGTGTCCGTGTCGGAAATCTCACTATGACAAATCATCCTATCCATATGCATGGACATCCGTTTGAGGTGACCTGTACCGATGGTGGGTGGGTCCCAAAGAGTGCACGATGGCCCGAAGGGACCATCGATATCGGTGTAGGGCAGATGAGAGCATTTGAGTTTATTGCAACACACGAGGGAGATTGGTCGCTGCATTGCCATAAAGCACACCATACGATGGGACCGATGGGACACACCGTTTCCAATATGATCGGGGTGAAGCAAGATGATTTGACAGAGAAAATAAGTGATTTAATGCCGGAGTATATGTATATGCCTATGGGAAAAAATGGGATGGCAGAGATGAACGATATGGCGGATATGGGGATGCACTTACCAGAAAATACCTTACCTATGATGACGGGACGTGGGCTGTTTGGTCCAATAGAGATGGGAGGGATGTTTACCGTAGTTAAAGTTCGTAAGAATCAGCCAAAAGACGATTATAGTGATCCAGGATGGTATGAGCATCCATCGGGGAGTGTTGCACGAAAAATGTAGCAGTTTTACCAAAATGGTGATAAAATAATAAAAAAGGGGATTTTATGAAATTAATATTAGCAGCTGTATCTAGCAGCCTCATTGTGATGTTAAGTGGCTGTGCACAGTCAGGGGTTCCACAAGTCGATGCGGATGCCTCGAGATATGAGATGATCTCACAGTCAGGTGTCATTACAGATGTAAGAGCAGTCGTTGTTAAAGATGAAGGGGGCGGCGGATTGTTAGGCACCATTGTTGGAGGTGTTCTTGGCTCAACAATGGGTGGCGGGAGAGGTACTGTACTCACAACACTTGGAGGCGGACTGATTGGTATGTATGCTGGAAATGAGATAGGAAAATCAAACGCACAAGAGCTCTCCGTTACACTTGATAACAAACAAGAGGTGGTTGTTGTTTCTAAGGGGACACAATTTAGCATTGGTCAACGCGTTAAGATTGTTAAGCGTAATGGTCGTATTTATAATGTTGAAGCGGCAAAATAATCGTTTTAGTATCCAAATTATAGGAATGAGATAGAGAGGTAGAAAATGACTAAATGGGTAGTATTAAGTATCATATTACTCTCATCGTTTTTAAAAGGGGAAGGTTTAGCCGTAAAATCAGTGCAAAAAAAACCTCAATATGTAGTAATTAAGCAAGAACAGGAAGCTTTTAAAGAAAAATCGATGAAAACGAGAGAAGTGTGGAAAAAAACTAAATACTATCCACGCGGATCGATTGAGACGCATTAGCGTATGATTTATCTATGGTTTTGTTCTAGCCTTTGATAGTCGGCGAGACCAGAAGAGAAAAGCTAATACAGATCCTAAATAGCATAAGATCATGTCTTTTTGGGAATCCCAAGGATCTCCTTGTATACCTAAAAAGGCTATGCCAAGTTCTGCATGTGTTATTTCGGTGGCTATCCACTCGATTACTTCGTATACTCCCGAAGCCGCAATAAGAAAGATAAGGGTGAAGATGAGAGCTGTTTTAGTTGATTTATGGAATATTACAAATAACTCATAGAATGGAAGAAATAGCAAAAACCCGAATAAAAAATGGATGACGCGATCGTAATGATTCCGTTCAAAACCAAAAAAATGGGTAATAGGAGAAAACCACGGCATCTCACTGTAGGTATAGTGTGCACCGACTCCATGTAAAACAAAAAAGATAAATAGCATCCATAGGCTGGTATTGGAAAAGATAATCTGTTTATCAGCCCATATAATAATCGGGAGTGCTATAAAAACTAAGAGATTTTCGAGTAGCCAGTCATCACGATACCATGGATCTATACTCAGATATAGCCATACTATAAGATAAGCCGTCAATAAAAGATGTTTTAGTTTCATGAATGAATAATAACATAAAGTAGTAAGAATAAAGGAGATAAAAAGAGGGTGGCGCAGCCGACGAGACTCGAACTCGCGACCTCCTGCGTGACAGGCAGGCGTTCTAACCAACTGAACTACGGCTGCACAACTATGGTGGGAATTACAAGACTCGAACTTGTGACATCTACCTTGTAAGGGTAGCGCTCTACCAACTGAGCTAAACTCCCGTTTTTTGTCACAAAAAAACGTTTTAATACTAAATATCAAAGATGGCGCAGTCGACGGGACTCGAACCCGCGACCTCCTGCGTGACAGGCAGGCGTTCTAACCAACTGAACTACGACTGCACAACTATGGTGGGAATTACAAGACTCGAACTTGTGACATCTACCTTGTAAGGGTAGCGCTCTACCAACTGAGCTAAACTCCCGCAAAAACTAACATAACTATTGAACAAATGGCGACCCCTAAAGGATTTGAACCTCTGTTCTTACCATGAAGTGATAATGTCCTTGGCCACTAGACGAAAGGGTCACTTAAAACTGCTTCTCATGGTGTCCCGTGATGGATTCGAACCATCGACCCCTTCATTAAAAGTGAAATGCTCTACCAGCTGAGCTAACGGGACCTCTTCAACCATCAAAATTAGGTGATTGGGAGGGCGAAATTATAGGCAAATCATTGATGTTTGTCAAGGAGAAATGAACGATTAAGTGAAAAACATTTCACGGTCGATATTTAACAGCATTTTAACCGCCATCAAAACGCTTTGTTCTTGGATGTAATTGCGGTCCCCCTCGAAGTGAAATCGCTGGGTATCCACCGATGTTTTGGAGCGTGCACTGATATAGACAGTTCCGACGGGTTTAAGCTCGCTTCCTCCGCTAGGTCCTGCAATACCGCTGATAGCGAGGGCAAAATCGGCGTAACTAACGTTAAGCGCCCCCTCGGACATTTGGTTTACCACCTCCGCGCTCACCGCTCCATGGTGCTCAAGTGAGGCATCATCGACGGCAAGCCAGTTTGCTTTTAAAACATTGTCATAGGTGATAAGAGATCCTTCGTAGACGTTCGATGCTCCATTTTGTGACGTAAAATAAAAGGCGAGCGATCCACCGCTGCAGCTCTCCGCAAAGGATATTTTTTGGTGATGTTTAGAGAGCTTTTCAATGATATATGTGGATATATTAGAAGAAGCAATCACTTTATGATGGAATAATCCTTTGGCAGAAGCGATAAACTGAGCCATATTTCCATGACGACGAGCCGTAATTTTGACTTTGACCCATCCTTCTATAAGCTCGCTGAACTCGAGTTTAACATCAAAATTTTGTGCCAATGGTTCGAGCAGGGCAGAGACGCTGGAGAGTTCTTCATTAAAGACGTGGATCCAACCGCTTCGATGCTCGTCTTCTATAAGAATAGGGGGAAGTATTTTTCCCTCATGTGCTAAAAGTACATTGATTTCAGAACTATTATGGGATAGTAAGTAGCTGCCATTTTCTAAAACCGTTGCCCGTGAGGGGATGAGCATCGACTCTTTTAATACTTGATTGTCCGCTGTTACGGTACTGAGGAGTTTGCCTACGATAGTAAAGGTGCTTTTTGTAGTGACGACAACGAGTTTGGAATCAACTTTTAAGAGCCCTTCGAGATGGAGAAACAATCCCTTGTCAGACTCTTCAAAATAACTAATCGAGTCGATGGAAGAGAACTTTTCTTTGATGCTTCGTAAGATATAACGTTCGTATGCCTCATTTAAAATCAATTTATTCCCGACAAAAAGTACGTCTCGTCTCATGCACACACCCTCATATAAGTTGGGGTAGTATAGCATAGTGACAGCAAATTTTAATCCCTCAAAAGCTATAATGCAAAACTTTTACACTAGCAAAATTTAAGGGATCCCATGGATTATAAAGATACCCTCCTACTACCACAAACAGAGTTTCCTATGCGTGGAAATTTGATTAACAATGAACCCCTCCGCTATGCGTCATGGATTGCCATGGATGTGTATGGTCGTATGAAAACTAATCGTCGTGGTGCACAAACTTTTACCCTTCACGATGGTCCGCCGTATGCCAACGGCAATACCCATATCGGTCATGCGCTGAATAAAATTCTCAAAGATATCATCGTCAAATACCACTACTTCAACGGAAAATCGGTCCGCTTTACTCCCGGATGGGATTGTCATGGGTTGCCGATTGAACAGCAAGTAGAAAAAAAACTGGGTGGAAAGCAGAAAAAAGAGCTTCTTAGTACCGCCGAAGTACGTCGTCTTTGTCGTGAGCATGCCTCTGCATTTGTCAATGTTCAACGTGAAGAGTTCAAAAAGCTTGGTGTCATCGCCGATTGGGATAATCCCTATTTGACGATGGATTATAAATTTGAAGCCAATATCTATCGTACTCTTTGTGCCGTGGCCAAAAAAGGGCTGTTGATCGAACGCTCCAAGCCTGTTTTTTGGAGTTGGGCGGAGCGAACCGCATTGGCAGAAGCTGAAGTAGAATACGAGGATAAAGAAGATTACTCTATTTACGTCGCGTTTGAACTCAGCGATGAAGCGAAAATTCGTGCAGGGATTGAAGGAAAAGCTGCTGTTGTTATTTGGACGACGACCCCGTGGACGTTGCCTGCCAACACCGGAATTTCGCTCAATCCTGATGAGGTGTATGTAAGAACAAGTGATGGCTATATCGTAGCGGAAAAACGGTATGAAGCGATGATAGAAGAGGGTGTTTTCAGTGGTTCGGTTGTGCAACGTATCGATGCACCAAAGCTAGAAAACCTTTATGCGATTAATCCTCTGAATGGTCGTGGATCTCATTTGGTATTAGGTGAGCATGTTTTGATGGAGAACGGTTCTGGGTGTGTTCATACCGCCCCAGGACATGGTGAGGATGACTACCGTATCGGATTGCGTTATAGCCTCGAAGTGGTGATGCCGGTCGATGAAACGGGATGCTACGACAATACGGTTGTGAAAGAAAAGCTCCTCCCCAATCCGGAAAGTTTTGTCGGGATGCATATCTTTAAAGCGAATGAGCCGATCCTCGAATTATTAGGGGAAAGTTTACTTAAAGTTTCCAAGTTTCGCCACTCCTATCCTCACTGCTGGCGTTCCCATACACCGCTGATTTTCCGTGCAACAAAGCAATGGTTTATTAGTGTCGATGGGATACCTGAGGGGGAAACGAAAACGCTTCGTCAGATTGCCCAAGAAGAAGTGGCTAAAACGACCTTTTATCCCGAATCAGGACGCAATCGTCTGGGCTCCATGGTCGAAAATCGTCCCGATTGGTGTATCTCAAGACAACGTGATTGGGGTGTTCCGATCGCATTTTTTCGTATTAAAGCAACGGGTGAAGTGATTTTGGACGAAAAAACGCTTAATTTTACGGCGATGATTTTTGAGATGCACGGGTCTGATGCGTGGTACTCGATGGAAATTTCCGAACTGCTCTATCCAGGTTGTCCGTACAAAGCCGATGATCTTGAAAAAGTAACTGATATTCTCGATGTATGGTTTGACAGCGGTTCGACGTGGAATGCGGTACTTAAATCACGTAATTACGATGCGGGAACCTATCCGGCTGATTTGTACATCGAAGGAAGTGACCAACATCGCGGATGGTTCCAGTCTTCTTTGTTCTTAAGTACGGCAGTGGAACATATCGCCCCTTATAAAGCACTTCTTACACACGGATTTACCGTGGATGAGAAGGGGGAGAAGATGTCCAAATCCAAAGGGAACGTCGTTGCACCCGATAGCGTTCTTAAGGAATACGGTTCCGAGATTTTACGTCTATGGGTTGCCATGAGCGATTACCAGGGCGATTTGAAAATTTCAGGCAATATCCTAAAACAAACGGCAGAGCAATACCGGAAACTTCGCAATACGTTCCGTATTATGCTAGCCAACCTCGATGGTTTGGATATTATCGTCCCTTATAGCGAAATGGGTGAAATTGACAAATGGATCGTTTCTTCCGCTAAAGAGGTCTTTGATGAGACACATCGATTGTTTGGAGATTACAATTTTGTCCAAGGGATGAGCGGACTGAACTATTTTATCGTGAATGAACTCAGCGGTATTTACATCGATATTACGAAAGATCGTATGTATTGTGACGGTGCAAATTCAGCAGAGAGAAAATCAACACAAAGCGCAATGGCGATCATTGCCCGCTCGATGTTAGGTCTTATCGCCCCTATTTTGACCTATACAGCCGATGAGATTTTCGAAAATGCCCCTGCGGTTATCAAAGGGATGGCTGGCGATATATTTGATATTACCTATACTCCTATTGAAGCGGTTGAGAGTAACTGGGATGATCTAAATATGAAACTCATTCGTGAAAAATTCAATGAAATAGTTGATAGTTTGAAAAAAGAAAAAGTGATTAAAAATACCCTTGAACTCGTTATTTCAACGAAATCACCTCTCGTAAAAGCGATGAAAAAAGCGGATATTGAAGAGTTTTTGGTCATCTCAAAATGGTGTGCGTGTGAATTGAGCGATATTTTAGGAACATTTGAAATTGAGGGCGAGACGTTTAATGTCGCAAAAGCTTCCAAATCTAAGTGTCCCCGTTGTTGGAAATATCATAGTGAAAATGAAGAGATGGTGTGCCCTCGTTGTACATCTGTTGTTTCGGGATGGATGGTTACAGAATGATCGATATGACACAGCCCGTAGCGATAAGTTTTGTTATTGAAACGGTCGGGATAATTTTGGGAGTGATTGCGCTGGGTATTTTAATGGTACGAAATGCAAAACGTAAAAAAGAGGAGTGTATATGATAACACTAAAAGAAGCATTGAAGCTCTCTCCCAAGGAGCTGGTCGCTCTTAAAGAAGAGTTAAAAGTGAAAATTGCGGCGTATCCTGAGCTGAACGGTTATATCGATGTAGAAAATGTCGGTTCCGGGATTCCTATCGCGATTAAAGACAACATCCAAGTGCGTGGATGGGCCGTGACGTCAGGTTCCAATATTCTAAAAGGGTATGTCGCTCCGTACAATGCGACCGTTATAGAAAAATTATTAGAAAATGGGATGTCTCCGTTTGGACGGACCAATATGGATGAGTTTGCGATGGGTTCCACGACGGAGAGCAGTTGTTATGGGAAAACACTCAACCCTCTTAACCATAACTGCGTTCCTGGCGGAAGTTCGGGTGGCTCGGCTGCGGTCGTTGCAGCGGGACTTGCTGTTGCGGCTCTTGGTAGTGATACGGGAGGATCGATTCGTCAACCGGCAGCATTTTGCGGAATTGTGGGGATGAAACCGACCTACGGACGGGTAAGCCGTTATGGTCTGGGTGCGTACGCGAGTTCACTGGATCAGATTGGACCGATGACCCAAAACGTCGAAGATGCGGCGATTTTGTATGACATCATCCAAGGATACGATCCGAAAGATTCAACAAGCAGCGAACGCAATGACGGCAAAGTAAGCGATAAGCTTGATCCATCGGGTAAACTAAAAATTGCAATTGTCCCTGAGTATGTCAAAGATGCCTCGATTGAGGTGAGAAATGGGTATGCAAAAGCAGTCGAAGCGCTCAAAAACGCGGGGCACACCATCATTGAAAAAACATTAATGGATCCGAAATACGATATTTCAGCCTATTATATCACCGCAACGGCAGAAGCTACCACGAATCTCGCCCGCTATGACGGCATTCGTTATGGAAATCGCGTTGAGGGGGAAAATCTCAAAGAGACCTATTTGAAAACCCGCTCTGCAGGGTTTGGTGCCGAAGTACAACGCCGTATCATGCTCGGAAATTTTGTCCTCTCTTCAGGATACTATGATGCTTATTATGTAAAAGCGCAAAAAGTACGAACCTTGATTCAAGAAGAGTATAATAAGATTTTTGAAGAGGTAGACCTCATTCTTACCCCTGTTGCACCGCGCACAGCATACGAATTCGGTGCCCTTAGCGATCCGTTGGAGATGTATTTGAGTGATATTTATACTATTTCGGTCAACCTGGCGGGGCTTCCGGCAATTTCACTCCCTGTGGACCGTGCAGAAAATGGGATGCCTGTCGGATTACAACTTGTGGCTCGTGCGTACGACGAGCAAACATTATTTAATGGGGCCTTGAGTCTCGAAAATCAACTAAAACAAAAGGATAATTCATGAATATTCGTAAACGGGCTCTCACTTTTGAAGATGTTTTACTTATTCCAAAATACTCTGAAGTTCTTCCACGAGAAGTGAGCTTAAAAACAATGTTGACACGGAATATTTCTCTGAATATTCCGATGGCATCTGCGGCAATGGATACGGTTACGGAATATCGTGCGGCCATAGCAATGGCACATTTGGGCGGTATTGGAATTATCCATAAAAATATGGACATCGAAACCCAAGTAAAACAGGTTAAAAAGGTGAAAAAATCAGAAAGCGGTATCATTATTGATCCAATTTTTGTCCATCCCAATGCAACACTTGAAGATGCTGAAGCGTTAATGAATGAATTTAAAATATCCGGTGTACCTGTGGTGGATGAGCATAATAAACTGTTGGGAATTTTGACAAACCGCGATATGCGTTTTGAGAAAGATTTGACAAAATTAGCAGTGGATGCTATGACACCAATGCCTCTTGTTACGGCGAAAGCAGGGATTACTCTGGCAGATGCTGAACAGATGATGCATGTTAACAAAATTGAAAAACTTCCTATTATCGATGAGGGTGGATTTTTAAAAGGGCTAGTGACAATCAAAGATATCAAAAAACGGATCGAATACCCTGATGCAAATAAAGATGATTTTGGTCGTCTTCGTGTTGGTGCAGCGATCGGCGTTGGTCAGCTGGATCGTGCCAAAGCATTGGTCGATGCAGGGGTCGATGTACTTGTTCTTGACTCGGCGCATGGTCACTCAAAGGGAATTTTGGATACCGTTAAAGCGATCAAAAAAGAGATGGTAGTAGACGTTATCGCAGGTAACGTTGCCACGGGAGAAGCGACGCTCGCATTAATAGAAGCGGGTGCCGATGGGGTTAAAGTAGGTATCGGACCGGGATCTATTTGTACAACGCGTATCGTAGCGGGCGTTGGCGTTCCTCAAATTTCAGCGATTGAAGAGTGTGCAGCAGTAGGACGTGCTCATGGGGTACCGATTATTGCCGATGGCGGTATTCGTTATTCGGGTGATTTGGCTAAAGCGCTTGCTGTTGGGGCGAGTTCTATCATGGCAGGTTCTTTGCTCGCCGGAACAGAAGAATCTCCAGGCGATACGATCACCTATCAAGGACGCCAATACAAAGCATACCGCGGTATGGGTTCCATTGGTGCAATGACCAAAGGTTCAACGGATCGTTATTTTCAAGAGGGGACAGCGGCTGATAAACTCGTCCCTGAGGGGATCGAAGGACGTGTTCCGTATCGTGGAACCATTGCGGCGGTTGTGCATCAAATGATGGGGGGGCTACGCTCTTCCATGGGATATTGCGGATCTGAGAGTATCCCTGTTCTCTGGGATAAAGCGGAATTTGTGGAAATTACGAGTGCAGGGCTTAAAGAGTCACACGTGCATGATGTTATCATTACTCAAGAAGCACCGAATTACCACGTGTAATCGCCATACCGTACTTGATACGGTATCTATTAAGTGTTTATGGATTCCGTCTCGTAGCACAAAATGACAGTATGAACACCTGAAAATATCGCAATAAAGGTAAATATATGCAATTGCAAACCGAAGCACTCCACGCCGGATATGATAAAGATACGCAGCGTACGATGGCGGTTCCCATCTACCAAACAACGGCTTATGAATTTCGTGACGTGGAACATGCGGCAAATTTGTTTGCCCTCAAAGAGTTGGGGAATATCTATACCCGCCTGAACAACCCGACAACGGATGTCTTTGAAAAACGGTTTGCAACACTCGAAGGCGGTGCTGCCGGTTTAGCCACGGCTAGCGGTATGGCGGCGATTTTTTACGCGATTGCCAATGCAGCGGAAGCGGGAGACAACATCATATGTGCACGTCAGCTTTACGGCGGAACGTTGACGCAGGCATCGTATACCTTGAAACGTTTCGGGATTGAAGCGCGCTATTTTGACGTCCAAAATCCAGACGAAATCGATGCGTTGGTGGATGATAAAACAAAGGTAATCTTTTTTGAAACGTTGACCAATCCTAGTGTTGACGTTGCCGATATCGGTGCAATCACCGCTATCGCGAAAAAGCATGGTATTCTCAGTATCGTTGACAATACGGTAGCCACACCGATATTGTGCCGCCCCTTAGAGCATGGTGTTGATGTCGTCGTTCACAGTGCGAGTAAATACACGACCGGTCAAGGGCTGGCTATTGGCGGGATATTGGTGGAGCGTCACGGATTGGTCGATTTTCTTCGATCCAATCCCCGTTATCCGCAATTCAACGAATCCGATGAGAGTTATCACGGATTGGTCTATGTCGATGTTCCGTTGCCACTTTTCTGTTTGCGTGCGCGTCTTTCACTTTTGCGCGATTTGGGCGCGGTCGTTTCGCCGTTTAATTCATGGCTCTTTATTCAAGGGATTGAAACCCTCTCCTTGCGTATGCGCGAACACTCCCACAATGCGCTTGCCGTAGCGGAGTTTTTAGAAAGTCATCCGAATGTAAAAAAAGTCAATTATCCGGGACTTAAAAGCAACAGCAACTATACGAATGCGCAAACGTATTTCCAGAACGGTATGGCAAGCGGGTTGCTGAGTTTTGAAGTGGAGAATTTTGTAGAAGCTAAAAAAATCGTGGATGCGACAAAGCTCTTTTCGCTTGTCGTGAACATCGGTGATTCCAAATCGATTATCACCCATCCGGCATCGACAACCCATCAACAGCTCTCAGCAGAAGAGTTGATAGCGTGCGGTGTCCCTTCAGGGCTTATACGCCTTAGTATTGGTCTTGAAGCATCATCGGATTTGATTGATGATTTAATTCAGGCATTAAACGCGTAAAGGCTCAAATGTTAAACCTTCAAACGCATAGCGAACATTTTACCAATCCCCTCTATTTAGAGAGTGGGCGGATTTTAGAGCCGTATGATATTGTCTATGAGACGTACGGATCTTTAAACGAAGCAAAAGATAATGTAATCGTGGTTTGTCATGCCCTGACAGGTTCTCATCATGTGGCAGGGACGTATGAAGGTGACAATAAAGCGGGTTGGTGGGACGGTCTGATAGGTCAGGGAAAAGCGGTCGATACGGATCGTTTTTTCGTGATCTGCACCAACGTGATCGGGAGTTGTTTTGGCTCTACTGGCCCTATGTCGCCACGCTATCCCTACAATGAACCGTATCGGTACAAGTTTCCCGTAGTAACGATTCTCGATATGGTCAAGGCCCAGCGGATTTTATTTGATCGTTTAGGGATACATAACGTTCATGCCGTGATTGGTGGCTCGATGGGAGGGATGCAAGCGTTGGCATTTGGTGTCATTTTCCCTAATTTTGCGAAAAAAATTATTGCTATGGCAACAACACATGCCACGCAGCCTTGGGCTATCGCTTTTAACAAAGTAGCACAGGAGGCAATTCTTAAAGATCCTGAATTTAAAAATGGCTATTATGACCCCAAAGAAATACATAAAAATGGGCTTAGCGGTATGGCGATCGGACGGATGGCAGGGCATATCAGCTTTTTATCCCATCAGTCAATGGAGCGAAAATTTGGACGCGAATACAAACTTAATGACGGTTTGTATGAATTATTCGGAAAATTTCAGGTTGAATCCTATCTGGAATATAACAGTTACAATTTTACAAAATGGTTTGATCCATTGTCTTATCTCTATATCACGAAAGCGATCAACATCTATGACCTTTCGCGTGGATATGATTCATTGGAAGAGACGCTGGGTAAAATCACCGCAGAACTCTATCTTGTAAGTTTTGAGAAAGATCTTCTTTTTCTACCTTCTGAGATGGAGACTATCGTTGCGACAATGAAGGCTATCGGAAAAGATAACGTCGATTATTTTGAGGTTCAAAGTGATTATGGCCATGATGCTTTTTTGGTAGAAATCGATAAAATAGATCAGTATGTAAAGGATGCGTTATGAGTGAAGAAGAGAGTTTTGAGACCAAAATAGCAAATGCTAAAGCTATTTTGGAAAAATTAATGGATCCTACATTGGCGATGAATGAGAGTGTAAAAGCGTACGAGCAGGGGATGAATGAGCTGAAAATGGCAGAGAAAATGTTAGAGCAGGCCCAGTTACAAATAGAAATCATTAAAAATCAGGATCAATAATGCGTTGCGCCATATTGCAGCTTCCCTCTATCGGTATGGGTAGCAAGACTCTTGAAAATTATACACGGGCAGCTCATCAAAAAGGAGTTCGTCTGATGGTATTGGGGGAGTATCTTCTTAACCCTTTTTTTAAAGAATTGATCCAGACCCCTACGTCGATGATACGGGAACAAAGTATCCACCAGATCGAAACATTAAAAGCCCTTGCCCTTAAATATGAAATGGTTTTCGTAGCCCCCATCATCACTGTCAAAAAAAATGAATGCACCAAGATGATCGCGAAGGTAACGGGACGGAGTGTGAGCTATTATCCGCAGCAGTTTCTGATTAATTATCCCCATTGGAATGAAGAGGAATTTTTTGCCAATCCTATCGAGGAGATCAAATCTCCGATGATTTTTGCCTTGGATGGATTCAAATTTGCCATTATGGGGGGATTTGAACTCCATTTTGATCCTCTTTGGAGTGCCATCGATGCTAAAAATGTAGATGTGGTATTGGTTCCAAGCGCATCAACGTTTGAATCCCATAACCGCTGGCGTGAATTGATTAAAACCCGAGCATTTACCCATAACTGTTATATTCTCCGTGCCAATCGTGTAGGGGAATATTGTGACGAAAAGCATGCATGGAAATTCTATGGAGATTCGATGGTAGTTTCTCCGGATGGTGACGTCGAGGCGGATTTGGGTAATACCGAAGAGCTGTTAATTGTTGATTTAGACCGCAAAGCCCTTAATGATTCGAAAAAAGGGTGGGGGTTTAAAGAGGCACTGAAAAAGCGACGCTGATATGTTGATACGGCTGTTATGGATCATCGTATGGTTGTGTATCGTTAGCTATGCCTCTACGCTGAGGCTGGAGAATGAAGAACCATCTTTGGCTGGACATATCAGCTATTACGAAGAGACCAGTGGCACTATGAACTGGCAGGAAGCCCAAAAGCAATCGTTTCAGCTTTCCCAGAAAGAGAGGCTCAATTTCGGCTTTACCTCGTCGGTTTATTGGCTGAAAATAGATTTAGAGCAGAGCACCCAATCCGAGTTACATCGATGGTGGCTTACAGTGGCGTATCCGTTGCTGGATCACATCGACCTTTATTTACTCTCTCACGAGGGAAATCTTATTGCTCATCAGGATCTTGGAGCATCCATTGCGCATAGAGAATACCCTCTCCGTAATTTCGTGACGAGGCTTCCCCTTGCTCAACATCCGAAGAGCACCCTTTTGATCCGTGTACAGACGCAAAGTTCGATGCAAGTGCCATTGCAAATTACCACAACCAGCGAGCTTTTGAATAGTGTTGAAACGGGAAGCTTGCGCATTGGTCTCTATTACGGGATTTTTCTCATTATTTTTCTCTATAATGCCGTCATTTTTGCCTATACGAAAGACACAAATTATCTGCGCTACATCCTCTTTTTGACCTCGTTTATCGGATGGCAGCTCTCGTTTGATGGAATCGGACGGGAGTATGTGTGGTCTGAGTGCCCCTGGATGATACAACATACTTCGGCGGCATTGATTTCCTTTACGGCATTTTCTGCCCTTTATTTTGGGCGTCATTTTCTTACTACCCGCTTGTATTTGCCCAAAATTGATATTTTAATCTTGGTATTGATGGGAATTAGTCTCTTTTTAGCGAGTGTTTCTTTGATTCTTCCTTATTCGAGTGTGATTGTCTATAACACCGCATTGGTATCGATTGTCCCTGTTGTACTGCTATGGGCGGGGATTGGCGTCATGCGACAAGGGTACCGTCCTGCACGATTCTATATTGTGGGATGGAGCTTATTTCTGATCGGGACAACCATCTTTGCTTTTAATAAATTTGATATTATTCCAAGTTTTTACGGGGTCAATCATGTTCAGCAGATCGGATCGGCCATAGAGATGATTTTTCTCTCATGGGCGCTGGCAGATCGTATCCATCTTTTGCAGCGTGAATACATCGATAAACTGAATCAGCTTAATGAAACGTTGAGTAAAAAAGTGGGTGACGCCCTTGCCAGTACCCGTTCCAAAGACCAATTGTTTGCTCAACAATCCCGTCACGCAGCAATGGGGGAGATGATCGAGCAGATTGCCCATCAATGGCGGCAGCCGCTCAATACCTTGGCTCTTATCAATCAAAATCTTTATTTTAAACGGCAGCTTGGAGAGTGTCCCGATGTGTGTTATGAGACCGCGCATGATCAAATTGAGGAACATTTACAGTATATGTCCAAGACTATTGATGATTTCAGAAATTATTATAAAATAGACAAGTCTAAAATGGCGGAAGATATTGGTGAACTTGCGGGTATTGCTTTGAGGTTAAATGACGTTTTATTAAAATATGCACGTATTCAAACGCATCTTGTGGTGCAGACCTCTACAAAAGCTATACTCGCTAAAAATGAGATGATTCAGGTCTTTATGAATCTTATTAAAAATGCCCATGATGTGATTAAAGAGAGAAATATAGAATCTGGTGAGATAACGATCACTATTTTGGAAACGATGGGGAGAATAGAGGTTTGGGTCGAAGATAATGCAGGAGGAATTGAGAGCACGGATATCGAAAAAGTATTTGATCTTTATTTTACAACCAAATCTGAGGATAAGGGGACAGGTTTGGGATTGTATATGTGCCGCTATATTATTGTAGAGAGCTTTGGGGGTACAATTAGCGTTGAAAATAGTGCCAAAGGGGCAAAATTTGTCATTGGATTACCTATCGATAGAAGAGAGAGAAGTTATAGTAAAGGAGAAAAGCTAATATGATCCATTATTTTCACAGACAAGTGCAACTGTGGGGCGAAGAGACGCAACACATACTACAATCAAAACGAATAGCGATCATTGGAAGCGGGGGGCTTGGGAGTTCACTTTCTTTTGCGCTGGGCGCATCAGGAATTGGTGAAATCCATATGATTGATTTTGATACGGTGAGTCTCCATAATATTCATCGTCAAATAGCCTTTAAGATGGGGGATGAGGAAAAATTTAAAGCGGAGGTATGTGCCACGCTGATCGAGGAGAGATGCCCGTATGTCAAAGCTATTGCACATGTGTGTACTTTTGATGTGTTCACACAAAAAAATATTGAAGTTGATCTCATCATCGATGCGACCGATAATCTTGCGACGCGCGGTGCGATTGACACCTACGCTGTGTCGAAGGGTTTGCCCTGGGTCTATGGATCGGTTGAAGCATTTCATGGACAAGTATGTTTTTTCGAGAATGCATCTTTTAACGAGGTGTTTAGAATCACCCAAAAAACACCGGCAGGAATCGCTGCTCCGATCGTGATGCACATTGCTTCTTTACAAGCAAATATAGCATTGCGCTATTTGGCTGGTTTGAGTGTCAAAAAAGATAAATTGTATTATCTCTTTTTTAACGATGAAGGGGAATTGGTAACGCAAAAATTTGCATTACCAAAACGACAGGATTAAAGTGTAGTAATATGTTTAGCGAGAGCATCTATTTGCTCACGCTCAAGTGATTTTACTTGTCCCTGCATCAATCCTTTCATCTCTTTTCCATACGATCCGTCTTGATACCCTTTGAGAGCATCTTTGATTTGCTCCTCTGTAAAATCAGCAATGATTTGAGATTTACCAAGGGCAGACTTTTCACCTTTTGTTCCATGACAAGAGACACATTTTTGTGTGTAAATTGTTTTTCCGTCTACAGTAGCGGCTATTGGCAGTGTTGTTGGAGTTGGTTCAACTGTTTTTGGTACAACACTTTTGGTGCTTTTTTCTATTGCAGGCTGTGTACTTGATGGAGTAGTTTGTACGGTAGGTTCAACGGTTGCCGAGATTTCGCTTTTGTCAGTATTGTTACCGCATCCGATTAACAATAAGGAACATATAATGGGGTAAATAAGTTTCATGGGAATACTCCTAATTGATTTAGGACATTTTATGATAATTTAGTTTGATTTTAAATGAAGAGGGAAAAGATGTTTCGCGCCGAGGCACGAAACGAAGTTACAACGCTAAGCTAAATTTATTTAGCAGGAGTTGCAGCAGCTTCTTGAGCAGCAGCAGCATCAGTTGAAGCAGCAGCAGCATCAGTTGAAGCAGCAGCAGCATCAGTTGCTACAGCAGCAGCATCAGTTGCTTCAGCAGCAGCATCAGTAGAAACAGCAGCAGCGTCAGTTGCGCCAGTAGCAGCTTCCTCAGTTGTTGCAGCAGGTGTAGCTTCAGTTGTTGCAGATTCGCTGCACCCGATAAACATAGCAGCTAAAAGCATAGCAGAAACGATTTTCATCATGTAAGACTCCTTAAGTAATATGTTGGAAGTATACCACCTTACCCCCCACCTTTGTCAAGAGTTTTGATAAAAATGTGTAATTTTTTTATGCAAAGCCCTAGTTCTTGGGTTTTATGGAGTTTTGTTTTGGCTATAATTGTATTTTTATTCCATGCCATAAAGAGATTATTTGATGAAATTCCCTGTTTTTATAGTTCGCGCCCCCCTTTTGTTGGCTTTATTTTTGACTGCTGTATTTGCGCACGATAAGAGTATTCCTGTTTTGTGTTATCACCGTTGCGGTGAAGAGGTCAAAGATTCAATGACGATTAAAACACAAGCATTTGCCTCACAGCTTGAGTGGCTAATGAGCCATGGTTATACTGTTATCCCTCTCGATACCGCAGCACGCTACATTAAAGGGGAGATAAAATCAATTCCGGCAAAGTCGATTGTCATTACAGCAGATGATGGACACAAGAGTGTTTACAGCGATATGGCACCCCTTATCAAAAAATATAAAGTTCCCGTAACCCTTTTCATCTACCCAAGCGCGATTTCAAATGCCAAGTACGCGATGACATGGGATCAGTTACGTGAGCTAGAGGCGACGAAACTGTTTCATGTGGAGTCTCATACCTATTGGCACCCAAACTTTAAACGAGAGAAAAAAGCACTCTCACCCAATGAGTATGAAAAATCGGTTCATGCACAGCTCTATAAATCCAAAGCGACGTTAGAAAAAAAAATGGGACACAATATCAAGTATTTGGCATGGCCATTTGGACTTTATGACGACGAGCTTCTCAAAAAAGCGAGAGAAGCAGGATATGAAATGGCATTTTCTATCGATAACCATCATGCACGCGCAGGTCTTGATACCATGGCTCAACCCCGTTATATGATAATTGATGCCTATAATTTGAAACGATTTGAATCGATTAGCAGCGGGAAAGAGGATAAGTAAAAAATCGCTATAATATATTCACTAAAATTCCATTACAAAGACGGTCCTTTGCACTTTGAACCATACCCTTTTGAAAAATTAACTACATTGTTGGAGGGGATTACCCCTAACCCTGCTTATACAGAGATTGCCCTCACTATAGGTGAACCGCAGTTTGAGACACCTGCCTTTATCCAAAAATCAATTTGCATGCATTCCGAAGAGCTGCGCCGTTATCCGAAAACAGCGGGTGAAGCGACTCTAAACGACTCTATGCGAACCTTTGTAAAGAGTCGTTTTGGTGTGGAGCTTAAAGCGAATGAACTGATTAGCACGTTTGGAACGCGTGAAGTACTCTTTAATTTTCCGCAGTATTATCTGTTTGATAAAAAAGAGCCTGTGATGGCGTATACCAATCCGTTTTATCAGATTTACGAGGGTGCGGCGATTGCATCACGTTCGAGAGTGATTCATCTCAATTTGACCGAACAAAACAGTTTCAAGCCTGTGGTCAACGAAGACGAGCTTGCAGTTTGCGATTTGGTGATTTTGAATTTCCCGAACAATCCGACGGCTTCGGTATTGTCATTGGAAGAGTTGGGTGAATGGGTGAAGCTTGCCCTCAAACACGATTTCTGTCTCATTAACGATGAGTGTTACAGTGAAATTTATACGGCAGAAAAAATTCCTTCTCTTCTAGAAGCTTCTGTTTATGTCGGCAATACGTCGTTTAAAAACGTCCTCGTCATTAACTCGATTTCCAAACGCTCTTCTGCTCCGGGATTGCGAAGCGGATTTATCGCGGGGGATGCAGAGATTTTAAAAGGGTATGCGCAATATCGCACCTACGTAGGATGCGCATCGCCTCTACCACTACAAGCAGCAGCGGCGATGGCGTGGGGTGATGATGAACACGTGCAAGTGGCGCGTGATATCTATGCCCAAAATTTTAAAGCGGCGCAAGAGATTTTAGGGATTACTACCTCGGATGCAACGTTTTATGTTTGGCTCAAAGTGGGTAATGCATTGGAATTTACACAACGGCTCTATCGTGACTATAACGTCAAGGTTCTTCCCGGAGAGTTTTTGGCACGGGAGGATAAAGCGGGTGAAAATCCCGGTATTGGCTATATCCGTATCGCATTGGTCGAAGAAACGTACAAGATAATAAAAGCACTTAATCGCCTAAAGGAGGCCCTGTCATGAACGAACTCAAAGCAAAAATACAAAAAGCCCAAAGTGAAGGGGATATAGCCTCGTTGTACATTCTCGAAGGAGAGGCGCATGAAACGTTTGATGAGGATACATTGATGGCGTATTATGCGAATATTCTTGATTTGGCACTAGAGCGATTGACGAATGCGCTAGAAAACCTTGAACGTCTCGATATGAGCGAGGTGCAAGATTTTGCAACGCTTCGTGCTTTGTATGAGTATGCGATTGAGCATTACAGTGCGGGATCTGCCACGGATGCCAGTGCGTTGTTTGAAGTGATCGGCGGATTGAGTGAAGATGAAGAGTTTAATACCGCGATGAAAATTCACCGAAGTGCATGCGATGCGAAGATACCCTTTGATGATTTTATCGAAGAGTATGTCGATATGAATGCGGTACAAGAGAGCGGAAAGTTTTATATTAGTTATTTCACAAAGGAAATAGTATGAAAATTCACTTCATCGGTATCGGCGGGATTGGTATCTCGGGGTTAGCCAAATATATGCGTTTTAGCGGACACGAAGTGAGCGGGTCGGATATGAAAGAGACCCATATTACAGAGCTGTTGCGTAAGCGCGGTATTACTGTATATATTGGGCATGATGCAAGCAATATCCCCGAAGATTGCGATTTGGTGATCCACTCGGCGATTATCAAACCGACCAATTCGGAAGTGGTCGAGGCAAAGCGTCGCGGTATCGAAGTATTGCATCGACGAGAGGCGTTGTTGCGGATTTTAAATGAGAAAAAAGTCTATGCCGTATGCGGTGCGCACGGTAAAAGTACGACGACGGCGATTTTGGCAGCGATTATGGACGGTAGTGCGATTATCGGTGCGGAATCCAAGGGGTTTGGTTCGAATGTCCGATATGACGGCAGTACGGATGTATTATTGTTTGAAGCCGATGAGTCTGATGGAAGTTTTTTAAACTCCAACCCGTATTGTTCGATTGTGACCAATGCAGAGCCAGAACATATGGAGTATTACAACTACAATATCGATGAGTTTCACCATGCGTATCAGCGTTTTATCGAGATGGGAAGCGTACGGGTTATCAATGCAGAAGATCCGTTTATGTCGACATTGACGTGTGATGCGCTGCGTCTGTATCCCAGCAAAGACATCACCAATATCACCTATACCCTCATCGACGATGAACCTTATACCCGCTTTCATCTCAAAGGGTTTGGCGAGTTTGAGGTGTGGGGATTTGGAGAACATATCGCGATGGACGCAAGTTTAGCAATCATGGCAGCGGCTCAGACGATGAGCATTGCCTCTATTCGTGTCCATTTACTCAATTTCCGTGGGATTAAAAAGCGTTTCGACGTAATTTTCAAAGGCTCCGACCGGGTTATCGTTGATGATTACGCACACCATCCGACAGAGATAAAAGCAACGATGCAATCGCTTAAAACATATGCCGAACTCAAAGGATTTGAGAAGGTTATTGCGATTTGGCAGCCGCATAAATATTCTCGTACGATTGATAATTTACAGGCATTTGTAGAGTGTTTTGACGATGTCGATGAACTGGTAATCTTGCCGGTATGGGCAGCGAGTGAAGAATATCGTGAGATTGATTTCGCGGGTGAATTCGGACGTTATAATCTCATCTTAGCCGATAAACTTCACCGGGAGGGGGATACCCTCCAAGTTATCATTGGCGATGAGGTGCTCAAAACCTACGATAAAGATTTGATCGTCGGATTTGGGGCAGGGGATCTGACCTATCAGTTACGAGGAATTAAATAGTCGTGGGGTACTTCCTCTGGTTTGGGATTGTTGCCCTTATTTTTACACTATTGCACTATTTTACCGAATTAAGCGGCCGTCAAAAAGGGATGATATCGTTGATAGTGACGTTGGTTGTCGCCGGTGCGGTTGTCTATAATATCCAAGCCGACAAAGAGCGCGAACACATTACAAAAATCGAGCTCAAATATACACACGGTGAAAAAATCGACTGCGATGGCATTGAGATAAACGCTACGACTTTTTCGTACAGTGTCGGGACACAGAGTTTCGTGGGGAATAAAGGGACGCCTCATTATCAACAAATATTCAGTGCCAGTGAGTGCGAATGAGCCCCCTCTCTTCTACTCTTTCTGAGCTTTTTGGAAAGCTCGATCTTCTCCCCCATCTCAAAGCTTTAGAGCACTTTTTTTCCCGAGCGCAAAATATTGCTATCGGGGGAGATCAAGAGCGTCATTTTCGCTATATCGAAGCGCTTGATGCACTGGAATTTAAAGCACCTCCCAAAAGTGTACCGTTTGAGGGGAGTATTAACCATCTCAAAAAACAGGGTGTTTTACGGTTTGAGGATATTTTCGAGCTCCTTAAGATCGTGCGTTATTTTAGAACGATGCGAAACAGCGGTTACACAGGGCTTATCGGTGAGTGGATGGGTACGATTGTTATTCCGGAACCCTTTAACGAAATAGATGATTTTTTTGATGCTTCAGGGGTGTTTATCGAATCAAAAGATGAAGACCTCCATAAAATAGCGCAGCGGATAAAAGCGATTAAAACAGAGATCGCTGACTCGATGAAACGGCTTTTTCATACCCAAAAACTCTCCCCGTATCTCATAGATACCCAAATCCACTATGTCAATGATGAAGAGTGTCTGTTGGTGCGCGGCGGGTTTAACCATGTTCTCAAAGGCTCCGTCGTCGGACGTACCGGTGCGGGATTTTTCTACGTGGCACCGGATAGTATTTTACGCTCCAAAGAGCAGCTTCGATACATCAACCAAGAGCGTGATGCGGCATTGTATGCGTATGCAAAGAAATTTAGTACAAAACTTTCACCCCTGACGCCGTTTATCGGATTTATCGATCGTGAGTTTGAACGGTTTGACCATTATCAAGCGCGTGTCCTTTTTGCCCGTGCACATAATTATGCGATTGTGAAGCCTCAAAACAACAATATTATTGTTCTCGATGAATTTTCCCATCCGGCACTCCATAAACCCAAACCGGTCAGTGTCGAATTCCGTGGTAATCTCTTGATGATAACAGGGGTTAATGCAGGGGGAAAAACGATGCTCCTTAAATCGATCCTCAGTGCATGCGCAATGGCAAAATACCTGATCCCGATGAAGCTCAACGCGCATAAATCACGTATCGGAAGTTTTAAACGGATCGAAGCGGTGATCGATGATCCTCAAAGCGTTAGTAATGACATTTCAACCTTCGCGGGTCGGATGGTACAGTTTAGCCATCTGTTCGACCACAAAAACGCCCTTGTGGGCGTCGATGAGATCGAGCTCGGAACGGACAGCGATGAGGCGGCGGCACTGTTTGCCGTCGTACTCGATGAGCTGATCAAGCGGGGGCAGAAAATTATCGTCACGACACACCATAAGCGTCTTGCGGCATTGATGGCGGATCGTGATGATGTCGAGCTTCTTGCAGCAATATATGATGAAGAACGACGCCTCCCTACGTATGAATTTTTAAACGGAACCATCGGGAAAAGTTACGCATTCGAGACGGCATCACGCTATGGAATTAATGCTTCTATTATCACAAAAGCCAAAGAGGTATACGGTGAAAATCACGAAAAACTCAATATTCTCATCGAGCGGGGAAGTGAGATGGAACGCGATTTAAAACGTAAGAATAAAGAGGTCGATGAGCGTTTGGAACTCTTAAAAAAAGAAGAATCGGCACTCAAAGAGGCGCGTGAAAATCTTAGAGTCCAACTCGATGCGGAGAAAGCCAAACTCCGTGCAGGGTATGATATTGCAATAGCGGAGGCAAAAGAGGCGGCTAGGGGGATGGACATGGCCGCTATCCACCGTCAGCTCAACAAAGCACAGGCGAAACTCCCCAAAGCAGAACCGATTAAAATTGCGGAGCCTGAACCTATAAAATACGAAGTGGGGCAGGCAGTCAAATATCGTGCACAGCGTGGAACAATTGTGAGTTTAGGAAACAAAGATGCCATGATCGAAGTAGAGGGGATGCGGCTACGGGTCAAGCTCTCCGATATTAAGCCAAGCGGCAATCTCCCTAAAAAAATCAAACCTTCCCATACGGCACAAATCGACCAAAAAAGCGGGCTTCAACTCGACTTGCACGGACTGCGCGGGGAAGAGGCATGTGAGAGAACGGATAAATTTCTCTCCGATGCATTGCTGCAAGGATTTGATGAGGTAATCATCTACCACGGTATCGGGACGGGGAAACTCTCGTATGCCATTAAAGAGTTTCTCAAAGCTCATCCGAGTGTCAAAAGCTTCAGCGATGCCCCTGCGCATTTGGGGGGATTTGGGGCGAAGATTGTAAGGTTGTAAAAGTGTCTCATGATCTTTTTGCAGAGTCACTATTCAGTCGTTATAGAAATAGTGGTGAAAGAATCAAAAGAAGTCGCAATGGAATTTTAATAGAGCTCAGGTGATACTGAACCCTAGATGGTCAATTACGACGAACAGCTGACATGGGAAATGCCGGCGATGTCAAAGAAGTGGGAAGGTTTTTTCCGATAGTATTTCTCCTTTATCTCGTCGGACTGCTCATCGTAGGGATGTGTCATCACCTCTTGCAGTTCATGTATCAGCGTATAGTCTCCATTTTCGGCCTGCTGATAGGCAGGGACGAGGAACCACTCTCTCAATGTATATTTCGGATTGGTCAGCTTCATTTTCTCTGAAAGCCTTTCGCGAGTTTCAGGGGTAGGAACATCGATGAGCGATCTCCATTTTTCCAGCCACTCTGTCCATTGTTTGAGAAGCTGTTCAGTGAGCAACGTCTCATCATAGAAGCTTTTTTGAAGTGGGCTGATCTCCTCAGGTATTGATGAGAGCTCACGAAAGAAGATCGTATAATCGACGTGCGTTTGTACCATCAGCATGAAGAGCTCTCGAAAGAGTGGTTCATCAAAGGTGTCCAGACCCAGTTTCGCCGCCCACATTTTTTCCAGTGCTTCCTGCATCACTGTCGTAAAGCCGTTTCGAATCGCGTCCAACTGACTCATAACATCCGGATTCGACTCCACCAGCGGTTTGAGTGCCGAATAAAACATATGGAAATTGCGTTCCGCCGCCTGAGGCTGATTTAAAAATGAGAAATGGACTCCGCCGCCCGTCCACGGCTGATATTTGGGATCGAACATATCGATAAATCCAAACGGGCCGTAATCGAGGGTAAAGCCGCCTACGGCAGTATTATCGCTGTTAAAATTCCCCTGGCAGTAGCCTACGCGGATCCAGTTGGCCACCAGTGAGGTAAGGCGGTTGCGGAAGTGAATAGCAAGCAAGAGCACTTTTTCTTCGAGAGGTAACTGCTGATCAATGACGTCACGGTACTCACGATCGATCAAGTGCAACACTATCTTTTCAAGCTCTTCCATCGCTTTTGGGTGCTCTTGTTTACGGGCACGACGGCCGAATAGCTCGATCTGACCTACCCGAAGAAACGAAGGTGCCACCCGTGTGGTGATCGCGACATCTTCTTCGATCATCACTTCGGGGTCTCGGGAGTAGGAGCCTTGATTAAACCAAGGGCGTTTTACGGTCTCGGATTTCGAGGTGTACAGCGTCAATGAACGTGATGTCGGTACGCCCAGTGCGTGCATATGCTCTTGTGCCAAAAACTCTCTCACACTCGAACGCAGTACCGCACGGCCGTCAGCTCCGCGGCAGTAAGGGGTTCTTCCGCCCCCTTTTAGCTGCATTTCCCAGCGTTTTCCGTTGATATTGGCCTCGAGGATGGAGATGGCACGCCCATCCCCGTAGCCGTTGCCCGTTTGGAAGGGACACTGCTGGTAGTATTCTGTACCGTAGATGGAGAGGGCATAGCCCGTCGCCCAGCCATGAGTACGTAAAGGCTTCGGCAGTTGCGAAGCATCGCCTGAAAACATCCGCATGAAATCCTCGGAGGTTGCCAGGGTGTCATCGAAGCCAAGTTCTTTAAAAAAAGTCTGACTGTGGGCTATGTAGTGCGGCTCTTTGATGGGGGTAGGATTTACGGGGACATAGTGCCCGGAGAAGACTTGCCGCGGAGAGTGGTCGATACCGTTTGTTGTTGCCTCAGGATCCGGGGTAAGGGTGTTTATGAGTGAATAATCTGCCAAGCGTGCTAGATCGCTCAGGGTTTTTACAGGTGCAGAAGTGTCATTCATGGCGTTTAATTATCGTCCTTTACGGGTATTCTTGTTCAGTTGAGACGAATTATATATATGGAAAGTCAAACAAGAGACAGCAAAAGAATCTAATTATTTTGTACAAGATTAGGGGGTCAGGTGAATCAGACGATCCAATACCGAATCGGAATCCTCATTCTGATCCGATAGCGTATCAGCGGAAAGACGACCAAAAAGGTCCCGATAGTCATATAGACGGGTAGCAACAGACTCTCCAGCGTATAGTGTTCGATCCCAAAAATGGCGATGAATGATCCCAGAAAAAAGCAGATCCATGCCAGCGGTGCCTCCTCATCGGGAGCTGCTATCACAAAGCGCAGTGTCGGTAAGAGGGCGAAAAAATCTGCAGCTATGGCTATGACGGTGGGCAAGACCCCCACAAGCAGAGAGAACTTTTCCAAAGTGTCAGGTTTGATATACTCGCCCTTAAAGAGAGTCAATACAAAGATCAGTGTCGGGTTGATCCAAAAAATAACGGTGAGCATCTTGGTGACATGATCGGCACTCTCAGGGGTGATCAGCCAAAAAGCAAAACCGATCACACTCCAAATAAACCAGGAAATACGGTTGGGTTTGACGGTACCCCGAAAGATGCTGATTGTATAAGGGAGAATCGAAGCAGCTAGAATGAATTGGGCTAATAGACCTAGATAGTAGGGTTCTAGCATCTTAATAGATATCCTCTGTTGTGTGATACGATGAATTGTCGATAGCCATGTTCTGATCCTTTACGGCGAATTATATAGGAAAAAGGGGAGATGCCGCTTTTTCCTATATTTTGTATTGCATATTTTTTTGTTTCATAGTAGAATCTTCTAATATATGTTATTTGATAAATAGGCTTTGACGGTAGGGCATTTGAAGTGTCCTGTGCCGCACTTGACTGATCTTTGAAAAGTATTGTAATCTGACATGTTAAAAATTGTAAGATAGTTAGCCAAATGATAGTCATAGACTAGTATCGGAGATCGAAAGACTATGTCCAAAGATAAAATATGAATCTCACAACGAAAAAAAGTCAGTGGCTAAATAAAGCGGCTGTGATACAACACCTCAAGCATTCTCTCGCGGCATTCGTACTCGTAAGCTTGGCCGCAGCCTTGAGGGTGTGGCCGCTGCAGGTGTTAGGGTCGGAACTCGCCTGGCTGACATTTTATCCTGCGGTGATTGCCACCGCACTTTATGCGGGATTTTACACCGGCTTACTGGCAACGGTGCTTGCCTGTCTTGCGGTCATATTTCTGTGGCCGTTATTTGCTATGCACCCTTTTATTGAGAGCCGCTTTGACCTTCTGGAAATGGCCATTTTTCTTCTCACCTCCGGTTTTATCGCCTACCTTGTTGAAGCCGTGCAGCGTATGAGTAAGAGACTAAAGGAGACCGAATCGATATTGAAGAGCAGTATCGAACGTGAGCAATTCATTCACTCTATTGTTGATAATGTGCCTAATATGATCGGCTATTGGGACAGGGATTTGCATTGCCGTTATGCTAACAATGCCTACCGTGAGTGGTTTGGTAAGTCGCCTGAAGAGATTGTTGGTATGACGTTTCAGGATCTGGCAGGGGAGCAACTGTTCGCCCTGAACCAACCCCATATTCAGCAAGTATTGGCCGGTGAACATCAGCGTTTTGAGCGAACTTTGAACAAAGCCAGTGGAAACGTAGGTCATATCATCGGGCACTATATTCCAGATTTCGATGTCGATGGTACGGTCAAAGGATTTGCAATTCAGTCCAGCGAGGTGACTCTTCTCAAAGAAACCGAGGCGAAACTCGAACTGGCCGCCTGCGTCTTTAAGAACACGCTCGAAGGAGTCTTGATCACCGATACCGATGGGACTATTCTGTCAGTTAACCCTGCTTTCTCCGAGATAACCGGTTATGCGGCTGAGGAGGCGATCGGACAGAACCCCCGTATTTTAAAATCTAACCAGTACGATCGGGCATTTTATACCTCCATGTGGGCGCAGATAACAACTATGGGTCGATGGAACGGCGAGATATGGAACCGACGTAAAAACGGGGCTTTTTATCTGGAACGTATGTCGATCAGTATAGTTCGGGATGTGGATGGTGAACCTATTCGTTATGTATCGGTATTTAGCGACATTACTGCTTTTTGGCGTAAAGATGAGCATATAAAGCACTTGGCTTTTCACGATGCCTTGACCGATTTGCCGAATCGTACCTTGCTGATGGATCGGATAAACCAAAGACTTATCAATTCCAATCGTGAACCGTGCGATCTGGCGCTGATGTTTATCGACCTTGACGGATTCAAACTCGTAAATGATCAGTTTGGTCACAACGTCGGAGACGACCTGTTAAAAGAAGTAGCAAAAAGGCTCCTGGAACTGGTACGCGAGTCCGATACCGTCGCCCGAGTGGGGGGCGACGAGTTCATAGTTGTTCTCAACAATCCAAAAGGAAAAGACGAAATTACGTATATCGCCAACCGTGTTGTCAGCTCGATAAATGAGCCTATTGAGATTCTCGGTGAAGTGCTCTATGTAGGAGCATCCGTTGGCATTAGTATCTTCCCTGCAGACGCAAGTACCTCTCTTGATTTAATCAAGAATGCCGACACGGCAATGTATACCGCCAAAGAGTCGGGCAGGAATAAGATTAGTTTTTTTTCACATGAATAATTTCATAAAGAGGCAGATGTCAATAGAGTATGCTCAGTTTGAAAAGTCCGTTTTACGATACTTCATTTTATGGAAGCAGAGGTCATTCGCAGGATATGATTCCAAATATTTTACCGATGCCCCGCAGCATCTGGGTGGATTCGAAGCGAAAGTCGTCCGTCTCTAAGAATTACATCATTCCTGAGTAATCGGGACTCTACCTTTTTATCATTAGGATTTGTATATTTTTTAGTTTCGCAGTAAAATCTTTGAAAATATATCTTTTTGTTTAATTTTGATAGATTGGTTTAAAAATTTGGCATGATTAAGCGTCTGATGACCTGTTATGAATTGCGTGAAAAAGTACATTTAGTAAAATGAATAATATAGTTAGTCAAAGGGATGTCAATGTTAGAGAGTTTACTATCAGGCCTTGCATTAGCAGCTATTTCTGCAATTACTTTGATCGCATATAAACACCCAAAAGGGTATGCGAACTTTTTACCTAATCTAATTCTTTTAGTATTTTGTGTGCCTTATGGTATCGTTATCTACTCACTCCTTACAGCTTATTTAGAATCTTCAGTGATTGTAAATGTTATAAAAATACACCCTGATAGTTTGATTGTGACACATTCTGATGCTATACAAAATATTGAGCAATTTGCATCATATGCACTTATTGCTACTGCCGTTAGTATCGTAGCAGTTGTATATTTATTTTTTCTTGCGCAATTGCCAAAGCTTTTCGCCCCTGAGAATCCTAATAATGAATAATCTTCCCTCGTTCCCAACGTCCACGTTGGGAATGCAGACCGAGGCTATACACTCCCAAGCTGGAGCTTGGGAGCGAGAGAGGCGGATGTCGAGACGTTTTTAGCTAATCCTACCCACAAGCAGTATTCCCCCGTTTTTTCTTTCTGCCGCTTTAATCACATAGCAAAATACTAAGGACATTAAATAAGATTGTTTTAATGAAAATAGTATAAAAATATCTAATATATTTTGTTTGATTCTGATTTATATAATTTGTATTCAGAGGTTTTATAGGTGTCTGTTGATCTGTTTGTCATGAGGCAAAAGGTACGTTTTTGGAATGAATAAATAGTTCAACGGACATGAGAGGTCTATAACAGGTGTCGATAAGTGAGGAGACAAGCGATGAGCACGATTACGATGAAAGACGGTACACAGATTTATTACAAGGACTGGGGTACAGGACAGCCTGTCGTCTTTAGCCACGGCTGGCCCCTCAGTGCGGACAGCTGGGAGGCTCAGATGCTGTTCCTGGCTTCCAAGGGCTATCGCTGCATTGCCCATGACCGTCGGGGCCATGGGCGGTCAAGCCAGCCTTGGAACGGCAACGATATGGACACTTTTGCCGACGACCTCTCGCAGCTCATCGAAACGCTCGATTTGAAAGACGTCACGCTGATCGGATTTTCGATGGGGGGCGGCGAAGTGGCGCGTTATGTCGGCCGCCACGGCACGAAACGGTTAGTCAAGGTCGCGCTGATCTCCGCTGTCCCACCGCTTATGCTGAAAACAGCGGCCAATCCGGGCGGCTTGCCGATGGAGGTGTTCGACGGCGTTCGCCAAGGTTCAATCGCCGACCGCTCACAGTTCTATAAAGACCTCGCCAGCGGCCCGTTCTTCGGAGCCAACAGGGCAGGCACCAAGGTCTCACAAGGGATGATGGACTCATTCTGGCTTCAGGGGATGCGCGCCGGTCACAAGAATACCTTTGACTGCATCAAGGCGTTCTCCGAGACAGATTTCACCGAAGATCTCAAAATGTTCGATGTGCCGACACTCATTGTTCACGGGGACGATGATCAGATTGTGCCGATCGGCGCCTCGGCACATAGCGCAGCGAAACTCGTCAAGAACGCGACTTTGAAGGTCTATGCAGGCGCACCCCACGGCCTCGTAGACACGCACAAAGACCAGCTTAATGCCGATCTGCTGGCATTCCTTATGGCCTGAAGTTGCTTTGCCTGCGCCGTCTGGCCGGTGGCACTTTTTTTGTTTATAGTATAACTTATTAAAATGTGTAATTTTATGTTATAGTAAAAAGATATTACAGAAAAAAGGGGTCATAATGAAACGTTTTCTTCTGTCAGCGGTAATTACCGCTGTCACTCTCACTGTCCCAGCACTCGCTACTGACGTTGGTGTCTCGGTTAGCATCGGCCAGCCTGGCTTCTATGGCCAAATTGACATCGGCGATTTCCCGCAACCAAGGGTGCTCTACCATCAACCGATAATCATTGAGCGGGGGATATCGATGCATCGCCAGCCGATCTATCTTCGCGTCCCGCCGGGCCACGCCAAAAATTGGAAGAGGCATTGTCACGAATACCACGCCTGCGGCGAACGGGTCTTATTTGTACGCGATGACTGGTACGAACGCGAGTATGTTCCGCGTTATCAAGAAAGACACCGTGATCGCGGGTATGACCGCCAGGACAAAGGCAGAGGTAATGATCATGGGAACAAAGGTCACGGCAATAAGCATGAAAGAGACTAAAACATAAAGGGGAAAGGCTACTTTTAGCTTATGCCTCTCCGATGTCCCTCAACATGTTGGGGGATTCGGGGCAAAAATCGTCCGTCTCTAAGTATCCGTTCGTGGTGAGCATGTCGAACCATGAGCCTTCCCCGTCGTCATTCCCAACTTGATTGGGAATCCATCCCTTATTTTCAAAATATTAGATTTTCTTCACAATTAACTTTCCGTTCACCCTGAGCATGTCGAAGGGTATCTCCTTGTAAATTTTCTTGTTTCATAGTAAAATCTTTAAAAATATGTCGTTTCGTTTAATTTTGATAGATAAGTTTTGATATTCAGATACTCTAAGTGTCCGATCTCTCGTTTGTATAATCACAACAAGCACAAAGGAATACAGTCAATGGGTAAAAGTAAATATATTATTTTGATAGTCTTAATAATCGGGGGTTGTGCTAGTACAGGTGTTATTCCAATGAGTCAAGATTCATATTATATTGGGAAAAAAGATGGTACACCAGGTCTTGGAGTATCTTTTGGGAATAAAATGGAAGTATATCAAGAAGCAAATGTATTTTGCACTCAAAAAAAGCAAGAATTATATGTATTAAAAGAAACTGTTACACCCGCAGCACCGGGGCGATTAGGATCAACTGAACTTCATTTCAAATGTGTAGTACCTGGTGGAACAGCACAGCCTTTGAAAAAAGAGGCAGATGTTCTCATTGAAGTTCAACAACGTTAAATATACTCTATTTCCTCGTTCCAAAGCTCAAATTTTGGAATATATACGAATTTTTTTAAGAAAAACTGTATAATATTCCGTAAGATTATACGGGAGATTACGATGGTAGCCTATAAACCCAACGAACTGATGAGTTCAACTGATGTCGCGAAAAACTTCGGAGCGGTACTCTCGAAACTCGCCAACCACGAAGTTGATAAGATTTGCGTACTGCGAAACAACAAACCTGAAGCGGTAGTCCTCAGTGCACTCGAATACGAACAGCTTCGTGATTATCGTTATTGGAACACGATGAGTGAAAAAGAGTACCTAAAAAAAGCACATGAGAGTATCGATAATTCACGAAATTACTCTATCGAAGAGGTGGATAGTTATCTCGAACGGATTATCGACTCGTATGAAAGTTAGAATTCTTCCCTCTTTTATAGCCAAACTTCAGTTTGTTTTGGAAAAAATTGCCAAGGACAAAAAAAGTGCAGCGCATACGTTTCGTCATGAAATTTTGCGTGAGTGTTACAGCCTGAGCGATTTCCCCTATCGATGTCGTTGCTCAATCCATTACAACGATGATAATATTCGTGATCTGATTTTTAAAGGCTATACGATTATTTATAAAATCATGGATGACGAGATACAAGTGTTTGCACTGACAAAATATGAAGATTATAAAGACGAGAGTGACCAATGACCCAAACCGAATACCAAAACGCCGTAGAGCAACTAAAAAAATACTCTTACCACTACTATGTCCTTGATGACCCCATCACAACGGATGAAGAGTACGATATCCTCTATCATCAGGTGGTTGCATACGAGCATGAGCATCCAAACGAGATACTCTCTGATTCTCCGACACAGAGAGTAGGGGATCAGCCTCAGGATAAGTTTGACAAAGCGCCGCATTTGAGCCGTATGTGGAGTCTCGAAGACCTCTTTAACGAAGATGAGCTGGAGACGTGGGTGAACCGCATCACCAAAAGCTACGGCAATGTCCGTTTTTACTGCGAACCGAAATTTGACGGGGCGAGTCTGAATCTGATCTACGATAACGGTGCATTGGTACAGGCGATCACCCGCGGAGACGGAACCCTCGGGGAAGATGTTACCCAAAATGCCAAGACGATACAAAGCATTCCCCTTACCATCGATTATAAAGATCGTATCGAGATTCGCGGCGAAGTGGTGATCTTCAAAGAGGATTTTGAAAAGATCAATGAAGAGCGGCTCCGTAACGGCGAATCGCTGTTTGCCAATCCGCGCAATGCGGCGGCGGGGAGTCTCCGTCAGCTCGATACGCGCATCACGGCATCACGCCGTCTGGTCTTTATGCCTTACGGAATAGGGGCAAATAACCTTGTCCTTAAAAATCTTTCTGAGCGGATGGAGTGGGTCTATGCTCTGGGCTTTCGTAATCCCCATATGACTCATTTATGTGAAACTGCCGAGCAGATCGAGACGTTTTACCATGAGATGCGTGTTGAACGGGATAATTTTGCGATGCTGTTGGACGGGATGGTGATCAAGGTCGATGCGATTGCCGTGCAGGATGAATTGGGCTACACGGTGAAAAATCCCCGTTGGGCAGCGGCGTATAAATTTCCCGCAATTGAAAAGCTCACACGGTTGCGCGAAGTGATTTTGCAAGTAGGGCGCAGCGGCGTCGTTACCCCTGTTGCTATCGTCGAACCTGTTTCTATCGAGGGGGTCGTGGTCGAGCGCTCCACCTTGCACAATTTTGATGAGATCGAGAGAAAAGATATCCGTATCGGGGATAAAGTCATTATTTTGCGAAGCGGCGATGTGATCCCTAAAATCGTGAAAGTCATTACAAGCGAGCGTGACGGAAGCGAGCAGGTTATTGAACGTCCGAAACATTGCCCCGTATGCGGTTGCGAACTCCTCGATGAGGGGGCGTTGATCAAATGTCAAAACCTCTCGTGTGAAGCGCGGGTCGTCAACTCGATCATCTATTTCGCCTCCAAACAATGTCTCAATATCGACGGGCTTGGGGAGAAAATCGTCGAGGCCCTCCATGAGTCAGGATTGGTGCGAGAGGTGAATGATCTTTTTGGTCTCACGATGGAACAGCTCCTCTCATTGGAGGGTTTCAAAGAGAAAAAAAGCCGTAATCTCATCGAGGCCATTGCGGCAGCGAGAGGGTGCGATTGCTGGCGCTTTATCAATGGACTGGGGATCGAGCATATCGGCGAGGTTGCATCCAAAAGCCTTTGTATTGCTTTTGGAACGGCGTTTGATACGGCAACACGTGAAGAGATTTTGGCGTTGGAAGGGTTCGGTGGAGAGATGGTGGAATCACTTCTAGAGTTTGTCCGTGTCAATCAGGATAAAATCGAAAAACTGCGAAACATTTTGACCCCCGTTTCTCCGGTAAAAATCGAAGCATCGGATAACCCTTTTAAAGGGAAAAGTGTTGTCATTACAGGGGCGATGAGCGTTCCGCGTGATGCTATAAAAGTGATGCTAGAAGAACTTGGAGCGAAAGTTGTCTCATCGGTCTCCAAAAAGACGGACTTTGTGATCTATGGCGAAGATGCGGGGAGCAAATATGACAAAGCAGTTGAACTGGGAGTCTCTTTGCTCACCGAAAGCGAGTTTAGAGAAAAATTATCTTCTGTTCCCGATAGCGCACAAAATACCCTTTTTGAGTAAAAATAGGCGAAATACTCTTTTACTTTGATACCTCCGGTCTCAACCATTCTTAGGAGGTAAGAGGATATAATTTGAAAACGATAAATGATGCAGAAAAAGGAAGTTTTTAGCTTTCCGAAACAGGAGTATCCCTTGGAAATGGTAGAAGCGGCATTCGATAATGCTTGTGAAGCGATGATGCTGACCGATATGCAAAATCGTATTGTGTACGTTAATCGAGCTTTTTGTGATGTTTTTGGGTATTGTAAAAATGAAGTAGTGGGGAAAAATCCAAAAATTCTCGCATCAGGGCGACACGATCTTCTTTATTATGAGCAGATGTGGAAATCTATCAATGATCGAGGCTTTTGGAGAGGGGAAATTTGGAACCGTTGCAAAGACGGTACGGAAGTTGTCCGATGGATGAGTATTTCGGTCATTTCAAATCCCCATACCGGCGAGAAAAACTATTTTGCCGTTACGCTCGATATTACAGATTTGAAAGAGAGTGAAGAGAAACTATCCTATATAGCATGTCATGATCCTCAGACGGGTTTGGCGAACCGTACCAAACTGTTTGACCGGATTGATCAGTTTATCAAACGTTCCAAACGCAGCCGTGCCATCGGAGCATTGCTATATCTTGATCTTGATCGGTTTAAAGATATTAATAATTTGTTAGGGTACAAGGTAGGTGACCAGATTCTCGTCGAAGTGGCCGAGCGGCTCGTCTCACGAATTCGCTCTCATGATCTGATCGCACGGGTAGGCGGAAATGAGTTCGTCTTATGGCTTGAAGAGATGCAAAGCATTGCCGAAGCTGAAGTTGTAGCCGAAAAGGTTCTTAGTGCGCTTCATGACCCTTTTGAAATAAACGGGGAAGAGTATATATTGGAAGGGAGTATAGGGATCTCTCTCTATCCTCAAGATGCCGGAGAGCGTGATTCACTTCTCAAAAATGCCGAGGTGGCTATGTATCGGGCGAAAGAAGATACTAAGCGAAAAATTGCCTTTTACCGTTTCCAAATGATCCAGCAAGCCAAGAGCTCATCTAACCTCGAGACGGAACTCTATCAAGCGTTGAAAAACCGTGAATTTGAGCTTTATTACCAGCCAAAAATTGATGCGTTGAGCGGTGAAATTCGGGGGGCAGAGGCATTGATCCGATGGAACCATCCGACGCGCGGTCTAGTGATGCCGGACGATTTTATCCCGTTTGCCGAACAGACTTCGCTGATTGCTAAACTGGGTGAATACGTTTTGGAAAGAGCGTTTGAACAGTTACGTATTTGGCGGAGGCTTTCAGGATTGAATTTGTCGTTATCGGTCAACATTTCGGGACGTCAGCTTAATGATGACGATATCAAAACATTGATGCACATTATCGGGGTCAATATTGATTTGGCTCCTCAAATAGTGATAGAGCTTACTGAGACCTTTTTGATGCACCATGCACACAGCGCGGTGTTGATGCTTGAAAAGCTCAAAAGTTCAGGGGTTAAGCTCTCGATAGATGATTTCGGGACGGGGTATTCATCGTTGGGGTATCTTAAACGGTTCAAGGTGGATGAGCTCAAAATTGACCGGTTACTTATCAATGATATAGAGATTGATCAAGATGATCGTACCATTACAAGCGCCGTGATAGCGATGGCTCATACCCTTGGACTGTCGGTTGTAGCAGAAGGGGTTGAGACGTTAGGGCAGGCAGAGATACTCCGCGAAAGCGGTTGCGATCAGTTTCAGGGGTTTTATTATGACGGTCCATTGAGTGTGGAAGCGTTTTTTAAACGATATTTAGAAGGAAAATAATGCGTCTTGACAGTTATATGGTAGAAATCGGGTTGACAGAGAGCCGAAATAAAGCGCAGCAATTGATCAAAGATCATGCCGTCAGCGTGGATGGAAAAATTATCGATAAAGTCTCTTTTGAGACGGATGAGTCCATGAAAGTAGAAATTGCCGATGTTGCACTTTACGTTAGCCGTGCCGCGATTAAACTAAAGGGTTTTTTACCTTATACGCAGTGGGATTTGAACGGACTTAATGCCCTTGATATTGGTTCAAGTACGGGCGGTTTTACCCAAGTCCTTCTCGAAGAGGGGGTGAAAAGTGTCACCTGTGTTGATGTGGGAAGCGATCAGCTTCACCCTTCTCTCCGGAGTGATCCGCGTGTCAGTGTTCATGAAAATACCGATATACGCAATTTTACGAGTGAAACACCTTTTGATATTGTGACATGCGATGTTGCTTTCATCCCTCTTGAACTTATTTTAGAATCGATTGATCGGTTAGCATCAAAATATATTATTGTTTTATTCAAGCCCCAGTTTCAAGTAGGGCGCGAAGTGAAGCGGGATAAAAATGGTGTGGTTAAAGACAATCACGCGATTGGCAAAGCGATGATCCGTTTTGAGGATGCATGCGCACTTTTGGGATGGAAGCTTATCGCAAAAGAGATGGCGCATATCAGCGGGAAAGAGGGAAATCAGGAGACGTGTTATGGCTTCATCAAAGGTTGACTCTATTGCCATCGGCGGATTTGACGGGATGCACGTTGGGCATCAGCGTCTTTTTGACCAACTGGGTGAAAATGGTGCCATCATTGTTATCGAAACAGGGTATGCCAATCTAACACCAGGACGTGAGCGAGAACACTACACCGAATATCCTATTTTTTATTTTCCATTGGATGATATCCGCCATTTGGAGGGGGAAGAGTTTGTAGATTTACTGGTTAAAAAATTTCCTAAACTGCGTAAAATTGTGGTGGGATACGATTTCCATTTCGGCAAAAATCGCCGTTATTCTCATCAGAATCTAAAAACTTTTTTTGACGGAGAGATTATCGTTGTCGATCAGGTGTCGCTCCACGGAGATTCGGTCCATTCGCATAAAATTCGTGCCAAACTACAAATAGGCGATATCAGCGGTGCCAACCATTTTTTAGGACACAATTACACCGTAAAAGGGTCTGTCATCAAGGGACAGGGGATCGGGAAAACGGCTTTAGTCCCGACGATCAATTTGGAATGCGAGGGGTATTTATTACCGAGTGAGGGTGTCTATGCAGCGCTCACACGACTTGGTAACGAAGAACATTACAATCCTAGTGTTGTTTTTATAGGGCATCGTGTGACTACCGATGGAAGTTATGCCATTGAGTCTCATATTTTAGGCGAAGTAAAAAAGCACTATGAGTATGCCTCGATCAGTTTTGTTAAATTTTTACGCAAAAATCAGAAGTTTGATACCCTTGACTCACTCAAAAAAGCAATAGAAATGGACATCTTTAGTGCAAAACGTGAATTATCCATCTTGTGTTTATAGGAATGAAGCAACAAAGTATAAGATTTTTTTAAACCTAAAATGTTATCATCTGTTAAGTTGATTAATTAAGGAGTTGAAAATGAAAACACGCGGATTGCTTATAATCGGTCTTACATCATTGTTGATGTCAAATTTTTGTGCTGCCAAAACAACGGAGAAGATAGGTGATATCTATAAAGCCCGATGTGCCAACTGTCATGGTGTCAAAGCAGACGGGGTGCCAAAACTTAAAGAGCAAGCGGGTACAAGTGTAGAGGAGGCGGTTGCACACGGTATGGCGTCGCAAGAAAAAGGGAATATCTATGGCCCTCCGTTGAACGCAATGAGCAAAGAGGATATAGTGGATAAGCTAAAGGATTTGAGAAGCAAAGATTTTGAGAGCAAGTCTTACCACTCTGTAATGCAGAAAAATCTGAAACATATCGAAGAGCGCGAAGGCAAGATTGGCGACGAAAAAATGGCCGAATACATCTATAGTACTTTCGGTGCCGGAAGCAAATAATTTTTCTTTTTGCAATTTGAAATCTTTAAAAATCTGAAAAAGCGATAAAAATGGACATCTTGAGGGCAAAATACGAGTAGTGTATCTTGAGTTTATAGGAATTTAATCTCAAAAGCGGTAAAATCCCGCTAATTATTTACACAAAAGGAACACTACAAATGGGTGAGTTGTTTACTTTCTTCGGGCTTTTCAGCCATGACCATGCTTTTATTTATCTAACGCACATGCTTCTTGCAGCAGCAATCGTGTTGTTGATCGCAAAAATGGCGACGGCAAATATGCGCCTTGTTCCTACGGGATGTCAAAACGTTATGGAAGCATATTTAGGTGGAGTACTCGCAATGGGTGCCGACGTTATGGGTAGAGAGGAAGCACGTCGTTATCTTCCTCTTGTTGCAACAATCGGTCTTTTTGTCGGTATTGCGAATGTTATCGGCGTTATTCCCGGTTTTGAAGCACCGAGCGCATTTTTGGATTTTACCCTTGCGTTAGCATTGGTTGTTTTCACGTACTACAACTTCGAGGGTATCCGTCGTAATGGTATCGTTACATACTTCAAGCACTTTATGGGTCCTGTATGGTGGTTGGCATGGTTGATGTTCCCGATCGAGATCGTATCGCACATCTCTCGTATTATCTCTCTTAGCTTCCGATTATTCGGTAACGTCAAGGGTGACGATATGTTCTTGATGGTCATCTTGATGTTGGCTCCTTGGTTTTTGCCGATGATCCCTTTTGCATTGTTGACCTTTATGGCGTTCTTGCAAGCGTTCATCTTTATGATGCTTACCTACGTTTACCTCGGTGGCGCAGTACTTCTTAGCGACGACCACTAAAAACAAATGAAACGTAGTACTCACGGTATGCTTTTGAGTTTTTTGGTCGGTGCCTCTTGGGCATTTACCATTATCGGAGCGTGGGTTACGTTTCAATCGTTTGTTTTCCTCGGTCTTGTTACGGCCCTTCTTTTTACCTTTCTCTTTTTGTTTCTATCATTATTTATTATTGTAGTGCTCGAAAATCTTTCACTCTCTCGTGAACGTTATGATGAATCGTTGAAACAAACGGCAATTCTTGAAGAGATACGTGATACCCTCCATACGAGCTCCTCTTCTCACATAGAGTGAAATCCTACCTTATTACCGACCCTTCCTATTACAGCAGTGATTCAGCATCGCTCATTTCACTACTCACGAGTGTTCTATCTAACAGCATCCCCGATTTTACCGTTTTACGTGATAAACAGACTCCTGATTATCCAAAACTCGCACAAACGTTTATAGAGGTATGTCGTCACTATAGTGTTCCCAATGTACTATTACACGGTGATTACAAGCTTGCAAGCGTATTAAAAGCCGACGGTGTCCATCTCACATCAACGCAGTTTGAAGTGATCCGTGATGCCAAAAAACTTGGACTGTATGTCATCATCAGTACCCATACCCACGAAGAAGCATTAAAAGCGCAGGAATTAGGTGCCGATGCGATTACTTATAGCCCGATATATGAGTCTCCGAACAAGGGAATACCCAAGGGTTTAGAGGATTTAAAAGAAATAGTGGATAAAATAGGATTACCTATTTTTGCATTGGGAGGAATTACGACCCAAGAGCAAATACATGCGGTGCAAGAGGCTGGAGCTTACGGCTTTGCCTCTATCCGCTATTTTATCTCGTAAGGAATTTTTGTTATGTTTGAAACCATTATCGGTTTGGAAGTACACGTCCAGCTTAATACCCAGTCTAAACTTTTTTGCTCATGTCCAACCAGTTTTAATCACGAACAAAACACCAACACCTGTCCGACGTGTTTGGCCCTTCCTGGAGCATTGCCTGTCCTAAACAAAGAGGCGGTTCGTAAAGCGGGGATGTTCGGCACGGCGGTAGGTGCTGTGATCAACCGTACCTCGTTCTTTGACCGTAAAAGTTATTTTTATCCAGACAGCCCAAGTGCATACCAAATCACACAGCTTTATACCCCTATTGTCGAGCACGGTACGCTGACTATCGATTTCGAGGATGGCAGCCATAAAACGATTCGTATCAACCGTGCTCATATCGAAGCCGATGCGGGGAAAAATATCCATGAGGGGGCTATCTCAAAAGTGGATTTAAACCGTGCAGGGACACCGTTGCTGGAAATTGTATCCGAACCCGATATGCGCTCCGGAGATGAGGCAATTTTGTATCTGAAAAAGCTCCATTCGATTGTCCGCTATTTGGATATATCTGATGCCAATATGCAAGAGGGGTCGTTTCGCGTCGATGTCAATGTCTCAATACGTCCCAAAGGGGAAGAAAAACTCTATACGCGCGTTGAGATCAAGAATATCAACAGCTTCCGCTTTATCCAAAAAGCGATTGAGTTGGAAGTAGCGCGCCAGCGAGAAGCGTGGGAAGATGGTGTGTATAAGAGCGAAATTCTCCAAGAAACGCGTCTTTTTGATCAAACTAAACAAGAAACACGTTCAATGCGCGGAAAAGAAGAGGCAGCCGATTATCGCTATTTTCCTGAGCCTGATTTGCTTAAAGTGGTCGTGGATGATGCGATGTATGCGGATGTTCTTAATATCCCTGAACTGCCTGATGCAAAAAAAGAGCGGCTGGTTAGCGAGTATGGGCTTCGTGAATACGATGCGGCTGTTATCACGGCGGATCTTGAAACAGCACATTATTTTGAGTCGATGCTAAAGTGTGACATCACGGCTAAAAATGCCGTTACATGGCTTAGCGTGGAGTTGCAAGGACGGCTCAAAGGGGGGATGGGCGCGCATGAATCGTGTGTAAGTGCGTTAATGCTCGGAACTCTTGTCAAGCGGATAGAAGAGAGTGTCATCAGCGGTAAAGCGGCTAAAGAAGTTTTGGATTATTTAATCGAAAACAATGGCGGCGATATTGATGAGGCAATTGAGGCACTCGGGCTTAAGCAAGTGAGCGATACAGGGGCACTTGAGGTGTTGATCGATGAAATTCTACATGCAAATCCTGAAAAAGTAGCGGAGTACAAATCGGGCAAAGATAAACTTTTTGGATTTTTTGTCGGTCAAGCGATGAAAGCGTCCAAAGGGACTGCTAATCCCAATACACTCAATGATATTCTCCAAACCAAATTAGCCCAGTAAGGTCTGTGATGTTTGGTGGGTGGGTGGTCAACACAGCTTTTTTTCTTCACACCTACCATCCCTATCAACAGAGCAAAATCTTTTTTTATAATCTTTTAGAAAACCAACATTATCGGTACAAAAAATATTTCGATTTTTTTATGATGGGGCTTATCTTTCTGAGTGTTTATATCTTGGTTCGTCAAGTTAAAAGCGAGCTTCCGCATGGATGGCTTGTTTTTAATAATTATGCTATTTCACTCATTTTTTTGATCGAATATATACTCCGTTTTTGGGTGCACAGCAGTAACTCTAAAACGATTATTGAGCAATATGAACATGATCTTTTTCTTCATCGCCCTTTCTCTTTTAAGGGAGCTATAAAGAGTGTTTTTAGACAAAAGATGGAGTATGTTCTTTCTCCTACGGCTGTGATTGATTTGCTGGCAATTATGCCATTTTTCCATGAATTGCGACTCTTGCGGATTTTTATCCTTTTTCGTGTACTAAAACTGTTTCGGTATGCCAAAAGTTTGCGCCGTCTCATCTCGATTTTAGCGTCCAAAAAATTCGAAATCTTCACGTTGGCCGTCTTTACGATGATTATGATCATGGTCTCATCGGTATTGATATATGTGATGGAGGCCAACAATCCTGACTCGAAAATCAATACCCTGTTTGATGCGGTATATTGGTCTGTCGTGACAATTTTTACGGTAGGATACGGCGATATGGTACCGGTGACCCCAGAGGGGCGCGGTGTTGCGATGATGATTATCGTATCGGGTATTGCGGTTATTTCCTTTGCAACGTCGATCGTCGTATCGGCTTTTACCGAAAAACTTGATGAGATCAAAGAAGAAAAATTACTTGACAGTGTTAATTCTCTTGAGCGTATCTATCTAATATGTGGATTTTCGCCATTAGCGCATGAAGTGATACGAAAACTTCACAAACGGCATCTTCCTATTCTGGTTCTCGAAAAAGATCCTTTAAAAGTAGCCCTTGCTCGAAAAGAGGGTTTGTTGGCTTTAGGATACGACTCAGCATCCTTGCATACCTATAACGTACTAAAAATCAATTTTGAGCACCAAGTGGAAGCGGTAATTTTGTTGCATGACAGTGATGTCGCAAATATTTATGCCGGATTGACGATACGCGAATTGACAAAAAATATTCCTTTGTATTCTATTTTGCATCACCCAGAGAATCGTAAAAAACTCTCTCTTGCAGGGATTGATCATATCGTCAATACACATGAGCTTGTGGGGAGAATGAGTAAAATCATTGCTTATCAGCCTGTTGCTTTTGAAGTGATTCATGCTTTGCGTTCGGAGCAAACGTCGACGGTTGTGGATGAGATCATTTTAGATTCGACGGTTAGTGATCGTTTTTACAAACTGTTGGAAGATCCGCTGTTTCATCAGCGTTTTAGTGTTTTGGGGATTTTTAGTACGTCGACACAAAAATTTCATTTCAATCCCGATCCTGAGATAAAAATTCAGCCGGGAGATGTGGCGATCGTAATTGCCAACCGGCGCTTGATCGATGAGTTTAGAACCAAGCTTCACCGAAAAGGTAAAAAATGAAACAGCGTTGTGCTGCTATCTTCGGATACAATGAATATTCCAAACAAATCGTCAAACAGCTACAGGGGGCGTATCAAAACGTTGGTTTGTTTGTCATGAACGATGCAGAATTTTTAGAAGCACAAAACGATGGAATCAACGCAGAAAAATTTGATTTGAGTGACGACTGGGCTATGATCGATGGGCGTTTTGATGTCAATTCTTTGACCGTATTTTGCGCTCTGAATGATGATGCAGAAAATGTTTTTTTAACGATTTCTCTCCGCGCGACGTTTGAGATGCTTTTTATTATTGCCCTTGCGCAAGACAATGAAAGTATGATGAAAATGAAAAGTGCGGGGGCGGATAAAGTGATGCCGATTATCCAGATTGCGGCGAATGTTATCGCTGATATTTTGGAGAAACCGATCATGACACGCGTATTGCATGATGTATTGTACGAAGATAGCCCTCTCACGATTATGGAGATTGAGGTGGGGGAAACTTCTCCTCTCAACGGTCAGTATTTGCACGATCTCCATTTTAAACGGGATTTTGACCTTATTTTGATGGCAATTGTCGATCAGGAACTGGGGACTACTTTTAGTTTTGCCTCAAAAGGGCATAATCATCATATTGATGCCGGAGATATTTTGGTTCTTATGGGGTATCAAGAGAAACTTAATCGATTAAAACAATGGAATGATGGAGCACAGTCATGAGAGTAGGGGTTATCGGAGCAGGTAAATGGGGAGAGGCTTTGGCTTTTGCCCTGAGTGAGAAAAACGACGTTATCATCACCTCTCGCACGGTGCGTGATTGGGTTAATTTTAAAAGTCTCACCGAAGTACTCTCGTGCGAGTATCTCGTCATCACCGTCCCTGCTCAGCAAGTGTCACAATGGCTGGAAGAGAATTTTATTTTTTCCGGGCAAAAAGTTCTTGTGGCTGCCAAGGGGATTGAAGCGTCAAGCGGTCGGTTTTTAAATGAAATTTATACACAGTATGTACCCGAAGAGAATCTTGCTTTTTTATCGGGTCCTTCGTTTGCGTCAGAGGTAATTCGCTCGTTACCTACCGCCTTGGTCATTAACTCGCACTCATCCAAAACGGCTAATGAGTTTGCGGCATTGTTCCCAAAATTTATTCGTACCTACGTGAGTGATGATGTAATCGGGGCAGAGATTGCAGGCTCTTATAAAAATGTTATTGCTATTGCTGCGGGAATTTGTGAAGGGTTGAGCCTTGGACATAATGCGGCGGCTTCACTTATATCCAGAGGACTTGTGGAGATGCAGCGTTTTGGTAAAGTATACGCAGCGCAAGAGGAAACCTTTCTCGGACTTAGCGGGGCAGGGGATTTGTTTTTGACGGCAAGCTCTTCTATGTCACGTAACTACCGTGTCGGGCTTGGATTGGCAAGCGGAAAAACAAAAGAGGCTGTTTGTGCTGAGATTGGTGAAGTGAGCGAGGGGATAGGTACTGCGTACGCGCTGCATGAAATTGCGGCACAAAAAGAGATTTATCTCCCGATTGCCGAAGAAGTGTATGCAATTTTAGAGGGAAAATCTCCGAAACAGAGTTTAAAAGATTTGATCGAAAGGTAAAAAAAATGCTAGTACACATCGTCATGTTTCAGTTTAAAGAGGAAAATAAAGAGGCTAATATGATTCGGGTTAAAGAAATGCTCGAAGCACTGCCGATGAAGATAGAGAGTCTAAAAAGTATGGTAGTTGGGATTGATATCAGTCGAAGCGAACGCTCATTTGATTTGGTTTTGACTACCACATTTGATGATCAGGCAGGGCTAAAAGAATACGCTGTTCATCCGGCACACTTGGAAGTCGTGAGTGTGATCAAAGAGGTGACGATTCTTTCTAAGCTGGTTGATTATATTCACTAAAAAACATTTTTAATGTTTTATTAACAAACTCACATTATAATTGTTTAAATCAATTAAAAGGGGTTACCATGAAAATGTTACTTACTGTCTTGTCGGCTTCGGCTATTTTAACAACTTTGGCATGTGCGCAAACAGCTGAACAAAATCAGGAACAAGTACAAAATAAAGTGCAAAACGAAGTACAAAATCGTTTTAAAAATATGACAACGGATGAACTTTTGGAAAAACGGGGGACGATGACCTCTCAACAAGAGCGTGAACAGCTTCATAATGAGCTTATGAGTCGTCAACAAACGATGACGAAAGAACAAAAAGAAAAGTTCAATAAGCGTCCTCCTGAAAATCGTATACCGAAAGGGATGGGACCAGATGGCGGCATGGGTGGCGGCATGGGTGGCGGCATGGGTGGCGGCATGGGCGGTGGCGGTGGCGGCATGGGTGGCGGCGGGCGTTAATAATCGTCTTCCCCATAGAAGCGCTAAAGCTTTTTAAGCGCTTCTCTCGTGTAGTTCCTTTTTTGAGACACAAAATATCTGCAAAATTTTCATTCCTCAAAGAGTCGAGGGAAAGTTTATAATCTTCATCTGTAAAATGGTATACCCAAATACAATTAATTATCCTTTGTATTGTCTATAGAATAGAGTGCCACTAAAGTGTAGTTTTTACCCGGTTGTAGAGTGATGACGTCATCACCCGCATTGGCTGTTTCGATACAGAGCATCTTTTTATAATCCTCTTCTGCCAGATCAGCTTTTTGCTCACATACTCGTATCCATGGATTCCACACTACCACGCTCTGGCTCCCTTCGGATGCAATACGGATATTTCGGTCTAGAATCTCATCGTGTATCACGATGTCGCCGCCTTTGAAAGGATAGATGCGGTCTGTTTCGGCTTCGATGCGGATGGAATTTTCCTGTTTTTTTTCACGGCCGCCGTCAGTTTTGTCGGCATAGGGGACACATTCCAGTCCTGTGACGCTCGTGCGCTCGATGTCGCCGACGGCAAAATAGGTGTGGAGTGCTTGCGTGAGTTGGATAGGGGTGTTATCGCGATTTTCGGTGGTGAGCTTGAGAGTGATGACTCTCCCTACGGTGAGGATGAGTGTGAGACAAAAACGGTGGGGCCAGAGGAGAAAGGTTTCAGGGGTGTCGGTGAGCACGAAGGTGATAACACACTCGTTATCAGGAGTTAGGGCGGAAGAGGCAACGCTCCACATTCGTGTGCGGGCCAGTCCGTGGTCGGGACGGCCGAGTTGCTGTGGATCGGGGCCGAACCATGGCCAGCAGATGGGGACACCGCCACGGATAGGGGTCCCCTCATTAAAGATAGCATTTTCGCTGAGAAACAGTAGTTCTTGGGAATCGGAGGCGAAACGGCATCCGAGAAGATGGGCTCCATAAGGGGTGATGGCAGCGGTAGCGTGCGGTGTCGTGATGAGAGCGATAGGAAAGCCGTTTGGCCCCTCTTTAAAAGTGACATATCCTGCATGCGAAAAACGGGAGTTTAGGGTTTCAATGTCCATAAAACAATCCTTAGCAAAATTTTGCCTCGAATGAGGCAAGCTTTAGTGCCATAGCGGCAAGCGTAGCCAAAGGGATTTTATTCCTTTGGTGTTCAAACTATTTTTTTGAGCGCTTCGATCTCTTCGGCTTTTTCTTCGATAGTCAATAGTTCATCTACTTTTTCTTCATACAGAACTTTGGTTTTTTGGAGTTCATCGGCTAAGGTGCCTATCCCTTTTTCTTCGTAACATTTCGGATTTGCTAAACAGCTGTTCAGTGCGTCGATTTTGGTTTCCAATAGCTCTATTTCTTTGGGCAAACTCTCAAGAGCACGGGTTTCATTATAGCTGAGTTTGAATGCTTTTGGTTTGGTGGTTATGCTCTGCGTTGTGACCGCTTTGGAAAACTCCGCTTCGATAGCGTCCATTTCATGGGATTCTTTTTCATCGTCTAGGTATTCACTGTAAAGGCTAAGACTCTCTTCGATCGTGCCGTCTCCTTTGAAGATAAAGAGTTTTTTAGCGATTTTATCGACGAAATAGCGGTCATGACTGACGAGGATAACGGCACCAGGAAAGTTTTGGAGCTTCTCTTCGAGGATATTGATGGTGGGAATATCAAGGTCGTTGGTCGGTTCATCGAGAATCAGGCAGTCTACTTTTTTAGTAAAGAGCAGGGCTAGGGCGACGCGATTTTTCTCCCCCCCGCTGAGCGAACCTATTTTTTTATCCAAAAACTCTCTGGGAAAGAGAAAATTTTTGAGATAGCCATAGACGTGATAATCGGTTCCCTGTGCATCGACCCGATCTCCTCCATGGGGGCAGAACGTTTCGATGAGATTGAGATTATCATCGAGCATTTCACGGTGCTGATCGAAATAGCCAATAGTGAGTTCCCCTTGTTTGATAACACCCGATGTTGGTTTAAGTCGTCCGAGAAGTGCTTTTAGGAGGGTTGATTTACCGCTTCCGTTGGGTCCTACGACGGCTATGACATCTTTTTGCAGAATTCGCGTTGAAAAATCTTTGATGAGTACTTTATCCCCAAGTGTCAGACCCACATGTTCGAGTTCAAACAGCATTTTTTGGCGATTTACCCCTTCGCTACGGTTGAAATGTTTGGCTTCACGTTCCAGTTCGAGACGCATTTTATGGATCTTGCTGGGGTTGTTTTTGGCATCTTCACGGAGGGTCAATACCCGTTGTTTTCGTCCTTCATTCCGTTTTAGCCGTGCTTTTACGCCGCGTGAGAGCCACTCGTTTTCGGTTTTAAGGAGTTTTAGGAGGTTGTCGTGCTGTTGAGACATCGTCCGCAACAGCTCTTGTTTTTGGGTCAGATAATTACTGTAACCGCCGGTGAATTCACGCAGCGCGCAATCTTCGACTTCGATGGTTTTAGTAGCGATTTGGTCTATAAAATAACGGTCATGCGAGATAAAAAGGAGGGTGAATTTTTCTTTTAGAATCAGCTCTTCGAGAAACTCTACCATATAGACATCTAGGTGATTGGTGGGCTCATCGAGAAGAAGAATATCGGGTTTGAGAAGCAGGAGTGAGGCTAGGGCGACGCGACGCTGCTCTCCACCGCTTAGGAGCTCAACATTTTTCTCTTCGTACTCTTTGAGCATAAAATGGTGCATGATACGCTCGATTTTATCGTCCAGATTCCAAGCGTTATGATGGTCCAAAAAATTGCTTAAACGCGCTTGCTCATCCAGTAGTGCGGTATTTTCAAATTCGGTTGCGAGAAGGGAAGAAATTTCATCAAAACGGATTTTGGAAGTTCTAAGCTCTCCCAATCCCGCTTCAACGGCTTGGCGAACCGTATGTGATGGGTCAAACTTCGGGACTTGGGAGAGCATTTTGATCTCAACGTTTTGGCGGGTTATCCGCTCCCCTGCATCGGCATCGAGAGAGCCGTGGACGATCTTCATCAGTGTCGATTTTCCGCTGCCGTTTTTACCGACGATAACAACCCTCTCCCCCTCATCGATGTGAAAGTTGATGTTTTCTAAAATTTTTTGCGCTTCGTAGTGTTTACTAACGCCGAGTAGATCGACTAATGCCATATTAAATCCATATTTATAGGTTGTTTTCTGCCCCGAATGGAGCAAACTTTAGTCTCATAGCGGCTAGCGTAGCTCATCGGGGCTTTGCTTTGATGACGTTCTAAAACAGGTGTTGCGTGAGAGATACCATGTTGCGATGGCATAATCGTCATACGCGTATTCGCGCTGAGAGACGGGAATCGAATCGTTGCGGAGTTTGGAACGGAGAATCCCGAAAAGGATAAATCCTAGCAATAGTGTTCCTATTGCAATAAACCAATCCACCTTCCACCAAATTATTGCAGCAATCAGATAATTACCATAACTTAGTCCCCATCCGAGGAGGCGCGCCAGAAGGCGACATTGTCGTGTCGGCAGTGTCGGTGTGGGATCAATATGGAAGGTAAAGGGGTCATTATTCATGGGCGAATTATAGCCAAAGGTGGTTTAACGGCAGTTAATGCTCTTTTGAAAAAAACTATTTCATCGCCGATGCAGGTTCTCCGAAATAGTACCCTTGCAAATGGTTCAACGGGAGATGTTTGAGATAATCGAACACACTTTCAGAGTGGACAAATTCCGCAACGGTTTCAATATTGAGCTGGGAGGCAAAATCGATAATTGTCTTGGTAATGATTTGTGATGCCGTATTCGTATCGATATCACGGATGATGGAACCGTCAATTTTAATGTAGTCAATATCGAGTTTCGTAATGTAGACAAAATTGGAGTATCCCGCACCGAAATCATCGATGGCGATTTTGACACCGTATTTTTTCACTTCGGTGATAAATTTATTCACAGTGTCGTAGTTCTCTATCCCTTCAGATTCTAAAATTTCAAAAATTATTTGGTCACTGTAAGGACACTGTTTGATTTTAGTGACAATATAGGCGTTCATAAAGGTATCATTAATATCTTCGATCGATAGATTGATGGAGCATCGGATGAACGGATGATGACGGAGCTCCTCTATTACTTTATCAAGCATAATCGTTGTTATTTGATGATAGAGCCTGACTTTTTTAGAGATTTCCAAAAATTGGATCGGAGGGATCACTGTTCCATCTTCTTCGATAATGCGGACCAACGCTTCGTATTTCTCTATCTTAAGTGTTTTTGCATTGACGATTGGTTGATAAAAAGGGAGAACCCTGTCTTCTTGAATAGCATTTCGAAGCCGTTTAATCCATGATAAATTGTTCTCATAGTCCTCTTTTATATGAAACGATTCATTGTAAAAAAGGTAGTTTTTTTGTGTTTTTTTTGCCAGTTTGAGTGCCATATCCGCGCGTACCAAAACATCTTTTTTATCCTGAAACACATTCGTGTCGGTATAAGATCCGGCAATGCCCATCGTGACGTTCAAACTGATCTCTTGATCTAAAACGGTAAAGGTTTTGTGGTTGATGTAGTGAGACAAGCGGTTAATAAAATTTTCAATCTTTTCTTTAGTATAAAAGCCTTTGATGAGGATGGCGTATTCATCGACGGGAAGTTTATAGATGATCGACTGATCCATATCATTTGTATAATTCTCCAATGTCCCTCCCAAAGAGAGGAGGAGTTGATCCCCGATTTCATGGCCGTAAAAAGCATTTACCTCTTTAAAGCTGTCAATATTGAGCAAAATAATAATGATGGGGGGTTGAATATCGATAATATCGCTCAACAGTTTCGTCCGATTAGGGAGGTTTGTGAGTGGATCGTATTTGGATCCTATAAGTTCTTTATTAAGCTGATGCAATGCGGTCATATCCCGAATGCTGACGAGAATACTGTGAATTTTTTCCTCGTTATCGTACAATGCTTGAACATTTTTAGAAATGTGGACGATGGTGCCGTCTTTTCGTTTGAAAATAGTTTCTTGATCTTTGCAGTAGCCGACATCTTGTACCTTTGTCATACAACCGTTTAAGATGTTTAGATCTCCAAGATGTTGGGTAATCGATGTTCCGCATATCTCATTCTCGGAATAGCCTAATAGTTTGCAAAATGAAGGATTGACATACTGGATATTCATATCGGTATCAATGGTAAACATTCCATCAGGCAAATGCTCAAAAATTTCATGTAGCTGAGCGTTATGCAAAGTATGTTTATGCATTTAAAAACCTTATAAATCTTTTTGCGCAGCATCATAGACCTTATTGCTTTAAGATAATATAAAATTATGATTTGGGAAGATAGAATGATGTAGTATTATTATTGTTTTAACCCTATATAGAGCGGATAAAAATGTGAAAACCATGACACTTTCAGAATTATTTTTGACATATGATTCATCTGAGGCAGGGCTGAGCGAGGATGAAGTTAAACGAAAACATCTTCACTATGGGTTTAATGTTCTTACAAAAATTCCTACGAAACCTTGGTATATTAAATTAGTTGCCCAATTCATCCATTTTTTTGCCCTTTTGCTATGGGCTGCGGCGTGCATCAGTTTTGCAATCGCTTGGATTGATCCGGCCTCGAACATGCTCCCTATCGGATGGGCGATCGTCATTGTCATCGTTTTGAATGGGGCATTTGGTTTTTATCAGGAGTTTCGTACCGAAAAAAGTTTAGAGGCTTTGCGAAATATGCTCCCTTTAAAAGTGTCTGTGTTTCGTCAAGGTATCGAAAAGATAATCTTGGCGTCTGAACTTGTCCCAGGTGATATCGTTCTCCTTCATGAGGGGGATAAAATTCCTGCGGATATGTATGTCATACAGGCGTTTGATGTGTGGGTGAATGAGAGTTCTTTGAGCGGAGAGAGCGAACTCGTATCGGCAGATGTGCTCGGGAGCGATAACAGTAAAAATATTCTCTATTCGGGAACGTATATTGTCAAAGGAGAAGCACGAGGACTGGTATTTGCCACAGGCAAGGAGAGCCGATACGGGGCAATTGCGGCATTGACGCAAACGGTGGATTCGGGAAAGAGCCATCTGCAAAAAGAGATTGCCCATATCTCCAAAGTTGTTGCGATAACATCAGCGGTGATTGCCGGAAGCTTGATCGTCCTCTCGGGATTCGGAGAAAATGAATTATGGAAAACATTTTTGTTTTCATTGGGTGTACTGGTCGCTTTGATCCCCGAGGGGTTACTGCCGACTGTGACCCTCTCATTGGCATTTGGTGCTCAACGGATGGCCTCCAAGGGCTTTTTAGTGAACGGCCTCTCCGTCATTGAAAATCTGGGAGCCGTGACGGTAATCGCGACCGATAAAACGGGGACAATCACCCAAAACAAGATGAAAGTAGCCGCTTGGGATGAGGACGAGAAACAAGCACCCTCAGAGCAACTGGTTGATGCCGCCCTTTTGTGCAACCGTGCCGACGCCTCCACCGGGGATCCGATAGAACAGGCTCTTTTTAATTTTGCGGGAAACTATACCGATGTTGCAGCACGACGCAGGGAATTTCCACTCGTAGGTGAATATCCGTTTGATTATCACCTCAAACGGATGAGCACGGTACACAAGGCTTCAGAAGGGTTCTGTATCTTTTGCAAAGGGGCACCCGAAGTGGTTCTTAAACTGTGTCATGAGGTGTTTACAACAGAGGGTAAAAAAGAGATTACGGCTGAAGAGACCAAAAAACTGATCGAAAAGCATGACCGTATGGCGGCACTTGGGTACCGTATAATCGCTTTTGCCAAACGCGACTGTGCAACATTGCCATCAACACGAGTGGAGGCAGAAAACGGATTGACCTTTATCGGTTATATCGCGATGGTGGATCCGTTGCGAGATGATATTGTCACCTCTGTTGAACGGTGTCATAAAGCTGGGATACGTCTATTGATGATTACGGGTGATCATCCTATAACAGCAGGTGCGATAGGGATGAGTGCAGGAATTATTGCGTCGATAACTGATGTAACAGAGGGGGAATATCTTGAGAAACTCCCTCCCTCGGCGATCAAGCAATTGTTGCGGAAAAATCATGTTTTTGCACGTGTTTCGCCGGAGCAAAAGCTTAAGCTGGTGACGCTTCTCAAAGAGATGGGGGATACGGTAGCGGTGACGGGAGACGGTGTGAACGACGCCCCCGCGCTGAAAAAAGCCGATGTCGGGATCGCTATGGGGTCAGGGACCGATGTTGCGAAACAATCGGCAGATGCGATTTTAATGGACGATCATTTTGCAACGATTGTCAAAGGGATAGAGGAGGGGAGAGCCGTCTATGAGAACATACGGAGGTTTATCACCTATATGTTGGCGAGCAATCTCCCTGAAGCGGTTCCGTATCTCTTTTTCTTTTTGCTCGGATTCCCTTTGGCTCTTCCCGTTCCGCTGGTATTGGCGATTGATTTGGGTACAGACATTATACCGGGGATGGCTTTGGGGACAGAATTGCCCCATAAGGGATTGATGAATCAAAAACCCCGCAGCCGTAAAGAGCATATTTTGACGATGGGTGTCTATTGGCGGGCCTTTGGATTTTTGGGACTCTTGACGGCGGCCCTCTCTATGGGGCTTTTTTGGTTCTATCTCAATGCCCACGGTTGGAGGGGTGAATCATTGTCGTGGACGGATCCTCTCTATCTTCAAGCGACGACAGTGACCTTTACGGCGATTGTTTTTGCACAGATCGCAAACGGTCTCTCGTGCCGAAGCGTAGATGAGTCTTTATTTGCGATCGGATGGTGGAGCAACCGCTATTACTGGATCGGTGTTGCGGTGGAATTGAGCGTTTTGGGAATAGTTATTTTTTTCACCCCCCTCACGCATATTTTCGGAACCGCTCCATTTGACCCGATTTATTGGTGGGCGGTCGGTGCCGTTACGGTGATCGTTTTGGCGGCGGAAGAGGGGAGAAAATGGTGGGTGCGGTATAGGAGCTGATAATGCTATTGTAAGGACTTTTTCACTAAAATACTTTTAGTTAACCGTCAAATCTTCTCTATTTTTCGCCACACTTTTTGGAATCTATGTGGACATTAATGCTCATTAAAGGATTCAATTATGAAAACAAAAAATCTTGCTAACATCTTTTATCAATGGGAAGGGGATGTTCTCGTTCTTAATATTTTAGGAACACCAAGCGCCAAACGAGACGCCATCGGAAAAGCCAAAGGAAACCAGCTCAAAGTGAGTGTTACGGCCGCACCTGTAGCGGGAAAAGCAACCGATCATATGGTTCGCTTTTTAGCCAAAGAGTTCGGTGTCTCCCCCTCGGATATCGAGGTGGTATACGGGCGTATGAATGTCAATAAACAGCTTCGGATCAAAGCTCCAAAAAATCTTCCATCCCTTATAAAACAAAACGGAGAGTAACGTGCTGGATTATGAGGAGTAGCAACACTCTTTTGCTCTATGAATCGCTTTATCGATATGATCGACAATATTGGCTTCCCCTATCTTTTTATCCAATTTGGAGTTTTGAATGTACATCCGTACCGTTTTGTTTACCCCCGATAATATCAATACCGAATGTTGATCTTGAAGTCTTTGATTCAACACTTCGAGAGCATGAAGCCCGGCTGCATCTATCATCGGTACATGGCGAAGCCGTAGTATAAATGCCTTTGGAGGAGCTTCAAAAAGGGAGAGAGTGTCAACGAGTTTTTCAGCGATTCCAAAAAAGAGTGGTCCATTGATTTCATACACTTCAACCCCATTTGGTATGATTTTCTTGGATGTCGCATCGGGGTCATCATCGTCCTCGTCTTCTTCCTCATAGGATTTGATTGCCACGCTTTGCATCATCGAATGGATAAATAAAATCGCCGCGAGTGATATGCCCGCTTGTATCGCAAAGTTCAAATCGACCAAAACCGTCAATGCAAAGGTGACAAGTAAAACAACCCTATCGGCTCGCGGCGCTTTCATAATCGATTGGACGTGTTTGATCTCCGACATATTCCATGCCACTACAATCAAAATTGCACTGAGTGCCGCAAGGGGAACTTTGACAATCAGCGGAGCCAAAAGGATCATAAACAGCAGCAGCCAAAATGCGTGCAGTATCCCAGAAACGGGGGATATGGCTCCGGCTTTTATGTTGGTAGCGGTTCGTGCTATGGCGCCTGTGGCAGGAAGCCCTCCGAATATCGATGAGCCAATGTTGGCGATCCCTTGTGCCAAAAGCTCCGTATTTGGTTTGTGTTTCGTTCCCGCCATCCCATCGGCTACAACAGCCGAAAGAAGCGATTCGATGGCGGCTAAAACAGCAATCGTTATGGCATCCGGAAACAGTAGTCGGACTTTTGCAAAGGTAATGTCGGGAAAAGTAGGGCTCGGAAGCATGGAGGGGATCGCACCAAAACGGCTCTCGATCGTATCAACCGGTATCCCAAAAAGCCACACTGCCAAGGCAGAGAGTGTTACCACGACAATCGGTCCGGGAATTTTTTGATATTTTTTTGCCATAAAAATAATAATCGCGATTGAGACCAATGCTACTAGAACAGCGTACGGGTTCGTTTCATGCAAATGGTTTATGTAGAGAATGAGCTTATCGATAAAATCAGGGGGCATGGTTTTAATCGACAAACCGAAAAAATCGCGTAATTGAGAAAAGAGAATCAGGAGGGCAATACCGGTGGTAAAACCGGTAATGACAGGGTAAGGGATAAATTTAATCAGTTCACCGGCGCGTGCGAATGCCATGATAATGAGCAAGAAACCAGCCATAATTGTTGCCAAAACAAGCCCCTCATACCCGTGTTTCATCGCGACAAGGGCAACCGTAACGATGAATGCGGCGGTAGGACCGCCTATTTGATAGCGGCTTCCTCCGAGGGCTGAAATCAAGAAACCAGCGACAATTGCGGTAAATAATCCTCTTTCAGGCGGGAGATTTGACGCAATAGCAATCGCCATTGCAAGTGGAAGGGCGACGATGGCAACGGATAGCCCTGAAAGGGCATCTTTAAAAAAATCTTCTTTTGTATACCCATTTTTGTTGATGTAGGTGATTAGTTTTGGCTCTAAAAGCTTTAACAAGCTTTTTTTCATTTTGATTGTCCTGCAACTGTTGGATAATAGAAGTTTATAGCAGAGTATCTTAATCCTTTAGAGCGAAGTGAGATGACTTCGAGCTAAAGGCGTTTACCTATGCGGTGCAAGATATCAAAGAAGAGGATTACTCTTTCTCGGTTTTACGGGTAATATAGACAAACACAGCAAACACGAGAAGCAAAAATGCCAAAGCCGCAATCAGAGTCGATGCATAGGGCAAATCTTTGTAGTTATGGATGGAGATTTTAAAGACGACCAGCAACGCTTCGATCAAGAGGGCGATAATAATCGACACCGAAAAATTCAATAACGTTTTGGGATTAAAGGCGTCACTGACATGCTGCGTTCGCGGTAAAACCTCTTGTTCAATAATGGTTTTTCCCAAATCATAGACGGCCAATCCCAGTGTCAAGGCAATGATCGGTTTAAAGACCACATCGATGGTCAGGGGGGCATGTCCAAATAAATATCCTCCAAACGTATAAAATCCATACAATACAACAAATACAGCAAAAAAGAGAAGCCCGCCACCGATAATAGCGTAGGAGACGCGGTTGATCCCTTTGAAAACGTCATTTTTTTCGATGAGGTCAAACCTCTCCAGTAGTTTACGAAGCCTAAAATCCAAAAAGAGGTATCCATCTCCTACGGCATAGACTACAGTAATGCATAAAAATCCCGTAGCCGTCGAGATATACGGGTCGCTTATGTAATACCCTTTTTGAATTTCTGTTTCATTGACGAGATAGGATCGGTCTACCCCGATGTGGTGCATCTCCTCTTTATCGGCATAGATATTAGGAGAATTTTGGACAAATCCCTCATCCGATTTATACAACAGTTCTAAGCTCGGAAACGTTTTGTAGAGTCGCTGTGTGAGGTTGACATTGAGCGTTTTCAGACTGACATTTCCCAATGTGGAAAGGATGAAATTTTGTATAAGGGGAGCATTCGCCGCATAGCTTCGTACTAAATCTTGCATGGTTTCTCTCCTCTATAGGATATTTATGGAAAAATTATAGTCTAAATAATGGTTCTTATCTGATTATAAAATAAGCAATTTATTTTGAAGTGATATCTAAGATACAAACGCTAAAATTAGCCATGCAAAAAATCATTATTAATCAAAAATATTACGGCTCTATAGAACTACCCAATACCCAAGAAGCTTCGCGTGTTCTTTCGAAAGTAAAAAGCGCTTTTGGTGCTGGAAAAACGATGGAAATCGGTATCCTTTTTCCGGCGTATAAGATGAAGCTTTTGGCGTCTTATCAAAAAGGGGGTGCGCGACAGGAATTGGAAGATATTGAGCTTTATATCGAGCTTGGCAAAGTATTGCGATTTGATACTCTTGATGCGGTAAAACTCAAAAATACCATCGAATTGACCAACGATATTGCTCATAACCATTACAATATTTCCAAACGCCTCACACTCTACAATAAAAAGGATAAATCTCCCGCTACAGAGGGGTATCTTTTTTGGGATATTGAAAATTTTTCGAATATCGGATCCATGTTTAACGATGTGATTGAAAAATACGAAATCCCCGATCACCGTATCTACGTCGCAGCGAACCCTGATTCTCTCTATCTGTTTAAGAGTGAATGGGAAGCGGATCTGTATGACTATAAAAAAACGCTCAATTCCTTTAATTTTACCAAATGCGATCACGGAAAAAATGTGGCGGATGATGTATTGTTAAAACATTTCAACTCTCTTCGTCTTCAAAACAGCAATGTCTATCTGATGACATTTGACCGTGAACTCAAAGAGCGGTTTAGCGCTGATTGTCATTTTAGTAATAATTTGTATATCCTTGAAAAATAATATCACTTTAGGAATTTTATGACCCCACTTATAGCTCTTCTTACCCAAAAAACAGGCATTTCCAAAAACAACATTGAGGCTATTCTCAAACTCCTCGAAGAGGGGGCAACGATCCCTTTTATCGCCCGATACCGAAAAGAGATGACGGGAGGTGCTACGGATGAACAGTTACGTACTTTTGAGACACTTTATGGCTACTCGAAAAAACTTTTGGAACGTAAAGAGGAGATTCGTCGTCTGATACAAGAGCGGGGGGTGTTGAGTACGGAGCTCTCCGCTCTCATCGACGCTGCCCAAACGCTTCAGGGGTTAGAGGATATTTATCGTCCTTTTAAAGAGAAGAAAAACACACGCGCCGCATCGGCGATTACCGCAGGATTGGAACCGTTGGCGGATATTTTGCAAAGCGGTCGGCTTGAACTTGCTGACTTTAAAAAGAGAGCGGGGGAGTTTGTCAAAGGGCAGCTTTTAACGGTCGATGAAGCGGTGCAGGGTGCGAAAGATATTTTGGCGGAGCGTTACAGCGATGATCCTCGTGAACGGGAACACTGGAGACGACAGCTCCTTGAGTATTCCTGTTTCGAGATCAAAGGGACAAAAGGGCTCAAAGAAGAGGGGCTTTTTGCAAAACTCGCGGGAAAAGCGGAGCGGATCTCCTCGATCCCTTCTCACCGTTATCTCGCAATGATGCGCGGTGTGAGCGAAAAAGAGCTGAGCGTCAAAATAGGGTATGATATGGAACGGGTGGAAAATGCCATCAAACAGTATCGTATTCCTAGACATGCAAACGGGAGCAAAGAAATCTTGCTTGAAGCGTATCTCGATGGGTTCAAGCGGCTCTTATTCCCCTCGTTGGAGAGGGAAGTTCATACTCTTATCAAAGAACGTGCCGACATTCAAGCAATAGTGACATTCGGCAAAAATCTCACGCAGCTTCTCAACACACCGCCTGTCACGAAGAGGGTCATTTTGGGAGCGGATCCGGCATATCGTACGGGATGCAAACTGGCCGTTGTGGATGAACACGGAACGTATCTCGCCCATGCGGTGATCTATCCGACACAACCCGTCAATGATTATGCAGCTTCGGCAAAGGTGATCAAAGAGCTGGCGAAAAAGTACAACATCACGGGGGTGGCGATCGGTAACGGTACGGCATCGCGCGAGACGCAGGAATTTTTTGCCCGTGTTAATCGTGACGAGGGGTTGAATCTTGCCTATACCGTCGTCTCTGAGGCGGGGGCGTCGGTCTATTCCGCCTCTAAAATTGCTCAAGAGGAGTATCCGCAGCTGGATGTGACGATACGGGGAGCCATTTCCATCGCCCAGCGTTTACGCGATCCTATGGCGGCCCTGGTGAAAATCGATCCGAAATCATTGGGAATCGGACAGTATCAGCACGACGTCGATCAAAAACTTTTGGAAAAACAGCTGGGGAGCGTGACGGAAGATTTGGTCAACCGTATCGGTGTGGATGTCAACAGCGCCTCGGTATCGCTGCTGTCGTACGTCGCGGGTGTAGGGGCAAAAGTAGCCCATGCTATCGTAGACTATCGCGAAAAAAGCGGTTCTTTTACGAGTAAACAAGAGCTTTTAAAAGTCAAAGGGCTGGGGGCAAAAGCATACGAGCAGTGCGCCGGATTTTTTCGGATACGGGAGGGGAAAAGTATCCTTGATAACACGGGGGTCCATCCTGAAAGTTACAACGTGGCGCAAAAGCTTTTAAAACAGTATGATATAGAGTCGATCACGAAAGAGCAAATCGGCGCTATGGCACAGGAGTTTGGTATCGGAGAAATAACGCTGGAGGATATAATAGCTGAACTCAAAAAACCGGGATTTGACCCGCGTGAGACACTTCCACCGATTGTTTTTCGCTCCGATTTGACCGATATCAAAGAGTTGAGAGAGGGTTCCATCGTTTCGGGTGTCGTCCGAAATATCGCTGATTTTGGAGCGTTTGTCGATATTGGACTCAAAAATGACGGCTTGATCCATATCTCACAAATGTCTGAAAAACGGATTTCCCATCCGCTGGAAGTGTTGAGCGTCAATCAGCAGCTAACAATGATTCGTGTCGTCGAGATAGATGTTGAAAAAGGGAAAGTAGGATTGAGTTTGAGGGAAGCGTAGAGGGGTGTTTTACCCTCTCGATTTTTTAATCATCTCATACGCCGCATTGATCTCCTGCACTTTTTCGGTGGCAATTTTCAGATACTCATCCGATGCCCCTTGGGCTTTGATAATATCGGGATGATGTTCTCGTACAAGGGAGCGGTATGCTTTTTTGATTTCATCAGTGCTTGAGTCTTGTGATAGCCCAAGAAGTGCATACGCTTGGGAGAGTGAGCTCTCTTTAACGCTGTGGCAGTGGATCGAGCCAAACTGATCGAGCATAGCGGTGAGCTGATCACGGTTAAAATGTAAAAACGCACCGATATTTAATAGCATTTCCTCTTCGCTATGACTGAGTGTCCCGTCAATGTAGGCGAGATTGACCATAAACTCCACCATTTTCTGCCGTTTCTGGGGATCATTTTGGAGAAGAGTGTACAATGAGCCAGCAATTTTCTCTAAATTTTGTGAGGTTTGTTTCTCTGCATCAAAGATCTCCTTGAGGAATTTTTTGGTGCTTTCAGGTTCCGGAAAGAGGGTGCTTATGTCGTTAAACATATTGCTCACAAGTTCCGCTTCGAGCTCATCCACTCTCCCATCGGCTTTGGCGACTTTGGCGACGAGAGCGACAAAGAGACCCAGTTCACTTTGGGCAAGATGTTCTTTGGTTAGAATAAAGCGTTGAAACTGTTTTTTTGAATAGACATGTTTTTCATTGTGCGAAAAACTTCGAGAGAGCCAATAAAAAAGAATAGCAACGAGGATAAAAACGAGTATTTGTGTCATACAAAAATGCCTTATGAAAATAATTATGATAGTCTACCTATAAATTAATAATGGAGTATAAAATGGGACCTCTTATTTACGGAACTGCCTGGAAAAAAGAAAAAACTGCCGATTTAGTCGTTCAAGCGGTTCTGGCCGGATTCCGCAGTATCGATACTGCCTGTCAGCCCAAACATTATGAAGAGGCGTTGGTAGGGGAAGCACTAACGCGATTAAAAACACATGGAATACAAAGAGAAGAGCTGTTTGTCCAGACCAAATTTACACCGTTAAGCGGTCAAGATCCCCAGCGTATCCCCTATGATCCAACGGCTGCATTGGAGGTTCAAGTTGCCCAATCGTTTGAAGCCTCGAAGAGAAATCTTCAAAGCGACTACGTCGATTCTCTGCTGCTTCATTCCCCTTTGCATCCTTATAAAGATTTAATAACGGTATGGATGGCGATGAAGGGTGTATATCATAGCGGTGGCGCGCGAGCACTGGGGATCAGTAACTGCTATGATCTCGAACTTCTCAAACAACTCTATGCCGATGCCACGATCAAACCCTCTGTCGTGCAAAACCGTTTTTACCGTGAGAGCGGTTATGATAAAGAGTTGCGACAATGGTGCGATACAAAAGGGATCCGCTACCAAAGTTTTTGGAGTCTTACCGCTAATCCCCATATTCTGAGTAGCGAAACGGTTGTTTCATTGGCTCAAAAGTACGGCAAAACCGAAGCACAATTGTTTTACCGATATCTCTGCCATGTCGGAATCACACCGCTTATCGGTTCAACATCGGCACAGCACATGGCGGAGGATCTCTCTATTTTTGTGTTTGAACTGGAGCGTGAAGAGATAGGACGTATCGGGCAGCTTTTAGAAAGTTGCCGATAGGATGTTTGACGGGCATTTTAAAAAATGCTTATCATCTTTTATTTTTTAAATTTAGAGACAGTATCGTGTACTGCAGTACTTAATGTATCCCATGCACTCTCCACCCCTTGTTTAAGGTGTTCCCATGTAGCCTCACTGGCAGTATCGAGTTCTTTCAGTTTTTCTTTTGTAGCGTCAGTCAGTTTTTCAAGCTTATTAACTTGCTCACCGTATTTAATCTGAACATCGGCACCGGCACTTTTCGCTTCGGCCTTTAACTCGGCTAATTTGGCCTGAACCAGTTCCAGTTCCGCCTCAACTTTTTGTTTATAGGCATCTTTTGTACTCATAATATACTCCTTTATTTAACTAGTTAGAAATTGCACAGGGTTAATCCCTCTTATTTCCAAAAAGTAGTAGTAAGCTACCAAACGCTATTGTACCTGCTCCAGCCCAAACTGGAATATTAACCGTTTCTTTTTCTTTTATGGATAGATCGATCGATCCGATCTTGGCATTATGTGTTTCTTTCGTATAGGTAAAACTACCATATACTAATCCAAGAATACCGACTATAATCAGCATAATTGCTGTCATTCTAAGTACGTTCATTGTGCCTCCATCTATTAAAAAAATATTTCGGTCATTACAATCGACGTCCTTGTATAACTCTTATTAAAATGACCACGATTGCGAGCACTAAAAGGATATGAATAAATCCGCCTACTGTATATGATGTGACTAAACCAAGTAGCCAGAGGATAACGAGTATTATTGCAATGGTTTCCAACATAGTATTCCTTTTTTGATAGATTGGTGTATCGTAAATTTAGCAGACTAACACTCACTCCTAAATATTACGCATCAAACAATGATGTTATATAATTTTATCTATTATTAAGTAAACAAAATTACATATTAAAAATTATAATACATCTAAATAACTTTACAATTTATAAAGGAGGGTTTGTACTTGATGACCTTTTTCTAATTTTTATCCTACATAATATGCTGGCAAAAAAACTCTATGGTTGTTTCCCTAATTGGCTCTATAATACATTAGATAATTATTTAAAGGGGATCTCATGTTAAAAGAATTATTTTACACCGGAATGGGTGGAGCGTTATTGATTAAAGAGCGGGTCGAAGAAGAACTTAAAAAGCTCGAAGAAAAAGGGAAAATCAACACGGCAGATACCAAAAGTTTTTTGGAGAGCCTCAAAACCAAAGGGGAAAACGAAGAAGCCAGGCTTAAAGAGGAGCTAAAAACCGCGATCAAAGAGGTGATTGAAGAGCTGGGAGTTGCAACCAAAAAGGATATCGAAGCGTTAAAATCGTGAATTCTCTCTATTCACCGTATCGGTTATGGTGTGTTTTTCGCCTATTGCTGTCGTTTTACCTTCTCATTAAAAAGAAAAAACGATTCATAGGAGTAGCTCCCTTTTCGCCGGAGGCGCTTGCGCGTACCATTACCGAACTGGGAGCGAGTTTTATAAAACTCGCCCAAGTCCTTGCTACGCGTAACGATTTTTTCGATGCACATTATTTGAGTGCTCTTAAAACCCTTCATGACGATCTCCCTTCCATGTCAAAAAATGAGTATGAGAAGGTGATGCACCGAGCTTTTGCGACATTTCCTTTTATCCGTTTTAATCCCTCTCCCATAGCCTCTGCATCGATCGGTCAGGTACATGAGGCATGGCTGGATGAGAATACGAAAGTCGCGGTAAAACTCCGACGTGAGGGGATAGAGAAACGTGTTCGTGCCGATATACGCATTGTCTCTTTCTTTAACCGCATCTTCAGACCGCTGTTCTCCCATACGACCCGTCACTCTGTTGAGTCGGTCATTTCCGAATTTTCGGTGATGATTGTCCAAGAATGCAGTATGAACCAAGAGCGTGCCAATCTGGAGAAATTTTCACACCTGTACGCCTCATCGGGAGTTATTTTCCCCCGTGCATATGGGCAATACAGTTGTGATGAGGCGCTGGTGATGAGTTATGAGGAGGGGTGGCGATTTGATGATCGCGATGCCATAACTAAAAGCGGTATTGACATCATCCCTATTATTGATAAGCTGGTTCACTTCTACACCGATCAGATGCTCGTACAGGGCTATTTTCACGCCGATCCTCATCCTGGGAATCTTCTTGTTACCCCAGCTGGTCAGCTGGTCTTATTGGATTTTGGGATGGTGAAAAGGGTTTCCAATCCGACTCGTATCGCCATCATCGAGCTTTTACGTGCCGCCAACGAGCAGGATTATGAAGCGTATGTGAGTGCCTCAAAGCGTTTGGGGACGGTTGCCTATGATGCACCGGTAGCTGAACTTGCCGAATTCACCGAGCGGATGTTTGAGATTTTTGCCAACGATTCGTTGGACAGCAGCAGTATGCAAGAACTCGCATTTCAGGTTTTGGAGCAGACACGAAATCTTCCGTTCAAACTCCCTCAAGAGGCAATTTACATCTTGCGTGTCAGCGCGATCATCGAAGGGTTGGGGACGACCTATATTGAAAATTTTAACGGGATAAAAGATATTCTTCCCATTTTACAGCGCAATATCCCCCGAGCTTTAGGGATGAAAGAGTCGATTTTAGAGAGTATTATCGATGAGATCAAGCATCTTCCCGATGATTTATATTCCCTGCGCGAGACGCTTCGTCGTGCCAGCCGTGGAGAGCTGGTGGTGGAGCTGTCGCCTTTACAGCTTGAGAGTATCGCTCATAATCTTCAAAACGCCCTTCGCCCGATTGTCATGGCAGTAATGTTGGCATTAGGGGCAATGGGTGCATGGATGGGCGGAATACAAGAGCTTTCGTATGGATTACTCGGTGCGGCGATTATGCGGTTATGGTATCGGTAAGAGATTAAAGAAAGAAAAAAATTTAGCTCTCTGCGTTTACAGCAGAGAACCATTGGCTGTCTGTATTAAGTGCGATAAGCGGATACTTGTTGCGTTAAACGTTCCGTCATCTGATGTAGATGTTCAGCCGCCGAAGAAATTCCTTCTACACTTTGTGCATTGGAAGAAGAGAGTTCATGAATCTTGGCGATTTTACTGATAATAATGTTGGTTGTGTCGGCGTTGGCTTGGGTATCTGTTGAAAGCTTTTCGATTGCGTTGACGGTATGCTCTAGGGCATTGACAGCAGTTTTGGTGTGATCATCTACGTCAGCGGACGCGCTCACGAGCTGTTCGATACGGTTCGTATTATGATTCATTTGATCGGTGATGTCGTTGATGGATTGGACAATGACATTGACAGTTGCATTCGTCTCTACGAGACTTTTTTGGGTACGTTCAGCGAGTTTACGCACTTCATCAGCGACGACGGCAAAACCGCGACCGTGTTCTCCTGCACGCGCTGCTTCAATCGCGGCATTGAGGGCAAGGAGGTTGGTCTGATCGGCGATATCGGCGATGACGGTGAGAACTTGCTTGACTTGTGATGCCTCTTGAGAAAGAGAGTTGAGCCGTTGGTTGATTTCACTCTCCATTTGTACAGTAAGAGAGAGCTGTTCTATCGTATTTTGGAGGGCTTTTTGTGCTTCTTGCAGATGACTGCGAGCGCCGATCGCTTGTTCGCGGACGTTTTGTGCTTCACGTGAAGAAGCTTGCATCTCCTCTTTCATTCGATCCGATTCATTGGTCGTTTCGGAAACGATTTTCGCTTCCTCTTCTGCGGCTTTACGGATGATAAGGGTTGTGGTTGATAATTGTGCTGAAACGGAAAGATTATCACTGGATGCCAAGCGAATTTCTTGGAATGAGCTGCGCAACATGGCTACGAGTTCATTGAGCTTGCGTCCCATTTGGGAGAGTTCATCATTCCCTTCTATAAGAGTATCGTGGGTAAAGTCACGGTTGTGTGCAATCGCTTCAATTGTCACTTCGAGACGCTTAATAGAGCTTGTAATATTGTTGATAATCCAATAAAAAACGATCATCATGATAGTAGCGCTTATAAAAATAATCATTTCCATCATGACTGCGTTGGAATCGAGTGTAGCAATATTTTTTGATTCCATTGATTTTACCAAAGAGCTTTGCTCTTTAACGATACTCTCATTCAGTAATATAGCTTCATTTGTAGTGCTGGCAAATTCTTCTCCTTCAGCACTTTTCTTAAACGCTTCAGAATGAATTTGTGTTTGATACTTACCGATAATTTCAACGGGCAGTTCGTTCATTTTTTCCCATGCTTTATGTTCAGTAGCGATTTTGGCAAGGCGGTTTTTGTTCTCTTCTGATCGCGTTATAGCGGAGAGTTTTTCGATTGCTTTGGCAAGTTTTTCATTATGTTCATTGTAGTGCTCTAAAAACTTTTTTTTACCTAACAACTGATAGCCGCGTAACTCCATGGTGGAGCCATTGGTATGGGTTCGGATATCACCAAGAAGAATCATCCTCTGGGCAGTTTTTTTGGCATCTTTGTTATTTGAATAGGATAAATATCCTAATGTTGAGAATAGGACAAAGCCAAGCAGCATAAGAACTGTAAGCTTACCTTTAATAGTCGTGATGTTCATAGAAAAACCTTCTAGGGTGTTGTTTGAGCCAATTGTAGCATATTGTCGCAAGAATGTTTGTAAGGGTTTTGTCTCTTTTGGTTTGGAACTACGTTTAACACCCTCTTGTGATAACTCATGATAAAATCCGTTTTATGATGCAAACACTCCCTATTGAAACTTTTTTAGCCAATCTCCACAGTTATGATCTCATCATTGACGCCAGAAGCCCTCGTGAATATGACGAATCCCATATTAAAAATGCACAAAATTTTTATGCTCTGAGTGATGAAGAGCACCACGAAATAGGAACGATGTACAAACAAATTTCCTCTTTTGAAGCACGGGTGCAAGGGGCATCGTATGTGTGCCTAAATGCAGCCAAGCACATAAAAGAGATTTATCCGGCCTACACGCCTGCATCAAAAATCGCTATTTACTGTGCTCGTGGCGGTATGCGTTCTTCGTCGCTTGGAACCATCCTCTCCAGCATCGGTTATCGTATCGATCGTGTTATCGGAGGATATAAAGCGTATCGAACGGACATTATCCACTATCTCGACAATCTTCCAGCGGTAAATTTCATCACCCTTTCAGGTTATACGGGATGTGGAAAAAGTGATCTTTTGCAAGGGTTGGAGAATGTCCTTGATTTAGAAAAAATGGCACATCATTACGGTTCTGTTTTTGGTGATGTTATCGGCGCACAACCTACCCAAAAAGAGTTTCAAAATCGCGTAGTGCATACTTTTTTGGAATTAGATTTGGATAAAAAAGTATTTGTCGAAGCGGAGAGCAAGCGAATCGGTAAGGTCATTCTCCCCAATGCCCTCCATGCAAAAATGGAAGAAGGATTTCGTATCGAGATTACTGCCCCTTTAGAGCAGAGGATTCAGCGCATTATTCGTATGTATGAGGGGATGAGCGAGAGCTTTTTTAAAGAGCGAATGGAAAAAATTTCCCCCTATATTAGCCATGAAGATAAAATGGCAAGTATTAAGGCCTATGAAAACGGTGATCTTTTCAATGTGGCAGAAATTTTATTGGTTCGGTATTACGATAAAGTGTACAAAACCTCGCACAAACCATCTATGGTTATTTGCAATGACAATCCTGCACAAACAATTGAAATATTGAAGGAAATTCAACGTGAACAACAGCGCTAAGTTAACCAAATTTGTCCGAGCATCGGGATGTGCGGCAAAACTTTCACCCGGGTCATTGGAAAATGTGACGTGCCATCTGAAATCGTTTCATCAGGATTTGCTTGTCGGATTTGAGGGGAACGAAGATGCTGGTGTCTACCGGATTACGGATGATTTGGCGATGGTACAGACGGTTGATTTTATCACCCCTGTCGTCGATGATCCATTTGTCTATGGACAAATCGCGGCAGCCAATTCGCTGAGTGATGTGTTTGCGATGGGGGGTGATGCTAAAACAGCATTGAACCTCGTGGGATTTGACGGCAAAAACCACTCCACCGAGATCCTAACAGAGATTTTACGCGGCGGTGCCTCTAAAGCGCAGGAGTGTGGTGCCGTGATTGTCGGCGGGCATACGATCGAGACCCCTGAAATGCTGTACGGATTGTCCTGCACGGGGTTCGTCCATCCGAACAAAATTTTGCGCAACAATACGGTGCGTGAGGGAGATGTGATCGTGTTGACGAAACCTCTGGGACTGGGGATTTTAACGACAGCGATTAAAGCGGATTTATTGGACGATGCAACCATAATGCGTGTGGCGGAAACCATGCGAACCCTCAACTATAAAGCGTCATTGATTGCACGTGAATTTGATGCAAGCGCCTGTACCGATGTGACGGGTTTCGGATTTTTGGGACATTTACGGGAGATGAGCGGCGGGATGAAAACAATCGAGGTGGACGCTGCCTCTGTCCTCTTTTTCCCCGAAGCGCTCGAGATGGCGAGGATGGGGATTATCCCTGCCGGAAGCTATGCGAATAAAGAGTATCTGCAATCCCATGTACACTTCAAACGTGACATCGGAGCCGATTTAGAGATGATCCTTTTTGATGCGCAAACATCGGGAGGGCTAATGATTGCGGCAACGCCTTATAATGGTCAAAAAATAGTAGAACGGTGTTTGAATGAGGGAATTCCTGCCGTCATTGTGGCGCAGGTGGTTAACAAATTAGATACCGATATTATTGTAGGATAAAGAGAATGGACCGACGAGAATTTATTAAAAAAACAGCTATTTTAAGCGCGGCATGTTACCTCCCTGCCTTTGCCTCTGTACAAAAAGCAACGGATAATAGTGCCATTTATGATCTGGAGTGGATGTTTGATCTCTCACACCATCAAAACCAAGAGTGTTCACTATGGATTCCTCTCCCCTCCAACATCACAGGATTTCAAAACGTCCTTGAATTAGGGGTACAAACCGATGCCAAGATCCATTTCGAGACAACCAACAATGAGTATGATGCGCGAACACACTATCTCAGCTGGTCTAAAGATGCTTCCGTAAAAACAGCTCATATCTCCCTAAAAGTGGCACTTAAAAATCGCCAATGCAGTTTTAAAACCAAAAGAATATGTCCCGATGAGGTCAAAAAAGCACAGCAGTTTTTAGCTCCTACCGCGCACGTTCCTATTGATGGGGCAGTAGCCTATGCAGCACATAAGATTGTCGGAAATGAAAAAGATCTTCTCAAAAAAGCACATAAAATTTACGATTGGATCGTGGCAAACAGCTACCGTGATGAGGCTGTTTTAGGGTGCGGTGTTGGAAGTCCCAATGGCATGTTGGCTGCTCTGGAAAAAGAGGGTCGTATGGGGGGTAAATGCCTCGATATGTCGGCGCTGACGGTCGCCCTTATGCGCGCCGTCGGAATTCCTGCCCGTGAAGTATTAGGTCTTCGTATCGGAGCATCAAGTCTCTCTACGGCCTTCGGTACGGGTGAAGAGAATACCAAAGGACAACATTGCAAAGTAGAGTTTTTTATCCCCGCTATGGGGTGGATACCGTGTGACCCTGCGGATATTACCAAACTCATTCTAAAAGAAAATCTGCATCCTTCGAGTTCTCGTGCTCAAGAGATGAGTACGAAGTTTTTCGGCTTTTGGGAAAACAACTGGATGGCGCTTAACAGTTTGCGCGACGCAGAGATCTATCCCGCCAATACACAGGGGATGCTTGACTCGTTTGGCTACCCTTACGCAGAAGCAGAAGGGGAATATCTCGACCCCTTTGACCCCAAAGGGTACCGTTACGCGTACCGTTCCCAAAAAGTCTCTCTATGATTTTAAACTGTCGTGATATGGAGTGCCCTAAACCTGTACTCGAAACCAAAAAAGCGCTAGATGCCCTTCCAAGTGATGCGACATTGATCGTCGAAGTGAATACGTTGAGCGGCCGTGAAAACTGCAAACGGTTCGCCCTCTCGCAACAATGCACTTTTACCGAGAAAGCCTTGGAAGAGGGTGCCACACGACTCACGATTACAAAAGGGCTGGGATACGTAGAGCGATTTGATGATGAAAATCCACTTGATACGATGATGCAGCACGAACGGCGCAGTGCTGTTTTAGTCCTTTTTGGGGCGTTGGTCACCGCATTGCTCTCCGCATCGTGCTGTTTGGTTCCGACGCTGTTTATGGTGTTTGGCATATCCTTCGCGGGAATCATCAATATTCCTGAGCTCAACAGCTATCGGTGGGTTTTCACCGCGTTTGCGGCGCTGATGCTCTCTATCGGCTTTTATCAAATGGTGATCAAAAAGCAAATCGAATGCGATTGCGAACCGAGCCTAACCTCTAGAATTTTGCTTATCCTTTTTTGGTTACTCTTCCTCTTTTCTCTTGTTGCCCTTTTTTATCCCTATTATGAGGGGTGGATATGGGGAGAATAATAACTCTCTTATTTCTCTCATTCGTCCTTCTAAACGCCAAGGAGTGGAAACTTCACATTGAGGGGATGCACTGTATCTCCTGTACGCTGGCGGTCAAGAAGGCACTGCTGAGTGTTCCGGGAGTGAGAGAAGCGAAGGTGAATTTTAAAAAAGAGAGCGCACACGTCACCGCCGATGAGAATGTGACGTTGCGTGAGATGCAAAAGAGTATTGCACAGACAGGTTATAGAGCGACGTATTGATTTTGAAAGGGTAAAAGTGATTTTAGACGTTTATGCTATTGGTCTCATTATCATAGTGATCGCACGTGTAGCCTTTAAATCCTTTTACCATACGTACTATGTTTCGGATGGGAGTTGGATTACTTAATCGACGAATGTTATTTTTTTTGAGGCACTCCTCACATCGTAAAATAATACAGTGGATAGCATCACTTACTACCAAGATAGATTGCATAGGATCTATATTCAGGATATGGTCGACACATTCTTGACCATTTTCAATAGTATGATCGATAATGATTATCTCATATGTCTCTTTTTGTAAAGCAATGTATACCTCACCTAATGTTGTAGCCGTATCAATAACACCGTTTATCTCTTCTTCGAGCAACATTTTCCGTGTCTGAAGTTGTAAGCCATTGTGATCAATTATTAGTATTTTCATTTGAGTATTATCCCATAGAATCGATTTGAAAAATATTAACGTAGCAGGCGTGAGGATCCTATATCTCTGTTCACATTCATTAATGTTGTTGGGATATAATCATTCATATAAAAAAAAAGGAAATAAATGAAAAAAATATCATTAATAGTTGTTGCTTTAGTTGTTAGTGGAACGATACATGCGAGCGGGATTGATGGGAATGCTGTACTTGGAAGCATGGTCGGTGCAGGTGTAGGTTCGGCAGTAGGATCTTCTGCCGGCGGTAGAGACGGTGCAATCATCGGCGGGGGAGTAGGTGGTGCTCTCGGTGCTGCTATTGGGAGCAGCAATCAAAATACACGCTCTGGAACACGTGTAGTAACGCAAGAGAGAGTCATAACACGCGATAGAGTGGTTTACGTGGATGATGATCATCATGATCATGGAAGACACAGAGGTCATTACAAAGATAAACACAGACACGGTCGTGACTAAGATTAAGAGTTAAATTATGTAATAATATTATATAAAATGGTATACTATTGAATATAATAGCAGAGAGGAGGTCAGTCATGCTCAACGAATTTAAAAAGTTTCTTATATCAGGAAATGTCGTCGATATGGCGGTTGGATTTATTTTCGGGGCGGCGTTTGCTACTGTGATTAAATCTCTGGTATCAAATATTATTATGCCGCCGGTTGGTTTACTGATGGGCGGGGTTGACTTTTCATCCTTGTTTATTGCATTGGACGGTAAAGAATACGGGTCATTGGCAGCGCTCGATGCAGCAGGAGCTCCGGCAATTAAGCTTGGAGTTTTTGTAAATGATATTATCTCATTCACTATTTTAGGGTTTGTGATGTTTATGATGGTAAAAGCCTATAATCGTCTCAAAGCCTCTGAACCGGAACCAGCAGCTCCTACAACTAAAGTATGCGGTGAGTGTGCAATGGAGATCCCTTTAGCCGCTAAAACGTGCCCACACTGCCGAACAGCGCAGTAAGTTTTATTCATGTCGTAAAGCGTCGATCGGATTGAGGCGGGCCGCTTTACGCGCGGGAAAATAGCCAAAGAGAACCCCTACAATCGTTGAGAACAAAAAAGCGATGAGAACAATTGAGGTGTTAAAAACAAACGGAAGATCAAAAAAAAGATTGATACCGACCCCAACCCCGATGCCCAATGCCATACCGATCACCCCTCCCAGCGAAGAGAGAACTACCGCCTCAACCAAAAACTGTAGTAATACTTCTCTCTCTAATGCGCCGATAGCGAGCCGAATGCCGATTTCTCTCGTTCTCTCGGTAACAGAGACAAGCATAATATTCATAATACCAATTCCTCCGACAAGGAGACTGATTGCCGCTACTGCACCGAGTAAGATGGTGAGCATTTCGGTTGTAGATGAGAGAGTTTGGACCACTTCACGCAAATCCCGTACATTGAAATCGTCTTCATCTCCCATATGGATATGTCGCCGTTCGCGCATCAGCGATATAATGTTCGTTTTGATATTTTCAATACCGGAAGAGTTTTTGGCGGAGAGCATAATGACTGCAATCTCCTGATTTCCGCTAATGCGGCGTTGAAACATACGGATGGGGACGACGATGAGATCATCTTGATCCATCCCGAACATAGAGGCCCCTTTGGGATGGAGCAATCCGATCACTTGGCACGAAAAATTTCCCAATCGGATAGAGGCATCAATCGGATTTTGATCGTTAAAAAGTTCTTTGCGGATTGTTGCCCCAATGACACAGACAGCTTTTCCCCCCTGAAGCTCGGAAGAGGAGAACATTCGTCCCGAGTCGAATACCCAATCTTTGACGGTAAAATAATCGTTATCGCTTCCATCGATCGAGGTGGAATAGTTTTGGTTTCCATAGACTGCCTGCACCCCTTTGGATGCGACGGGGGCAACCCCTTTTAACCCACCGATTTCACGGCGAATGGCGATAATATCATTATGGGTAAAACGTTTGGCCGTAGCATCTCCGCCGCCCGGCCCGTGGCGCTCTTGTCCCGGACGGACGATCAGCATATTACTGCCGAGTTTGGAGATGCTGTTTGTCACATACGCGGTGGTGGCATCCCCCAGCATGACCATAGCGATGACCGAAGCAACCCCGATGACGATCCCCAATGTTGTGAGGATGGAGCGCATGGCACTTCGGCGGATTTCGCGTAAAGCTAGGATAAAAGCATTCCAGATCATGAGTGATCCTTATGCTCAGTGGTCTCTATTACGCCGTCGCGAAAGCGAATGATACGTGAAGCAAACGCGGCCATATCATTTTCATGGGTCACCATGATGACCGTGATCCCTTTATCACGGTTAAAAGAGCGGAGCAGTTCCATCACTTCGATACTTTTGGCGGTATCGAGATTTCCGGTCGGTTCATCGGCCAAAATAATCAAAGGGTTAGTCACGATGGCGCGGGCAATGGCGACTCGCTGCTGCTGCCCTCCCGAGAGTTCGCCGGGTGTATGATGGGCAACGTTTTCGAGTCCGACGCTACGGAGTGCTTCCATGCCCATGGTTCGACGCTCGTAAGCAGGAATTCCTCGATACAGTAGAGGCAGTTCAACATTTTCAATGGCAGACGTTTTGCCCAGCAGATTGAACCCTTGAAAGATAAACCCGATGTAGTTGCGCCGTAGCAGCGCCCTCTGATCTCGACTGAGCTCTCCTATGTCGATCCCTTCGAAAAGATAGTTCCCCTCACTGGGGATATCGAGGCATCCGATGATGTTCATAGCCGTCGATTTCCCCGATCCGCTTGGTCCCATAATGGCGACAAACTCACCTTGGTTTATCGTCAAATCCACTCCGCGCAGTGCGTAAGCAGTGGCGTCTCCTGTTCCGTAATATTTTTTAGTCCCTTTAAGCTCGATGACCGGGGTATGAGAATTTCTCATGATTACTCTTCGATCCCCGTAATGAGAAGATCACCGATTTTCAACGGCGAATCCAGTAACACCGTAGAAGTACCGTCGCTTTCTCCAATACGCACTTTGACATTGGTTGGAATTTTATTTTTTAATACCCAAACGTGATCTCCTGTATCGTTGTTATCCTTGGCCCGTTTCTTTTTCTCATCGCCGGATGGGGGAGGGGTGAATCGTAATGCGGCATTCGGGACGACGGTAACGCGTTTCAAGGTGTCGGTAATAATCGAGGCATTGGCAGTCATCCCCGGACGTAATAGAAGATTGTTGTTTTTAACTTCCACGACGGCTTCATACGATACTACACCGTTCACGACGGCGGAGTTCAGACGCAGCTGGGTGATTTTCCCTTCGAATTCACGATTAGGATACGCATCGACGCTAAATTTCACTTTTTGGCCCTCTTTGACCCCGCCGATATCGGCTTCATCGACGCTAACAATCGCTTTCATTTTCGTCAGGTCCTCTGCCAGCGTGAATAAAACGGGAGTTTGCATAGCGGCGACGACGGTTTGACCCGGTTCTACTTGACGGCTTAGGACGACACCCTCTATCGGAGAGACAACGATCGCTTTTTTGAGATTATCTTCATCGGTTTTGAGCTGTGCCAAAGATTGAGCTACCTGTGCTTTGGCAGCGGCGAGTCCCGCCTTCGCTTGTTCTAGCGCGGTTGAGGTCGATTGTATCTCTTTGCGTGAGGGGTAATTCCCCTGTGTCGATGCGTACATACTCAGGGTACGTTGATGTTCGATACGAGCGTTATCCATTGCCGCTTTGGCGCTTTGTTCCTCGGCTTGAAATTTCATCCAATTGGCATTGGAGCTGGTGACAACGGCGCTAAGTTTGGTGGTATCCAGCCGTGCCATCGGTTGGTTGATACTGACATGATCGTTATAATCGACCAAAACCTCGCTGATTGTCCCCGATACTTCGATCCCGACATCGACGGTATTTGTTGGCTCCAAATTACCGGTTGCCGAAACCGTTGTGGTGAGGTCTTGTATTTTGAGAGGGACGGTGATAAAGGTGATATCCTCTTTGGCGTTTTGTTTCATCCAATACGTTACAACACCACCGATTACAAGAATTGCGAAAATCACGATAAATATTTTTTTCCACCGTTTCGGAGAGGGATTTTCCCCAATAGCAAGCGTTTCTTCAATGGTTGTAGGGTTCATAGCGGTTTCTCCTGGGCATGGCGAATCATAAAGTGCAGCGTTGAGAGTTCGATTTGGATATTGATTTCATTGATTTTGATTTCGAGCTCTTCGATGGAGCGGGTGTTTTGAAGGGTTTGCAAATCATAGCCCGCTTTATATCCGGCATCAACTGCTGCTTTGGTCGCATTGATCAATTCATTGTAAAATTTGAGATTTTCCTTTGTAATAGAAATAACACGCTGATAACTCTCGATATGTGCTATTGATTGGTCGTATTGTGCACTCATCTGCCGTTTGATATCGGCGGTTTGTGCTTGCTGTTTTAGATAGGTGCTTTGCACTTCTTGGACAGTTGCGGTTGCGTTATAGGTCAACGGTATCGAAAGCTGTAATCCCATATCATAGAAATTGCCGCGATAATCGGCAAATTCCCGCGAATCGTAGCGTTGGATTCCGGCATCGGCAATGAGGGTAAGCTTGGGGAGATAGGAGCTTTTGGTCTGTCCGTATTGTTGTGCGGTAGTCTGACTTAACGAGTCGGCATAGCGGATATTCCATCCTTCTACTAAAAATTCATCTTTTTGTATCAAGGCAAAAGTGGGGAGGTTAATGGTATCGATAAAATAGTCACTGAATTTTGCCGCTTCGAGGCGCTGTTGGGAAAGGGCAAACCGGATGGCCGTATTGTTTTTTAGCTCGCTGCTTTGATTCATTAACGCGTTATTGAGGAGGGTGATGTCGATATCTCCCGCTTCGTATTGTTTGCGTTTGAGGAAAATTTCGATTTTTGCATTTTTGAGTTTGATTTCACTTTGTTCCAAAATCAGTGTATTTTTTCGATAACTTAAAACGGCAGAAATAAGCTCCTGATGAATCCCCGCAATCTCCTTTTGCATCCCGATGGTATCGGCTTGTTTTTTGGCGTCTGCATAGCCGATTGCGTAGGTGATACCGCCGGAGCGAAAAATATCTTGTGCAACACCGGCAGAGATACTTTGGCGGGTGTCATGGGTTCCCGCTGAAGATTTTTCATAGAGATTGGACGCTTTGAGGTTAATAGGAGAGATCCAGTCATAACGGAGTTTTTCATATCCCGCATCAATCTGGCGTTGCTGCTGCTCATAGTAGCTCTGTTTTTCAGGGGATAGGAGCGATATATCTACACCATAGATTGACGTAGCCAATAAAACAGATAGTAAAAAATAATGTATTTTCATACCTGAATTGTAGTGTAGTTTTGGCAATTTTGGTGTTAATTAAATGTAGATTATTTATACTTAACAAATAAACTACTAAAGGAAAAAAAATATCCTTTAAGGCAAAATTCTTTATTATTGATAATATTGTTAAAAGGAATCCTATGAAAATATTAGTGACATTAATTGCAGCCACAGTCTCGCTCTTAGCTATCGAGCCGCTGGTAAGTTCTGCGTGGTTGTATGAGCACCAAAACGACCCGAAGCTTCGAATCATCGAAGTTTCTGATGGGGATGCATATAGTTTTGAACATATTCCTAATGGGGGACATACCGCGATCGGTAAATGGCGTTTTGATAACGGTACGTTCCTCTCTGTCCGTCCCGTAGCAGAGATCGAAAAAGAGATTAGCCGTTTAGGGATCGATGAAAAAAGTGACGTAGTCCTTTATGCTCCCATCAATGAGCCCAAAGATCTTTTGAAAGCCAGCTACATCTACTGGGCTCTTAATTACCACGGTATTAAAAACGTTGCATTGCTTGACGGCGGACTGGAAGGGTGGAAAAACGACAAACAATCGGTAACCAAAGCAGAGCCCAAAATTGCTCCGACCACATTTAAAGCCAAGATCGATACATCCAAAATTGCCGACATCACGTATGTCAAAAACCATCTCGGAAAACTCCCGATAATTGATGCCCGTCCAAGTGATATGTATCTTGGGGTCACACCGACCCCGACGGTGAAACGCAACGGTCATATCAAAGGGGGGATGAGCTACTCATGGAACTATTCGGTGGATAAAGAGTATAAGCTAAAATCAAAAACAATGTTAGAGAGTGTGTTCAAAGAGGGGTATAACCTCGATAAAAATAAAGAAGTTCTTGTTTATTGCACGGGAGGACTAGAGACCTCATTCAACTATTTCGTCCTTAGTGGCGTACTCGGATACAAAAAGGTCCGATTGTACGATGCGTCGATGAAAGAGTGGGGGAATCGTGAAGAGACCCCGATGACACAGTATCGCTACGAGATGTTCAAAAAGTAATCTCACGTTTCGTCGTTCCCGCGAAGGGGGGCAACGTTTCATTTCCCTTCTACACCTCTTTTGATGTCTCCCTATAAGCAGTGATGTGGCATAGTTTCCCCACCAGAAGGAGTATTAATGGCGACAGGTTCGACGATATGCAAAGTACAGCTCGGTATTGCCGATATGGATCGAAACTATTATGAAACACATGAGATTACGATAGCTCAACACCCCTCGGAAACCAATCAGCGGCTGATGACCCGTCTGATAGCATTTGCCCTTAACGCTTCTGAATCGTTAGTAATTACAAAGGGGATAGGGGGAGATGATGAACCTGAGCTGTGGGAAAAAAATTACAGCGGCGAGATCGTGTTGTGGATTGATCTAGGACAGGTAGATGAGAAACGGTTGCGAAAAGCGTGTGGTAGAGCGGAGAGAGTAATTGTTTATACCTATAACATGAAAAGCGCGTCAGCTTGGTGGCGGCAATATGGTGCGACATTCGGACGATTCAAAAATCTGAGCGTTATCCATTTGAATGCCGAAGGGATTGAAAAATTGTATGGGCGATCAATGCGACTGCAATGCAATCTCAGCGATGGGGAGCTAAGTTTTCACAGCGAGCGGGGAGATGTGACGATAACACAAGAAATTTGGCAATAAAAATTTAGCGTATTTATAACACCCATTAGTGTTATGAATATTCTAATGGGTAAAATAGGGTTATTCAATTGCTGATTAAGGATTTTTGTGTTGTATCGCCCCCTCATTTTCCTCTCTTGTACCCTATCTCTTGTCTGTGCAGAAGAGACTCTTCAGCTCGATAAAATCGAAGTTCAAGAGAACCTTAATATACTTGAAGAGCGTAAAGAAAATTCGATTGCTAAACGTATCATAAAGGGGGAAGAGCTCACCCAGTATGGTGATCTTAACGCTTTAGAAGTACTCAAACGGACTCCCGGAGTAACCATACCACAAGGGAAAGGAAAAAAAGGTGCCCCCGGCAAAGGGTACACCAAAGTTCTGATAGACGGAGAGGAAGTTTCGAGTTCCAAACGGGGCAACCCACTGGAGCAAATCTCGCCGGATATGATCGAGCGGATCGAAGTGATGACCAACGGTTCAGCCGAGTATACCGCCGAAGCGATGGGGGGGATCGTCAATATTGTCCTCAAAAAACCAAAATCACAGGGGCAAACCATTGCCAAATTCACCGCAGGCGCTTACAGCGATCAACCGATGGGCTCACTGTTTATCCAAAACGAAGGGAAAGCAGGGGAGTTTTCGTATCTGATTAACGCAACCGTTGCCGATAATTCCCAAGCCGATGATGCTTCCATCCATACAGATACTGCAAGCGGATACCGTGATGAACTAACCGAGAGCGAAGCCCGTTACCGATCGCTAGGGCTCAATACCAAAGTGATCTATGCCCCTTCCTCCAAAAGCAAATATACCTTTGACGGGTCGCTCAATCTCAACGATTATAAAAAAGAGTCAACAAAGAACCGATATCTCGACGGCGCAACGACTCCTGAAATTATTCGTAGTGACGATCAGAGTGAGGGGATGATGGTGTGGAGCAAACTGTCGGGAGTCCATAATATTTCAAGTACAGAGTTACTGGAGTGGAAACTCAAATTTCATCAAAACACCCAAGAGGGTGAGACCCTATCATCGCTAACAACGGGTGATAAGTTGCAATATGACGACAGTATCTTCCGTGTATTTGGAGCAGAGGGGAGTTATTCGGTTGCGGCAGATAACCATTTTATCAAAACAGGGGTGGAGCTCAAACGGCTCGATCAGAAAGAGGATCTCCGTGTGCTGGAAGATGGTAGTGAAATTTCCAATGATCGTACGAGTTTGCGTGAAAACAAAGGGGCAATTTATCTCCAAGATGAAATCACTCTAGGGGAGAAGGCGGTTATTACCGCGGGATTGCGATATGAAAATGTGTCACGCGATTTTGGCCAGAGCTCCCATATCGACTATCTCGCTCCCTCCCTACATTTCCTATATAAATTAACCCCAGAGGATAATCTCCGCGCCAGTATCGCCAAAACGGTCAAGCTTCCCCGTTTGAATGAACTCTCTTCCAGTGTTGATAGCTCCCTCGATCAAAACGATATCAATCATCCTGACGTAACGGGCAATCCTGACCTCAAAGAAGAGAGTGCGATAAGCTATGAACTGCGCTTAGAACACTATTTCGAGGATAAAGGGATCGTGAGTATCGGCGGATTTTACCGCGCTATTGATGACAAAATTGAAAAGCTCACAACGTATGAACCCACGATATTGCGTTACGTCGAACGCCCTTACAATGCCGGAGAAGGAAAACTCTGGGGACTCGAACTCGAACTCAAAAAATCGCTCTCTTCGTATGTCGAAGGGGTGGGAATGTTTGCTAACGCAACGTTTCAAAACTCCTCCCTCACGACGGACGGATTCATACGGCCGATCAAACAAACTGCCGATTACCTTTATAATATCGGGGTGGATCATACCCTCAAAGCGTACCGTCTGACCTACGGTGTCGCGTATCGTTATGTCGGCGGATACGATGATCCCATTGATGAAAACGGGGTAAGTGAATCGCAAAAAGGGTACGGAACACTTGATCTGTATGCGACCAAGCGACTCGATTCAACCTTCAAACTGGGGCTGAATCTCAAAAATCTTACCGCTACGACAATCACAACGACGTCTCAACGCACCGTTAGCGGGATGTTGGATGAAACCCAAATCGATCGAGAACACTCTCAACAGCAAATTCTCCTATCACTGGAGGGGCGATGGTAGTTGACGATAAAACAAACTAATAGTTAAGCTTAAAGCGTCAATTTAGAGTGGAATTATTAATCATTTATAGAGTAAAATGGTTAATAATTTTGTATATATAAATCTGAGGAGATTATTATGAAAGACAATGAGCCAACATTGAGTAATATTGAAGATTATGATACGTTGAAAGGGTCAAAGAGAAAAGTCGTTTGGACGGTTATCCTTATCGGGTTGCTGATCGGAGCAATTTTGGTCGGTGCAAAGATTTATTACGGTGAAGCCGATGATTCGATTCCTGTGCAAGAGAGTATAGGCAAAGTGACAGTGCAATAATGGTGACAACACTTATAGGGTTATATACCCTCTATATTCTTGTTCGGTTGTATGTGAGCGTGATGCAAATCGGCTATATCAATCAGATCAAGTGCAAGGGGGCGGTGCTGATGGGCGAGGTTGAGTATCGTGATGCCGCCAATTATGCCGTTGCCAAAGAGAAGCTCTCTATGATCGAAGCGTTTGTAGAGTATGGTCTCTTTTTGGTCTGGATGATGGGGATGATCTATTGGATTGACTCTCTCGTAATGACGCAAAATGTAGCGGTTCAGTCGATTATTGCGGTACTGGGGATGTTATTGATTAATGGATTGGTGATGCTCCCTTTTGGATGGATTGCGAAATTTAAAATCGATGCCGAGTATGGTTTTAACCGTTCATCGACAGGGCAGTTTGTAAAAGATACTCTTATTAGCACAGCACTCACGATTGTTATCGGTGGGGGTATTGTCTGGATTCTTTCGATGATTATCGCCTCCAGCGAATTATGGTGGGTGTGGAGTTTTGCTTTTATCTTTGCCGTTGTTGTTGCCTTAAATATGTTTTTCCCGACATTGCGCGCCCTCTTTTTTGACAAAGTAACGCCGCTAGAAAACAGTGAGCTTAGGACAAAAATAGAAGAGCTGATGGCAAAAACAGGATTTGTCAGCAGTGGTGTGTTTGTGAGCGATGCCAGTAAGCGGGATGCCAGACTTAATGCCTATTTCGGCGGTTTGGGCAAATCGAAGCGGGTCGTGTTGTTTGATACGTTGATCGAAAAGCTTTCCTCCTCAGAATTGATTGCTGTTTTAGGACATGAACTGGGGCATTTCGCACACGGCGATTTGTATAAAAATATTGCAATGGTGGGGGCGATGCTGTTTGGAATGTTTGCAGTGTTCGGGAATCTCCCGGATAGCCTCTATTTGGAACTTGGTGTTGCAAAGTCTCCCCATATTATTCTGCTGGTGTTTATCCTTATTCTTCCGATGGTAGGCTTCGCAATTATGCCACTCATGGGGATGATGAGCCGTCATAACGAGTACGAAGCAGACCGCACGGGTGCCGAACTAGGAGGGGCAGAACATTTGGTAAACGCCCTCAAAAAACTGGTGAGTGAAAACAAAAGCTTTCCGTTATCACATCCGGTATACCGCTTTTTTCACACGACCCATCCTCCTGTGATCGATCGACTGCGAGCTCTCGGCGCGGATATTCATATCACTCCTGACGAGGGATTTAGCGATCCATGTCCAGTACACTAAAAGAACTTCATGCGTTTATTACGACATCCTTAACGGAGGTTGTTGAGTTCCCCCGCCGTGAGGCAGAACTCCTTCTTATGGCGTATTTAGAGCAAAATCAACTCTATTTTATTACCCATCAAGAGGATGTTGTTGATGAGAATGAGCCGAAACTATTGGAATGGATAGAGAAGCGAAGTCGTAACGTCCCCCTCGAATATCTTACTAACCGTGTCAGCTTTTATTCACGTGAATTTTACGTCGACGAAGGGGCTCTTATTCCCCGCCCTGAGACCGAACATCTGATCGATGAGGTTCTTTCTCGCATTTCAATAGATGATACGATTACGGTTGTGGAAGTAGGGGTAGGGAGCGGGATTATCTCTATTCTTCTTGCCCTACATCTCCCCTATGCCCGTTTTATCGCCGTGGATATTTCACCGCGTGCTCTTAGCGTGGCACGCCGCAATATCGGTCTGTTTGGCTTAAGTGAGCGTATCGAATTACGCGAGGGGGATTTACTCTCTGGGATAACAGAAAAAATCGATTTGCTCGTCTCCAATCCCCCTTACATCGCAGAAGATGTATCTTTGGAGAGCAACCTTTCATATGAGCCTCAAAATGCCCTTTTTGGCGGAAATGTAGGGGATGAAATTATATGCAGATTGCTGGATGAAGTTTATCAAAGAAAGATTCCGATGTTTGTCTGCGAAATGGGATACGATCAACGCGCTCCGGTACAAGAATATCTTAAAAATTCTAAGGTACAATCGTTGGAATTTTATAAAGATTTAGCCTCGTTTGATCGAGGGTTTATTTTAAAGGCAAGCCATGAATAAGAGAAAATTTGCTATTGATATTGCGTATCTTCTGAGTATCGGAATGACGATTGGGGCGGTGTTTATTTTGGGAGCTTTTACTGCTGCGGTGGTCTTTAACTCAGAATTCTATTTGAGTATTCCCCTTCTGTCACGCTATGAAGAGGGGAAAATTATGGGGGAAATCTTCCGCCGTTTCAGTTACTGGGCTTACTTTATGGCTGCGGTAATCGCGATTTATGAAGTCTCTCGCTACAAAGTGATGCAAATCGATAAAGTCTCGATCCTCAGCGCGATTGCCTCGATCGGTACGCTCCTTCTTTTTAGCGCTGTTTATACCCCTAAAATTTTGGAATATCAATCGCGCGGTGAAATGGCTATGGATGAATCGTTTGAAGCCCTTCACAGAGGCAGCGAACTCGATTTTAAAATCCTCCTTGTTGTTTTATCGATTCTCTTTGTCCGTCGTGCATATTTAATGATGGCAGTGAAGAGATGATCCGTTTTGAGGAAGTCACCAAAAGTTTCGGCAAGCGTCAAATCCTTCGCGGTGTCAATTTGGAAATAGAGAAGGGGAAAACGACCGTTATTTTCGGCGTCTCCGGCGGAGGTAAATCAACAATCATCAAACATATGGTAGGATTGCTCAGGCCTGATAGCGGTGTTATTACCATAGAGGGGACACGTGTTGATAACGCAGATGAATCCACCTTGCGAGAAATCCGTAAAAAAGTGGGATTCCTTTTTCAAAGCGGTGCTCTATTTGACAGTATGAATATACGTGATAATGTCGCATTTCCTATGATAGAGCACCAGCATCTGACCCGCGGAGAACTTGACTACAAAGTGGATGAGAAACTTACGATGGTGGGATTAGAACCCAAAATTGTCAAATCGCTCTATCCCGAAGAGCTAAGCGGCGGTATGCGTAAACGGGTAGGGCTTGCCCGAACCCTTGCCCTCGAACCGGAAGTTATTTTGTACGATGAGCCAACCTCGGGACTTGACCCTGTCACCAGCGATTTTATTACGCAGATGATCTGTCGCTTGCGTGATGAGATCGGAATGACATCGGTGCTGATTAGCCATGATATCTCTGAAAGTTTCAAAGCAGGGGACAATTACGCGATGCTTTTTGATGGTGTTATTGTCGAGGCAGGAGATAAAGAGTCGTTTAAAAACTCACAAAACGCAGTGGTTCAGCAGTTTATAAATGCCCGCTCAGAAGGGCCGATAGCCTTTCATTAGATGCTAACGCCAACGGAATAAAATCCCGTTCTGGCTACGTTAACACTGAGTTTTGCTCAGCGCAAGGCTCACGTGAAGTAAACCGCATTTTTTAGAGCCAATTTTATCTCCCCCCAAACTTCTTCGTCCACCACTCTTGTGGTGTGAGTGTTTTCGTTTGTAAAAACTCTTCGCTAAAATTGTATTCATAGGTAGAACAGTATTCGAGGAGCGTGGCATAAGCTTCATTGATTTGCGTGCTCATTTCATGAGCGGTTGATTGATCGGTTGGGTGTTTGTCGGGGTGCCATTGCTGCATCATACTTTTATAGCGGGTTTTGATTTCTGCTAGGGTTGCTTTATCGCTCAGGCCAAGGAGCGTTTTGGCCTTGATGAGCTTGTCAAAAGAGAGCATGGAGGGGAAAGATTAGTCTTTTTGTTGACGCATAAACGTCGGAACATCCAGAAAATCTTCACTGTAATCGCCGTTGGAAACCATAGCGGCGCGGACAACGACGTGTGGCTTGATGGTCATTTCTTTGTTTTCAAATTCACTGTTATTAATCCCTTGAGAGACTTTTTTTTCAAATCCGGTTGCCACAAGGGTGATACGGATAAAGTCAAGAGGAAAATCTTCATGGGTAGTTGTTCCGAAAATAACTTCAGCGCTTTCATCGACACTTTTGTGAACCACTTCCATAGCGGAGCTTAGTTCCATTAATGGAAAATCAGGATGCGTATTAAAATGAACGAGTACACCCAATGCACCCGTGATAGACATATTGTCTAAAAGGGGAGATTCGATGGCATTTTTGATCGCTTCGTAGGCTGCATTTTCACCCTTGTACTCGCCCACCCCCATGAGAGCCAGTCCACGATGACTCATAACGGTTTGCAAATCAGCGAAGTCAAGGTTGATATCATTTTCACCACTGGCAAGAATCATCCCTGAGGTACCGCTAACGGCGCGAGCAAGAACGCTGTCAACGATTTTGAAACTCTCTTTGAGCCCCATTTTTGGATCAATGATAGAGAGAAGTTTGTCGTTCGGGATAACAACAATCGAATCTGCTTCATTTTTAAGCTCTTCAAGCCCTTGTTCGGCAAGTTGTAAACGCTTGCGTCCCTCAAAACCAAAAGGTTTGGTCACAACAGCAATCGTGAGGGCACCCATTTCTCGAGCAATTTTAGCAATGATCGGTGCAGCGCCTGTCCCTGTTCCGCCGCCAAGACCGGCAGCTACGAAAACAATATCGGCACCGTCTAGTGCGCGCGCCAAATCTTCAAAATTTTCTAATGCAGACTCTTTACCTACTTCAGGTTTCATCCCCGCACCCAATCCTTTGGTGAGTTTGACACCAATTTGGATTTTCGTAGAAGCATGACATCTTTCGAGCGCCTGCGCATCTGTGTTAGCAATAATCAGCTCAATGCCAGGGATCTGCTCTTTAAGCATGTGTCCGATCATATTGCCGCCGCCGCCGCCGACACCGACCGCTACGATCCGTGCTCCTGTTAATGTTGTCGATTCTTTTATTGAAAATGGTTCCATGCTTGCTCCTTGGTTTGATTAAAATAGTTGAGTTGCCCAATTCCAAAACTTGGCAATTGGATTTGGTTCATCGTCTTTGTTGTTTGCCTTGCTGCCAAGATTAAGCATTTTTGATAGCTCTGTTCTTGGTTTTGACTCTGTTTTTGGGGCACTCTTTTGCGTAGTGCTCTGGGTGCTTTTATGTGCCATTGATGGTGATGAATGTGCTGGCATAGGATAAGGGATGCTCTCCTCTTCGACGCTAGGCATTTCGTGATACAGTATTTCTTCTCCTGCATGACGCATACGCTTATTGACATCGATTTCGTAACGCGTGTATCCACCGGCAGAATATTTGATAAGCCCTACCGCACCTGAGTACGATGGATCACGCAAGGTATCAAATAATCCGCCCATATCGGAAGGTTTGGCGAGGCGTACGGGCATATTGTCGAGGATGGCAACGGCTAACTCACGAAGCCCTTCGATTTTGGTGAATCCTCCGGTTAGGACAACGCCTGCCCCTAAGTGGTCTTTGAGCCCGCTTTTTTCGATCGATTGAGCGATAATCATTAGGGTCTCTTCCACGCGGGCATAGATAACGTTATGAACGACTTCCAAAGAGACTTCATGCGTTGCATTTTCATCCCCAATAACAGGAAGTTCGATTAAATCATTGCTGGGTGTATAGAGCGAACCATAGTTCATTTTTACATTGTCGGCCGTTTGTAGCGGTGTGTGCAATGCCATAGAAAGATCATTGGTGATGTGATTGGAACCGACACCTAAAAAATCGTTATATCGGATAGCATGACCCGAGTGGATAACGATGTTACTCGTATTTCCTCCCATATCGACAACGGCAGCACCGAGCTCTTTTTCATCGTCATTCAGTACGGCAATGGCAGAAGCATAACCGCTAAGAACGACACTTTCGACATCAACACCTGCAGCTTTTACCGCTTTGCGTAAATTATTGAGATTGCTCTTAACGGTAGTAATGATATGGGTTTCTACCTCTAACCGTGAGGCATTCATCCCCAGCGGATCTTCGATAAAATCTTGATCGTCTACTTTAAAGTTATACGGAAGGGCGTGCAACACTTCAAATTCGTTAGGGATGTTAGCGTTATACAGCGAGGTGTGCATGACGCGATTAATCTCTTTTAGTGTAATCTCTTTATCTGGAATGTTGACAATACCGCTGGAATTAAGACTTTTAGTGTATGCGCCAGAAATTGTTACAATAGCGCTTTTTAGATCGGTACCTGCTACTCGCTTGGCATCATTAAGAGCATTTTTAATCGATTTAGAGGCGAGTTCGATATTGGTGATGCTCCCTTTTCGAAGCCCTTGTGCTTTGGAAATACCGGCTCCGATTATCTGAGCACTATTGTCGTCATCAATCTCGGCAATAATGGCGCAGACTTTCGTCGAACCGATATCAATGGCTAAAACCGTTCGTTTCAAAATCAAATCCCCTCTGCATAGATTTCAATTGGATACTTACTCTCAAGCATTTTCATTAACTTTTGATTAAGTACACTCTCTTTTAGCTTTATAACGGTGTTGTCATCAGCTATTGCTGTATCTTCTAGCAATCTTTGTTCCAAAACGTTATAAAGTATAACATTTCCAGATTTTAATGTTAAAAACCCTTGTTTTTGTTTGGAACCAAACAGTTTGTCAACAAATTCAGACGATTCAGCCGCTGACAATCCCGCAAGAGGGGTGTTTTCTTTGCGTGTAATGAAGTCACTCACGGTACCATGAAATGTTTTAGTGCTGTTTTGTGCTAACGTTTGTAGTTTCTCTTTTTTCATCTGGGAAATATAACCAATGTTAGCTTCTTCTCGTGCTTCATCGTATGTTTTAACACTGGAAGGATTTCTTTTTTCAAGCTTAATGATAATGTATTCATTTCCCACTTTTCGTGGTTTCAAGAAAGGTTTATTTTCACTCAACTTCGAAATCTCTTTGAGGAGTTCGCTAGAGAAAACAGTAGAATCATCAGATACAGTAATTTTTTCAACAGCTACCGATGAAGGAAGAGCCCCTTTTTTAAAATCGATATAGCGTCGCAGGGCTTCTTTTTCGGCATCCGTATCATTAAGATCTGTGGCTGTTTGAGAATGTACCAGTGAAAGTTTGTAGCTTGCTGATTTTTTAAACTGATCTTTATTTTTTTCCCAATACGCTTTGAGGCCAGCTTCATTGGGAATAATCGTGACAGAATCAGGGGTTAGCAGTTTATACTCAATTTTATCTGCTACACCCATCGCATACGCTACGGTGGATTTCTCCAGCGTGCTAACCGTTGGAGCAAGGAGATAGAGCGTTTTTTGTATCAACAATTCGCGGCGCATAGATTTTTCGTATTCTTTGAGGGTAAGACGATTTTGTTTTAATACCTCTGTATAGGTTTCTTTGCTAAAAGTTCCGTTTTTTGTAAATACACTTTGTGATTTAATAAGCTTCAAAAGCTCTTCGTCGCTTACTTGTATCCCGTAGCTTGCCGCTAAATTTAAAATGAGTGCTTGATCAACGAGACTTTTGAGAGCTTGGCGCTGTAAGCCGAATTGTTTGGCTTGTTTTTCGTCTAGTTTTCCTTGTAGGATCTGATTGTACTGATTAAAAAGATTACCGTAAGATTTTTGAAACTCTTCAGAAGTAATGGTCACATCACCGACTTTGGCAACGGCTCCTGCTTTGTCGCTGTAATCGTATTGACCCCATCCTACAAATCCTGCTCCGATAAAAGCGATGGTGGATATCCAGATTGTTATGACAAGGTATTTTCGGTGGCGTTGCATCCATGTAATCATTATTTTGTGAACCTTTAATATTTAATTATGGTGTAAAATTAGGATATTTTAGTGCTTTTACCATTAAACTTCTATGAAAATAGATTTTAATAACACAATGTTATAGCATTTCTGAAAAAATTGTTCACTATTGGAGAAAAAATGACCAATCAAGCATTATCGAATCGCGATATGAGCGCAGTGTGGCATCCGTGTACACAAATGAAAGATCACGAGACTTTCCCTATTATTCCTATTGCACGAGGGTCTGGAGTTTATTTGGAGGACTTTGACGGCAATCGTATACTTGATGCGATTAGCAGCTGGTGGGTCAATTTATTTGGCCATGCACACCCATATATCAACAGCAAAGTAAAAGAGCAGCTCGATACGCTGGAGCATGTTATCCTCGCAGGATTTACCCATGAGGGGATTGTTCGTCTTTCGGAGCGTTTAGTGGCATTGGCTCCTGAGGGATTGTGTCGTTGTTTTTACGCTGATAATGGCTCCAGCGCCATTGAAGTAGCATTGAAAATGTCGTATCATGCCCATAAAAATAGGGGAGCTAACAAAGGGTTGTTTGTTTCTCTGTCCAACAGCTATCACGGTGAAACGCTAGGGGCTCTCTCTATCGGGGACGTGGCACTTTACAAAGAGACATACGAGCCGCTATTGATCCATTCCATCCAAACACCGGTTCCAAAAAATCATACTATTGAAGCAGCCAAGGAGGCGGTTGAAGCGTACGAGCTGTTATTGCAAGAGAGATGTGAAGAGATTGCCGCTCTTATTGTTGAGCCGTTGGTTCAGGGAGCAGGGGGGATGGTAATGTATCACCCCTATTTTTTGACAAAAGCCAAAGAGTTATGCGAGAAATACGGTGTCCATTTTATCGCCGATGAGATTATGGTGGGATTTGGGAGAACGGGAACGTTGTTTGCGTGTGAGCAAGCTGCCATTACCCCTGATTTTTTGATTCTCTCAAAAGGGCTAACAGGGGGATATCTCCCTTTGTCGGTGGTGATGACAACGGAGGCCATTTATACTACGTTTTATTGTGATTATGATCCCTATCGCTCTTTTTTACATTCGCACAGTTATACGGGAAATGCCCTTGCCTGTGCAGCGGCAAACGCAACATTGGATATTTTTGAGAGTCAAAATGTTATTGAGTCAAACAAGCTGTTATCTCGGGCTATGGCACACGAACTTTTACGATTTGAACATCGCCCGGACGTAAAAGAGATTCGCCAGTGCGGGATGATCGGCGTCATTGAGCTCACCGGATTTGATCCAGGCGAGCGGATAGGGGTAAAGCTTCATCGCCATTGTTTAGGATTAGGGGTATTGATCCGTCCATTAGGAAGTGTAATTTATGTCATGCCTCCCTACATAATAACGGTTAGTGAACTAACAACTGTTTTTAATGCCATTGAGTCAGCTTTAAACGAGCACTGTGTATAATTAGCGTTGATAAAATAAAAGGTATCTAGTTGAAAGTAATTCCCCATATTCCTGTGCTGTACCGCGAAGTTGTCGAGGCATATTTGACGTGCAGCGGCGGCACTATTATTGACTGTACAATGGGTTATGGCGGTCATACATCGTTATTGCTCGATGCGCTTCCTGATCGAACCCTTATCGGTATCGATCAAGACCCTACGGCCATTGCGTTTTCAACCCAGCGTTTGAGCCCATACGGTGATCGTGTTGAGATACGGCAGGGACGTTTTTCTGTAGTAGCCGAGGCTCTTATGGGCGAAAAATCGGATCAGATTTGCGGAATTTTGGCCGATATAGGGGTTTCATCATTGCAGCTTGATCAGCGTGAGCGAGGATTTTCGTATGAGAGCGACAATCTTGATATGCGTATGGACCCAAACGCGCCGTTGAGTGCCTACGAAGTGGTCAATGAGTACGGGCAACATGCATTGGAGAAGATTTTGCGAGAATACGGTGAAGTGACCAATGCCCGTATCGTCGCTGAAACCATCGTCAAAAAACGGCCGTTTGTATCGGCAAAAGAGCTCTCGAATGCCATTTTTCATTTGATGCCCAAGGGTAAAAAGATTCATCCCAGTACTCTGGTGATGCAAGCCATACGTATCGAAGTGAATGATGAGCTAGGGGAGCTGACGCGGTTGCTCGATGCCATAGAAAAGTCGCAGTTAAAGAAATTGCGAGTAGGAATTATCACTTTTCACTCACTAGAAGATCGGATTGTCAAACAGCGGTTTGTCACATGGGCTAAAAATTGTATCTGTCCCGATGATGCGATGCGATGTACCTGCGGAAATAACCACTCCATTGGTAAAGTGATCACCAAAAAACCGCTCACGGCGCAAGAGGACGAGCTTCGCGCCAACTCTCGGAGCCGAAGTGCGAAATTACGAATTTTTGAGATAAATAGATAGGTATTCATGAACGATAAAGATGATATTTTAGACGAGACACAATCGATTATTACCCCTGATGAGTCGATGGGGCCACGATTTTTATGGAATGTTTTTATTGGGATATCTTTACTCCTTATTATCGTTTTTCCGAAAATATTTATCCAAACGCAAATTTATTTTAAAAGCCGAGAAATATCAACCCTCAACCGCGAACACGATGCCCTAAAAGAAGAAAATCGTATCCTTCATGCCAAAGTGGAACAAATGGTGTACAAAAATAAAATTTTGGATACGTTGTTTTAGGATTGGTTTGAGATTACGGACTCGATCCGCAATGACGCGCATCAAGTTGTGAGTGAGCGTTTTATGATATAATCGCCCTTTTCATATTGGTATTTATGTATAATCTATCCGAAGGTATTTGTGATTAAAATTTTTCTTCTGATTTGGCTTTTTTTATTTTCACTGCATGGGGAACCTTGGCGAGAGACGAAGAGCTTTACCCTTAAAAAAGATGAAATCGCTAAAATCGTGATAAAAACAGCGTCGCCTATGCAAGAGAAAGTTTTTTTTTGGCGCTGGACGCTCTATACCGATAAAGCATTGGTCGTTCATGAAAATTTTGATCGATTTGTAGGGCAGCATATTTTGACCCTCGAACACAATCAAGCTTTTCGTAAGCGTCTTTTAAACGCTTTAAAGAGTGAAAAAGATGTACCCTATGGTATCGTCGTATTTAAAAAATTTGATGATGAGAACAAGACGGCAACGTTTGATTTTTTGCTCATCGATAAAGAGAAAAGAGTCACTTTGGATTATGTGACAAAAAAAGAAGAAAGACAATAATGCTGGAATGTGTAGAAAATATTATAGCTAGATTGGTTGATGAGGTCGATTTCCCGCAAGCCAAAGAGTTGTTTTCAAAACTCTCAGGGGGGAAGCGTTTGCGTGCACGGCTTATCCTCACCATCGCACCTTCCCATCCGGATGCGCCGCTGCTGGGGGCGATCGTCGAACTTATCCATGCCGCAAGCCTGCTCCATGATGATGTGATCGATGAAGCGATGGTCCGTCGAGGAACTCCGTCGGTCAATGCGACGCACGGCTCTAAAATGGCGATTATGCTGGGAGATATTTTGTACTCCAAAGCGTTTAGCTCTTTGACTTCGTTTGATCCTAAAATCGCACGCTCCATCGCCGAATCGGTTACCAAACTCTCCGTGGGAGAGATGATGGATGTCGCTATGGCGGAGCATTTCAATACAAACCGTGATGAGTATCTTAAAATGTTGTATCTAAAAACGGCAACATTGATCGAATCGTGTGCTTATTGTGCGGCGTTGCTCGAAGAGAAAGAGGCGTCTCAATACGCGGTCTACGGTAAAAATCTCGGACTTGCGTTTCAAATTGTCGATGATATTCTCGACATTACCAGTGATTCGGCAACACTCGGAAAACCTGCATTGAATGATTTTGTTGAGGGAAAAACAACCTTGCCCTATATTGATTTATATGAATCATTGGATGCAAAGGAGAAAGAGAGATTGCTAGAATATCACGGACGTCCTTTGGAGGCGAACGAAAAAGAGTGGCTTTTTGCATCGATGGAAAAATATCGGGTGATTGAACGTTCATACGACTATGCACAGATCCTTTGTGACGAAGCTATTTCGGCTGTTCCTGACGAGAGTGCGTTGCGCGCCATTATCACCACCGTCATACAAAGAAGTCATTGATGCACTATCTTGTCCTCAGTTTTTCATACAAAAATTCGACGTTGGCACAACGTGAAAAGCTAGCGTTTGTGGATGATACGGCAAAAAAAGAGATGCTTTCGCGCATCAATGCTCATCCTAATATTAGTGAATCACTGCTCCTCTCTACGTGCAATCGGATAGAAATTGTGTGCAGTTGTTCCCATTTGGATGAGGCAACGGCGCATTTGCTGGAACTGTTGTCGGATCATTCGAAAAGTTCAGTCGATGAGTTAAAATTACGCGCCGATATTTTCGATGATTACAGTGCGATACACCATCTTTTTAGTGTTGCAAGTTCACTTGATTCGATGGTAGTAGGGGAAACGCAAATTTCCGGTCAGCTTAAAGATGCGTTTCGTCTTTGCAATGAAAACGGCTACTGCGGCGTGAAGCTCTCGCGTGCATTGCTGGCTGCACAAAAGTGTGCGGCTGAAATTCGCAATGCAACGGATATTTCTTCCAAGCCTGTTTCGATTGCCAGTGTTGCCGTTTCAAAAGCGCGTGAATGTGTGGAGACCTTTGAGGGTAAAAATGTACTGGTAATCGGTTCAGGGGAGATGTCGGTTATTACCTGCAAACATTTGAGCGCGCACGGTGCCAATGTATGTATCATGAATAGAACGTTTAGCAAAGCGGAAACGATAGCGCGCGAGTGCGGCGCTACTGTACGATCCTACGAGGAACTCGGACACGCTATCAATGAATATCCGATTTTATTCACCTCGACCGGATCTCTCTCCCCTATTATCACCCAAGAGATGATTGAACCGTGCTCCTTTGACCGATATTGGTTCGATATGGCGGTTCCGCGTGATATTGAATGCGAGAGCGGAAATGGGATTCATGTGTACCGCATTGATGACTTGAAAGAGATTGTGTCTGCCAACATCGCCATGCGCGAAGATGAAGCACGTACCTCTTTTGTTCTTGTGAGTCGTCATGCTACCGCATTTTTTGAGTGGCTTAAAGCCCTCTCTATTGAGCCGTTGATTAAAAATATCTACGAGCGGGCTTACCATTCTGCTCAAATTGAAACAGCACGGGTTGTCGATAAAGGATATGTTCCAAAAGAGTATGAAGATGAGCTACTAAAGGCGACCGAACAAGCGCTGAAGCGTTTTTTGCACCCTATAACGGAACAAATGCGATGTCATGCTGACCCGTTGCGAACCGATGCCCTGATCGAAGCATTGAGTTTTTTGATGAATGATGATCAAAATCCTCTACTCCAAAAATCTCATAAAGGAATCTAATGCGTTTTAGCAAAGCCTATATCCCTACCACAAAAGAATCTCCAAAAGATGCCCAGCTCCCGAGTCATATTTATCTCTCACGAGCGGGGTTTGTAACACAAGTTGCGAGCGGACTGTATAATTTTTTACCGTTGGGTAAACGGGTTCTTCGTAAAATTGAGACGATTATCAACGAAGAGATGGCCGCGTGCGGTGCGCTAGAAGTGGATCTTAGTTTTGTCACCCCTGCTGAGTTGTGGCAAGAGAGCGGACGGATCGAGAAATTTGGAAAAGAGTTGCTCCGTTTTCGTGACCGTAAAGACAATCTGTTTGTTTTAGGACCAACCCATGAAGAGATGATGGTGAGTATCGTCCGTAACCGTATTACCAGCTACAAACAGCTCCCTCTCAATGTGTATCAAGTCAAAACCAAATTCCGTGATGAAGCGCGTCCCCGTTTTGGGTTGATGCGTGCACGTGAGTTCGTTATGAAAGACGGGTACAGTTTTCATGCCACTACAGAAGATTTGGATCGTGAATTTGATGCGATGGAAGCGGCCTATAAGCGGATTTTAGAGCGTCTGGGATTGACGTTTCGTATCGTCGAAGCCGACAGCGGTGCAATCGGCGGGACAGGCTCCAAGGAGTTGATGGTATTGGCACAAAGCGGTGAAGACACCCTTGCTGTGTGTGATACGTGTGAGTATGGGGCAAATGTAGAAGCAGCACGCCGCTCGGCTCGTGTCAGCATTCCTGAAGCTCCGCAGGCGGATTTTGCTAAATTTAAAACCCCTAACATCAAATCTATCGACGATTTGAGCGGATTTTTCCATGTTGATCCGTACTATACACTCAAAGCGGTCGTACTGCGCGCCGTTTATACAGAGGGGAGTGAACCCGTCTGTTTCTTTATCCGTGGATGCGATGAACTACAGGAAGTGAAAGCCCGCAACAGCGTCGGTGCTATTGATTTGGTCGATATCAGTGAAGCAGAGCTTACCGAAATCGGTTTGGTACCGGGATTTATCGGACCGCTCGATCAGGATAAAATACGATACGTGATGGACAGCGATACGAAAAATGGGACCTCGATGATTTGCGGTGCCAATGAAGCGGATTACCATTTTGTCGGTGTTGATCTGAGTGTGATGAACGATGCATCGTTTGCCGATCTAATCGCCGTGCAAGAGGGGGATGGGTGTCCTCATTGTAAGGGTAAACTGCTCCATACTAAAGGGATAGAAGTAGGGCATATTTTTAAACTCGGCACGGTCTATTCTGCACCCCTCAAAGCCGAATTCCTCGATGAAAACGGTCGTTCTCAGCCTTTTATCATGGGAACATACGGTATGGGTGTCAGCCGTTTGGTTGCCGCCGTCATCGAACAGCACCATGATGAGAAGGGGTGTATCTGGACGCATGCGACCGCTCCGTATCTCGTGAACGTGATGGTTTCCAATATCAAAGAGGAAGCCCATTTGTCGTACGCGGAAAAACTCTATGAGACATTAGGGAAAAATGGGATAGAAGTTATTTTGGACGATCGAAAAGAGCGTTTTGGATTTAAAATGTCCGATGCAGAGCTCATTGGATTCCCGTTCACCGTTATTGTCGGCAAAGAACTTAACAATGGAGACGTTCAAATTATGGTACGCGCTACGGGTGAAATGATTACGGTTGAAGCCGATAATGTGATAGCAAAACTAACGGAATTGATCGGATGATCTATTTTTTAATCTACCTATTTTTGGAAGTTTTGTTGACCGTTCAGGTGGCTTCACAAATCGGCGGATTAATGATGTTTGGCGAAATTGTATTGAGTGCCTTTATAGGGATAGCGATACTTTTTAATTTTCGGGCTACTCTCCTCTCTAATATTATGGAACTGCGAGAACGGCGTGTCGATGCAAACGGTTTTTATAAACGGAATCTACTCTCCCTTTTAGGGGCAATTTTATTGATTTTACCGGGGATATTGACCGATATTATTGCGGTAGCCATCCATCTTTTTTTGGCTGGTCAGCTAATCGTTAACCGTTTTACGCCAAAATACCCAGAAGAGAATTCTCAAACAAAGCAAAATACCTCATATTATTCAAAGGACGACAATGTTATTGATGCCGAAATTATCAGCGACCCTCCTGCTTTGCGCTAGCGTATACGGAGCAACCGATGCGGACGTAGTCTCATTTTTAAAAAAAGGGATTGGAAGTAATCCCAATATCAGCAATTTGCAAATAGATATCAACGGAAAACAGAACGTTTCCGCTATGAAAGGGTGGCAAGCCTATTTTGTCAGCATCGAAGCCGATGTTAAGCAAGGTTCAGAGAGCCGTCATATCAACCAAAACGGAACCTATTTTGTCAGCGGAGACGTGATTGCGCCGGAGTTGGTTAATCTTAAAACGGGTGAGCGTTATAACGATAGCATCGCACCCGAATTTAATCCTTCCTATTACACCAAGGCCAATTTGATCAGCGGAAATGCGAATGCCAAAAATAAAGTGGTGATTTTCTCCGATCCCCTTTGTCCGTTTTGCCGTCGTTATGTCCCTGAAGCGATTAGTTATATGGCCAAATACCCTAAAACATTTGCCCTCTATTACTACCATTTCCCTCTTGCGCAGCTCCATCCCGCAGCGACAGCGTTGACAAAAGCAGCAATAGCGGCAGAGCAAAACGGAATTGATAATGCAACACTGAAAATGTATCAAGTCGATATTGACCCGAATGAAAAAAATGAGCAAAAAATTATTGATGCGGTCAATAAAACGTTTAAAACCAAACTTGTCGTTGCTGATTTACGCCGCTCTTCCGTCGTAAAGCAGTTTGATTTTGATCAAAAAGCCGCTCGTGCTGTGATGGTAAACGGTACCCCTACTGTATTTTTTAACGGGGCAAAAGATACCAAAAAAACGAAATACAAAGATGTAAAGGTACAATAATCGATGAAAAAACTCACCATTGCAACACGTGGAAGCAAACTTGCCCTTTGGCAATCCCGCCATATTAAATCGGTGATTGAGTCTGCGCGCCCTGATATCGAGGTAGAGCTTAAGATTATTATTACCTCTGGGGATAAAATTTTGGATGTTCCTCTCGCGAAAATAGGAGGCAAAGGGTTGTTTCTCAAAGAGATTGAAGAAGCGATGTTGGCAGGTGAGGCGCAAATGGCGGTTCATTCTCTCAAAGACGTTCCTACGGTGATGCCGGAGGGGTTGCTCTTGTCGGCTATTACGATACGTGAAGATGTGCGCGATGCGATGTTGAGTGAAAAATATCCTACTATTTCTGCATTACCGCAAGGTGCCGTAGTGGGAACGTCATCTCTTCGCCGTCGTATGCAGCTGGTAAAGCAACGTCCAGATTTGGTTATTAAAGATCTACGTGGGAACGTTGATACCCGTATCCGCAAACTAAAAGAGGGTGAATTTGATGCCATTATTTTAGCAAGTGCCGGGATCAATCGTCTTGGTTTTGCGGATTTGGTTGAGTATTTTTATCCGATTTCACTGGATGAGATGATCCCTTCTATGGGGCAGGGTGCATTGGGGATAGAGACGATCGATGAGCCATGGGTGTTGGAAATTGCCTCAATACTAGAAGATAAAAACAGCCGCATAGAGACAACCATTGAGCGCGAGTTCGTGGATACTCTTCAAGGGGGGTGTCAAGTTCCCATCGGTGTGAGTGCGCGTGTACAGGCCAATGGAGATGTTACGATTCGCTCAACGCTTGGGTTGCCTGATGGGTCCGAATGTATAGGTGAAGAGATTGTTGTTGCTGTTAATGAGCTTGTCGGTGCGGGTGAATCAATGGCGCGCCGTCTCATAAATCAAGGGGCGATGGATCTTTTATCCCGTGCAGAGAAGATGGCAGACGGACACAAAGAATGACCCTGGTAAAAACGCTCGATTTACTAAAATCTCAAGGTGAGTTGCGTGTTATTGATACACCGCTCGATATACATCTCGAAATTCCCCATTTGGCCTATGCCGAAGTCAAAAAAGAGGACGGGGGGAAAGCCCTTCTTTTTACCCATCCGATTGACAGTTCCCGAAATCACTCTTTTTCTACCCCTGTCGTCATGAACCTTTTTGGCTCATATAAGCGTACGGAACTTCTTTTTGGTCGTGATGTGGAGGGGGTAGCTTTGGAAATCGAAAAGCTCCTCCACATGAAACCGCCTCAAGGGTTTAAAGAAAAAGTCGGGATGCTGGGAGATCTTTTTTCGATGAAAGATATTTTTCCTAAAAAGGTGAAAACGCGTGGATCTTGTCAAGAAGTTGTGATGCAGGGAGATGCGATCAATCTCTATGATTTACCGATTTTAACAACATGGGAAGAAGATGGCGGCCCTTTTATCACAATGGGGCAGGTCTATACCCAAAGCTTGGAGGGCGATATCGTCAATCTGGGGATGTACCGTCTCCAAGTGTACGATAAAAACCATCTGGGAATGCATTGGCAGATACATAAAGACTCTTCCCATTTCTTTGATCAATACCAGCGTGCGGGTAAAAAAATGCCTGTTTCTATCGGTATCGGCGGCGATCCTCTCTATACATGGTGTGCGACGGCGCCCCTGCCGTATGGTGTCAATGAGTTGCTTCTTTATGGACTGATTAAAAAAGAGAGTATCAAGCTGGTGCAATCGATCACTACGCCGTTGTATGTACCCGGAGATTTGGATTTCGTGATCGAAGGGTGGGTAGATCCTGAAAAATTGGTTTTAGAGGGACCTTTTGGAGATCATACGGGGTATTACACATTAGCAGAGCATTATCCGGTAATGGAAGTAACGGCTATTACCCACCGTAAAAAACCGTATTATCTCGCAACTGTTGTGGGTAAACCGCCGTTGGAAGATAAATATATGGGATGGGCAACAGAGAGGATATTTTTACCCCTTCTTAAAACCAATGCGGCCGATCTAATCGATTACCATATGCCTGAAAACGGTGTATTTCATAATCTTATTTTAGCGAAAATGAAGCCGCTGTATAAAGGGCATACTAAGCAATTTATGCATCTTTTTTGGGGCTCAGGACAGATGAGTTTCGTCAAACATGCCCTCTTTTTTGGTGAAGATGCTCCGAAGCTTAATAACTATGAAGCGCTGGCGACGTACGCGCTGAACCGTTTTGTCCCCAAATGCCTCTTTATTTCCGAGGGGATTACCGATGCACTCGATCACTCGAGTCCCGAGGCTCTTGTGGGGGGAAAACTGGGGGTTGATTTTACATCATCCTATTCACTGCAGAAGCCTGATGTAATCGATAGCAACGATCTCTTAATACGTATACGTGCTCTTGTTCCTGAAGTACAAGGTGTGACGCAATATATGCGTCATACGGCTAATCCGATAACGGTGATCAGTGTGAATAAAGATCGATCGTTTGCACGGATGGCAGAGAGCCTTGCATCGTTAGAAAGATACATTCGCATCGTCGCCGTTGTGGACAGTGTGAAAAATGATCTGGATAACCCCTATATGCTGTTGTGGCGTGTTGCTAACAATATTGATGCGGGGCGAGATATTAATGTGTGCGGGAAGATCGTCTCCATTGATGGTACAGACAAAAGCAGTATAGACGGTTTTGTACGTGAATGGCCGGGGGATGTGAATTGTACCCAAAGTGTCGTCGAAAAACTAAAATCTCTTTCGCTGTGGGATCTTGATTCAAAGCTAGAAAAAAAATATCGCCTCTAGAAACCATTAAGCAATCTATTAGAATTGCTAATGTATCATAATTTTAGATTTTATTAAATAGGGGAGTTACAAACAAATGAGTAAGATAGCTGTCTTTATTTCACTTTTATTGATATCAACCGTTTCATCTCTCAATGCTGCTGCATATAAGGGGCAAAAAGTCTATATGGATTCCTGCAAAGAGTGTCATGGCGGCGGGCAAGAGTTTGCAAACTCTAAAAATATACGTACATGGGAAAAAATTATGGACAATAAAGGTGAAAAACTTGCAGATATTCACCTCTCTTCTAAAAAAGCTCTGGCTTCCCATGAATATTTTGAGAGCCGTAAGTTTACAAAAGATTCCAAGCATCTCGAAGATTTCTTGACCGAATACGCAAAAGACAGCGGCAACGTTCCCGCTTGTAATTAATAGTAATAATTTTTCCCCTCATTCTTTTGTCATCCTAAGCAGGATTCAGGATGACACCGCACAGTAAACTCAAAATAATCTAATCTTCGCTAAAATACCCCACTTTTACACTACTCGGAGATACCATGGAAAAAATGTGGTCTGGACGGTTTGCACAGGATGCATCGTCATTGTTGGAACAATTTAATGCATCTATACTGTTTGATCAAAAATTGTATCGAGAAGATATTGAGGGGTCGGTTGCTCACGCACAAATGCTCTGCTCACAGGGAATTTTGACTCATGAGGAGCTGAAATCAATCGAATTGGGGATGGCTCAGGTGCTTAGTGAGATCGAAGCAGGGGCATTCGAGTGGAAAATCGGGGATGAAGATTTGCACATGGCGATTGAGAAACGTTTGACGGCTATTATCGGCGATGCAGGAAAAAAACTCCATACGGCACGCAGTCGAAACGATCAGGTCGCTCTTGATTTCCGTCGTTACGTATTGCGTAAAAACGGTGAAATTATAGAGCGTATCAAATCGTTAATGGGTGCTATTGTCGAGATTGCACGATCCCATACAACAACCTTGCTTCCGGGGATGACCCATTTGCAACACGCACAACCGATCAATTTTGCTTTTCATTTATTGGCATACACAACGATGTTTAAGCGTGATATTGAGCGATTTGAGAGTTCGTATTCTCGGAATAATGTCTCTCCGATAGGATGTGCAGCCTTGGCTGGGACACCGCATAATATAAACCGTGAGATGACAGCGAAAACACTTGGCTTTGATTCTGTGAGTATCAACTGTCTCGACACGGTGAGCGATCGTGATTTTGCCCTAGAGATACTGTTTAATATCTCTACGTTGATGATGCACATTTCGCGCCTCTCTGAAGAAATTATCCTCTGGTCGAGCTATGAGTTCCGTTTTGTAGAACTCTCTGATGAGTATTCGACGGGATCCTCCATTATGCCACAAAAGAAAAATCCTGATGTCCCTGAGCTGCTTCGGGGTAAAACAGGTCGTGTGTACGGAAATCTTATGGGATTGTTGACGGTGATGAAGGGATTGCCTCTGGCGTATAACAAAGACACCCAAGAAGATAAAGAGGGGGTCTTTGACAGCGTAGAAACGGCAGAAATTTCCCTCGAAATTCTACGGGAAGCTCTTAAAACCATGACCATAAAACCTGAAAATATGGCAACAGCGTGCAAGTTGGGTCACTTAAGTGCTACTGATTTGGCGGATTATTTGGTAGAGCATTGCGGTGTACCGTTCCGTGAAGCCCATTTCATTACAGGAAAAGCGGTGGCACGCGCTGAAGTACTAAAAATTGATTTGAGTGAAATAGAGTATCAAGAGCTCCACGCCATCGATAATCGTATCAAAGAGGATGTTATCCGCTATTTGAGCATCGAGCACTCAATGAATGCCCGTACGTCACAAGGGGGAACTGCCGAAGTACGAACCTTGGAACAAATTGTTTATTTTGACAATTACCTTAAGGAGATAAAATGAAAATAACCGTTTCACATTTGGATAATATGCGCTTTGAAGCGAAAACGGAAAAAAGCAGCTTTATTATCGATTGTCCGCAAATCTCTCCGATCGAGTATTTTTTGAGCGGACTTATCACGTGCAGTGCAACCGATGTCGTGATGTTGCCAAAGCAGCAAGGTTTTGAAGTCACCAATCTCGAAGTAGATGGGGAAGTGGTACGTAATGAAGAAGCGCCTCGTAAATTCAACACCCTGCATCTCGTATACCGTTTCAATTCCAATGCCGACGATACCCTAGCGGCTCGATGGGTTATGGCGAGTCTTGAGACATACTGCTCGACGATCAATACGATCCGTGATACAACGGCGATCACCTATACGATTATCCATAACGGCAATACGATTCGTGAAAATGAAACGATGATTAGCGGCGGCGGAAGCAGTGTTGATTTTGGTACATTGCAAGGGTGCAACGCGTAATTAGGAAAAAAGAGGAGGGTTGAGGGTATAAAAAATAGCGTAGCAAATCGGAATTTTATTCCGATTGCGTATTAAATTAAAAAAAGTCTTTCGTATCCGCATCGGCAAAATGTCCCCAGTGGAGTTTTGCACCGCCAACGATATGAAAATGGAGATGCCCTACCTCCTGACCGCCGTTTTCACCAATATTACTGATGAGTCGGTAGCCGCTTTGATCGATTCCTAGAGTTTTCGCAACCTCTTGTATAAATGTTGTCATCCTCCCCATTACATCACCCGGAATATCGTTAAAACTATCATAATGTGTTTTTGGGATGACCAATACATGAACAGGCGCTTTTGGATTGATATCATGGAATGCAAAAAAGTTTTCATCTTCTTGGACGAGATTGGAAGGGATTTCACGGTTGGCTATTTTACAAAAGATACACATTCTAAACCTCTTTTTTCCCACATTGTAGCATACGTCTCTTCCCTTGAAGCTTATTATAAAAGAGATTTCACTACAATTGCCCAATATAATATAGGATGGAGATCAGGCTTTGCAAGAGTGGTACAATGCTATAAAATCAGCCGATACAATTGATAAAATCGAAGAAATTCGCATAGCAATTTTTGGAAAAAAAGGGATTATGAACGCAGAGTTCGCCCGTATGAAAGATGTTCCTAATGAAGAGAAAGGGACATTTGCGAAAGAGCTGAATATCCACAAAGAGGGATTGAACGCTTTATTGGTAGATCGTAAGCTCTTTTTAGCGATGGAACATTTGACGGCAACGATGAAAAAAGAGGCGATAGATGTGAGTCTCTATTCACCGACCAGCGAACGGGGCTCTTTGCATCCTGTCATGGAGACGATGGATCGTATCGTTGAGTATTTTGTGGCGATGAATTTTTCCGTCCAAACAGGACCTATGGTAGAGGATGATTTTCATAATTTTGAAGCATTAAACCTCCCTAAATACCATCCTGCACGCGACATGCAAGACACTTTCTATTTTAAAGATGCAAAACTTTTGCGTACCCACACCTCACCGGTACAGATACGTACGATGCTAAACAGCAAACCGCCGATACGGATGATCGCACCGGGATCGGTATTTCGCCGTGATTATGATTTGACCCATACACCGATGTTTCATCAAGTAGAGGGGTTGGTTGTAGAAGAAGAGGGTAAAGTCTCTTTTGCCAATCTAAAATTTATCTTAGAAGATTTTTTGAAAACAATGTTCGGGGATGTCGAGGTCCGTTTCCGTCCGAGTTTTTTCCCGTTCACAGAGCCATCGGCCGAAGTGGATATCAGCTGTATTTTTTGTCTAGGCAAAGGGTGCCGTGTCTGTTCGAAAACAGGTTGGCTAGAAGTGCTCGGATGCGGTATTGTTGATCCGAATGTCTTTAAAGCCGTTGGATATGAAAATGTTAGCGGTTATGCCTTTGGCCTGGGAGTCGAGCGTTTTGCGATGCTGATTCACCGCATTGGCGATTTGCGTTCATTGTTTGAGGGTGATGTTAGATTATTGGAGCAGTTTAGATGATCGTTACAAAAAATTGGTTAAATGAATGGATTGATCTTAGTGCCGTGAGCACAGAGCAACTGTTAAAGACGTTTAATGCTATCGGATTGGAAGTGGATCGTCATGATGTGATGTCTGTTCCCGCCGGTGTTGTCATCGGATTTGTGGAGAGTTGTGAAAAACATCCTGATGCCGATAAGCTCAATGTGTGTCAGGTGAATGTTGGGACGGATGTTCGCCAAATCGTCTGCGGTGCGTCGAATGTTCGTTCTGGAATCTATGTCGCGGTTGCCACAGTGGGGGCAGAGCTTCCGGGTGGATTAAAAATAAAAGAAGCCAAGCTGCGCGGATTCGATTCACACGGAATGATCTGTTCCTCCAAAGAGATTGGACTGCCGGCGATGGGAGAGGGAATTATGATTCTCGATTCCAGTATCGGTGTTCTCGAAACGGGCAAAGAGCTGAGTGAATATCCTGTTTTTAATGACGATATCATAGAGATTGAGCTTACGGCAAATCGCGGCGACTGCTTGAGCGTTCATGGGATAGCACGTGACCTAAGTGCGGCATTTAACAAAGAGCTACGAGAAAATACACAAAAAGTGGAACAAGAGGGACGACTGGGAATAGGGCGTATTTTACAGCTGCAGCATTCAGAGACGTATGATGTAGAGCTTTTGTTCGGTGCTGTGGAGATCAAAGAGCTGAGTCTCCCTTTTCTGGTAGCGTTGCGTATGGCGATATTAGAAGAGAGTACTCTATCGGTTATGGATACATTGCTTAAATATACAACGCACAGCACGGGCGTTGTGTTGCGTGCCTACCCATATGATGTACTGGAAGAGACAGGAAACGGAAAATCTGTTATTACCCTCTCTAATGATGAAAACGGGTATGCTGCATTGTATGGTAAAGAGAAACTTTCTGTTGTGGGTGTCTCTCAGCGGGAGGAAGGACGATTTTCAGCCCGTTCTGGCCTTGCAATCATCGAAGCGAGCTACATTCCCCCTGAAATTATTGCCAAAAAAATGGGTGAAACAAAAGTTGAAAGTTGTCCCCACTATTACCATGCCTCTCGCGGCAGTGAGCCCCAATTGGATATGGGTATCCGTTATGTGATGGGATTGTTTGAAAAATATACCCAGTCAGCAATTTACGGAGGGCATCTAGAACTTCAATCCCCGCGTGAAACGCGTGTAGTTACAATGGATGAAGGAGAATTTGAATCGTTTATTGGTATAAACATTGATAAAACGACATTGACACAGATTTTAAAAAATCTAGGGATGGGGATTAGCAAACCCAAAACATCAACCTTTGTTATTTCTGTTCCCCCCTTTCGCCATGATATACTCAACAAGCAAGATATTATCGAAGAGATTGTCCGTATGGTCGGTATCGATAATATCCCCTCTAAGCCTTTGGTTTTTGCCGAAAATAATCAAAATACGGACGATTTACAGACGTATCGAAAAATTCGAACGTTTCGTCAACGCAGTGCGCAAAGCGGATTTTTTGAGAGTGTCCATTTTGTTTTTAATGAGCGTGCCTTGTGTGAACGTTTTGGATTTATATGTACACAAGAAGACAAAGAGCTCCTTAACCCGATTACGGCAACCTTTGATACGTTGCGTCCAACCTTAATGCTCGGATTACTGAATTCGGCAAGTGCAAATGTAAAGGTAAACCAAAAAAAGATTGCACTGTTTGAGAGTGGAATGGTATTTGATCCTACGCGCGCGGAGAGTAAACGATTGGCGTTTATTATATCCGGTGCCTCTATGGGTGAAAAACTCTCCAATGCGGGGAAAGCCCCTCTCATAGATTTGGGAACGTTTGCCCAAAGAGTTTCCGATGTCGTTGGTTCTTTTGAGATGTCTGCTTATACCCCTACCCATACGTTAGCACACCCTTATATGTGTGCAAAAGTGATGATAGCGGGGCTAGAAGCAGGGGAACTTTTCCGTCTACACCCGAGTATCGAAGCAGAATTTGATCTTTCAGCGACCTATATGTGTGAGCTGGAAGTGGATTCTCTCCCCTACGGCCTGATTCAAGCGCAACCCTTTTCAAAATTCCAAGCCTCTTTTAGAGATTTAAGCGTACTGATCCCCAAAACATTGAGCTACGAGACGATCAAAGCCGTTATCACGCAGCATGCCGGCGCGGATATACAACGTTTTTATCCTGTTGATCGTTATACGTCAGAATCATTAGGGGAAAATGTGAGTCTCAGTATCCGTTTTGTAGTGCAATCCCTAGAGAAAACGCTGGAAGAAGAGGATATTACCGCAGCAATGGAGCAGATTTTAACAGCTCTTCGAGAAGAGTTAGGGGTAAATTTGCGATGATGCGGGCCACTGTCTATCCTGCATATCCTTTTGCGTTTAAAAGCGATGCAATCGCGCCGGATAAATCCATTTCGCATCGTTGTGCTATGTTTGCCCTTTTGGCAGAGGGTGAAAGTCACATAGAGAATTTTCTCCGAGCCGAAGACACTCTTAATACCCTTGAAATTGTACGAGCTTTAGGGGCAGATATTAGAGACGACGGGGTGATTATTACTATCAAATCGAATGGTATACAAGAGCCGGTCGAGATTTTGGATTGCGGTAATTCAGGGACAGGGATGCGCCTTTTTTGCGGACTTCTCTCTTCGGCAGAGGGGCATTTCGTTCTTACTGGAGATGAGTATCTCAAGCGTCGCCCTATGAAGCGGGTGACACAGCCTCTGCGTGATATAGGTGCACAACTTGATGGTCGTCATAACGGTGATCTAGCCCCTCTTTGTATTCGCGGAGCCTCTCTAAAGGCGTTTAATTACCACTCTCTTATCGCGTCCGCGCAGGTGAAAAGTGCGATGATACTCGCAGCGCTACGCTCTGATGGTGTCTGTACTTTTACAGAACCGGAACTCAGCCGCGATCATACCGAGCGGATGCTGCTGGGTATGGGTGCCCATATTGAAGTGGATGGTTTAACAACAAATATTTGGCCACTAAAAGGAGCGTTGTCTCCTTTGAATATTCGCGTCCCTGCTGATCCTTCCAGTGCCTTTTTCTTTGCCGTTGCGGCGGCGATCACCCCTGATTCCAGTGTGGTGATTGAGGGGGTAACCCTCAACCCTACCCGTATCGAAGCGTTTAAAGTCTTGGAGAGGATGGGTGCAAATATTACCTACACGTTGACCAGTGAAAAATACGAACCCATTGGGAACATCACCGTGAAATATGCTCCTTTAAAAGCGGTTACTGTGGAAGAAAATATCTCATGGTTGATCGATGAACTTCCCGCCCTCTCCATTGCGATGGCATGTGCCTCAGGGAAAAGTATCATCAAAAATGCCGAAGAGTTGCGGGTAAAAGAGTCCGATCGGATTAAAACCGTGGTGGATAATTTGAATCTTTGCGGTATAGAAACACAAGAGTATCCCGATGGTTATTCGGTGACGGGTGGAATATTGAAAAAAGCCGTTGTTAACAGCTACGGCGACCACCGTATCGCGATGAGTTTTTTGATAGCAGGGTTACGATGCGGGATGGTAGTAGAAGATATTGCGTGCATCAACACCTCATTTCCCAATTTTTTTGATTTATTAAATCAGTGTACCAAGGTCGAACGATGAAAATAGAGCTAGCAGAGAGTTACGGTTTTTGTTTTGGTGTCAAGCGGGCCATCAAAATAGCGGAAGAGAATAAAAATTCGGCTACCTATGGACCGTTGATCCATAATGCAAATGAAATTGAACGCCTTAAACGGGATTTTAATGTCGCATTGAGTGAAAATCTGGACAGTTTTAAATCGGGGGACACAGCGGTTATCCGAACCCATGGTATTCCCAAGGATGAGTTAGCATTGTTGCATAAACGCAATGTGGATGTTATCGATGCAACCTGTCCCTATGTCACTAAACCGCAGCAAATTTGCGAAGAGATGTCCGAGCAAGGGTACGATATCCTTATTTTTGGCGATGAAGCGCATCCCGAGATCAAAGGGGTGAAGAGTTATGTGACCGGAAAAGCATACGTCGTCAATTCGCCCGAAGAGATAGATGCCCTTACTTTACGGGATAAGGTAGCCGTTGTGGCACAAACGACACGCCGCATAGAGGATTACCAGAAAATTGTCGGAAAACTGATGATGTCGCACAAAGAGGTGCGTGTTTTTAACACCATTTGTAACGCTACGCTTGACAACCAAGAAGCCGTTCATAAGATTGCCAAGAAAGCCGATGTGATGATCGTCATCGGTGGCAAAAATTCTTCCAACACGAAACAGCTTCATTCAATTGCATTGGATGAGTGTCCCAGCAGCTATCATATTGAAAGCGCAGAGGATTTACAGCCTGAATGGTTCGTTGGTAAAAAGTTTTGCGGTATCAGCGCCGGTGCCTCGACACCTGATTGGATTATTCAGGCTGTTATGGAGCATATACGTCTTTTGTAATCTATAAGCCATTTATGAGTAATTTTTTATTATAATTCTGTTATGAAAAAAGAATCCATGCATATCGCTATTATTATGGACGGCAATGGCAGGTGGGCACAGCAGCACAAGCAAAACCGATCGTCCGGGCATGAAGCGGGAGCGGAAAAAGTTCGTGAAATAACCCGTTTTTGTTCTGACAGAGGGGTGGGATATCTTACACTTTATGCCTTTAGTACAGAAAACTGGAAACGTCCTGCCTTGGAAGTTGCTTTTTTGATGAAGCTTATGGTGAAATATTTAAAAAATGAACTACCGATTTTTCTGGAAAACAATATCCGTTTTGACACCATCGGTGATTTATCCCTCTTTTCCTCCGCTTTAAAAAAACAAATCAAAATAACCAAAGAGTTGACAGCCAAACACACAGGTTTAACGCAGGTGCTTGCGCTAAATTATGGAGCACATGATGAGATTGCGCGCGCTGTGAAGCAACTTTTAGAAGACAATGCCGTCCCAACACCGGAAACAATAGAATCTTATTTGGATACGGCACGTTTTAGCAAAGTGGATATGATTATTCGTACAGGCGGTGACACACGCCTCTCAAACTTTTTGTTATGGCAGGCTGCGTATGCTGAACTCTTTTTTACACCGACGTTATGGCCCGATTTTTCGACAGGAGAGCTGGAGGGGATGTTGGATGATTTTTCGAAACGTGAACGCCGTTTCGGTGGGTTACATACGTAGAGTATGAAAATTATCGCCTTTTTGCTGTATGCTTTTTCCCTCTTTGCAGGTACGTATGATGTTTTCTTTGAAAAAGCAGGTGCCGATTTTGGGATCGAGGCATCCTTATTAAAACGGATAGCAACCATCGAAAGTTCTCTTAACCCGCACGCAATCAATCAAAACAAAAACGGTACGGTCGATATAGGGTTGATGCAAATTAATTCGATGCACCTTAAACGACTGGCAAAAGTAGGGGTGACGCGTCAATCGCTCCTTGATCCAGAGGTAAATGTCTACGTTGCAGCACTGCTTCTCAGCTCTCATATACGTAAACGGGGGTATAATCTTGAAGCAATCGGGTGTTATCATTCCGCTAATCCGGTGTTCAAAAACCAATGGTTACGACGTTTGGCAATGGTAAATGTACCAAAAACTTCTGTGGCTATGTCTCAAGCGGATACATCATCATCGATCAGTAATGATCCTCGTAGCCGTTTTGTACAGCAACAGCTCGCTATCAAAACAGATCAAAAGATTGCACAAGGGTTGAACCCAAAGCAAGCGTTACGTGAAGCCAAGGCAGATGTGGATCGCTTAATGGGATACGGGTCTTAAAATTTCAACAAAAAGAGAGTCTAATGAGAGTTAAAAAAAATCTATGGTATGCCGTAATGGTTGCTATGTTTTTCATAGGTGCCAATGTTGTTGCAGATAATGCGGCTATTATTGGGGCGATTAAGGCCAATCCTGCATTGCTGGATTCTCCTCAAGCGCAAGCAGCAATGTCACAAAAGGGTGTTACCGCTAGTGATGTTCTTCAAAAAGTCAATCAACAATCAAAAACAGCATCAAGTGCATCCAAAACGAGTATCGAGAATATTCCGACGAATACTATAGATACCAATGGTACGGATAATGATGAGACGAATGCAACATTGCCTGTCGTAGATGAAAATATGGCTACGCAAATGTATTATTCGCCACTCACGGTAAAAAGTATAAATGATTATGCTAAAGATCTTTTTTCTCGTCAGATTAAAGCGGAAAAAACCGTTCTTAAACGCTACGGTTTTGAGTTTTTCTCCAACAAAAATGGGATGGACCTCTCCTCATTGCCTGTTCCCGAGAGTTACAGACTTGTCCCAAAAGATGTTTTATCGGTTATTTTGTACGGACCAAAAAGTGATAATATGTCTCTTACGATAGACAAAGAGGGGAATGTTATTATCCCATCTTTCGGACCTCTTCATATAGCAGGTTTGAGTTTCGGTGAAGCTAAAAAAACAATTACCGAAGCGCTGATGGCAGCTTTTCCAAATGTTGGCGTGACCGTTAATGTCACAGAGTTCTCAACCATACAAGTGACCCTGGCAGGCGAAGTTGCTACACCGGGTATATACAACGTCAGCTCTTTTTCGACGGTAAAAGAAGCGCTTATTTCGGCGGGCGGATTAACGAAAAATGGGTCAATGCGTACGGTGTTTATCAAGCGTGGCGGTAGAGTTTTTAAAACGATTGATTTATACTCTATTATCCGTGGTACTGGTCGCAGTGATCCGTTGTTGCAAGCGGGCGACATTGTGGTAGTACCTGTAATGGGCAAAAGTGTTATTATTGATGGTAACGTCAAGCGTCCTGCTATTTATGAGGCAAAAGAGAAAACAACCATCGCGGATCTCATAGCGTATGCAGGTGGATTGCAAGCGGATGCAAGCAAAAATGATATACAAGTCACCCGTTATGAAAAACATACACAGCTCAAAGTCATGAGTATTTCAATGGCACAAACAGCGCACACGATTGCGATGGATCAAGACAGCGTCTACGTCAATGGACTGGATAAGAGCAACTTGCGAGGGGTAACACTTTATGGAAACATTGTAAAACCGGGCTTTTGGCCTCTTTCCAAAGAGGGGATCAGCGTTCGAGAGTTTTTCAAAAACGAGATCGGTCGCAGTACGTTACGAGGAGTTTTTCTAGAAGATACCTATTTTGATTATGCGATTATCAAACGGATCAAATCCAATCTAAAAGAAGAAATTATCGGTTTTTCATTGGCAAAAGTGCTTAATGGAGAAGAAAAGGTAACACTGCATAATCGTGACCAGCTTTTTATTTTAAATCGTTTTGCTGTAAAACAGCCTTCTGTCGTAAAAATTTCAGGAGAGTGTATCGCCCGTCCGGGAGAATATCGATTTTTTGATAAGATGACGTTTGAAGCATTGCTAAGTACCGCTGGGACAATCTGTCCTATCGACCGCAGTAAAGTGACGATTGTCTCTACAAATCCAACTGAAATGACAACAAAAGTACGTGTTGTCAACACTATGCAAGAAAAATCGGTTGCATTGCAAGAACGGGATGATATACAAACAATAGGCTTTTTTACCACTAATCCTATCCAAAAAGCCAGTGTGACCGGAGAGGTGTATATGCCGGGGGCTTATCAGATCTCAGAATCAACAACCCTAAAAGATATTATTCTAGCAGCAGGGGGAATGACAGACAAAGCCAGCATGGATAAAATCGAAGTCGTTCACTATGATGTGATAAACGGTGTTCGTGTCAGAAAAGTAGACAATGTAAACCCGGCAGATGCAATGTCGGCAGATGCTCCTCGCGTATCGCCCTACGATGAGATCACCATTTTCAAAATACCAAAATGGAATGAGCGTAAATCGGTCAAGATTATGGGAAAAGTCAAATATCCGGGAGAGTATGCAGTAGAGGATGGAGACCATTTATCCGATTTGATTCAACGTGCAGGCGGCTTTACCGATACAGCCTATACCAAAGCCGCCGTCTTTACACGTGAAGAGCTCAAAAAACGACAACACGCAGGGGCAATGAGACAGATCAAAGACATCGAAGATAGGATGCTTTTTGCGGCATCACAGCCAACACAGGCAGGTCAAACGCAAGCCGATAAAATGCAAATGGTGAGCATGATAAGCCAACTTAAAGAGGATGTTGAAAAAACCGTATTTGCGGGACGTTTGGCTATTTTTCTTGAGAGTGATCTACAAAAATTCAGAGGAAGCAGTTCCGATGTGACGCTCAAAGATGGCGATGCTTTGTATGTTCCCGAAAAAGAAGACAGTGTTATCGTCCAAGGAGAAGTGCTCAATCCTAATGCCACAATTTACAAGGCATCTTATTGCGTAGATGACTATCTAAATGCTTCAGGCGGAGTCAAGGATAGTGCAGATGAGGGCAACATCTTTGTTGTTCATGCTAACGGGGAAGCAGAGCCATACAAACATGGTTTCTTTAGCGCTGATGCGTCCGTTGGACCGGGTGATACGATTATCGTTCCTATGGAAATAAATACGATCAGCGGTATACAACTTGCCAAAGATATTACCTCTATCTTGTACCAAATGGCGGTTTCGGTAGCGGCATTACACACAGTTGGAGCACTGTAATGGAACACTCCAATCAAGCTCCTGTGATGGTTGAAGACGACGAGATTGATTTGCGCGAACTGGCACGGACAATCGGTAAACATAAAATAAAGCTCATAGCCTTTACCCTCATCGTTACGGCGCTCAGCGCGGCATGGACCCTTACTAAACCGAATATTTATCATTCGCAAGCAGTCCTGGTTCCGCAGGGGGAAGCGGGCAAATCATCGATGGGAGGGCTGGGTGCATTGGCAGGTCTTGCAGGTGTTGACATTGGCGGATCAAGTGAGATGATGCCCGATCAAGCGTATCAACTCTATCTCGATGATTACAGCTGGATGCGTAAGTTTCTTTTGGATACGAAACTTTTTGAAAAAATGAATGATGTCGATGCCGATAAAAATTACAGTTTTGCATTGGGTATCGATACTCTCTACCGTCTTAAAAAAGGGTCCAAGGAAGAGGAGATAAAAACTCCGGAAGATACAGAGAAAGAACTTTTTGAAACGTATCAAAAAGTAAAAGGACAGCTCTCTATCGCCAGCGACAAAAAAACCTTGGCGATTACAATAGGCTACAGTGATCCCGATGCTGCCTTGGCGAAGAGTGTGGTGGATGCATTTTTGATCTATGCATCGACCTCACTGCGCACCAACGAACTCTCCGATATGGAGAAAAAAATTGCGTATTACAACAATGAGCTTACCCAAACCAATGATCTTACCCTCAAAACACAGCTGAGTCAACTGATGTCGGCATTGATCCAAAAAAAGGTATTGGCGCAATCCAGCGACTATTACAATGTAAAAGTAGTCACTCAGCCAAGCGTCGCCTACGAGCGTGACAAAGAGGGGCCAAAACGGGGGCTTATTGTGGCAGTATCGTTTGTAACCTCGTTTATCCTTGGCATTTTCGGCATTTTTCTATTGGAATTTATCCGCACCAAAAAAGAGGATGAAATTGGAGAGGAAAACCAGAGGGGATGAAACAATGAGACTTGCCCAAGAACAGATTGATGTATTGAAAAATAAATTGAAGACCTTTTCTTTAGACGCAAAAATTTATCTTTTTGGAAGCAGAACAGATGATACCAAAAGGGGTGGGGATATTGATCTGCTTATTCTGAGCAATGAAGTAACCAAAAAAGATTTGCGGGTTTTGAGAGTAGAGTTTTTCAAACATTTTGGAGAGCAAAAACTTGATATTGTTCTCGATAACGGAGAATTTAAAACTCCTTTTACTAAACATATTTTTCAAAAGGCGGTTTTATTATGATGCTTGAAAAACTTTTACAAGATAAAGTTTTACTCCAAAAACAACTCTTTTGGATAAGAATCTCTTTTGATGAATGTTCAAAAATAGGGATAAAAAAAGAGTATAGCATCGAAGAATTTGGAAAGTTTGAGACGCTGTGCAGTAGATATAGCCGAGGTATAGATTTTTTAATCCGAAAGATTTTTAGAACTCTCGATGAATATGAGTTTGAAAATCAAGGAACACTTGTTGATGTTGTCAATAATGCTCACAAAAGAGGATTGTTCGAAGATATAGAAGAGCTTAGGATTATGAAAGATGTACGAAATACGATAGCTCACGAATACATTGAAGATGATTTGGTTGAAGTCTTTGATGAAGTGTTTCAATACTGTGAAAAATTAATTACAATTATTGAAACAACTTTGATGTACATAGAAAAAATCAGTAATGACGAGCTATAAACTACCTTTTATATTTATAGACTAATACAAAGCAAGAAAACGATAAAATTTCGCAAATAAATGAAATATCTCTTAACCCAACTATGGGTTGAACAAAAAAAACAGAGCAACAATTGAACTCTATGAAAAGGAAAAGAAACAATGAAAGGGATCATCCTAGCCGGAGGAAGCGGAACACGTCTCTACCCTATTACCAAAGGGGTGAGTAAACAGCTTGTTCCCATCTATGACAAACCGATGGTCTATTACCCCCTTTCAGTATTGATGCTTGCGGGGATTACCGAGGTGCTTATCATCTCTACACCTACGGATTTACCACGTTTTGAAGAACTTCTAGGGGACGGTAGCGATATCGGGATGCATTTTGACTATTGCGTTCAGCCTTCCCCCGATGGTTTGGCACAGGCGTTTATCTTAGGTGCTGATTTTATCGGTAATGATGATGTGTGTCTTGTCCTTGGAGATAATATCTTCCACGGTCATGGTCTCACCAAGCTGCTTGCACAATCGGTACGCAATGTCACCGAAGAGAAAAAAGCAACGGTGTTTGGCTATTGGGTCAAAGATCCTGAGCGGTATGGTGTGGCAGAGTTTGACAAAGAGGGAAATGTCCTCTCCATCGAAGAAAAACCGACACAACCTAAAAGTTCGTATGCCGTTATCGGGCTGTATTTTTATCCCAACAGTGTTGTCGAGATTGCCAAAAACATTAAACCTTCTGATAGAGGCGAATTAGAGATCACTACCGTCAACCAAGAATATTTGGCTCAAAACGCTCTCAAAGTCGAGCTCATGGGACGGGGATACGCATGGCTGGATACGGGTACACACGAAAGTCTATTGGAAGCCAGTATGTTCATCCACACCATTGAAAATCGTCAAGGACTTAAAGTCGCCTGTCTCGAAGAGATCGCTTTTGAAATGGGCTACATCACCAAAGAAAAACTTTTAGAGTTGGCAAAACCTCTCTCTAAAAACCAATACGGTCAATATTTGATTCGCAGAGCCCACGAAGGGTCGATTCAATGACATTTACCCGCACGGCTATCCCTGATGTCATCATCATCGATCCAAAAGTCCATGGCGATGCACGCGGCTACTTCGCCGAGACGTTTCGAGCCGATAAGCTTGAAGCATTTTTAGGGTTTAAAGTCCCTTTTTGTCAAGACAATGAATCGTCAAGCAGTTATGGAGTCCTGCGCGGATTGCACTATCAGCTTCCTCCCCATGCGCAAACCAAACTCGTACGCGTGATCGAAGGTGAAGTTCTCGATGTTGCCGTTGATATACGACAAGGTTCACCAACCTTCGGTCACCATGTCGCGGTACGTTTAAGCGGTGAGAATAAACGTCAACTCTTTATCCCTCGTGGATTTGCTCATGCGTTCGTGGTACTTAGTGAAACGTGTACCTTCGCCTATAAAGTGGATAATTATTACAGTGTCGAATGTGACCGTGGGATTGCGTTTGATGATCCTGCCTTAAATATCGACTGGATTATTTCAAGTGAGAAGCTTCAACTCTCAGCTAAAGATACCAAACAACCTCTCTTTGCCAATGTCGACCATTTTACTTTTGGAGACAATCTGTATGCCTAGCATCCTCGTAACAGGAGCCAACGGACAGCTAGGAAGTGAACTTCACGCACTAAGCGGTTCCTATCCACAGCACGATTTTACCTTTGTCGATCGCAACACACTGGATTTAAGCAATCTGTGCAAACTGGAAGATTACTTCGACACGAACACCTTCGATACAATCATCAACTGCGCTGCATATACAGCAGTTGATCGTGCCGAATCCGACGAAGAGCTTGCCAACACGATCAATCATCGCGCCGTCTCACTGCTTGCAAAAATCGCCAAAAAGAAAAATATTGCGCTCATTCACCTTTCAACCGACTATGTCTTTGATGGCAAAAACTACCGCCCATACATCGAAACCGATCCCACCGATCCGCAAGGAGTCTACGGAAAAACAAAATGCGATGGTGAAAATGCGATTCTAGCCGTTGCACCTAAAAACACACTCATACTCCGTACTTCATGGGTCTATTCGTCCTTTGGAGCTAATTTCGTCAAAACTATGCTTCGTTTAGGTAAAGAACGGGATAGTTTAGGGGTAATCTTCGATCAAGTAGGGACTCCGACATACGCGCGGGATTTGGCCAAAGCGATTTTAGATATTCTTCCTCAAATCAACAACACAATACCTGAGATTTATCACTACAGCAACGAAGGTGCAATCAGCTGGTATGATTTTGCTCACGCCATATTCGAACTGTCGGATATCAGATGCCATGTAAATCCCATCACCACCGATCAGTACCCAACCCCAGCAACACGCCCCCATTACAGCTTGCTCAACAAAGCAAAAATAAAAGAAGAGTATAATCTCACTATTCCGTATTGGAAAGATTCTCTTAAAGAGTGTTTAAAGGAGATAAAATGACCGCATTTAGAAATTTTCAACGTGTTCATAATCAACGAATTGAAGTTCAATTACCTCAAGAGTTTGAAGATCAAGAAGTTGAGATCATCATCCTTCCAAAAGACAACATCCCCGACGATTTAAGTCATTTGGCAGATGCAGTTAAGCAAGGGATAGACTCAGGAACTAGCCCAAGAACCCATGAAGAAATTTTTAAAAGTTTAATTGCACGCTATGCAGATTGATTACAGTGACCAATCTATAGATGACTTATCAAAAATCGGTGAGTACATAGCCAAAGACAGTAAGAGTAGAGCCGTACAATACTTGATAAAACTAAAAACTAAAATTGAATTGCTCATTCATTTTCCGTATATGGGGGTAGAGTGTCAATCCAAAAACATTCACGAAGATTGTCGTGTAATGATTTTCGAATCCTACCTTATTTTTTATACTATCAAAAAAGAATCTATTCGTATCAATAGAATCTTTCACCACTCAGTAAACTATCAGGAGAACCCTTTATGAAAACCATTTTAGTCACCGGATGCGCCGGATTTATCGGGAGCAATTTCGTCCCATATTTTTTAGACAAATATCCCGATGTCCGTCTGATCAACCTTGATCTTCTTACCTACGCAGGCGATATGGCAAATCTCTCTGATGCACCCCAAAGCGATCGTCATATCTTCGTCCAAGGAGACATTTGTGACCGTCCTCTCGTCGAATCACTTTTTACCCAATATGACATACGAGGAGTAATCCATTTCGCTGCTGAAAGTCATGTAGACAATAGCATCAAAAACCCGGGTGTATTTGTCCAAACCAACGTCAACGGAAGCTTTACCCTCATCGATGTTGCTTACAAGGCATGGATGGAAAAACCATTCACCTACCGTCATTCCGTGCTTGATACGGAATCTAATCCTCCACGTTTCCACCATATCAGCACCGATGAAGTCTACGGAACGCTAGGCGAAACAGGACTCTTTACGGAGGAGACATCCTATGCACCCAACAGCCCTTACAGCGCATCAAAAGCAGGCAGTGATATGATCGTCCGCAGTTACCATCACACCTATGGAATGAACACCGTGATCACCAACTGTTCCAACAACTACGGTCCCAAACAGCATGACGAAAAACTAATCCCGACCGTTATCCGTAAAGCACTTGCCGGCGAGAATATTCCTGTCTATGGTGACGGTAAAAACATCCGCGACTGGCTCTATGTATTAGACCACTGCAAAGGGATCGATCTCGTTTATCACAACGGAAGATCAGGTGAAGTCTACAACATCGGAGGACGTAATGAGCGTAATAACAACCAGATTGTTGAACGTATCTGTAGCCTCCTCGATGAAATGGCACCCCGTCATCTCGCATCTGAAGCTCGTCATTCCGTGCTTGACACGGAATCCATCCCTTCCTATAAAGAGCTTATTACCTACGTAGAAGACCGAGCAGGTCATGACCGTCGTTATGCTATCGATGCTACCAAACTCGAAACCGAGCTGGGATGGAAAGCCCAAGAGACTTTTGATACCGGTATTGTGAAGACCATAGAGTGGTATTTGGGGAAATATAATAAAAAAAGTTAAAATATTTTAATAACCGGTGCGCAAGGGTTTATAGCCAAAACAAATACAAAGTAATAAAACGATAAAATTCCAAAAATAAATGGATAATAGGAAATTAGTATGATTCGAAAATGTCTTTTTCCCGCTGCCGGATACGGTACGAGATTTCTTCCGATGACCAAAGCTATCCCCAAAGAGATGCTCCCGGTCCTCACCAAACCTCTGATCCAGTATGGTGTTGAAGAGGCGATGGGCGCTGGGATGAACACGATGGCAATGATCACCGGACGAGGAAAACAGGCAATTGCGAACCATTTCGATGTGAGTTATGAGTTGGAGCATCAGATTCAGGGGACGGATAAAGAAAAGATGCTTGCCGATATCCGTGACATCATCGATAATTGTACCTTCTCCTACACCCGTCAATGTTCGATGTTGGGGCTTGGTCATGCGATCCTCACAGGAGAGACATTGATTGGAAACGAACCGTTTGCCGTTGTCCTCGCCGATGATTTATGTGTGAACGATGATGAGGGAGTGTTGGCGCAGATGGTGAAGCTCTACAATGAGTATCAGTGCAGCATTGTAGCCATCGAAGAGATCGATCCCTCCCAAACTCACAAATACGGTGTAATAGCAGGAACTCAAATTGCAGATGGTATCTACCGTGTCGATACGATGGTCGAAAAGCCTGCCCCCTCCGATGCTCCGAGCAACCTCGCCATCATCGGACGTTATATCCTCACTCCCGATATTTTTGAAATCTTGCGTGAAACGGCTCCAGGAAAAGGGGGCGAGATCCAGATCACCGATGCGTTGATGGAGCAGGCAAAAGCAGGTAATGTCATAGCCTATCGCTTCCGGGGCAAACGTTATGATTGCGGCAGTATCGATGGATATGTTCAAGCAACAGTAGGATTATATGAGAAAGAGAAATATAAATGACTAATATTATACTATGTGGCGGAAGCGGTACTCGGTTGTGGCCGATTAGTCGTACTCTTATGCCCAAACAGTTTGTGAAACTTTTCGATAATCGTTCACTCTTTCAGCTTACGGTTGAGAGAAACAAAACTGTATGTGATCAGCAGATGATTGTTTCCAATACGGAACAATACTTCCTAGCCATCGATCAGCTCGAAGAGTTAAGCAGTGATAACAATCGCTATGTGTTGGAACCGATCGGACGTAACACGGCTCCGGCGATTGCATTAGCTTGTATGGCACTTGATGCCAATGAGATCGTTTTGGTGACACCGTCAGATCATTTAATTAAAAATATTTCTGCGTATAAATCGGTATCGGATCGTGCGCGCTTACTCGCCGATGAAGGTTTTTTGGTAACGTTTGGGATTGTTCCAGCGTTTGCCGAAACAGGTTTCGGATATATTGAATCAGTGGGCGAAGAGGTAAAAGCATTCCATGAAAAACCAGATGCACAAACCGCGCAAGGGTATGTCGATGCAGGGAACTATTACTGGAACAGCGGTATGTTTTGTTTTAAAGCCGGTGTGTTTTTAGAGGAATTAAAAAAACATTCACCGGAGATTTTCGAAACTTCTAAGCTTGCCTTTGATAATAAAAAAATCGAAAATTCAACATTTCGAATCCAACATACTGATATGGCCGCTATCCCCGAAGACAGTATAGATTATGCCGTGATGGAGAAAAGTAACCGTGTCAAAGTCGTGGAAAGTGATATTGGCTGGTCGGATGTAGGGAGTTTTGATGCACTGTATGATGAGATGCCAAAAGACGAGAGTGGCAACACGGTAAATCCCAATCATGTCAGTATCGATAGTCGTAATAACCTTGTGTATGGCGATGAACGCAAAATAGCGACGGTGGATGTTGAGGATTTGATCATTATTGATACGGGTGATGCACTGCTCATCAGCAAAAAAGGTTCATCTCAAAAGGTCAAAAAAGTGGTCGAAGAGGTGCGAAAAAACTCTCAGCTGCATAATATCCACCTTACCGCCCACCGTCCATGGGGAAGCTATACAATCCTTGAAGATACGCCGGGATACAAGATCAAACGTATCGTGGTAAAACCGGGTAAACGCCTCTCTTTGCAAAAACACTTTCATCGAAATGAGCACTGGATCGTCGTCAGCGGTACGGCGACGGTGACGGTTGGAGAATCTACTTATCCAGTACGCCCAAATGAGTCCACCTATATCAAAATGGGTGAGATTCATCGCCTCTCAAATGAAGGTAAAATACCGGTAGTGCTCATCGAAGCGCAAGTGGGTGAATATACAGGTGAAGATGATATCGTACGGATCGAAGATGATTTCAAACGATAAGTTTAAAATAGTCGTGGAAAACACTCCTCTTGTCTCGATTGATTTTATTATTGAAAACGATGAGGGCAACTATTTGTTGGGTAAGCGTGTCAACAAACCAGCAGAGAGCTTTTGGTTTACTTTAGGCGGGCGAATTTTTAAAGATGAGACGATAAGAGAAGCGATAAAACGGCTCTCATTAAAAGAATTTAATATTGAAATAACACAAGAGATGTTACAATTTTATGGTATTTATGAACATTTTTATGACAATAGCTTTGTGGATGATGCTATTAGTACTCATTACGTGGTATTGGCGTATCATTTAAAAATGATCTCAAATTTTTCATTGCCCACAGACGAGCACAGTGACTATCGCTATTTTTCTAAAGATGAACTTTTGGAACATAGCAATGTTCACCCGTATGTAAAAAATTATTTTAAAGGAACAAACTTATGACTGAACAAAAAGTTGCATTAATCACAGGTATTACAGGGCAGGATGGGAGCTATCTCGCTGAGTTTTTGCTCAAAAAAGGGTATATTGTTCATGGTATCAAACGAAGAAGTTCATTGTTTAATACAGACCGTATCGATCACCTCTACCAAGATATTCATGAAAACAATGTCAATCTTCATCTCCATTTTGGAGACATGACCGACTCCATGAATCTCACTCGTATTATCCAAGAGACGCAACCTGATGAGATTTATAACCTTGCCGCGATGAGTCACGTAGCTGTAAGCTTTGAAACACCGGAATATGTTGCCAACGCAGACGGCACCGGAACTCTTCGTATCCTCGAAGCGGTCAAACTTTTAGGGTTGACTAAAAAGACCAAAATCTATCAAGCTTCCACATCAGAGCTCTACGGAAAAGTTCAAGAAACCCCTCAGTCAGAGACAACACCATTCTACCCTCGTTCGCCCTATGCAGTAGCAAAAATGTACGCATACTGGATTACCGTCAACTACCGCGAAGCCTACGGGATGTTTGCGTGTAACGGTATTCTTTTCAACCATGAATCTCCTGTACGCGGTGAGACGTTTGTTACCCGTAAAATCACTCGTGCCGCAAGCAAAATTGCTCTTGGACTTCAAGACAAACTTTATCTCGGTAACCTCGATGCCAAACGCGACTGGGGACATGCAAAAGACTACGTCCGTATGATGTGGATGATCCTTCAAGCGGATGAAGCAGAGGATTGGGTAATTGCCACAGGTATCACAACAACCGTACGTGATTTCGTTCGTATGGCGTTTGAGTTTGCCGGTATCACGTTAGAGTTCCGAGGTGTTGGTGTTGAAGAAAAAGCGTTTGTCGTCTCGTGTTCAAATCCCAACTACCAAGTAGAAATCGGAAAAGAAGTCGTTGCCGTCGATCCACGCTACTTCCGTCCGACAGAAGTTGATTTACTCCTCGGAAATCCTGCCAAAGCAGAGCAAAAACTCGGTTGGAAACGAGAATATCAGCTCCAAGAACTGGTCGATGACATGATGAAAAGCGATTTGAAACTAATGACAAAAGACGTCTATCTCCAAGAAGGCGGCTATAAAATCATGAGTTATTTTGAGTAGGAATATTTAATGACAAAAATATTAATAACCGGCTCAAAAGGAATGGTTGGAAGAAATATAGTCGAATCTGAGAAAGCTAAAAATTATATTCTTTTAACTCCATCGAGTAATGAACTAAACCTTTTAGATAGATTATCTGTAGATAACTACATAAGGGCCAATAATCCAGATATAGTGATTCATTGCGCAGGATTAGTTGGTGGCATCCAAGCCAATATGGCTCATCCTGTTGCTTTTTTGGTAGATAATACTCAAATGGGACTTAACATCATTATGAGTGCCTATGAAAGTGGAATTAAAAACTTTATAAATATGAGTAGTTCGTGTATGTATCCTAGAGATGCACAAAACCCTCTCGGTGAAGAATTAATCCTAAAAGGTGAGCTTGAACCTACCAATGAGGGATATGCAATCGCAAAAGTAGCGTCAACAAGACTTTGTGAATATATCCATAGAGAAAACAGTGAGTATCACTACAAAACTATAATTCCTTGTAACTTGTATGGACGATATGACAAGTTTGATCCAAAACATTCTCATATGCTTCCAGCCGTTATTAAAAAAATTCATGATGCAAAAGTCAATAACCAAACTATGTTAGATATTTGGGGTGATGGAAAAGCCAGACGAGAATTTATGTATGCCGCTGATCTGGCAGATTTCGTTTATTACGCACTTGAAAATTTTGAATCTATGCCTCAAAATATAAATGCAGGTTTAGGAACTGACTATACGATCAATGAGTATTATAAAGCTATTGCAGAAGTGATAGGATATAAAGGTGATTTTATCCATGATCTTACTAAGCCGGTGGGGATGAAGCAAAAGCTAATTGATGATACAAAGCTTCAAAAATTTGGTTGGGGATATAAAACATCATTAAAAGATGGTATCCGAAAAACATACGAGTATTATTTAAAAGAGGTATTAAATGACTAACTATCCATTAGCCACATCAACATGGGATGAAAAAGAGTTACAGGCTATCCAGTCTGTTATAGACAGAGATATGTACACGATGGGTGAAAGTGTTGCACAATTTGAAAAAGATTTTTGTAAATTTCTGAACAAAAAATATTGTGTTATGGTCAGTTCCGGTTCGACGGCAAATCTTATAGCGACTGCTGCTCTTTTTTATACTAAAGAGCCAAAGCTTAAACGTGGTGATGAAGTCATCGTGCCAGCCGTATCGTGGTCAACGACGTACTACCCTCTCCATCAGTATGGTCTAAAGCTAAAATTTGTCGATATTGACCTCGAAACGCTCAATTATGATCTCGAAGCACTTGCCTCTGCTATTACCGATAAAACGAAGATGATTATGGTGGTAAACCTATTAGGAAATCCAAACGATTTTGATGCTATCAATGCTATGATAAAAGAGAAAGATATCATTTTATTGGAAGATAACTGCGAATCTATGGGAGCTGAGTATAAAGGTCAACAAGCAGGAACTTTTGGAATCATGGGAACATTTTCAACATTCTTCTCCCACCACATGGCAACAATGGAGGGTGGATTTGTAACGACGGATGATGAAGAACTCTATCATATCCTCCTCTCTCTTCGAGCGCATGGTTGGACAAGAAATCTTCCGAAAGATAATAAAGTATGTGTTAAAAGTGATGATTGGTTCGAAGAATCATTTCGATTTGTCCTCCCAGGTTACAATGTCCGACCGGTTGAGATGAGTGGAGCTACAGGGATTGAACAACTTAAAAAACTTCCCGGTTTTTTAGTGCAAAGAAGAGAAAATGCAAAATTGTTTGTAGAACTTTTTGCAAATCATCCTGATTTCATCATTCAAAAAGATATTGACAATAGTTCATGGTTTGGTTTTTCATTTATTATCAAACCAACTTCAAATTTGAAACGAAAAAATATTATTCAAAAACTCATGGATGCTAATATTGATTGCCGTCCGATAGTAACAGGAAATTTTGTCAGAAATGACGTGATGAAGTATTTTGACTATGAGATATATGACGAACTCAAGAATGCTGATTATTTACATGATAACGGCTTCTTTGTCGGCAATCATCAGATTGACTTAAGAGATAGAATCATCTATTTGGCAGAGGTTTTAAAATGAAAGTTTTATTATTAGCAGGTGGCTACGGCACTAGGCTAAGCGAAGAAACCGATGTACGCCCCAAACCAATGGTAGAAATTGGCGGAAAACCAATCCTTTGGCATATTATGAAGACGTATAGTAAATATGGTTTTAATGATTTTGTCATTCTTCTAGGCTACAAAGGTTATTTTATAAAAGAATATTTTGCCAACTATTTTCTCCACCAAAGTGATGTAACTATTGATATGCAAAACGGTAAGATGGAAGTCCTAAACAACTCTAGTGAACCTTGGAAAGTAACCCTTCTTGATACTGGATTAAACAGTATGACCGGAGGAAGAATAAAAAGAGCTCAAGATTTTATCGGTAATGAGCCGTTTATGCTCACCTATGGAGATGGTGTTAGTGATATCAATATTGATGAACTGGTAAAATTTCATAAATCTCATGGTAAGGCTATGACCATGACATCCAATCAGCCAGATGGACGGTTTGGAGCATTGAATATTGAAGATAATGATCAAGTAACACACTTTTTAGAAAAACCAAAAGGTGACGGTGGATGGATAAATGCCGGTTATTTTGTTTGCGAGCCAAAAGTTTTCGATTATATTTGTGATGGTGACACTACTGTATTTGAACAAGCACCGCTTCAAAACTTAGCAAAAGATGGTGAAGTGTATACCTATAAACATAATGGCTTTTGGTCTCCAATGGATAGCTTAAAAGACAAAAATGATCTTAATAAACTTTGGGATACCAATAGAGCACCTTGGAAAGTCTGGTAATGGATAATCTTTTTGGCAGTATCTACAAAGGTAAAATAGTCTTAATCACAGGACATACTGGATTTAAAGGTTCATGGCTGGCATATTGGCTCAATCAAATGGGGGCAAATATCATCGGGTATTCTTTGGAAGCGCCGACCGAACCAAATCATATTGGACTTTTAAATCTCGACATGACCTCCATCATCGGAGACATTCGAGATCTGGACAAACTAAACGAAACATTTCAAACGTACCAACCGGATATTGTATTTCACCTAGCCGCCCAACCGCTTGTAAGACTCTCCTATGAAAATCCGATCGAAACGTATGAAACCAATGTCATCGGAACACTCAAAGTTTTCGAAGCATGCCGAGCCAACGGTGTGAAGGCAATTGTTAACATCACCAGTGACAAAGCGTATGAGAACAAAGAATGGGTGTGGGGTTACCGTGAAAACGATCCTATGGGTGGTTATGACCCCTACAGTTCTTCCAAAGGGTGTGCCGATATCCTTGCCAACTCCTACCGAAGCTCTTATTTTAATCCCGCCGAATATAAAAAATCGCATCATACTCTCTTGGCATCGTGCCGTGCTGGAAATGTGATCGGCGGAGGAGACTGGGCGAAAGACCGTCTTATGACCGATATTATGCTCTCTGTATCGCAAGGTAAAAAAGTCAGTATCCGAAATCCCAATGCTACTCGCCCGTGGCAGCATGTCCTTGAACCCCTCAGCGGCTATCTCGCGATCGGACAAAAACTTCTGGAAGAGAAAGTCGAATTTGGCGAAGCGTGGAACTTCGGTCCAAGCGATGAGGGGAGCATTACGGTCGAAGAGGTCGTGAACCATGTCAAAAAGCATTGGGACAAAATCGATTATGAGATCAACCGCGATCCTCACCAGCTTCATGAAGCCAATCTTCTGAAACTTGATTGTTCTAAAGCCCACATCCGTCTAAAATGGAAAGATACTTGGGATAGCGAAACGACTTTTGAAAAAACGGTGCTGTGGTATAAAAACTTTTATGAAAATGAGAGTGTTGGTACAACGGATGATTTGAATCACTATGTTATGGATGCAAAAAAGAAAAACTTGGAGTGGACTAAATGAAAGCTTCGGATTATATTGTTCAATTCTTAGTTGAGCAAAAAATTGACAAAGTATTTGGCTATATTGGTGGAGCTGTAGCTCATTTCTATGATTCGCTTGATAAAAATAAAGATATTGAAATCGTCAATACCGTGCATGAGCAAGGGGCTGGTTTTGCTGCCGAAGGCTATGCCAGAGTCACCGGAAAAACCGGTGTGGCAACGGCTACAAGCGGACCAGGTGCTACCAACCTGATCACCCCGATTGGAAGTTGTTTTTTTGATTCGGTTCCGACATTGTTCATTACCGGGCAAGTCAATACCTATGAATATAAGTACGATCAGCCGGTACGTCAGATAGGCTTTCAAGAAACCGATATCGTTAGTATTATCAAACCTATCACCAAATATGCGGTGATGGTAGATGATATAGCAAATTTGCGATACGAACTTGAAAAAGGGTATTTCCTCTCTCAGGAAGGGAGAAAAGGTCCTGTTCTTGTTGATATACCTATGAACATACAACGATCAGAATTTGATCCTGCACAACAAGCTTCTTTTTATGATAGTGTTGAGTACAAAAATTATCAGTATCAAGCAGATTTTGACAAAGACTTACTCAAGATAATTCAGGCGCTTAATACTTCTAAGCGGCCGATTATTTTAGTCGGTGGAGGGGCCCGAATTTCCAATGCGGATATTGAGCTCAACCAATTTTTGCAAGCCAATCATTTTCCACTTGTCTACTCCTTGATGGGGAAAGATCTTATCAAAGACAATTACACGTACAATCTTGGCCTTATCGGAGCTTATGGCAACCGATACGGTAATATGGCGTTGGCAAATTCAGATTTGATTCTTGTTTTAGGCTCACGACTGGATACGAGACAAACGGGAACCGATCTCAAAACATTTGCGAGAGAAGCTAAAATCATTCAGGTTGATATTGATAAACATGAATTAGGATCAAAAATAAATGCCGATATTTTGATTCATTCGGATGTGAAAACGTTCCTTGAACTGCTTGGTCAAAATAGTTTTACCAATGATATTTCACAATGGCAAGAAAAGGTACTCTCTTACAAAGAAAAATACTCATCCATTATCGGGATAGACCAGAAAGAGAAAATTCCGAATAAAATTATTCATAAAATTGCATCTCATTTGAATTCATACGATGCGGTATGTGTAGATGTAGGCCAACATCAAATGTGGGTAGCACAATCTTTGGATACAAAAGATCAGCAAAGAGTCTTATTTTCTGGTGGAATGGGGGCTATGGGCTGTGCATTACCAACGGCTATAGGCTCAACACTTGGGACTGGAAAACGATCCATTGTGATTGTCGGAGATGGTGGATTCCAAATGAATATACAAGAATTGGAAATCATTAAAAGACGCCATCTTCCGATCAAAATATTCATTATGAACAATACTAACCTAGGAATGGTCAGACAATTTCAAGAACTCTATTTTGATAAAAACTACATAGGGACAAAGAAAGACTACAGTGTCCCTAATTTTGAAAACATCGGCAACGCCTATGGAATAGTAAGTAGCACTGCCTGGACGAACGATGAGATTTATCAAAAGATCGAAGAGATGCTCTCGGATGATGAACCCGCTATTCTAGATATTAGACTGGTTGAATCAATGACAACAGTTGAGCCAAAACTTATTGTGAATAAGCCAATTGAAGACATGTACCCCTTTTTGGATCGAGAAGAGTTTGCAGAACAAATGATTATTAAGCCATTGGATGAATAGATGACCATACTGATCATTGGTGCGAACGGGTTTATCGGTAAACATCTACGCGAGTATTTTACAAAAAACAGTACCTACACACTGTTGACGCCAGATAGTAAAGCACTGAATATTTCAGATGAAACCGGTGTTGATAATTACATTCAAGCCACGCAACCAGATATTATCATCAACTGTGCCAATCGCGGAGGTGGACGGGACAGTGGCAATGAAAACATTGTTCACGAAAACCTACGGATGTTTTTTAACATCGTCAAGCACTCCGATAAAGTTTCGAAAATCATCCATTTCGGAAGTGGTGCAGAATACAGTAAGCATAAACCGATTGTGGATGTTAAAGAGGAGGATGCAGACATTGCCATGCCTCTGGATGAATATGGGTTTTACAAATCTGTCTGCTCGAAATTCATCGAAAAAAGTGACAATAATCTCAATTTGAGAATTTTCGGCTGTTACGGTGAATACGAAAATTACGAGTTTAAATTTATCTCAAATGCCATTGTCAAAAATCTTTTACATTTGCCCATAACGATTAATAAAAATGTCTTTTTCGATTATATCTATGTGGATGATTTAGTAAAAATCGTCGATCATTTTCTACATCATGATAGCAAACATAACATTTATAATCTGACAATCGGCAAAAAAATCGATTTGATCACATTAGCAAATCTGGTAAATGAAACCAGTGATTTCACCTCCGAGATCAAGATTGTCAATGAAGGGCTAAACAATGAGTACACGTCAGACAATCATAGATTGATGGATGAAATCAGTGGGGTTAAATTGACTCAGCATCGCGAAGCCATTATACAAATGCGAAACTATTACAGTTCCATTTTGGATACGATTGACAGAGAAAAGATTGAAGCAGATCCTTATCTGCAACTGTGCACATCATTTTGGAATAAACACAAGGAGAAAGAATGACCCAACAAGAAGCCTTAAAACAAGAAATTTTAGCCAAGACCAAAGAATATTATGAATTGGTCCACAAACCGGTACAAGATAAAGAGTTTATCGCGGGTAAAAGTCGCGTTAATTATGCAGGACGTGTATTTGATGAAAAAGAGATGATCAATCTTGTCGACAGTTCTCTGGATTTTTGGCTCACCTACGGGAGCTATTCCAAGCAGTTTGAAAAAAAACTGGCAGACTATCTCGGAGTACGTTGGACATTTTTGGTCAACAGTGGTAGTTCGGCAAACCTTCTCGCATTTTATACCCTTACGTCACCGCTGCTTGGTGACCGTCAAGTTAAACGCGGCGATGAAGTGATCACCGTTGCGGCAGGTTTCCCTACCACAGTCGCGCCGATCGTACAATACGGTGCTGTTCCCGTTTTCGTTGATATGGAACTGACCCATTTCAATATTGACACAACGCAATTGGAATTGGCTTTGAGCCCAAAAACAAAAGCGGTCATGATCGCCCATACTCTCGGTAATCCATTTAACCTCCGTGCGGTCAAAGAGTTCTGTGATAAACATAATCTCTGGCTTATCGAGGACAACTGCGATGCTCTTGGCTCTACGTATGAGGGTAAACCGACAGGTACATGGGGAGACATCGGAACATCGAGTTTCTACCCTCCTCATCATATGACGATGGGAGAAGGGGGTGCGACCTATACCGATAATCCACTCCTCAAAAAAATCATGCTCTCGATGCGTGACTGGGGACGAGACTGCTGGTGCGAAAGCGGTATCGATAACACCTGTGGATGCCGTTTCTCTCAGAGTTTCGGGACCTTACCAAAAGGGTATGATCACAAATACGTCTACAGTCACTTCGGATTCAATCTCAAAGTCTCCGATATGCAAGCCGCTATCGGTGTCGCACAACTCGAAAAATTCCCAACGTTTGTCGAAAAGCGCAAAGAGAACTTCACAAAACTCTACGAAGGGTTAAGAGGGGTAGATGCTCTGATCCTGAATGCCTCAACTCCCAACAGTGATCCAAGCTGGTTTGGCTTTATGATCACCCTAAAAGACGGTGTTAAATTTACCCGCAATGATCTTGTAGAACATCTCGAAAATGCCAATATTCAAACCCGTAACCTTTTTGCCGGAAATATGCTACGCCATCCGATGTTTGACAGTATGATAAAAGACAGTGATTATCGTGTCATCGGTGAACTACCGAATACGGACAAGATCATGAATGACAGTTTTTGGATCGGTCTGTATCCGGGGATGGGTGATGAAGCAATTGCGTATATGGTTGAAAAGATAAAAGGATATATTAGCAAATGAAAATTTTGTATGTTGATTTGCAGTACGATTATGGCATCAAAACGCGAGGCATCAATGTAATCGGTCATGACGGATTCAAAAGATCGTTTGAACAGTTGGGTCACGATGTTGTGATGTTTTACTATGATGATTATTTGAATAATACAGTGCCATTGCAGAATGATTTAAAAGCTTTTGCTGATGAAACACAGCCTAATTTGATCTTTTTTTCATTGTATACTGATCAATTCAAAATAGATACTCTAGACTATCTTAAATCCAAATACAGAACGATTAATTGGTTCGGGGATGACCAATGGAGATTTGATAATTTCACATCACTGTATGCTAACCATTTTACCTATTGCATTACTACAGACAAGTTTTCTATTCCGAAATATCATGCATTAGGACAAAACAATATTATTTATAGCCAATGGGCAGCTATCGATAGTCATACTATTCCTGAATTCAAAGGATACAAATATGATGTCTCTTTTGTAGGAGGATTTCACCCTTATCGAAAATGGTTTGTAGATACGTTGAAGAAAAGAGGAATAAATATCGTTGCATTTGGTAATGGATGGGAAAATGGACCACTAAGTGCCGATGCAATGAATGAACTTTTTATAAATTCTAAAATCAATGTGAATATTGGCAATAGCAATAGTTTTGATATCAGATATCTTTTAAGTTATTGGAAAGCTATCCCCTTACTTTTTAGAAGCCAAAAAAATGCCAGTCAAATAAAAGCTAGAAACTTTGAGATACCATTTTTCGGTGGATTTCAACTCACTGATTATGCTCCGACAATAGAAAATTATTTTGATATTGGTAAAGAGATCGTGTGTTACAAAGATATAGATGAAGCCGAACTGCTTATAAGATACTATTTAGAAAATGAAGAGGAAAGAGAAGAAGTTAAAAAAGCTTCTCATCTTAAAGCAATTGCTACACATGGATATATCCATCGCCTTGAAAAAGTTTTGGAGCATATAGGATGAAAAAGGCTGCCATCGTTACAGCTTCATATTACGGAAAAGATAAGCTTTTTGATCTGAGTGATCCGATTGCTAATCGTGATAATTGCCTTTACCCGTTTTTTCTCTTACGTCAAAAAATGTTAGAGCAAGGCATCGATTTGGCAACATCCGATATTCATCTTCCTAATGATTCAGATATTGTCATTTATAATGAAATGCCTTCAATGTTGCCATCAGGCTCTTTAATCGAAAAATCGTATCTTCTTCTTTTTGAAAGTGATCTTATACGTCCGGATAACTGGGTTTTAGATAAGCATCGCCATTTCCATAAAATTTTTACATGGCATGATGATTTCGTCGATAACATCAAATATTTTAAAATCAATTTTGCTCAAGAGATTCCGCATGCGATAAATAAAGATTTATCGAAAAAAGAAAAGCTCTGCACGCTAATAGCAGGGAATAAAAAAGTCCCTCACCCTAAAGAACTTTATTCCAAAAGAGTCGAAGCTATTCGATGGTTTGAAAAACATCATCCTGAAGATTTTGACCTGTATGGTATCGGTTGGGATACCTACCGCTTTAATGGTCCAAAAATTATCCGTGCACTCAATCGGATCAAGCCATTGACAAAACTTTTGGCCCCCTCATTTCCTTCATACAAAGGAAAAGTCGAGTGTAAAAAAGAGACACTGGAAAAATATAAATTTACGATCTGCTATGAAAATGCCAGAGATATTCCAGGATATATTACAGAAAAAATATTTGACTGTTTATTTGCCGGATGCATACCGATTTATTGGGGTGCCAACAATATAGGCGATTATATTCCAAAGGGATGTTTTATAGATAAGCGTGATTTTGAAAGCTATGAAGAGCTCTATGCGTTTATGCGCGATATGTCCGATTATGATTACTTAAAATATTTGGAGACTATTGAAGAGTTTTTAAATAGCAATAAAGTTTATCCATTTAGCAGTGAATATTTTGCAAAAACAATTGTAGATACGATCCTCGATGATACAAAAAATAAATAAAGAACTTGCCATATTGGTGATGGGGCGAGGTGCCCAAATTCTTATTATGCTTTTTGCAATTAAATTATCGACTGCTTTATTGAACCCTTCCGAGATGGGGAATTTGTACTTGATTTTGACTATATACAGTTTTTTCGGTTTCTTTTTTATGAATCCGATAGGACAATATGTCAATCGTAAAACGCATGAATGGCACCAAAACGGAGTACTTCTAAATAAACTTTTTAATTATAATTATTATATTTTATCTGCTTCTATATTGTCTTTTTTTGTTGTGGTCATATTATATTCTTTTGGAATAGCTAATAGTATGAACTATACATTATTGATTATTTTTATACCTTTATATGTATTTTTTAATACATGGAACCAAACCATTATACCGATGATAAACATGCTTGAATATAGGACAGCTTTTACTGTATTAACTATTTTAACATTATTATTGGCATTATTTACTTCTTATTTCATGGTTGACAAGTTTGAGAAAAATGGATTATTATGGTTTTCGGGACAAATTGTCGGACTGGGCATGATGGCGATTATAGCTTTTGTCTTTTTTATGAAAAAGGTTAACAATACGTTTAGTATTTCTGTGGCGCACAGTAGCGTGACTAAAACAAATCTAAAACATATTGTATCTTTCGCGCTCCCTTTGAGTATAGCAGTACTATTTTTATGGATGCAAAATCAATCGTATCGGCTTATTATTGAAAAATACATTGGGGCAGAATTTTTAGGCTATTTTGGAGTAGGTATGGCGATAGCTATCGCTATATCTTCTTCTTTCGAAACGATTGTTATGCAGTTTTTATATCCGAAGATCTACAAACAGATGAATGATGAAGTACAATTCAAAATCATTTTTTCAAATATTATCAATCTGATTTTGCCTATCTATTTCTTTTTAGCAATTTTTGTTTCATTTACAGCTATGTATTTAACAATTATTTTGGTTGACATAAAATATACTTCTTCATTCATTTTTGTAATCTTCGGGATTTGGGTAGAATTTTTTAGGATGTCATCAAACTTGATCTCTACAATAGCTCACTCTAAAATGCAAACAAAAACATTGATCATCCCGTATGCTATCGGAGGTATTTTTGTAGCTGTAGGGACGTATCTTGTATCACAGAACCAACATTATGCGTTGCTTATCCCGATTGTATTAATCGTAGGTGGATTTTTAACATTTTGGCAAATGTTTAGAAAAATGAATACACTGATTAATTTTGATTTAAAGATTGAAAACTTTATTCATATTTTATTGTATTCTTTCGCTTTTGGTATTGTTACTCTATTGTATGACTATTCTATAAGTTTTTGTGCATCGATAGCTATCGTACTTGTTTTTGGTTTGTATTTTTTATTTGTTCTTTATCGATTTATAAAGCTTCAAGGAGTAATGATTTGAGTATCCAACAGCCCTTGGTATGTATTTGCATACCAAACTACAACAACGAAACAACCATCTCCGAAACACTAGATTCCATTTTGAATCAGACATATAAAAATATCATTATCAAAATATTTGATAATGCCTCAACAGATGGCAGTATGAAAATACTAAGAGAATATGAAGCGAAATACCCACATATAAAAGTTTTTCAAAATGAAACCAATATTGGTGGGGAAGCTAATTTTACTAGATGTATAGAAAATATGGAAGGTGAATACAGTGCCGTTTATCATGCTGACGATCTGTACTCTCCGACTATGATACAAGAGCAAGTGGAGTTTTTACAGGCACAGCAAGAATGCAGTGCCGTAGCGACACACGCACTTACGATAGACCATAAGTCTCATATAATGGGAGCACGATTTTTACCGAATGAACTTTGCAATACAGATGAATATATCTTTGAGAACCAATACGAGCTGTTTCACATGATTCTCAAATATGGCAATATTATCACTTGTCCAAGTGTTATGGCACGAACAGATATTTATAAAAACAATATACGGCAGTGGAATGGATCTGATTTTAAAACATCAGCTGATCTCGATGTATGGCTGAGATTGGCTAGCTTTGGAAAATTTGGATTTATTACAAAACCACTGATGAGCTATAGGGTATCCGAGGCAAGTTATTCGTATAATTTAGCACGGATAGGCACAGATGAACATGATATGTTTTTAGTACTGAAATATTATTTGGTAAAACCTGAGATCCAAAGTAGTTTGACTCAAGAGGACAATGACAACTACAATTCTCTTGTTTTCAAAGACAATGTTCTTAGAGCATTCAACAAGTTTATTCAGGGGAAAAGCGAACCATTACCACTATCTCTATTCTCATGGCCAGTGCTAAAAAATGTTTTTAGAATTAGAATAAAAATGAAGATCTATATAGCAGGAATCCTCATATCGTTAGTGCAACCATTCTCAAAGATAAAAGCAATGCAAAAATTGTTTTACCGTTTGAGGTTTGGTGTATGAATGAGCATTATGTTTGTATTATATTTTTATTTGTTCTTTACCAATTCACAAAACGTCAGGGAGTAATAATTTGAGGACGCAACAACCCTTGGTATGTATCTGTATACCAAACTACAACAACGAAAATACAATTTCTGAAACACTTGATTCTTTAGTCAATCAGACATATAAAAATATCATCATTAAAATCTTTGACAATGCGTCCACGGATAGCAGCATGACTATATTAAAAGGTTATCAAGCCAAATACAATAATATTCATCTTTTTCAAAACGAGACTAACATCGGTGGAGAAGCAAATTTTACAAAATGTATCGAAAATATGGAGGGTGAATTTGGAGCTGTTTTTCATGCGGATGATATTTACTCACCAACTATGATACAAGAGCAAGTGGAGTTTTTACAGAATCAGCAAGAATGTAGTGCGGTAGCAACACATGCACATACGATAAACAGTCATTCGAAAATTACGGGAGAGCGATTGTTACCTAATGAATTTAAAAAAACAGCGAGTCATATTTTCGATAACGAAGTGGAGTTGTTAAAAATCATATTAAAATTCGGCAACATCATCACTTGCCCGAGTGTCATGGCACGTACAGAGATTTATAAAAATCAAATTCAGCAGTGGAATGGAACAGACTATAAAACATCTGCTGATCTCGATGTATGGTTACGATTAGCACAATTTGGAAAATTTGGATTTATCACAAAGCCATTGATGAACTATAGAGTATCTGAAGCGAGTTACTCCTATAATCTTGCGCGGATGCGAATATATGAGGATGATATCTTCCTAGTTTTAAATAGTTGGGCAGGAAAAAGAGCTATATGGAGTTTTTTAGCACAAGAAGATAAAGATAATTATGATTTTCTTATTTTTAAGGATAATATTTTTAGAATGATTAATGAATTCATTCAGGGGAAAAAGACATCATTGCCTTTATATGTATTTTCATGGAAAATTTTAAAAATAGGTCTTCGGTCAAAAAAAAAGATAAAAATTTATCTTGCTGGAATTTTTATTGCATTTTTACAACCATTTCCAAAAGTAAATGCATTGCGTAAATTGTTGTATTATGTTAGATTTGGAAAATGAATAAAATTACTTCCGTAACCATTGCTGATTCGAATTCAGATTTTATTAATAGTAAGTTTTTTAAATTAAAATTCTCAATAAATAGTATTTTTTTAATATTTTTATTTTATTTTTCTCCTTTTATGGATGCGCTATCTGGTTATATTATTTTATCAGGTTCATTAGATGCTGGAAGTGCTGGTTCAGTTTCTCAAATATTTAGATTTGTTATATTATTATTGTCATTATTTATAGTTTTAAAAGATAATAAGTTCTTTTATATTGTTATATTGACTTTTGTATATATCGTTATCTTTGAATCTTTTATTACATTTTTTCATCAAAGTTCATATGGATACATTATTGGATTAATTTATGGATCAAAAATATTGTATCTCATGTTGATTTTTTTAGCTCTTTGGATAATGTACAAAAATAATGAACTTACTTTTGATAAATTACTTTTATTCGTTAGAAATACTAGTCTCATATCAACATTATTATTAATTATTCCTTTCTTTCTTAATATCGGCTTTCATACATATGATGAAGGAACTTTCGGCTTTAAAGGTTTTTTTGCTGCAGGAAATGGACTTGGACTTTATATGGGGGCAGGATTGATGCTAACTATATATCAATGGAGTAGAAGTAAAAATCTATTTTCATTATTTTACATTCTATTAATTATATTTGCTACAGTAATTATTGGTTCTAAAGCAGCTTTAGCATTTTCCCTAACGGGTTTGATTTCAGTAATATTTTTATTAAATAATAAATATTTATTTTTATTTGTTTTGTTAAGTGTAATAGCGTTTATTTATATGTTTTTTGACGAGATTGTTATAATTTTTAGTACTGTTTTCGATCATATATTGTTTTTATATGGAGATGGGGGTAACTTTTGGTCTTTTATATTGAGCTCGAGAGATCTTTTTTTATCAGATGCTATAGATAATCTTAATGTTGATGGATGGTATGCACTTAGAATTATATTTGGTTTTGGCATGTATATTTCTTTTAGGGAACCTTTTTCTTCATATCAATTTATTGATATACTAGAGTCCGATTTCGCAGATCTTTTATTTGCATATGGAATTATTGCCGTAAGTATTTATTCTGCAATTATTTTGTTAACTATGTATAAAGCTATTAGTAGGAAAAAGTTCTTTTTACTTTTAATTTTTTGTCTTTATATAGGTCATTCTTTATTTGCTGGTTATGCAGTTTTCAATGCGATGGCGGGTACTTTTTTGCCGATTATTATTGTTTTGATTTTAATGAATAAAAATTCAAGAAAGGATTCTTATGAATAAGATTGTTTTTATCCATCTTTATAATGATCGTAGTGGAAGCCCAAGAGTTTTGGCGCAGATAATTTTTGCTGTACAGCAACATGGTTTATTAACGAAACTTCTGACTAGCAGTCATCAAAATGGTTTTTTAAGTGGTGTTGGGGATGAACAAGATACCCTTTTTTATAGACGTTCAGAAAATAAATTGCTAACGTTATTCTATTATATAGTATCTCAAATATTGCTATTTTTGCAATGTTTAAGATACTGGAATCAAGATGTAGTATTTTACATAAATACTATGATGCCCTTCGGCGCTGCTTTAGCTGGAAAATTAATGGGCAAAGAAGTTTATTATCATATACATGAAACATCAATCAGACCAAAGCTTTTAAAACAGTTTTTAAGATTCATTATTTCGCTTACTTCGAAAAAAATTATATTTGTTTCTAAGTATTTAAGAGAAGTTGAAAATTTTAAAAATAAGAAACAAATAATCATTTATAATGCAATCAACAGTGAATTTCTTTTAAATATAAAAGAAAAAAATCAAAATAATATTTTTGAAGTACTAATGGTGTGTTCACTAAAAAAATATAAAGGTATATTCGAGTTTATCAAAATTGCCGATAAACTTTTAGAATATGATTATATTAAATTTACATTAGTTCTGAATGCTGAACAATCTGAAATAGATGACTACTTCAAAAGTGAAGAATTACCATCAAATCTGAATTTATATTCAAGGCAGATGGATGTTTCAAGTTTTTATTCTAAAGCAGATTTGCTCATGAATTTATCAAGACCAAATGAAGTTATAGAATCTTTTGGACTCACTATCTTGGAAGGCATGGCTTATGGATTACCTGTGATAGTTCCGCCTGTAGGTGGCCCAGCAGAAATAGTACATGAGGGAGTTGAAGGTTTTTTAATATCTTGTTATGAGATAGAAAAAATTGCAGATAAGATAATATTTCTAGCAAGTAATCAATCTGAATATAATAAATTTTCGGCTAATGCTTTAAAAAGAATAAATGATTTTAGTGAGAAAGAATTTAAGAAAAATATTTATAAACTTTTTGAGGATAAACAATGAAAATAGCAATTTTAGGAACAAGAGGAATCCCCAATCATTACGGCGGATTTGAGCAGTTTGCAGAGTATTTAAGTATGGGACTTGTTAAAAGAGGACATGATGTCACAGTTTATAATTCTCATACTCATCCATATCAAGACACTGAATTCAACGGTGTGAAGATAAAGCATATCTATGATCCTGAAAATAAAATAGGCACTGCTGGGCAGTTTGTATATGATCTGCTTTGTATATTGGATACTAGAAAAAATGATTTTGATATTATCCTGCAACTAGGCTACACCAGTAGTTCAGTATTTTTTGACTTACATCCAAAAAATAGTGTTGTTGTGACAAACATGGATGGTTTGGAGTGGAAAAGAACTAAGTATAGTACTAAAGTGCAAAAGTTTTTACAGTGGGCAGAATCTCTTGGAGCTAAAAAAAGTGATTTTTTAATTAGTGATTCTATAGGGATTCAAAACTATTTAAAGAGTAAATATAACAAAGATTCGGTATATATTCCTTATGGCTCTTATGTGGTAGACAGTTTTGATGAGTCTACATGTGCTGAATATGGAGTAGAAAAACATAATTACGACATGCTAATCGCAAGACTTGAGCCTGAAAATAGCATAGAAGTTATACTTGATGGTGTGGCTAAATCAAAGGTAAAAAGAAAGTTCCTTGTCATAGGCAAGCATGAAACAAAATACGGCGAATATTTAAAAAATAAATTTAGTGCTGAGAAAAATATCATCTTTGTTGGTGGTGTGTATAATCAATCTAAACTAGATGATTTAAGGTGCCTTTCAAATATTTATTTTCATGGACATACGGTGGGAGGTACCAATCCGTCGCTTCTTGAAGCAATGGGCTCAAATGCACTTATTTGTGCTAATAAGAATGAGTTTAACAGTGCCATCTTGGGAGAGGATGCTTTGTATTTTAGCGATAGTGATGAAGTGTCAGAAATTCTCGAAGTAGCCCAAAAAAGAAATTATACGAACTTCATTGAAAACAACTCAGATAAAATCAGAAAAATATATGAATGGGATACTATTATCGATCAATATGAATCCTTTCTGAAACTGTGCATTAAACTTTGAGCAAAGTTTTGATAAAATGCGTTTTTAAATATAAAGAGGGTTTATGGGATTTGTTTTAGCATTTTTACAATCATTAATTTACCAGTATTTGACAATACGATTTGAAAATAAATACAATTTTTTTGTTGATTGTAATTCTAAATCTCATGCTATACACACCACCCCAACTCCCAGAGTAGGGGGAATAGGTATATTTCTCGCTTTTGCAATTTCTATGATGATATTGATGCCTCAATACTGGTGGCTGGTAGTCGGAGGAGCCGTGATTTTCGGATTTGGTCTTTATGAAGATTGGCACGGAGATACGCGCAAAGAGTTCCGGCTTGCTGCGATGGCAATAGCTACCTTTATCGCTGTCTATTTCGGCGGTTATGTCGCTGATAATAGCGAATTGTTTATGCTTCCGTATGTTGTAGCCGTGATTTTCACTATTTTTACTGTTGTAGGGATGAGCAGCGCGATTAACTTTATCGATGGGCTAAACGGTTTAGCCAGTGGCTTGAGTATGATTGTTCTGGTGTTTTTTGCAGGGTTGGCATACTGGTATGGAGATAGTGAGATTTTCTCTGTAATTACAATCCTTATCGGTGCTATCGGTGGTTTTTTCCTCTGGAATTATCCCAAAGGGAAAATTTTTCTCGGAGATGGCGGTGCTTATTTCTTGGGATTTGCATTGGCGATGATAGCGGTCATATTGGCGGCTCGACATGATGAGATTTCACTATGGTATACGCTTGTTGCCCTTTCCTATCCTGTTATCGAAACTTTTGTCACCATCGATCGCCGTATTAAACGAAAACGTAAATACGGGACTCCATTTTTCGAGGCGGAACGTGTCCATTTGCATACGTTAAAATTTCGTCGCCGTACAAAAAACAATGCATCGGCAACGCGCCGTATCTTGTTGTTTAACTTCTATATCAATCTTGCAGCGGTGATTTTTCATCAAAGTATTCCTGCGTTGATTATCGTAGGGATTTTGGCGTATATCGTTTACAGCGTAAAATATAAAAAAATTATCCGCTTTGGATATTCTAAAAAATTAGGGGTAAGAAGTTAATTATTATTTATTACTTAAAACTCCCCATTTCAGTAAAATTTCATCAGGTAAAACCTATAATTTTGTTTTAACAAGGAATCTAAAACATGCAAAACAATACAGTACCTATACAGGATGATGAAATCGATCTGCGCGAGCTTTGGGCAACATTAGTCAAACGTAAATTGACCATTGTCGCCTTTACAACGATTGCAACGGTTGCCGCTGCTTTCTACGCATGGTATGCAGCTCCCGTCTACAGCGGCGAAGTTCTCATCGAAGTCGGAGATGTCATCATAAACGCTGAATCAACGAATGACAAGCCTACCATAGTACAAATGCTGGAGAATCCCAACGACCTTAAAGAAGCGGTTTTGCATTCTATTGCAAGGAATGATGCTGAACAAAAAAAGAGTTTCTCCGTGGAATCCCCCAAAGGGAGTTCCAAGCTGATCAAAATCAGTTACGAAGACACCGACAAAGAGCAGATCAAACAAAAGCTGGAAAGTGTCGTCACCCTTGTCCTCAAACGGCATGAGAGCAAAGCAGAGTTTTTTCAAAAAGCAAATGCCAAGATTAACCCATCAGCTATGATCAGTTCGATCAGCGTTACCCCCGATCCTATCAAGCCGAAAAAACTGCTCATCATAGCAGTAGCATTGATAAGCAGTCTCATACTGGGGATTTTTCTGGCCTTTTTTCTGGAGTTTATCCAGAACAGTAAAACTCAAAAATAATATCAGGTTTGATATGAATATGCCCATCCGACATAATGCGGCACAGATTAAAAAAAATGATTTATAGCTAGAAACAAGCAATTCTACGCTATAATTAGGCAATTTTTAGATACAAGGGAATAGGCATGGCGTTTGATAACGAAGCGTATGAAGAAGAAAATTTTGCTGAAATGCTGGAGGCATCGTTCAAAGAGCAAGAATCCACACGCATTACAGAGGGTGAAGTAGTAGAGATCCAAGAGAGTGACAACCGTGCACTAGTAGGTGTTGGTGAAAAGCTTGAGGGAATTCTCCCACTTGATGAGATTCGTGATGCTGAGGGAAAACTTCTCTTCAACGTGGGTGATAAAATCACCGTTATGGTTATTGGGCACTACAATGAGCGTCCTAAAATCTCCTATAAAAAAGTGCTTGAGCAAGAGAAAACACTCGCGTTTATCAATCTGCACAAAGAGGACTTTGAGTCGGTTGTAATCGAAGCATTGGTGACCAAGAAAAACAAAGGCGGCTATTTACTAGAAGCCGACGATGTACACTTCTTCCTTCCGCGTTCACTCGCAGCATTCAAAGAGACCGATCAGGTAGTGGGTAAAACCATCAAGGCGCAAGTCGTTAAAGTCGATCCGGCCGAAGCATCGATTGTCGTATCACGCCGTAAACTTTTCAATGATGAGCGTAAGCGTAAAAAAGAAGTGATTGATGCGTTGATGGAAGAGGACAAAGTTATCGAAGGTACCGTCAAAAAAATCACGAGTTACGGTATGTTTGTTGATGTCGGCGGGATTGATGGATTGGTTCATTACAATGAAATCAGTTACAAAGGGCCTGTCAACCCATCAAAACTTTACAAAGAGGGTGATATTGTTACTGTCAAAGCGATTGCATACGATAAAGACAAGCGTCATCTTTCTCTCTCTATCAAAGCCGTACAGTCCGATCCTTGGAAAGAGGTTGAAGAGGCGCTAGAAGAGGGTGATACTATTACTGTTACCGTTAGCAATATCGAACCGTATGGTATTTTTGTTGATTTGGGCAATGACATCGAAGGGTTCTTGCACGTCTCTGAAATCACATGGGATAAGAACATTAAACACCCGAAAGATTATTTAACATTAGGTCAAGAGATTGACGTTGAAGTTATTGAAATCAACTCAATTACCCATAAATTGCGTGTATCGTACAAGCGTCTTCAGCCGAAACCGTTTGAAGAGTTTTTGAAAAAATCACGTGAGGGTGATATCGTTAAAGGGACAGTAACGTCGTTGACCGATTTCGGTGCTTTTATCAAAATTAATGGCGTTGAAGGTTTGCTACACAACCAAGATCTTTCATGGGACAAAAATGTCAAATGCAAAGAGACTCTGAAGGTTGGTGATGAAATCGAAGTCAAAATCGCTAAAATCAACACAGAAGACGAAAAAATCTCTTTGAACCGTAAATCTCTTGAAGAGAGCCCGATTGATAAATTTGCTGTTGAGCATAAAATGAATGAAGTGGTGAGTGCAACGGTTCGTGATATTAAGGACTTTGGTGTATTCGTCTCATTAGAAGGGGGTGTTGACGCTCTTATCCGTAATGAAGACCTCTCTCCTATGACACCTGAAGAGCTAGAAATCGGTCAAACGATAGAAGCGGTCATTATGGTTATTGATCCAAAACGTGATCGTATCCGTCTTTCGGTACGTAAGTTAGAGCGTATTAAAGATCAAGAGATGCTCAACGAAATCAATGATGATGAGAGCAATAGCCTTGGCGATTTGATCAAAGATCAATTGAAATAAATTCAATGCGACGACTCGCGTATTGGCTGTTTCCGACAATAGCCATCTTTGTAGCGATTTTTGTCGTCGCCTTTATGATACAAATCAATCCCAATGTTCCTATGGTGCATGAGGTGTCAGATCCTCAGACAAATAGTCTGAGTGCCGATGAACAGTCATCTGGTTGGATGCGTCAGTTACATTTGAATGATGAAAAGGGATATTTTTATCCCGTTAATGAACTCTCCATTCAAACAGAGGATAGCCTAGGCGATGTGCACGCCAAACGATATCATTTGATGGTCCATTTGAGAGATTCCTACGAGTTTTTTTGTTTAAAACAAGAGCTTAAGCAAACCAATTTCTCATACCTTCTGAACCAAGAGGGGGATCTGTTAAGTGTTGAAATCGATTCAAGCGATCATAACGCTCTTTCCAAACTTGTAACCAAATTAAAAACCTATCAAATATCGGCGATACTTTCGCCGCTTTAAAGAGGAAGAACCCAATGGAAAAATTTAAAATTGTCGTTTGTGATCATATTCATGAAGCGGGGCTTGATCTCCTACGTTCGGACGACCAAATTGAGATGATTTTTGCGGCCGATATGGATAAAACGGCATTACTCGATGTTGTGGCAACCGCTGATGTGGCGATTACCCGAAGCTCTACGGACGTAGATGAAAAGTTTATACAAGCTGCTAAGGGTAAATTGAAAGCGGTTGTTCGTGCCGGTGTCGGTGTGGATAATGTTGATATCCCGGGATGCTCCAAAGAGGGTATTATCGTTATGAACGTTCCGACGGCGAACACGATTGCTGCGGTAGAACTTACGATGACCCATATCCTCTCGTGTATGCGTATGTTTCCCTATTCTCACGATCACTTGAAAAATCAACGTATTTGGAAACGGGAAAAATGGTACGGCTATGAACTCAAAGGGAAAAAAATCGGTGTCATCGGGTTCGGTAATATCGGCAGTCGTGTCGGTATCCGTGCAAAAGCATTTGAAATGGATGTTGTTGCCTACGATCCCTATATCCATCCATCCAAAGCAACCGATCTCGGGGCTAAATACACCACTAATTTTCAAGATATCCTAGAGTGCGATATCATTACCATACATACCCCTAAAAATAAAGAGACGGTAGGGATGATCGGCGAGGACGAGATTGCCAAAATGAAAGACGGTGTCGTTTTGATTAACTGTGCGCGTGGCGGGTTGTATGATGAAGATGCTCTCTATGACGGGCTTAAATCAGGCAAAATCCGTTTTGCAGGGATTGACGTATTTAACAAAGAGCCGGCAATCGATAACAAGCTTCTTGATTTGGATAATATTTGTGTCTCTCCACATTTGGGCGCCAATACGTATGAATCACAATATAATATTGGGGTCGAAGCAGCTCAGCAGGCAATCGAAGCAGCCAAAGGGATTGCCTATCCTCATGCACTTAATCTTCCTATCGATGAGTCTAAAATCCCCTCTTTTGTTAAACCATTTCTTGAAATGGGACAAAAAATTGGTTTCTTAGCTTCTCAAATCAACAAAGCCTCTATTGTCTCTATTAAAGTCAGCGGACGCGGCGATATTGCACAATACGTGAATTCTCTTGCTACTTTTGTTACTGTTGGTGCATTGGCAGAGAGTGCAGGTGAGAAGATTAACTATGTGAATGCTGATTTTGTTGCCACTGAACGCAATATCAAAATCGAAACCGAAGAGCTGCCAGAGAGCCCTATGTATAAAAATTTGGTAACCGTACGTTTGACGACGGACAAAGATGTTATCGAAATCAGTGCGACAATGTTTAACGACGATGTACAACGTATTGTTGACATCAATGGCTTTGGTGTCGATGTTGAACCGAAGGGAAATATGATTCTCTTTAAAAATACAGATGTACCGGGTGTTATCGGTCAAGTGGGTACATTGCTCGCTGCGCATAACGTGAACATTGCTGACTTCCGTCTTGGGCGTAATAAAAGAAAAGAAGCGTTGGCCGTTATTATCGTAGATTCTGCTGTTAGCGAAAAAACACTCAAAGAACTATCGAATCTTAATGCCTGCATTAGCGTCTCTTACGCACGTATTTAAGTTTTTCGAACGACGATGAGCACGGACGAGATAGGGGCACTGTTACAGGATAAAAAGAAGCTCCTTTCTGAAACGTATTTCGAGCTACAAGCGGCGTGTGAAGCGAAATACGGTCCCGATACCCTCGTCATTATCGAAATAGGCTCTTTTTTTGAGGTCTATGAGGTCAATAATGAGTTTATGAAAATCGGCAAAGCCAAAGAGGTTGCCGAATTTCTCAATATCCAGCTCACCCGTAAAAATAAAACAATCCTAGAAAACTCCCTCCAAAACCCCCTTTTAGCAGGTGTCCCCAGTGTCTCGATCGAGCGCTATCTCAGCCGTCTGGTACAGTCGAAAAAATACACGATCGTCCTCGTACGGCAGCAGGGGGAAGTCCCTAATATCCGACGCTATATCTCAAACATCATCTCTCCCGGTACGAATTTTGATTACATCGCGGAAGCCAGCGAAAACTATATTGCCTCCTTGCTCATCGATCAGAGCAATGGGGTTTATTCGGTCGGGTATGCTGCGATCGATGTCGGGACGGGGAAAACCCTCATCAACGAAATCCACGGGACGCGCGAAGATAAAACCTACGCCCTCGATGAAGTCTTTACCCTTTTGCAAAGCTATCAAACCTCGGAAGTGGTCGTGACCTTTTGCGATTCACAGATCGATGAAGAGGAAGTAAATCGGTATTTGGAGCTTAAAAACCATCACCGCAGTATTAAAAATGAAAAACGGCACCGTATCGATTACCAAAATGAGCTGTTTGGACGTATCTATCAAATCCATTCCCTTTTGAGTCCTATCGAGTATCTGGATATGGAGCGGTATGCCTATACGTCTGAGTCGTTGGCCGTGCTAATCCACACGATTATAGACCACGATCCCGCTATTATCGAAAAGATGAACCGTCCGACATTTTTGGGGACGAATCGTTATATGTATATGGGGAACAATGCCGCCGAGCAACTGGGGATTATTTCACGCGATCATGATGAGATGACGGTGCTCAAGCTCATCGATAAAACCTCAACGGCAATGGGAAAACGGCTCCTCCGCGAGCGGCTTTTGAATCCTATCTGTGATCCGAAGATGCTCGAAGAGCGGTACGATATGATCGAAAAAATGGGCGAACATATCTCCCCTATGGAGAGTAAACTCAAAGAGGTGTACGATCTTGAGCGGATACTGCGCCGACTGAAACTGGGGAAGCTTCATCCGTATGAACTGGCCTATTTTTATGCCTCTTTAACGGCTGCTGAGAAGTTGTTTGAGGATGCAAAGAGTTTGGGTATCAGTTATGATAAATCGAGTGCGTCAGAGTGTTCTCTGTGTGCGAGTGAGCTACGACGGATATTTGTCATCGAATCGTGTGCTAAGTTCAGGCGCGATCAGGTAGATGAGAATCTTTTTTGTGCAGGGATAGACCCTGCTATCGATGCTCTCGAAAAACTCCAAAAGACGAATGAACACAAAGTACAAACTATTATCGAGCATATCGATACTTTTTTTGAAAATGGCAGCGGATATGCCTCTATCGGATGGCTAGAGAGCGAGGGGTATCATCTGCTTATGACCCGCAATCGGTATGTGAGTATTGAAGAGCCCCTGCATAACAGCTTTTTTACGATAGAGGGGAAGCACCATTTTTTCCGTGATTTTCAGATACGAAAACTGAAAACGACCGTCAAGCTCTCTTCTGCATTGCTTGATGAACTCTCGATCGAAAATGCGGGGGCAAAATCACGGATGGTCGCACAGGTACGGGAACGGTATCGGGAGCATTTGGAGATCATAGAGAAGAAATTTTCGCATGCCATCGAGCATCTGATCTCTTTTTTAGCGGTGCTGGATGTGTCGCTTAGCGGGGCGAAATGTGCTGCGCAGTATCGGTATGTTCGTCCTGTGATCGTACAAAATGGCCCAAAGGCGTTTATCGAAACGGTGGGGTTGCGTCATCCTCTCATCGAATCACGCGAGGAAAATGGGATTTTTGTCCCGAATGATCTTTTTTTGGGTTCCATCGAACAGCGTACCTTTGAGGAACATACGACGATCGACGGCTCAAACGGCGACGATGTCAAAGGGGTACTTCTCTATGGTATCAACTCCAGCGGTAAGTCATCGCTGATGAAAAGTATCGGGCTGGCCGTCGTAATGGCACAGGGGGGATTTTTCGTCCCGTGTGCAATGATGCGTTTTGCCCCCGTCGATAAACTTCTGACCCGTATCGTCTCCAAAGACAATCTCTACAAAGGACTCTCGACGTTTGCGGTGGAGATGTTGGAACTGCGCAATATTTTTAACCGTGCGACGGAGAATACCCTTATTCTGGGGGATGAAATCAGTCATGGGACGGAGACCCAATCGGCACTGGCAATCGTGGCGAGTGCGATTTTGAAGCTCAAAGAGCTCGGTAGTCTTTTCATCTTTGCGACCCACTTGCATCAACTCTCCTCGCTGAGCGAAATCCAAAAGGCTAAAGGGATCGTACTGCTTCATTTGGGTGTCTATTATGATGAAGAGAGTGACAAGCTTGTGTATGACCGTAAGCTCAAAAATGGGAGCGGTAGTACCCTTTACGGATTAGAATTTGCCAAATCGCTCCATATGGATGAAACGTTTTTGAAGAGGGCGTACGAAATCAGGGGGCGGATTACCGATAATGCCCATGATGCCTCATTGTTAAAACGAAACAAAAAAAGTCGCTATAACGCCAAACTCTATCTTACCAAATGCGCGCTGTGTGATGAAGTTGTGGAGGAAGTGCACCATATCATCCCCCAGGCCAATGCGGATGAGAATGGTTCGATCGGTCATTTCGGGATGAACCATCGCTATAACCTGATCCCGCTGTGTGCGAACCACCATCGGCTGACCCATGAGGGAAAAATTGCTATTCATGGATTTGTGATGGGTGAAGAGGGATTAAAACTTAGTTACAGTGAAACATAATCAAGCCATCACTCTGTGCAAAGGGCGACGATAGGGCTGGACAAGCTGTGTATAAATTTTTGGGATATCTAGGATGGAGATCATCTCGTTTCCAAAATCTTCCGCACGATCGGGGATAATGACCGCTTTGGTCAAAGAATTCTCGTTTTTCAGCATATTGCTGTAATGGCTGATTGAGCGTAGCGGAATTTCCGGACTGCTGTATATACCATCGACGGCCAGCCCAAGATAGACCGTTTGCTCATCGATCTGAGCGTTTACGATGATAATTGTATCCCTCTCTTTATCGTATTTTTTTTCCATTCCCAGTAGTTTACCCAGTGATATGACACTGATCATCCGCTTATCATACCCGATAACACCCAGATTGTATTCACTGGCATGCAAAATGGAGGTAAGTTCTTGATGCGCCAAGGAACAGACAACATTTTTGGACTCGATCGCGAAGATGGAACTGCCGATATAGAAAGTAGAAATTTCGCATGTCTCTTCCGATCCTGCCGCTTTTGGATAGACATAGGTTCTTTTTACCGGTGTTTCATGTATAAGTGCCTGACACGTACCGATCGGACGGTACAAAATCGCGATGACATCGTTGTGGTATCCGTCGGTTTGTTTGTATTCGCGGTAGCCGCTGGAGCAGGTCGCACCTACGGTGTAATAGATCCCGTTGTATTCGATCATCTGTGCATTGCTTTGTCCCGATGCAAGCTGTAAAATCGATTCCGGAAGCGGGACGGTTGAACCTATGAGTATCTCTTCCGTCGTTGAGGAGATGACACGTCCAAATCGATCGATGAAAAGAGCAAACATCCCGTCTTTTATCTGATGGTTTTCATTTTTTGGTAGGACATCATACAGCATCGCTTGAAATTGCGGTTGGGCATCAAATACGACGCCTATACCTCCTATTCCCTGACCCGAAAAATTTTGGATGCATGCGTTGTAAATATAGGTGGAGCAATTGTCATAAAATGGACTCGGCTCAAAAGAAGAAACAACATACTCTTGCGTTGTTGCCAGCTGAAGGGTTTCAGAAGCCCAGCTGTATCCGATGCGTTTGTCAAAGTAATGGCTTTCGTTTGGATTGGAAACGGCAACAATAAATCCGTTACGGTCGTAGACGAACATGGAGGTATAAACCGTGTAAAGTGTGTTTATCGTGACTAAAATGGCATTCATTTTTTCACGATCGTTTTCGCTGATATGGGGTTGAGAGAGTATTTCTCTAAAAGTCGTGGTAAGTGCCCACCAGCGGCAGTCATTCGCCCGCTCAAAGAGATTCCGATCCATAATATCGATTGCCAACGAAGACTGAAATTTGAGATCTTCGAGATATCGGATGAGCATGGCGGTATTGAGGTTGGCAACGGTGTCGTCAAAAACCTGTTTTGTCTCTTCACCGGTTTTGGAAATTTCGTTTAACAGCGCTTTGGTAAAAGGGTTCTCTTTGTTGGATGTATTCGCGATTTGGACATTCCCATTCCATACGGTGATATCGAGCTCCGTTTGTATTTTTTTCGCTTTGTCTAAAATATCGGTCAGTTCCTTCGGAAAATAAGCCGTTGCATTGGTTATGGTATTAAAAAGATCATCTTTTAAAAATGAGGGATGAGAGGAAGAACGAAATGCCAGATGCAACGGCACCATAGCATGCCCTATCCATCCCGGGCCAAAATAGTCTTGATATCCTCCGGTTGTAACGGCTTTATAGAGGTATTCAAATCCTGCATAATATGTTTGGTGTGTTTCACTCTCCCGCGCTTCTAAATGGGATCCTACCGGAACGTGATGGGAAGATGACGAAGCGATTACCTCCTCATTTTTACTGAGCAGTTCCAAGGCAATGTAAGGGTTTTCACGGGTAAGTTTGTGAAAAATGCTTTTGAGTTCGTCTTCAAATTTGAAGATCAGGCACAGTACACCCAATGGTTCATTCGTGTCGGGATGGCTTACCCTGTAGGAGTAGATGAGGGAAGGTTTGTTGTAGGTAAGATCGCTGTTACGGAAGGTTTCGACGTAGCCTAGGTGCGTTCTTAAGGATTCTTGGATCAGCGGATCTTTTGAGACAGAGACGGCGTTTGTTTCATCGTGCTGGACGAGGAGTTTCCCTTTGGTATCGAGTAAGATGATATTCTCATAGACACTGTATTTTGTTACATATTCTCGAAAATGGTTGGAAAGGGTCTCTTTTTTTTCTAATTTAAGGTATCGCATCTCTTCGGAGCTTGACATGTCGGTCGTGTTTAAGAAGATCAGATAGTTGCGTATATCGTCGTCGGTTGCCAGAAATCCTATATCAGCGGTTCTTTCAAACAGATTGCGTATTAAGATATCGATGGCCGATTGGGCTTTGGACTCGAGTTCATCGAGACTTTTGTTGAATGTTTCTTGGGTGAGACGCATGAGTGGCTCATCGAGTAGATCCTCAAATGCTTTTCGTGTTTCGCTGGTGTCCATCCCTATATTTGACATGGAGCCCAGCAACGTAAGTAGATTCCATTTATCGGAGAGTGAACTCATGTTTTTTTCAAAATTTTGTACATCGGGCATATAGCCGATCAGATGGTCGTAGTGCATAGAAACTCCTTGTAGCTCAAACGCGTGCTTAATTAGTGATGATAGTATAAGCAGTAATTGAGTATAGAATATGCATTGACTGATTAATATTTAATCAATGAAAGGGGGAAAAGAATCGCCCTATAAAATGTTTATACTAGCGGATTATCGTGTTTCGTATCGAGCTGTTGAACCATTTTGAGGGTAAAACATGCCCCCTCTTTACTATTCTTGAGCAAAAGTTGCCCTTTTAGGTAATGCTTGGTTAGATTAGAAGCGATATAAAGTCCCAATCCCGTACCGCTGTTTTTACCTTTTGTAGTGAAATAGGGCTCAAAAATACTCTTTATATACTTGTCGGAAACTCCCCCGCCGTTATCACAGATGCGCCAAACGATGTGCCCTTTTTGCTGTCCTGTCGTGATGATAATGCGACCGCCTTGGGGATGGTTTTCGGCTATTGCGTCGATGGCATTGTAAAAAAGGATTAACAGAATCTGTAGAAGGGCATTTTTTCGGCTGTGCATTGTATAGTCGGGATTGGTTTGGTCATCGAGGGTGATATGATGTTTGTTGAGTAATCCCGATGTGAGTGTTTGAATTTCGCTCATTAGGGTTTGTACGGTGAATGTTTCGATTTCGTTTTCAGGACGCATAAAATCTCTAAAATCATCAATCGTTTGGGATAAATATTGGAGTGCCGTATTGGCTTTGTTGTAATGGGCTTCCAGCAATACGGGTGTGAGGGTTCCGAGTTCCCCTTTGATATAGATGTCTTGTAGAACGAGGGCAATGATATTTAGGGGCTGACGCCATTGATGAGCAATAATCTCAATGGTTTCTCCTATGGTTGCTTGACGCGATTGGTGGAGCATTATCTCTTTACTTTTCTTTTCCGCTTCGATAGCATTTTCCATATCGGTAGTGATTTCCCGAACAAAATGGCTCATAGCTCTGGAGAGGATTGAGGTTCGTGCACGATTGGAGACAATAGTAGAATATTTTTTTGGTGTCGTTTCCCCCTCGCTGAGACCCAAAACCGTCATGGTTTGATTTAAAAAACGGTTGCACTTTTCGCATTGGGCATGGTAAAACTCTCCGTATGTGTAAAAACCGACCGTAGGGGCAAAGCGTTGCAGCCACATTGTTTCGTGTTCGATATTTTTTCCGATCAATGAGAGGCGGGTAATACAGCTGTAGACAAAAAGGGTTTCAACCGGTTTGTCAAGAAAAAAATCTTGATTGATATTGGAATCGGTGACGATCCCCTCACTGTCTCCAAATCCGAAACGAAGGGTAGTTCCCTCTGCAATCGATCCGGCGAAACTAAGGGAGCCGTCATCATGCTTGACCATAACGGCGCGGGCGATCGGCATCACTTGATCGGTGATAATCATCGGAAATTCCAGCCCGATTTCGGGAAGGAGTTCGGCTATCTGATCACCTAAATAGCGCTTGTAAATATCAATAATGGGGGTGTCGTCCAGTTCCCAAACACGGTTGCCTTTGGATTTTGTAACGGTAAAGGTTTTCCCAAGAGCGATCCAGTTGAAGCTGTAGTGGTTGTAGACTTGTAATTCCTCTCCAAAAAGCATTGCCATCGCAAACCCTTGATTTGTACACCCCTCTTCGGTAAAGACCATGGTCTCTTTAGAACGGTGTTGAGTCGATGCCATACCTCCGGCGATAATCATGTTGGGTTGAGCGTCTGAGATACCAGCTAGGAGAATTTCTCCATCGATATGCAATCTTTCGGAAAAAATGATGGCTGCTTTTGGGGGAGTGGAGGATTTTTTTTGCAGTTTTCGTGTCAAATCGGCAGCATCTTCATATAAATTATCCGGTGATAAGATAACTCCCGTGTGGACGGTAGAAGAGACAAAGGCACTAACAACCAGCAAAGTAGATTCGTCTGTTAACTCTCCTTCGAATATTTTAGCCCCTGCTGTTGTGCCTAAAATTTTAGCATGGGGAAGAACTGTTTTGACATGATCAATTAAGCGCATAATTTCACCGCACATCTGCAATGAGGTAAAAATTTGAACCAGAACGTTCATCTCTTCGCGAAAACTAGGAGAAATGTGATCCGGATTTGTATAAGTTTCAGTTTTCATAATTTAATTATAGTATATTAATATTTGTTTATGTTTAATTAATCTCTTTCTTTTTACGAAGAACAGCTAAGTTTTAAATTCTGACGCTGTAGGACGGACGTGAACCCTCCAATAAGGGGTGGTTAGGGTTAGGTTCTGTAATTTCATAAGACGAGTTTTACCTCAAAAAGATAAAACTTGTCTACGGTTGAACAAAGAAGTTTATCTCTTTTAGATTCTTACAATGGATCCATTATGGAAACGGCTTTGCGTTCATGAAAATTAAAATGACGTTCCAACTCCGAATTGTCGAGCAAAATGGGGACAACGATCAAGGATGCGACCACTGCCGCAATGGTACCAAAAATAAGAGCCACACCAAGCCCTCCAAATACCGCGTCACTCGCAAGGAGGGTAGATGCTAGGATAATGGCTGCCGCAGTGAGAAAAATCGGTTTGGCACGGGTTGCTGCTGCGTAGGCTATCGCCTCTTTTTTTGCCATCCCTTTGTCCGACATAAGCGATTTGGTAAAATCGATTAAAAGGAGAGAATTCCGAGAGCTGATACCGATAAGGGCAATGAATCCGATCAGTGATGTGGCAGTCAAAAAGAACGTATCGGCGGTGAATAGATCCATGATAAAGTGGCCGAAAAGAACCCCGATAATCGAGAGGAAGCTCCCCAAGAGGACAATACCGCTCAAAATAAAGCTTTTATAGTAAATAACCATGAGTAAGAAGATAAGGACGAGGGCCGCAATAAAGGCACCCCCCAAATCGACGAAGGTGTCCAACGTAACTTCCATCTCGCCATCCCACAGCAACTCGTAACGCTCATGGGATTTTTTATCAATCAGTTCGAGATTGAAAAGACCGATTTTATGGATCTCGTATTCGTCTGTAAACGTCTCAAAGATGACATTACGGGAATCCATAAGAGGGTATACTTGAGAAACCATATCGGTTTCTGCGAGTACGTTAGACATTTGATGAAGATTTTTGGTCATGATCGTCGGATTGGATTTGACAGGGACTACGTTGACGACTTCTGTGATCGGAACCATCATCCCCATACTGTTCATAAGTTTTAGACTCATGAGCTTCATCTCTATAGCATTCAAATCGTTGGAGCTGAATTTTTTCCCCTCAGGATCGAGGACGAGAAAGATAGGGATTTGCTCAGACGCTTCACGAGAATTTTTAACCGCGATGTTCATCCCCTCGAACGCCAAATACAAAGTATCATTAACGTGTTTGACATCCAATCCGGCGCGAGAAATCTTATCGCTATTCACACGCACTTCAAATTTGTTATAGATATCATCTTGCATAATGTCGATGTCCACAAGACCCTCTGTTTTAGCAAAGACACCCTTTACCCGTTCGCTTAAATGACGGATACCTGAAGCGTTGTCTCCATAGATCTCCGCAACAATCGCCGCCATCGTCGGAGGACCCGCAGGGGGCTCAATAAATTTGATACTGGTTTGAGGGATGATCCTCTCACATTGTTTTTGGATGTGTGGTCGGAGGCGTTGCACCATTATATACGAGGGCTCCGAACGATCATGTTTTTTAGTAAGATTTAGGACGATTTCAGCCACATTTTCGGAATTTTTGAAATGAGACCCTTTAATCAGACCCGCAAAATCCAAAGGGGAGCCAGCACCTAAAAAGACTTCCATGTCGAGCGCTTCCGGTTCTTTTTGTAAAATTTCCGTAACACATTGGGTTACTTGACGCGTTTGTTCTATGGAACTTCCTGTGGGCAAATCAACATAGACCGAATAGGTATCGTTATTTTTGCCCGGGAGCATTTTTGCCATAACGAGTTTCGTGGGGATCATCGCAACCGAGAGGATAAAGGCCGCCAGTGTTATCCACAGTATCATCTTTTTTTTGGATGAACTTTGGAGAATGTGGAGTAAATAATTTTCAAATTTTTGGTACATTAGTGAGCCTCTGAATGATGATCGGGTGTATGGTGTTCAGGTTTTTTGAGCAACCGCACTGCCAAATAGGGGGTAAAAATATAGGCAACAAACAAGGAGGCGACGAGGGCGACAGGGACATTGGCAGGGATAGGCTTCATAAACTGCCCCATCATCTGCCCGACAAACGCCATCGGAACCATCGTCAGTATGATGGCAAGAGTTGCGATATTGGTGGGCGCTCCGATCTCATCGGTCGCTTCGATCATAAGCTGATCGACATCTTTATCGGCTGCTGTCGGGGAGTGAAAATGACGGTGGATATTCTCGATCACGATGATTGCCGCATCAACGAGTAATCCAAGACTCAGCAAAAAGGCAAAAAGGGTAATACGGTTGATCGTTTGACCCGTGAGGTAGGCGATAAAAAGGGTAATCGCCAAAATTGCCGGAACGGTAAAGGTAACGATAAGCGATTCACGCCAGCCCAATACAAATGTGAGTAAAATAGCGATGATAACAATAGAGAGGAGGAGATGAAACACCAGTTCGTTTACCGCTTCATTGGCCCGTTCGCCGTCATTACGGGTGATAACGTAGCTGATCCCTTGGCTTTTCATCTCCTCTTTGTATTTTTCCAATTCGCCTTTGACCGCATCGGCAATAATGACAGAGTTGGTCCCTTGAAGTTTGGAGACAGTGAGGGTGATTTGATCTTTCATGGTAGAGAAATGACCCTTTTCATCCTTGTAGCTTATCAGTGCCGATTTAAAGTTTTGAATGTCTTGACCATCGGTTACGGTAGCAACGTCGCGCAAGTAGATAGCCGAACCGCCGTATTGTGCAACGATGATATTCCCTACGTCCTCAACACTGTCGATAGCGTTTTTCATCCCGATCATTACGATCTCGTTCTTCTGGGTTTTCCCTTTGATCTCAGGAACATTGTAGGCTAAAGACTGTGTTGCTTGGACGATTTGTCCCAGTGAAAGGTTATAGCCAGAGAGACGGTTTAGATCGACGAGGACATTAAACTGATGTTTTTTTGCCCCCTTGACATCGGTAACGGCGACATTGGGAAGGCCGTTGATGTGGTGTTGTATCTCTTTGACGTGGTCGTAGAGATGGGTAGGATCTATGGCAGGATTATTGGAATAAAAGGCCACGGATACGACGGGAATATCAACATCGATATCGAGCGGTTTGATAATCGGTTGCATCGCCCCCTTGGGGAGAATGCCCATATTTTGCATGATTTTGTCGTATATTTTGAGGTTGGAATCCTCTTTTACTTCTCCGATATAAAAAGCAGCGTTAATTACGGCAACATTGTCCATCGCCATCCCGTGGATATTTTCAATCCCTTTGACCTCTTTGAGTTTACGCTCAAGGGGTTTGACAATGACGTTTTCTATCTCAGAGGCAGTTGCGCCGGGCAGTGCGATAATGACAGTCGAACCACTGACAACCATCTGGGGGTTCTCTTCACGTGGCATCATTATTAATGCAATGTAGCCGATGATGAGGAGAAAAACACCCAAAACAGGGGTGAGGGGATTACGGAGAAACCCGCGTGCAAGTTTTCCTGCAGAATCTGTGGGTTCATACGGTTTATGGTGAGATGACATCCAGCTCCCTTAGTTTAGTTCGACTGTAGCGTACATTCCGGGATAAACGGCTTGCTTAGCACTAAAGGAGACTTTGACTTTAAAAGTATGGGTCATAGGATTGGAACTTGGTATGACAGAACTAATCCGTCCTATCCCTACAAATCCTGTTGAAGGGATCGATACTTTGACTTTTTGTCCGATTTGAGCCATTTTAAGGGCGCTTTCGGCTACTTCTATTTCGATTTTTAGACTGCTTAAATCTGACAACACGATAGCAGGCATTCCCGGCATGGCCATTTCACCTACTTTGACATTTTTAGCAGTAACAACGCCATTGTTGGGAGCTACGATACGTAAGTATTGGTATTGATTGGTAATCTCTTTTTGACGGGCTTTGGCCTGAGAGACCTGACGCTCGGCGATGCGGACGGTGTTTTTAAGATTTTTTTGTGCAAGTTCGAGATTTTCAACTTCATATTTGGAAACCATATCTTGTTTCAACAAACGTCTATGACGATCGAGGTTAAGCTGGAGGTTCTCATACTGATTTTGGTACATTTGCAGTGATAGTTCCGCTTGAGCAATTCCCATATCAATTTGTGTTTTAGCGGAATCGATCTCACGAGAATCGATAGCGTAGAGAAGATCTCCCTTGCGGACACGAGAACCCTCATGAACATTGACTTGCGTCACAAAACCCATATTGCGGCTGGTAATCATTTTTTGATTGTCTGAGATGACAACGCCCGAGAGGCTAAGTCCGGCAGCACTCAGTGTTGCGCTTAGGGTGAGTAGGGTGATCCATAATTTCATTGGTTGGCTCCGTTACTGAGTTTTTCGAGGGCAAAAATACGCTCGTTTCGTTGATTTTTAACCATTTGCAGATTGATGATTTTTTCAATTTGTTGCGATTGTTTGATGATAAGATCGCTCATGGAGACGAGATTCTCACGGTAGCGCCCCTCATAATTAGTATAAATGGCATTGGAAAGATCGAGTTCTTTTTGCAAACTCACGATTTGATAATCCAAGCTTTCGATTTCTGTTTTGATCTTGTCATATTGGAGGGCAACCCCTTTTTTCGCCAGTTCCACTTCCGTTGACGTTTTTAGGTGATCGATACGTGCTTTTTCCAACGTGTGATTATCGATACCGCCGTTAAAAAGATTCCAGCTGAGTTTGGCACCGACGGTATAGCCCGCATGGTCGCTAAAATCTCCTAAGAAACTATTGTCCGCACTGGAAGCTTCGGCGAAAGCTCCGATGGTTGGGAGGAATGGGGCGGATGCCACATCGATCATCGAAGAGCGAACCTTTAATCCATGTGACCCTTTTTTCAGATCAATATTGTTACTCAACACATCGGTTTCATTAATCGACGTTTGTGCACGATCATCTGAGGGGGGGACAATTTCTGTGACGTTTTGGTTTAAAAGGAAGCTGAGATAGTGGAACAAGAGCTTTTTATTTGCTTTCATTTCGCCCAGCATTCGCTCAACATTGGCTCTTTTGGCCTGTACTTCGAGCACATCGACTTTTTTGGCGTATCCCTCTTTGAACATTTGCCCTGTTGTTGTCTCTAATGTGGAGATGTTCTTCTGTATAACCCCAAGCTGCTCGATGGAGTGGTTGAGGAGTGCCATATCGTAATAGCTTTTGCGGGTTTGGTAGATTTTTTCCGCTGTTACATTGGCAGTATCGAGCTGTTTTATTTTTTCCATCTCTTGCGCTATTTTTTCATAGCTGCTGAGTTTTCCCCCCGTGTAAAGGGGTACACTGTAGGTGAGTTTGCTTTGGAAAAAGTTTTGGTAGCCGGGGTAGTTGAGGTCTTTGGGTTGTATGGAAAGTAGATTTGGATTTGGATTTTGCAAGTCAACTTCAGAAAATCCAAAATCTCCGAAATCGGCTTCCCGTGAACTGAGTTTGAACCCGAATACATTGCCCGCCTCATTGGAACGGACGACATTCTGGGTAAAATCGAGAGAACCGTAGGTATACCCTTGAGAGATCTTGAGATCATTGTGCGCATTTTTGGCATCGAGTGCGGCAGCTTTTATCTCTAGGTTTTGCTCTTTTAAGAGAGTGATTGCATCATTTAAGGATAATGGTTCTGCACTAAGATTTAAAACACTCAAGAGTAATGCGATAGACAATCGTTGAGAAGAACGTGCCATAGAGTTACCATCCTTGTGATATATTTGTGATACTTATACAATAAATACGATAAGTATACTGTCCGAAAGTTTAAAATAGTCAAAAAAGGGATGAATACTTCCAAGATACTACCATAAACTAATGTGGATTTGAAATTCAAGGTCGATTAGGGTAAAATCTGTTTAATTATTACTATAGAGGAATCTTCATGGCAACCATCGGAATGGGCGATATCAAAAAAGGGGTACGCCTTGAAATTACGGGTGTACCGTACAAAGTTATTGATTTTCAACACGTTAAACCCGGCAAAGGGGCAGCATTTGTCCGTTGTAAAGTCAAAAGTTTTTTGAACGGTAAAGTCGTTGAAAAAACGATTCACGCAGGTGATAAATTTGAGGTTCCTAATATCGAGCACAAAACAATGCAATATTTGTACGATGATGGTGAAATGCTACAGTTTATGGACACTGAGAGTTTTGAACAGTTGGGATTGACATACGAGCAGTGCGAGGATGCGAGTAAATGGATAAAAGACGGTACGAACGTCCAAATCATTTTGCACAACGGCAAAGCAATCAGCGTTGATGCTCCTGAAATCATGGAACTTGCAATCGTTGAAACACCGCCAAACTTCAAAGGTGACACCTCAAGCGGCTCCAAGAAACCGGCAACTCTTGAAACAGGTGCGGTAGTACAAGTTCCGTATCACTTGCTAGAGGGTGATATTATCCGTGTAAACACCGTTGAGGGTGAATATATGGAGAAAGTGAAGTAGCGTCACTACAAGCATTTATATGTTTTTAGTAGTTAGGTGATGAATACGGCTTAATGTTTCCGCAATTGTTGGAGATCCATTTTCCCGTGTGATTCATCTGTACGACTTCAGTGCGCCCTTCAACTGTTGTGTGCATGGTCATTTTCCCTTTGTAAGCGCTATTATCATTGATGGTATATTCCCCTTCACCACTGCTTGGGGGATTTCCTTTGCAGCTATATTTGAACCAAACAGTGCTGCCACTACGGCGAACAACCTGCTGTTGGCATTGCCCGTTTTTTGTAGGAACAGCAACCCCTTGTTTTGCGTCCTCTTTTGTAACGCAGACCTGAACAGTATTCCCTTTAGGGCTTTTAGCAACCCCATGAGAAGCCATCATTTTTTCCATCTTTTTACGTTGTTCGGGCGGAAGTGAGGCCATTTGCTGCTCCATTTGACCCATTGCTTGTTCCATTTGACCATTTTGGCTTTTAACGGTCGAAGTGTATTCCCATAACCCTGGACGCATGGAAGATGTTGCTTGAAGAGAATGGCCCGATAGCATTGCTACAAGTAGCAGCCCGCATGTTTTTTGATAGTACATAACGACTCCTTTTCTTTTTTAATGATTCGTTTATGTTATTATATGTTTCTTTAAGTATTTATAAAATGTAGATACTGGTATAATACACGCTCTTTAGAAGAGTGTTAATAGAGATTTATATAAGGAGTTTTTATGCCACGTGTTTTAGTCCCCATTGCGACAGGGTTTGAAGAGATCGAAGCGGTGTCCGTGATCGATGTAATGCGTCGAGGCGGAATAAAGGTGATTTTGGGGGCGTTGGATGAGACGCTTCTCGTTACGGGTGCCAACGGTATTACTGTGCAGTGTGACCGTTGCCTAAAAGGAATCACTGCCGATGATCTCGATATGATTGTTCTCCCCGGCGGTGGGGGCGGTACGAAAGCATTGGCCCATGATATCGGCGTACAGTCGTTGCTCAAAGAGATGGATGCAAAAGGTAAAAATATCGGTGCAATCTGTGCTGCTCCTTTGGCCCTTTATGCGGCGGGTGTTCTCAAAGAGGGGTATACGTGCTATCCAAGCGTAGAAGATGAGATTAATGTTGCGGGATACAAAGGCGATGATAGCGCTGTGGTTCAAAGCGGCAATATTATGACCTCTCGCGGTCCTGCAACAGCGATCTGTTTTGGTTTGGCTATTGTTAAAAAGCTCGTCGGTGATGAAGCCCACAAAAGAGTTCGCGGCGGTTTGCTGGCAGATTATTGTGACAAAATTTAGTCTCTTCACTCTGAGCGTGTTGAGTTTCACCGCTTATGCTGAGGTGCATCTCTCTCCTTTGGAAAACCTTACCCAAGAAAATGCCATCCAATATTGTCGTGATTTGGGTTCTTCATGGAGGGCGTTATCCATCCAAGAACTGTTTGCTCTTCCTAAAACGACCCCTTTTAACGAGGGGTTTAGTTATTGGTCGGGTATAAAAATCATTTCCGGCAATGCCATTACAGGAACGGGAAGTGAGGGTGATGGAGGGGTGATTGAGGTATTGGGTTACAGTTTTTTCCCGAAAGAGCGTAACATTACCCTCTCCCCTCCAACGAAAAAAATTTCTGTTGCGTGTACCAATGCTCCAGAGATAAAACAAATTAGGGACTATCGTTTAACGCCTCAAGGGACGGAAGATAAAGCCTCAGGGCTGCTGTGGCATTCACTCGATGCAACAAATAAGCGTGCTAAATACTCTTTTGAACAGGCCAAAGAAATGTGTGAATGTCTCACTCTCGATGGGCGTTTATGGCGACTTCCCTCAACCGATGAATTGTACGGTATTGTCGATACTGCATTTTTACGTCCGAGTGTCGATATGACATTTTTTGGACCGATGATGCACCGCTATTATTGGACAGGTGATTCACTGAACAGCCAAGAAGCGTATGCGGTAGGATTCAAACTGGGTTCCGTCGCAACAGTCACTAAAAATGAAACAGCGCATGTACGGTGCGTGAGCGAGTAAAAATATCACCTCCCCTTTTGACTTTTAATACTGAAAAGACTATACTAACTTTTCTAATAAAGGTTAAGACGATGGATATTCAAATTATACTTCTCATCCTCGTTTGTTTCTTCTCATGTTCTATCGGTTTTATTGTTCTAGGGACGTTTCTACGTCGTTGGATTCACAAAAAACAGTACACGCAGATCGATCATCTCAAATCCCTCTATCAAACATGGATAGATGAAGCATTGGGCGGAAATACTCAGCGTATCACCGAGCTTCAGCGTGTGGTTGGCGAAGATGGTTTTGGACGCGAGGCGTTAGAGCAGATTGTGTGTGAGAAATGTATGTCGGGTGATAAGGCAATTTTACTGTTGATTCAAGAGATTGGATTTATTCGGTTATACGAAAAGAAACTCATCTCAAAGCGTTTAAGTATACCTCTGCGTGCGCGTGCGGCAGATCGTTTGGGACGAATGCAAAGCGTAGAGTCGGTTGATTTATTGTTTCAAGTGCTGAAAGAAGAGTGTGATAAAACGGAGCTGGCGAACAGTATCATCAAAGCGATGGGACTGATCCGAAGCGAGAAAGCGTTGGAATCTATTATTACTATTTTCCCGCTTATTCTCAAAAAAGAGGTTATTACCCCTAAAAACAGTGAAATGATTTTACTGATGTTTGCGCCACAGTACCGTGAACATTTGGTAAGGGTTCTGCACCATTTTCAACATTCAGGAGAGAGTCTTTCCGTGATTGTTACGCTGGACGCGCTGAGCCGTTCGGTAGTGACAGAGGATATGGTAGCCGTTGCGATGGAGATGCTTGAGTCTGAGGATGCGGAGATCCGTGTCCGGTGTTTACGCTTGATTGCCAATGCAAACTTGCAAAGGATTCAAATGACGTTGCATGAGATTACGCTTCATCTGCACGATGCGCAGTGGTTTATTCGCATGCAGGCTATTGCGGTGGCACGACGATTTTTTTGTGAAAAGAGTCTTGGGGAGATGGTATTGTTGCTTCGAGATGCCCATTGGCAAGTAAGACGTGCCGCAGCCGGAACTATTGTAAGCCTGGGGGATGAGAATATAGAAACCATCATCGGAGTGATCGAGGGGGAAGATACCTATGCCAAAGAGGCAATCTGTGAAGCGATTCATTTGGAAGGGTATGTGCAACAGCTGGTGAGTCATTTGACACAATCATCACTCTTGTATAATTCCTCTGCGCGTATCCTCTTTTATATGCACTCCATCGGACTTTCCTCAAGTTTGAAAGAGATGGCATTGAGCCATCCAGACGGTGAAATTCGACAAAATCTGCATCTTCTTATCCATCCACAAGGAGGAGAGAATGACTAGTTATCTTATTTCCGGAATCATTTTTTTTAATATCGCAGTTGGGGTCTACTATGGCTTGCTCAACAGTGTGTATACTCTTTTACTCTCCATTGCCCTTTTTACCGTTATGCGACAAGGCTCCCGTGCCAAATACACCGAAGATCGTTTATGGCTTTATTCCAATGAAACGCCTCCTGCATCGATTCTGATCCCTGCCTGCAATGAAGAGGATGTTATTTTACGCACGGTTTCTTCTGCTCTGATGCAAGAGTACCCTTCATACGAAGTGATTGTGATCAATGACGGCTCGGAAGATAAGACATTGACGCTTCTGATTGAAACCTATAACCTTCAGAAGGTGGATCAGCTGTATCGGGATATACTTAAAACCGAACCAATCAAGGGGTTTTACTATAACAAAGAACATCCTAATCTTCTCGTAGTTGACAAAGAGAAAGGGGGGAAAGCCGACGCTCTCAACACGGGTATCAACATCAGTCATTATCCCTATTTTTGTTCTGTCGATGCTGATTTGATTTTGGATACCTCTGCACTGCTTAAAATCATGGTGCAGGTCGTGGAAAGCAAGGTTCCCGTAATCGCCTGCGGAGGGGATGTCAGGGTTTTAAACGGGATGGATCATCCGGAAGTTCAAGGTAATGTGCCTGAATTGCCGGAGAGTTCATTGGCAATGTTTCAGATTGTCGAATATCTGCGAAGCTTTTTATTCGGTCGGATCGGCTGGAATGCATTGGGCGGATCGGTGATCTTGTCGGGGGCATTTTCCCTCTTTTTAAAAGATGCCGTCGTACGAGCAGGAGGATATGATCGCAAGCAGGTTTCGGAAGATCTTGAAATCGTACTCAAACTGCACCGTTTGTACGCCCATGACAAACGTCCTTATAAGATCGATTATGCACTGGACGCTATTTGCTGGACAGAGGTTCCTGAAAAAATAGGTCAACTCGGTCGTCAGCGTCGCCGATGGCAGGTGGGGCTGTTACAGGCATGCTGGAAACATCGGGGGATGATCTTAAACCCGAAATACAAAACGGTAGGGATGTTTTCGCTCCCTTATTTTCTTTTCTTTGAATCCACCGGAGCGGTCATTGAACTGTTGGGCTTTGTGGTGATGCCGCTGGCGTACTATTTTGGCCTATTAAGTGTCCATTATTTTATCCTCTTTCTACTCTTGGCGTTGGTCTATGGGACATTCTTATCGGTCGCGACCATTTTACTCGAAGAGATGACCATTAAACGGTATCCCTCATGGAAACATTTGGCTTTGTTGCTGTTGTATGGATCGATTGAACATTTCGGGTATCGGCAAATCAATGCATGGTGGCGTTTGCAAGGGATATTTCAATTTTTCTTTATGCCGTATTCATGGGAGTATGTCCACAAGTCGGGAAAAACACATTCAGACCATCCATCCCATAAAACATTAGGTTCAGAAGATGTCAAGCAGTGAACAGCTTGCTGCAAAAGCACTCTCTAATGGGGATTTTCAAGAAGCGGTAAATCTTTTTAAACGTGCACTGGAATCTGGACAAACTTTTCAAAAATGGTCTGGTTTGGCTGTTGCATACGAAAATCTGCAAGCGTGGCCGGAGGCTAGATGGGCGTCACACAAAGCATTGGAGCTGGATACAAGGGATACGCGTATGCCGGCACTGCAAAAGAGGGTGGATGCGAACGAAGCAAATGAAAAAAAAGTAGGCAGCAGAGGAGTTTTTTTTCGTGTAGATGGCGATCAGATACAGATAAAAAAAGGAAAAAAATGGGAAGAATTTACCATTCGAGGTATTAATCTCGGATTGGGATTGCCTGGATTTTTTCCCGGTGAATTTGCCGTTATGAGAGGAACGTATCTCAAATGGTTTGCAATGATGCAAGACGCCGGATTTAATACGGTACGGATTTATACCCTCCATCCTCCGGCATTTTATCGTGCCCTTGCCATTCATAATCAAGAATCGGTAAAAAAACTTTATCTTATACAAGAAATATGGCTTGAATTACCGGATGATAATGATTTTAACAAAGCCCAGTATCGTGCGTATGTTGCCCAGCAAGTTCATAACGCGGTGGATGCGATTTACGGAAATTTGACACTCACACCCATGAGAGGGAACCCTGAGGGTCACTATAGCGACGATGTTTCGCAGTGGACCCACTCTTTTTTATTGGGAAGAGAATGGGAGACGTGTGCCGTTTCTCTTTATAACACCCTAATGAAACAAGAAAAGGGAGAGTATGTTGGGGAATACATTGCGATGAGTGTGGGGACGCCGTTTGAACGGTGGATCGCAGCGCAATGTGATGCAATACAAGGCTATGAAACCCGTACGTATGGAGATTCCCATCCGGTATCGGTCGTGAACTGGCCGACACTTGATCCGTTGGAACATAAAAGCGAAGCGTCGTATTATGAGGGGTTGAAACGCCAAGGATTGATAAGTGCACCGCCCGATGTGTGTCAGATGGATGAAGATGTCGAGAGCCTGGATCTTTTAAAATTCAGAAGTGTTCAGGGGGGAGGATTGTATGCAACGTATCATGTTTATCCCTACTATCCCGATTTTTTGCTGGTTGAGGGATTGGAGAGCAAAAATCCGTATGGCGAATATTTAAAGAAACTTAAGCTGTACCATCAGGGAATGCCCATAGTCATAGGGGAGTTTGGGGTGCCATCAAGCCGAGATGCGGCGCATTGGCATCCATTGGGCTGGAACCACGGAGGTTTGGATGAGAGGGAACAGGGAAAAATAAACGTTCAAATGATGAAAACTATTCTTGAAACCGGATACTCAGGAGCGATCCTCTTTAGCTGGTTTGACGAATGGTTTAAAAACAATCGTTTGTTTGTCCCCTATCATCTACCCTCTGAACGTAGAGCCTTGTGGTTTAATGCTCAAAATGCTGAACAGACCTTTGGACTGCTGGCAATGGTTCCGGGATATCCGTATCAAAAATGTACCCTTAGCGGAAACGATCGTGAATGGGATGAGGCGCAAACACTGTATGAGGGAGCCATGCAGTGCAAGAGTATGAGCGATGAGGGATTTTTGTATCTTCAGCTGAAATTGAGTGAAACGATTGATTTTGATACGTCATCGTTTTTAATCGGTTTGGGGACGTGCGGAGATACACAGGGAGAATATCGCCTACCCATTCAATATAAATTACTCAGCCCGATTCCGCTTACTTTTTGTATCGAACTCTCCGGAAAACAAAAAAGCCGAATTTTGATAACGGCACCGTATGATAAATATCTTAATCACGAAAGCAAGGTGATTCGTCCCATCGAATCAATACAAGGGGGATGGGTTGAGATGGTCCAGTGTATCAACGAACGGCGATTGAGCAAAGATCTGAAAACGTTTTATCCTCCCCGTTTTACCACGATGAGCCCCTTGAGATTTGGAACGCTCCTTTCAACTTCTTCTGATTTTAATTCGTTAAGTGATTTTTACTATGAAGGAAATACACTCGAAGTTCGTCTTCCATGGGCTTTGCTTAACGTGACTGATCCCAGTTCTAAAAGTGTTTTGTGGGTAGATCATCAAGGTGCTTATCGTAAAACACAGGGGATTCATGTCGTACTTTTGAAGCAATCAGCACAATCTTACCATTTTGTCCCCAGTTCCGGCAAAAAAGAGGATGTTCGAATGGTTCAATGGGAGGAATGGAATACCCCAACCTATCATACAAGGGTCAAAGAGAGTTACGGTGCGATCAAAGAGTATTTGCATTCGGTTCAGGATCAATGAAAATGAAAGAGTTATTACGGCGTGATTTTTTAAAAATCTGTTTTTTCGCCACGATGGTTGCGGGGGGAAATATTTCACTTTTTGGAAAGGATGAAGCCAAAACGGTAGTGGTATTGATGTACCATGATATCAACCCTTATTCAAAAGATCCCTATACGGTTGGGCCGGCTGATTTTGCTTCGCAGATGGAGTGGCTTTTTGGGCAGGGGTATACCACGCTCTTTGTCGATGAGGTGGAACCCTTTGTTCGAAACGGAGGGAAAAAAGGGATTGTTTTGAGTTTTGATGATGGATATTTCTCCTTTTTATCCTATGCTTATCCCTTTCTTTCTCGTTATGGCTTTAAAGCAACGATCAATATTATTGGGGAATCGGTAGGCTCATGGACCCACTACAAAACCAATCGTCCCATGCTGAGTTGGGATGAGTACCGTTATCTCTTAGGTGAGGGGAGGGTGCAATTGGGATGCCATTCGTATCGCCTTCATCATGAGCCATCGCGTATTTTTAAACTTTCAGAATCACAGCTTTTGGAAGATTTGTCACTGTTTCAAGAGACTTTGAAGCATGAAACGGGGAAAATAAGCTCTGTCATGGCATGGCCTTTTGGAAAATATCGCCAACAGGAAATTGATATTGCAAAAAAAGTGGGATTTGTTTATTTTTTAACGTCAAATGAGGATTATTGGAATATCATTAATAACGGAGTTGATGCGATCCCGCGTCTTTCTGTTTCCTATAAATTAGATCTGATATCGTATCGACAGTATATTCAACAAGGGAATAACGATGAGTCATAATAATATAGTTCATTTACTAGGATTAAGTACCGTATTGAGCCTTGGTACCATTGTCCAACCGGTTTATGCACAGGAGAATTCTTCCGTCATTTCGGTGAATGTTAAAAACGAAGCCTTTGAACTCAAACGGGAAGCAGATAGATTAATTGTACAGGATAAATTTGATCAAGCATTGATACAGTATGAAAAAGCACTAAAAAGCGATCCGAATGTCCTCTCCGTTGCTGAAAAAATCCAGCTTGCCCGCTACTATTCGTGGGTGGATAAGCTCGATGAGGGGATTGCAGTATTGCAGCAGCTGCATAGAGAACAGCCCGAAAATATTGAAGTAAAAACACTTTTGGCCCGTTTTTTATCCTGGAAAAATAATCCGAAGGAAGCGATGCGATTAAGTGATGAGGTATTGCAACGAGATCCTTTGAACAGCGAAGCGCTCCATGTCAAAGCAGATCTATTGGCGTGGAATTCCAATGCTTCTGATTCCTTGGAGTATTATCAAAAAGCATTGGAGCGGGGGGATAACTTCGATATTCGATTGGGATATGCGTACGCTCAGCTCTCTGTCGGTGCACTGGATATAGCGATGCTTGAGCGGGCTAAACTGATTCCTCGCTTTGGGTATCAAACGATTAATCTGGCGAAGCTTGATACGGCGATTGAAAAGGCAAAAAAAGGTGAACTTCCGACGGTAGCAAAAAGTGATTCGATCGATTTGCCCGCCCTTTCGTATTATCACGACAGTGACGGTAATATCGTTAAAACCATCCGAACAACCTACAATTTCAATATGAACCGCTTTTCAGGGGATGTGAGTTATCGGCATGGAGAAGCAAGCAATGGGGCTCTTTCAAATCGTTTTGATACCCTTAGTGTTAATGCCGGAACCGCATTGTACTCATCTCTAAGAGTGCATGCAGGGGTTGGTTACGTGATTGACCGCTCTAACAGTACCAATAACATGATGACCGGCCATGCGGGAGTGAATTATTATCAAGGAGATTGGGAAGCCGGGGCGGTACTGTACCGAGAGGCGCTGCTGGATACGGCCCAACTGATTGATAACGGGATTAGCATGAACGGCGGCGAAGTATACCTCTCAAAGGCGCTGGAAGGTCATAATGCGATTTATGGAAGTTATGCGCACCGTTCGTATTCGGATGATAATGATGCGAATGATCTCAGAGTGGGAATAAAACATGTGTTTGATCTCTCTAATCCTCGCGTGACCGTTGGATATGCCATCCGTTATCTCGATTTTGAGCGTCAAAGCAGAGGGGGATATTTTGATCCGGACAATTTTATTTCGCATCAACTTTTTGCAGGCCTAGAGTATCGAGAAGGAAAATCGACCTATTATCTTGACCCGTACGCCGGTTTCCAATCCTTTGACCGATATGGCGCATCTTCGAATGACTTTTATGGCGGCGGAAGTATCCGATGGCGTTATCAGTTTACCCCAAAACTTTACTCGGAACTGAATGCAGAAACGGGTAACTATGCACTGGATCAGGCGGCAGGATACAATTATTATATGATGGGTGCGCGTCTAAATATTTCATTTTAATACGAGGCAGAAAACTCCCTGTAAAACCATATTTCTTAAGAAATTGTGGAGTAAGATGGTTTAGATTATCTTTGGGAGATTTTTTTGAATAATGACAACACACTTAATAACAACGCATTACTCTATCATGAAAACCCGCGCCCCGGCAAAATTGCCACACAAATCACCAAACCATTTACCACACAGAGTGATCTGGCTTTAGCCTACACTCCGGGTGTGGCGGCTCCGTGTTTGGAAATCCAAAAAAATCCAGATGATGCGTATCGTTACACCTCTAAGGGCAATCTTGTAGGGGTTATCTCCAACGGTACGGCTGTTTTGGGGCTAGGAAACTTGGGTGCTTTGGCATCAAAACCTGTTATGGAGGGGAAGGCGGTATTGTTCAAAAAATTCAGCGATTTGGATGCCTACGATATCGAAGTAGATGAGACCGACATTGACCGTTTTTGCGATACGGTGGCGGCGATTGCACCGACATTCGGGGGAATCAATCTCGAGGATATCAAAGCTCCCGAGTGTTTTGAGATAGAGCGACGGCTGATAGAGAGACTGAATATTCCGGTCATGCACGACGACCAGCACGGAACAGCTGTCATATCAAGTGCTGCTATTATGAATGGATGTTTATTAACCAATAGAGAATTAAAAGACATTCGTGTGGTTGTGGTCGGTGCGGGCGCTGCGGCGATCAGTTGCGCACGGCTTTACCGTTTTATGGGGGTTAAAAATATCTTTATGAGCGATTCAAAAGGGTTGATCCACGCAGGACGCAGCGATTTGAACGAACAAAAAAGAGAATTTCTAGCCCCTGATGGGATGAGACTTGACGATGCTTTTGTGGGAGCGGATGTTGTTGTTGGACTCTCAAAGCCGGGGAGTTTTACGGTTGAGCATATCGCCAAAATGAATCCTGAACCCATTATCTTTACCCTTGCCAATCCTACCCCTGAAATTTTTCCCGAAGAGACACGCGCCGCCCGCCCCGATGCGATCATCGCCACGGGTCGAAGCGATTTTCCCAACCAAGTCAACAATGTATTAGGTTTCCCCTTTATTTTTCGCGGTGCGATGGACGTGCGGGCTAAAATCATCAACATGGAGATGAAAGTAGCCGCGTCGATGGCATTGGCAGAGCTTGCGCGTGCCCCGATTCCTGACTATCTGAATGCGCTATATGGAACGACCCTCGTATTTGGAAAAGAGTACATTATCCCCAAACCTTTTGACAAACGTTTGATCGTCGAAGTCTCCGCCAGTGTCGCGCAGGCTGCTGTGTTAAGCGGCGTGGCACAGGTAGAAGTGTTTGATTTAGAAACGTATAAGGGTGAGTTGGCTACGCGATTGGGCTAAAAACTCGCTATAATACGGCTATCAAAAACGGAAAAATCCGTAAGCCGCTCAATATCTGCATATTTTAGTCTTCACATGACCCTGCATTGTTTGTCTGCTTGAACCACCCTAAAGGAAACTTACTAATGTTATTTTCAGACTTAAAACTATCCGCACCGATTTTAAAAGCGGTCGCTGAAGAGGGTTATACAACCCCAACACCCGTACAAGCACAGGCAATCCCTTTTATTTTAGAAGGACGTGATATGCTCGCAGGTGCCCAAACGGGTACCGGTAAAACGGCAGGATTTACGTTGCCGATGTTGGAGATACTCTCTCGTAAACCGTTCAATCCAAAAGCACCGCGACATGTGCGTGTTCTTATTTTGACACCAACGCGTGAGCTTGCGGCTCAAGTGGGAGAGAGTGTTAAAACGTACGGAAAACACCTCAAGTTTAAAAGCTCGATCATTTTCGGTGGGGTTGGACTTCAGCCTCAGATTGCCGCTTTGCGTCAGGGCGTTGATATTGTTATCGCTACTCCGGGACGATTGCTCGACCATCTATCTCAAGGGACGATTGATTTGCGTCAGGTTGAGATGTTGATTCTCGATGAAGCGGATCGTATGCTTGATATGGGTTTTGTCAAAGATATTCGTCGTGTTATCTCTGTATTGCCACAAAAGCGCCAAAATCTTCTCTTTTCAGCAACCTATTCGGATGAAATCAAAACGCTTTGTGAATCCATTTTACGCAATCCTGCCATCGTAGAAGTAGCGCGTCGTAATACCTCTAGCGAGCTCGTCACACAAAAGGTTATTTTGGTGGACTGTGCTAAAAAAAGTGCTCTCTTTGGTCATTTGGTCAAAGAAAATAAGTGGGAACAGGTTCTCGTATTTACCCGTACTAAACATCAAGCCAATAAGCTCTCCGATTATCTCCAAAAAATCGGTGTTTCTGCTGCTGCGATTCACGGTAATAAAAGCCAAGCAGCACGTACTAAAGCATTGAGTGACTTTAAATCAGGGGTGGTTAAAATCCTTGTAGCAACCGACATCGCGGCACGCGGTTTGGACATCGATCAGCTTCCTCATGTTGTCAATCTTGAACTTCCGAACATCGCGGAAGATTACGTTCACCGTATCGGACGTACAGGACGTGCAGGCAACGAGGGGGAAGCAATTTCACTCGTGTGTGTCGATGAATATGATTACCTAAAGGGAATCGAGCGTCTGATTAACCGTAAACTCGATCGTGAAATTATCGAGGGGTTTGAACCTGATCCTTCCATCATGGCGATGCCTATCGTACAGGGTCGCGGAGGCGGAGGCGGTCGTGGAAACAGCGGCGGCGGTCACTCCCCAAGCGGCAAGCCTCAGGGGCAAAAGCGTGACAGTGCCAGACGAAGCGACTCCAATCGGAGTGAAGGTCGCAGCAATACACAGCGACGCGAAGATAGCAGAGGGCGCGGTAGATAAGGCTAGATGAAAATTCTCGTCGATGCCGATGCGTTTCCCAATGCGCTCAAAGAGATACTGCTTCGTGCAGTACACAAACGCCAAATCCCCACCATTTTTATCGCTAATAAAAGAATTTCTACCCCCAATGTACATTATGTATCGATGGAAATTGTAGCACAGGGACCCGATGAAGCCGATCACCGTATTGCAGAACTCTGTTGCTCTACGGATTTGGTGATTACGGCCGATATCCCTCTGGCCGACCGTATCGTCACCATCGGTGCTATAGCTCTCGATCCCCGTGGAACGCTTTACGATGAAAACAATATCAAACATCTCCTTGCTATGAGAAATCTGATGGAAGAACTGCGCAATTCTGGAGAAATCACGGGAGGTCCCTCTGCGATTACACCTAAAACGGTGAGGGAGTTTGCGGACGGGTTGAATAGAGTGTTAAGCAAGCTCGTTTGATGACTCAATTTTGAATGACGCTCAGCCCTTCCTTTTTCCATCGGATTATCCCCCCTTTGACATTGAGCGGAATAAACCCGTTTTTAACCAGAATACGCGAGGCAGCAATACTTTTTCTTCCATTGTGACAATAGACGATGATTTTTTCCCCTTTAACGTTTTGTAGCATTGAAATATTTTCATACAAAACCTGAAGAGGGATCAGTATAGCCCCCTCGACGTATTCTTGTGCAAATTTTTCCGGCACACGGACATCAAGAAGGGTGATGTTTTCATCATTTTTCAAAAGTGCATAGGCTTGGGTAGGAGATATATACACAAAATCATCGAGTATCCTCCCTTTTACATAAGAAAAATAGCCTTTAATAGCACTGACTACACGGTAGTAGAGTCCATCGGTTCTCTGAGATTTTTTCATTGCGGACTCCATTGTTTGTGTTGTTTGTGTTGTTTGTATCTTGGTTTTGGATTGTTTTGGTGTAATGATGCAAAAATAGGAAAAATAATATTCCCCTTAAATATATTATTACTTCTACCAAAACAGTATATAATAATAATATGAATAAAGTTAATAGTTTGATCTTTACATTAATTTTGGCATGCACTGTGGTGTATGGTGAAGAGTATACATTCGGAGATGGATGGCAGGTAGCAGACTCACAACTCATTATCGGCGGGTACATTTCATCCGTATATGTTGCGGAAAAAAACAGGCGTACCTTTGGTATTGATGATGTGGCGTTGTTGGCGTACGGCGAGTTTGATGATTTTGATTTTTTAGCAGAGTTTGAAGCCGCAGACGTCTATAAAAAAGAAACGGGCCTTTATGCTGACGAGAGCAGTAATACCATGTTTCATACAGAACGGCTCTACGGAGACTATTTTTTCGGAGATAACGAACGGTTACGATTCGGAAAATTTAATTCCGATATCGGGTTTTGGAATCAAATGCCTATCAATGTATTGCGCGACACTACCTCTAGCCCCCATCTCGTAGACGATTTTTTTCCAAAATTAACGACAGGGGCTCATTACGAATCGCGTCAAACATACGATACCCTTCGCCGTGTTTCGGTGACACTCCAGCACAATAATGATCTCGATAACGGGTATAACAATTTTAATGTCGATCGACATTATGCGGTTGCGTGTGATATCAGCGATCACGAGCGGTTATGGCGTTTTGGTGGAGGGTATTTTCGATACGAATCCTTGCGCGAAGCGTTTTATCTACTTGCTGCATTGAAGTTAGAAAAGAGAGAGTGGAATTTTCTTTTCGAATCGGTCGTGCGGGAAGATACGCAAGAGAGAGAACTATCGTATGATCTCTACGCTCAGGGAGTCTGGCATTTGAGGAGCAAGCATGATCTGATTGTACGGACGGAAGTGGAAAAAGCTCCTATTACCCAAGCGCATGACACCAGTGCTCTTGTGGGGTATACGTACCGACCTTTGAATAATGTTGCCCTCAAAGGGGAGTTTGAAGCGCATAAAGAGAGCCTTTTGAACCGTTGTCTCTTTTCATTTTCGGTTCTTTTTTAGGTGTAGAGGATGAAAAAAGTACTCTTTTTTTGGCTGATATGCGGTGGGTTATTGCATCTGGAGGCCCAATCTCTGGTGGTTGCAGCAGGGGAGAGTTTTAGAGTCAATTCGCTGGAGATCGATGATATACGGGCCCTTTATTTAGCCAAACGGTTTAGATTGGGAAACCAAAAAATTATACTGTTGAATTTGGGAATTGATCACCCGTTGCGGTATACATTTGAGCAGGATGTTTTGAGTGAGGATCGTGACACTTTGGCATACGCTTGGCTTAAAGCACATTACCTCGGACATCGAGCACCAAAAGTATTCAAATCTCAAGAAGCAGTGGCGGAGTTTTTATCAAAAGTCGATAATAGCTTGGGGTATGTAGAGGAAGATGTTGCTCAAAAATACCATCTAAAAATACTTTTTCGGGCAAAAGAGTAAGCTATGAAACATATCTGGAACGACCTGCCGATCGTATATAAACTTTTTCTTGCCCTTTTTGGCGGTATTGCAATCATTATTGTTTCTTTGCTTTTCTATCTGTGGGGGCACGAATCGGATTTGATGCTCAAAAAAGAGCAAGAGATTCTCCATACACAGTCAATGGCGGTGGCGAATGATCTGAAATTGCATACGGATAAGCTGCAAAAAGAGCTCCTTTTTCTCTCGCATCTTGAAGTCATGGACGATATGGTGGCGAGGGATATTGACCGGCGTATCACGAGTATATTGGAACAAAAAGCGGATGATTTGGGAGAATCTATTTCTTTGTTCATGATTGCACCTGATAACACCGTCCCCGCTGCATCACAAGCAGCACATATCAAGACAACCTCTACCGTATCTCAGGCACTCCATGATGCCCTCATCAAGGGAAAAACCTATTTTTTTCTTGGAAAGAATCTCTATTTATTTACGCCGGTATACGGATCCTTTTATACGCAAGAATTTTTAGGGTATCTGGTGATGTCGTACCCGTTGAAAAATTTTACCACCCAACTGAAGAGCGATCAACATTTATATCGATGGCTTACCCCCCCGGTATCACTCTCGAGTGTTTACAAAAACGGTAATCCCGCTTTTGATACCAAACTATATTTGTACGATAGTATTATGCTTCGTGGAGTATTAGAGGGATGGACACTGCGTTATGCGATGCCTAAAAATGAAGCACTTGCTTTGTTAACCCATTTTCAAACACTTTTTTTGAGTGCGTTTGGTATTGGATTGATGGTTATTGCATTTTTAGTCTGGATTATCGTCCTTCACATTGTCAAGCCGCTTCGCGAGCTTTCCGATACTGCTAGAAAAATTGCTGTGACAGGTGACTATACCCAAACCGTAGCCGAAACAGGAAACGACGAAGTAGGTAGGATGGCACACTCCTTTAACGCTCTTATGGCTACCACACAAATGAGTATGGAGAGGAGTGAACTCTTAGGAAAAACGCAGGCTGCCTTGCAGGCTAAATCTTCCTTTTTATCCGCGATGTCGCATGAACTGAGGACGCCTCTAGGCTCAATACTCAGCTTGACACAATATCTGATGACACAGCAGCAAACCCCTGAACCGATGGTTGAAACACTCGGGAAAATCGAGAATTCCGCCCACCATTTACTGGGTGTTATCAACAATGTATTGGATTTGGCCAAAGCAGAATCGGGGAAAATGGAGCCGCATCTCGCACTGTGCAATCCTATCGATGTCGTAATAGGAGCATTGGATTTAGTAAGTCCGCTAGCAGAGGACAAAGGATTGAACATTACCCTGAGCATAGGAGTGTTTGAGGCGATATTGATGAGTGATACGCGTCTTTTAGGGCAAGTCGTTATTAACTTGCTCTCCAATGCGATCAAATTTACGGAGCATGGGTTTATTGATGTGCAACTTCATTATCACGAAGGTCTTTTTGTTTTGCAGGTAAAAGACAGTGGACGTGGAATAAGAGAAGAAGCATTAGTGGATTTATTTGATGATTTTTATCAGGTGCGCACGAAAGATCAAAACACCGTGGAGGGGAGTGGATTAGGACTTGCGATTAGCAAACGGATCGCATTGTTACTCCACGGAGATTTATACATTCGCAGTGAGGGAGAAGGAAAAGGGACTACTGCTTTATTTCATTTTAGGTCATTTAAGAATTAGCGGGCAATCATGTAGCCCACACCCCGAACCGTTTGTATCAGTTCATCGGCATCAAGTTTTTTGCGCAGATTTTTAATGTGGGCATCGACGATATTGCTAGCACTAAGGTGGTCAAAATCGCGACTTAAATGCTCTGATATCTGATAGCGGGTGAGGACTGTATTCGCGTTTAGAACGAGTAACTCGAGCAATTCAAACTCTTTAGCAGAGAGCTTTGCTGGCTCATTATCCACGAGTACACTACGGGAAGAAAAATCAATTTTCAGTTTCCCTAGATTTATGCAACTTTGTTTTTGACTGCTTTCACGACGTAGAAGTGCCCGAATCCGTGCCAATAGTTCTATATTGGAAAAAGGTTTTTCCAAATAATCATCGGCTCCACCGTCCAGAGCTTCGACTTTGTCTTCTACCTCTTTTTTGGATGAAAAAAGGAGGATGGGGGTTGCGATTTTTTCACGACGCAAACGTGCCAGCAGGTCGATTCCGCTTCCATCAGGGAGCATCCAGTCCAATAAAATGACATCATATTTTTTTTGATCGATCCTCTCTTTTCCTTCGCCCAGGGTTTTGGCGACATCGACATTATAGTGTGCATCTTTTAGGAGCTGTTGGAGTCCATAGAGCAACTCTTCGTTATCGTCGATAATCAAAATATGCATCGGTTCTCCGCGTTCATTAAAAATTCATAAACATAGTTTACCATAACGGATAAAGTTTAATAAAAGGAGTCACAATGCGTCGAGCAATTGGACTTATATCATCGGCACTAGCTGTATTGATCTTAGCAGGGTGTGGCGGAGGAAGTGGCGGAACGGTTGATACGGCGACGGGGTTATCTACGGCAACATTTATCGATGCGCCAGTAGATGGGTTGGAATTTGTAAGCCCTACACAAAATGGGATTACTGACTCAAATGGTAATTTTATTTACAAAGAGGGTGAATCGGTTACGTTTCACATCGGTAACCTCTATTTGGGATCGGCTAAACCTAAAAATGGAAAAATAACTCCTTTGGATTTAGTTGCTACAACCAATGTAAATGATCCAAAAGTGGTTAACATTCTTCAAACCCTTCAAACGCTCGACAGTGATGGTAACACATCTAACGATACAATTGTTATTAGTCAATTACATCGTGAAACATTTATAAATCAAGATCGTATCGATTTGAGTAAAACCGATGATGATGCAGCTATCCAAGCTACGATAGGACAATCTTATAAAGTAAGTGAAGAGGATGCGATAGCACATTTCGAAGATCATAAAGATGATCCATCTAATGCCTCAGAGGGTTATACCCTTCCGCCTACAACGACAACGGTTGGTAATGGGTTATACACCCTTGTCGCATGGAATGATCTGGGGATGCACTGTGTGGATGGAAAAGATTACTCCGTCTTTAGCATTCTTCCTCCGTATAACAATCTTCATGCACATCTCATCAGCAAAGATGCAACGAGTGGTAAAAGCGTTACAAGCGGGGTGACGCTCACTTATGAAGCGGTTGCCGATACGACCGGATCAATCAATACTACCAGTAAAGATAAAACGAATTTTTGGGATTATATCGGAAAACTTTTCGGTGATGCTGCCTCTGCTCTGGGAATTGATACCGGACTTACGGGTAAAAAGACACAAAGCAATACTCCCCAAACGATGTCTTATAACAGTACTCATAGTTGGTGGGAGGCCGAGGGGATTCCGGTGATGCCATACGATGATACGGGTGCCAAAAATTACTATCCGATGGTCAAGGTCGTTGCTAAAAATTCTACTGGCACCGTATTGGCGAGTACAAAAGTCGTTCTTCCCGTCTCCGATGAGATGAGCTGTGTCAGTTGTCACGCCTCCAACAGTGTTGCCGCCGCGAAACCGACGGCGGGATGGGAAACCGATACGGTTAAAGAAAAAGAGTGGAAGAAAAACATTCTTAAACTGCATGACGATAAACATCCGAATGCAATTGCTGATGCAAATATGAGCGGTACCTATAAAAACGGGACTTTGTTAGCAACTGCCAATGCGGGGCAACCGATTTTATGTGCGTCATGTCACAAATCAAACGCTTTGGGTACGCCACTCGTTCCAGGTATCAAACCTCTAACAGAAGCGTTACACTCTAAGCATGCCAATGTTATCGACCCGACTACAAATATGAAGATGAATGACAGTACCAACCGTGATTCGTGTTATAAATGTCATCCAGGTTCCGTTACGAAATGTCTTCGCGGTGCCATGGGAAATGCGAAAAAATCAGACGGCTCTAACGCCATCGATTGCCAAAGCTGTCACGGTACGATGAGCGATGTCGGCAAGCCAGGACGCGAGGGGTGGTTGGATCAGCCTAACTGCCAGCAGTGTCATGATAAAAATACGACATCGGGAAATTTTACCCGCTACACCAGTGTTTTTTCTTCTCCGGGAACATTGCGTGCGACTGTCGATCAAAAATTTGCTACCAATGCCAATACTCCGATGGCAGGTAAATCACTCTATCGCTTTAGCAAAGGGCATGGCAATCTTCAGTGCGAATCCTGCCACGGTGCGACTCACGCAGAGTATCCGAGCAGCCATGCCAATGATAATGTCCAAAGTGTCGCCTTGCAAGGGCACAGCGGAACCATTGCCGAGTGTTCTACATGTCACACGAATGTTCCCACGAACTTTACCGGGGGCCCTCACGGTATGCATGCTGTCGGACAAACAGCTGTAAGCGCACACCAAGATGTTGCGGAAAAGAATAAAGCAAGCTGTACCGCATGTCACGGTGCAGACTATCGTGGAAGCGTCCTCTCAAAAACATGGACAGGACGAACATTGAGTGTTGAAGGAAAAACGAAAACGTATACAAAAGGGCAAATGGTCAGTTGTTACGACTGTCATAATGGCCCTAATGGTGACTAATAAAATTAGCCTCCTCTCCCTCACGTGGAGAGGGATTTTCTAAAGCTCTTCCTTACCCTCTCCATACTATAATCCAATCATATTTTTCCAAGGTTTTTTATGAGTACGATTCCCCCTTTTACCCACCTCCATCTCCATACCGAATACTCTCTTCTCGATGGCGCTAACAAAATTTCGGCACTCGCTTCTCGTGTCAAAGAGCTCGGGATGACGTCGGTTGCTATGAGCGATCACGGCAATATGTTCGGTGCGATCGATTTTTATCAGCAGATGAAGGGGGCGGGGATCAAACCGATTATCGGGATGGAAGCGTACATACATAACGGCGAGGAGCTGGGAGACAAGAGCGTTCGGCAGCGGTTTCACGTCTGTTTGTTCGCCAAAAATGAGATTGGATATAAAAACCTGATGTATCTCTCCTCGCAAGCCTACATCAACGGATTTTATTACTATCCACGGATCAACAAAAACCTCCTACGAGAGAACTGCGAGGGGATTATTTGTACCTCGGCATGTTTGCAAGGGGAGGTGAACTGGCATCTCAATACGATAAACGAGCGGAACATCAAAAACGGAGCAGGGGGGTATGAAGAGGCTAAGAAGGTAGCGTTGGAATACAAAGAGATTTTCGGAGACGATTTTTACATGGAGATCATGCGCCACGGGATCAGCGATCAGCTCTTCATCGACGAGCAGGTGATACAAATCTCCCAAGAGACGGGGATCAAACTCGTAGCGACCAACGATACCCACTACACGTACCCGGGCGATGCACAGTATCACGAAGCGTTTATGTGTATCGGGATGAATAAGCTCTACGATGATCCCAAGCGGATGCGCCACTCCGTCCATGAGTTCTACATCAAATCTCCCGAACAGATGGCACGGATTTTTGCCGACATTCCCGAAGCGTTGTACAACACGCAAGAGATCGTCGATAAGTGTCAGCTGGAACTCAAACTCGGAAACCCGACCCCTCCTAATTTTAAATTTACCACAGAATATGCTCTCGAAGAGGGACTGTCGATGGAGGAAGATTCAGAGTATTTTATCCATCGTTGCCGTCTTGGATTGGTGGAGCGGCTTAAGCACGTCCCCGTGGCAAAACACGAAGAGTACAAGGCGCGGCTGGAGTTTGAGATCGAAGTCATCAACCAGATGAAATTTCCCGGCTATATGCTCATCGTATGGGATTTTGTCCGTGAAGCGAAACGGATGGGAATCGCCGTAGGACCGGGGCGTGGATCGGCAGCAGGGAGTTTGGTTGCATACAGTTTAGAGATCACCGACATCGACCCGATGAAATACGATCTCCTCTTTGAGCGTTTTCTCAATCCGGAACGGGTATCGATGCCCGATATCGATATGGACTTTATGCAGGCGCGTCGCGGCGAGATTATCGAGTATGTGGTGCAAAAATACGGTCGCGAGCAGGTGGCGCAGATCATCACCTTCGGTTCACTATTGGCAAAAGGGGTCATCCGCGACGTTGCGCGCGTACTGGAAATGCCCCTCTCTCAGGCCGATATGCTGGCGAAACTGATCCCCGATGAGCTGGGGATTACCCTCAACGGCAAAACCAAAGGGGGTAAAACCGAAGACGGCGCGTACCAAAAAGAGCCGAAAATCAAAGAGCTTGTTGAAAGTGACGCAAACGCGGCACGGGTGTGGGAGTTCGCGAAAAAACTCGAAGGGCTAAAACGCAATGCGGGGATGCACGCGGCAGGTGTTGTTATCTCAAACGAACCGTTGTGGAAAAAAACCCCCATATACAAACCCTCCGGTGAGGAAAACTACATTACGCAGTATTCGCTCAACTATCTCGAAGACATTGACCTCATAAAATTCGACTTTTTGGGACTCAAAACCCTTGATGTCATCGACAGCGCGATCAAACTGATCCGCCACCGCTACGCCAAAGAGATCGATTGGCACACCATCGATGAGAACGATCCCAAAGTCTATGATGTAATCCAAAGCGGTGAGACGGTGGGGATGTTCCAGATCGAATCTACGGGGATGCAGGATTTGAACCGCCGTCTTAAACCCAGCGTTTTTGAGGATTTGATTGCGGTATTGGCACTTTATCGTCCGGGACCGATGGAATCGGGAATGTTGGACGATTTTATCGAGCGTAAACACGGCCGGCAGGCGATTGTTTATACGTTTCCTGCAATGGAGACGATATTAAAACCGACCTACGGGGTCATCGTTTATCAAGAGCAGGTTATGCAGATCGTTCAAGTTATCGGTGGTTTTAGTCTTGGATATTCGGATATTATCCGACGTAACATGGGTAAGAAAAAAGACCTCTCCGCCTATAATGATGAGTTCAGCCAAGGGGCAGCAAAACAAAATTTGGATTACAAAAAAGCGTCAGAACTCTTTGATCTGATAGAAAAATTTGCCGGATACGGGTTCAACAAATCCCACTCGGCAGCATATGCGATGATAACGTTTCAGACGGCATGGCTAAAAACGTACTACCCACAGGAGTTTATGGCGGCATTGCTCACGTCGGAGAAAGACAATACCGACAAAGTGGTCAAATACATCGATGAAGCCAAGCGGATGAAAATATTTTTGGGTGCTCCGAACATCAACCATTCACAGCTTGAATTTTCCGCCATCAACAAAGACGGTCAAGATCAGATCCTTTTCGGTCTGGGTGCGATCAAAGGGGTCGGCGAAGCGGCGGTAGAGTCGATCTTAGAAGCACGCAGAGAGGGAGATTTTAAAGACATACAAGATTTTATCAACCGTATCGAACCCCAAAAAGTGAACAAACGGGTCATCGAGTGCATCATCAAAGCAGGGGGATTGGACAGTTTCGGCTATTCACGCCGCGCGCTGATCGAGCAGGTCGAAATGATGGTGGAGACAGCGAAAAAAAGCTCATCATTGCAAAAAGATGCCCAGTTTAGCCTTTTTGGTGATGATGATGAGGTGATGACCGTTGAACTCACCCTTAAAAATATGGAGGAGTTTGAGCTGAAAAGCCTCCTCGAATTTGAAAAAGATACGTTGGGCTTTTACGTCTCCGGTCATCCGCTTGATAATTTCCGCGAACAAATTGATGCGATTAACTATACCCTCTCTTCGGAAGTGGAGAGTATCGCCGACGGATCAAGCGCTATTTTTATCGGAAAAGTAGAGGAGATCACGAAAAAAATTTCCAAAAAAGGGTCGCAGTTCGGACTTGTCAGTCTGATGGACTTTCACGGTAATATTGAGATGATGCTCTTCTCCGACAAACTCGAACAGCTTGAAAAAATGGATTTGGATGAACCGATAGCCTTCAAGGTCAAAGTCACCCATACGGAGATGTTCACCCGCATCAGCGTCACCAAGATCATGACCCTCTCCGAAGCGAAAAGAGAGGCGAAAAAGGTGGAGACAAAGATTGTCGAAGCACCTCAGGAGCCGTTAGTGCTGCGTATCCGTCTCAGTGATAATCTGGAGAGCTTAGAGAAGCTCTATACACTTATCAGACGCTATCCTGGACGACGGGTGTTGAAGCTTATCGTCGTTTCCAAGCTGATGGATGTCGTGATCGATTCGGCAATACGGGTTGATAATAAATTGCTGGAAGAGTTGAGCGGTTTGGAAGATATAGTTGTACTTTAGGAGAGATTATGCGCAAATTTAACGAAGAGTTACTAAAATTTATTGATGCCTCGCCGACCCCTTTTCATGCCGTGGGACAAATGGGACAACTCTTAGAGGAAAAAGGGTTTCAGAAACTCGATGAGTGTGAGATGTGGAAACTAGAGGATGGAAAGAAATATTACGTCACCCGTAACGATTCCTCTATCATAGCGTTTACCTATCCGCCGTCCGTCGAAAAGGGGTATACGATCGTAGGGGCGCATACCGATTCCCCTCATTTGCGTCTCAAGCCCAATCCCGTAAAAAAAAGTGCGGGGACGATACGGCTAGGGGTTGAACCGTATGGCGGTGTGTTGCTGAATCCGTGGTTTGACCGTGATCTCAGCCTCGCTGGGCGTATTGTCTATTTAGACGCTGAGGGTGTACGGCGTGAAAAATTGATTGACCTGAAACGTCCGATCGGGATTCTCTCTTCACTCGCCATACATCTCGACCGTGAGGCTAACACGTCACGCTCCATCAATGCCCAGAGTGATATTCTCCCGATGATTGCTTGTGGGGAGGAGTTTGATTTTGAGTCGTGGATACTGGAGGAAGCAGGGGAGAGCGGCGGAAAATTGCTTGCGCATGAGCTCAGTTTTTACGATGTACAAAAAGGGTCGTTTCTCGGGATACACGAAGAGTTTATCACTTCGGCACGGTTGGACAATCTGTTGAGCTGTTATGTGGGAATGTGTGCATTGATGGAGAGTACGTATCCAATGATGATCGCATGTATGGATCACGAAGAGGTGGGGAGCGATTCGCACGTCGGAGCCGGGGGGACGTTTCTCGAAGAGACGCTTCGCCGTATAGCGGGTGATGATTTTACGACACTGATGCGCCACTCTCTGATGGTATCGTGCGACAATGCCCATGCCCTCCATCCCAATTTTTCGAGCAAGCACGATGAAGAGCATGCCCCGCTGCTCAATAGGGGGGTAGCGATCAAGATCAATTCAAATCAGCGTTACGCGACCAGCTCACGCACGATGGGACGGTTTGTTCAGTGTGCGCAAAGCATTGGGGTTGCAACACAAACGTTTGTCACTCGCAGTGATATGGGGTGCGGCAGTACGATCGGTCCGATCACGGCAACCCGTTTGGGAATAGAGACGATCGACGTTGGTGTTCCGACCCTTGCGATGCACTCGATCCGTGAACTCTCAGGGAGTGAAGACGCGTACGGACTTACTAGAATTTTAATGAATATCGGACACTATTAATGGGTGAGACAATCTCTGCTGAAGAGCTAAAAAGCCTCATCGATCAGACGTATCGTGTTGAAGAGGAGTATGTTGCTCTGCGTCAATCGTACGACCATCTTCAATCAACGATCGAGCAGGTCATCGAGTTTTTACCCAATGCGATTTGGATTGTCGAGCGTGATGGTTCCATGTTTTTACAAAACTCCCAAGCCAAAGGTCTTGAAAAACTTTTTGATATACTCCAATGGGATGTTGAAGATTATGAGGTCACATTTCTGGAACGCTCCTATTTGATTAAATCAACCCACCATAACGAGAAGCATCTGCTGAGTGCGACCGATATTACGGAACAAAAACGGAAAGAAAATCTTGCGACGATGGGGCAGATGGCGGCACATCTGAGTCATGAAATACGCAATCCTGTGGGTGCTATTGCACTGCTTACCTCCACGTTGATGAAGCGTGTTATCGAAGAGAATAAGCCGATCGTAACGGAGATACAAAAATCACTCTATCGGATTGAACGGATCATAAAAGCTACTTTGATGTTTTCTAAGGGGATAAGCGCTCAAAAAAGCTCTTTGCGCTGGGTGATGCTGCGTCAGGAACTGGCCAATGCCATCGGCTATTACAGCTATGGCAAAAAAATAGTGTTTATTTTCCCCGAGGATGATTTTGAACTTAGCGGTGATTACGATCTGTTAAGTATGCTCTTTTCAAACTTTATTTTTAATGCCATTGATGCGATTGAATTGGATGAAGAAGAGGAGGGAACCGTCACAATGATACATGACAATCTTGATGGAAAACACCGTTTTATCATTACCGATACGGGAATACCTATAGCCAATAAAAAATGGCTCTTCGAAGCGTTTAAAAGCACGAAAGAGCGGGGTAATGGTTTGGGGTTAGTGTTGTCGCGAGAGATTGCCATAGCGCACGGAGGAGACATCACTCTCTATGCTGGAGAAGAGAAAGGGTTTGTCGTTACCCTCTCTTAAAGCGGGCGAGGCTCACTGAGATAGTAGCCTTGTAGGTAGTCAATCCCCATTTCCTGGCATAACGTATAAATTTCGTGTGTGGAAACAAATTCAGCCACGGTCAGAATACCCAGCCGACGTGAAAATTCGACAATGGTTTTGACAATGTCCTGCGCGCCGATATCGGTAGTAATATTTTTGATAAGCGAGCCGTCGATCTTGATAAAATCAACATTGAGGCGTAAAATATGGGCAAAATTGGAGTAACCTGTTCCAAAATCATCGATGGCGATTTTACATCCAAACGCTTTGGCGTGAGAAATAAATTCCGACACCTCTTCATAATTCTCTATCCCCTCGGATTCTAAAATTTCAAAAACGAGACGATCTCCTACGGCATATTCGGTAAGAAGTTCAAACAATAGTTTTTGGGTTTCAGGATTAAGAATATCATCAACAGAGAGATTGATGGAGTAGCGATGGTCGGTAGCTTTGAGTTGTTGAAAGATTCTATTGATCACAAAATTGGTGATATGTGAATAGAGACGTGACTTTTTGGCGATATCTAAAAAAGCACTGGGGGTGATAATAAGCCCGTCTTCATCGATGATACGTATCAGCGCCTCATATTCATAAATCTCTTTGGTTGCTGTGTGATGGATCCCTTGATAGTAGAGCTCAAAGCGCTGATCATCAATCGCATCTTTGAGCTTTTTGCTCCATAAAATATTGTTATGGTATTGCTCTTTGATAAAGAGGTTGTCATGGTATTTAACAAAAGAGAACCCTTTTTTCTTAGCCGTTTTAAGAGCCATATCGGCACGGCTGATCATATCGCACTCTTCACCCTTGCAAATATCGGCACCCATGCTCAGCGTAATCAAAACGGTGATCCCATCAACGTCATAATGGGTAGTATAAAGTTGATCCATTATCTTTTGACACATGAGATCAAACTCCCCTTCTTCCATTTTTGACATAAGGGCCAGTGCGTACTCATCCGAGTGCATTTTATAAAGCTTCAGCGGATAGGTGGCTATGATTTGTTCAATCGATTTTCCAAGGGTCTGCAAAATTTTATCCCCAATTTCATAACCGTAAAGATCATTCATCTCTTTGAAATTATCTATATTGAGCAAGATAACAGCATAATAGCGTTGGTTATTAAGCTTTTTGATCAAGGCTTTACGGTTGGGAAGGGAGGTGAGAGAATCATAATAGAGTTGATGGTGCAGCCGATTGTTTAGTTGGGAAAATTTTCGATTGATTTGAGAAATAAGTGTTTTGAATCCGATATGTAGAATTCCCGCAAGCAGCAGCAGTAAAATAATACTGATAAAGGCAAGACGGTTAATCTCTTGCTTGTATGCTATTTCATCTTCCGTAATGTCGAGGGCACAAATCATTTTTGCGAGAGGCTTATCGGTGTAGGTGAGGAGGTTGCGAGAAGCTAGGATATAGGTGCGTCCATTGATATCGTGGCGCATAGAGTAGGCAAAGTCATAGTTATCGGGGAGATGTTGAAACAGGGGGTCATTGGAAGAGATAATCGAGTATGAACTGTAGTGTTTTAAATTTTTATTGGGGAGTACGCTATTAAGGGTGCCGGTATGGAAAGCGAGAGCACTTTTGATTCCGGAATGGGCGTTGAGACGCTCTTGCACTTTATCGATTTTCGCGGATACTTGTAGAAGCCCTAGAAATTTTTTATTTTTATAGATAGGGACGATTTTGACCAGTGAAATATCATAGAGGGTGACATCGAGGGATAAAATGGGTTTACGTGTCCGAATCGCTTCGGCGAGTATAGGGCGTTTTTTGGTAACGTTATCCCCAAATTTTTTGGGATCCAGAAGACGTAAAAAATGGATTCCATCGGAACGGATAAACCCTGTCAAACTGACTTCTCCGAGCTTATGCGCTTCATTAAAATAGGGGAGTGCCAACGAGTAGAGGAGCTCTCTGTCGCCTGATTCAAATGCGTTAACAATATTACAATCGGTCATCATTTCATAGGCAAAATGGTTGAGCCCTTTTTCTGTATCAAAAATAGAGAGTTCATAGCTATTTTTGAGCAGTTCACGGTGTGAGGAAATTTTTTCCTCCAAAACACGTTTTTTATCTTGAAAAATTGAATAGACAAAAAAAGCGATAAGAATAAGGACAATACCCATAGCAAAAAGTGTTGCACGTATTCGTATCTTATCCACACATAACCTTACTCGTAATAATTAATATGATTATATCACAAAATTTTTATGCATCAGCAGGGTTTTTAGGAAAGAGAACGCTAATGTTTAAAAAGAAGAGAACCCAGTCTAACCATAGTAGAACCGCATTCAATAGCAAGTTCGAAGTCATTGCTCATCCCCATGGAACAGATTGTGGCATTGGGGAGTGTATCGAAAAGTTTTTTGGTGATTTCAAAGCTTTTTTGGACAGTTTTGGTTTCATCGGTATGGGCGCCGATGCTCATAATACCTTGTAGGTGCAGGGCAGGGCATTCTTCTACTATTTGTGCATAAGATTCCGTAAACACTTCAGGAGAAAAACCTGATTTGCTCTCCTCGTAGGCGGAGTTGACCTGTACCAATGCGCGAAGTGTTTTTCCCTCACGGATGAGGCGTTCGTTGAGTGCGTATGCCAGATCGAGAGAATCAATGGAGTGGAGGAGATGGGGATTCAAAGAAAGGAGGAGATTGATCTTGTTTTTTTGCAAGTTCCCGATAAAGTGCCACTCCAGCGGCAAATCTTCAAGTGCTTCCACTTTTATTTTCATATCTTGTACTTTATTTTCACCAAAAGCGCGCTGACCGATGGCGTAAAGCGCTTTAATCTCATCCGTACCGACGTATTTACTCGCCGCAACGATTTTGACGATATGGTGGTCATTTACACGTAGACGCGCTCTTTCGATCCGCTCGATAATAGCATCAAAATGTAGTTTCTGCTCTAATGTTGTCATTGGGTTAGCCTCGTAATGTCGTTATAAAGTCCCAACACCATCAGCCCTAGCAATAAAACCCATCCGCCGATGGTGAGGTTTGTAATAACGGCTTCACTAGGGGCTTTGCGGCGGATCATCTCGTAGAGGTTAAAAATGATATGTCCTCCATCAAGAGCAGGAATCGGCAGAAGATTAAGTACCCCTAGATTGACAGAGATAAGGGCCGCAAAGAAAAAGAGGCTCATCCAGCCGTACGCGGTTGCATCGGCGGTGATTTGAACGATGCTCACGACTCCGCCGATCTCTTTGGCCGGAACAACACCCGTAACAAGTTTTTGGACACTTTGGAAGATTAAAAATGAGGTTTCGTACGTTTGGGCTGATGCATACTCTAGCGTCTCAACAAAGCTAAGGTCGAGTCTGTGGGTAACACCTGCCGGGGCTATTCCTACCATACGCTGTTGAACTTTTTCTTTGAAGATATTGGTTGTTTCGGTTATTTTAGGTGTTAAGAGAATAAAAATTTGTGTTTCGTTTCGTTCTACAGCGAGGGTTAGTGTGCTCACAGAGGTTTTGATTGTATCGGAGAGCTCATTCCACTGCGTAATAGCTTCCCCATTTATAGAGAGGATTTTATCATTTTTTTGAATTCCCGCGACATCTGCCGGAGAGCCTTTGACGACTGCGCCGATAACCGGAGAGAGAGCTTGCGGGCCACCAAGGGCAATGGCATAAAAAAGAACCCATGCGGTGAGAAAATTCGCCATAGGTCCTGCTAGTAAAATGATAATACGCTGCCACGGCTTTTTGGCATTGTAGCTGTCATTATCGGTGCTAATAGCGGCTGGATCGAGATCGTCCTGCCCTTTCATTTTGACATAACCGCCCAAGGGGATAGCCGAAATTTGCCACTGGGTATTTAGCCATTTGAATGAAGCCAGCTTTTTACCGAAACCGATACTGAAAACTTCGACATAGACACCGAAAAAACGGGCGGCGCTGTAATGACCAAGCTCATGCAAAAAAATGAGCAATGATAGGACGAGAAGAGCAAAAATCCAACTCATGCGTGTTCCTTTTTACGATAGGCTTTTGAAAAAGCGATAAGATATTCACCGCCGGAATAGAGCGTAACCGCGACTGCCATCCACAATATAGACGTACCGCCGTGCCAATGCATCAGTAAAAACCCGATAGCGATCATCTGAACCACCGTTTTGACTTTGCCCATGAGCGACGCACTGACGTCGATTCCGATAGAGACGGAGAGGGTGCGAAGACTTGTGATAAAAAGCTCACGTCCGAGGATGATGTAAATTGCCCATGCAGATGCTTCACCGCTCATCATCAGCCCTAAAAAAGCAGCCAGTGTGAGCATTTTATCCGCAAGAGGATCGAGAATTTGTCCTACGATGGTGATTTGATCAAGTTCACGAGCGACGTAACCGTCAAAAAAATCGGTTACGCTGGCAATGACAAAAAGAAGCGCAGCTGTGAAATAGCTCCAGGATATATGATAACCCTGATCGGTAAAGAGTTGAGGGTTTAGGATAACCCAAAACATTACCGGAGCGATAAGGAGGCGGGTAAATGCTAAAGTATTGGGGATATTGAATATCACTGAAAGGTTGTCCCGCCGTCGATAACGATTGTTTGTCCTGTGAGCCATGAGGATTCATCACCGCATAAAAACAGACAAGCTCCTGTCAAATCAGTAGCTTCTCCCATACGGCTGAGCGGAGATCGACGAACTACTTCAGATTTAACCTCTTCATAGTTAGGGAATGCTTTGAGAGCGTCGGTATCGATCGGTCCTCCGCTTACGGAGTTGACACGTATCCCTTTTTCTCCCAGTTCGGCTGCGGCGTAGCGTACCATTGCCTCTACGGCCGCTTTGTTGGTTCCGTGACCTGCATAGTTTGGGGTATAGACGAGATTTCCTGTAGAGCTCATGGAGATGATTGAACCTCCACCCACTTTTTCCATCCGCTTAGCGGCTTCTTGTGCACCGACGACAAACGCGTCAACGGTTGCTGTATATATGTTGTTCAACCCTTTTGGTTTTAACCGCATAAACGGACCAAAACCGCCAACAACGGCACGCCCTGAGATAATGGCATTGGAGATGAAAAAATCGAGGCGATCAAAATCTTCATCAAACTGGGCATAGACATTTTTGTACGTTTCTGGCTCTAAAATATTAAGAGGATACGCTTTGCATTTAACACCGTATTGTGACACTATATCCGCAATGATTTCATTTGCCGTATCGGCGCTTGACGCATACGTAAAGGCTACATTACACCCTTTTTTTGCAAATGCATAAACAATCGCTTTTCCGATTCCACGTGTTCCACCGCTGATGAGTAGGGTTTTTCCTTGAATAGACAATTAGGCTCCTTGAATAGTGTAATTTTTCATAATGACTTCTAGTTTTTTCATATTCTCTAAACTTGGATGAACCAAAGGAAGTCTGTATTCCAACGTCTCTATGAGTCCGGCGATATAGAGTGCCGCTTTGATCATAACAGGATTTGATTCTAAAAACAGAACTTTATTAATCGGGAAAAGGGCATCGTTGATCGCTTTTGACCCTACAAAATCACCCGATAATGCTTTCGACACCAATTGGCTTTTTAAGTCAGGGAGCAAGTTTGAGGTAACCGACGTGATACCTGCTCCACCGTTTGCCAGTATCGGAAAATCGATAGCATCGTCCCCCGAAAATAGTTTGAGTTCCGGTCTTCGTGAGAGGAGTTCGATAGTACGTTCTAAACTTCCCGTTGCTTCTTTGATGCCGTAAATGTTTTTCACATCATCAAAAAGACGTATAACGGTGTCGGCGCTGATGTCAACACCGGTTCGTCCAGGGACATTGTAAAGCATAAAGGGAAGTTCTGGAACAGACTGGGCAATGGCTTTGTAATGTTGATAAAGTCCCTCTTGTGAAGGCTTGTTGTAATACGGTGCAACGGAAAAGATAGCATCAACACCACATTTTTGCGCCGTTTTTGCGGCCTCCATCGCTTCTGCTGTGGAGTTGCTTCCTGCACCGGCTAAAACTTTTGTAGAGGTTCCGCGACACACTTCCACAGCTATTTCTATGCATCGTCTGTCTTCATCGTAGGTTAATGTAGCACTCTCACCCGTGGTTCCGACAGGACAAACAGCGTTTATACCATTTTTGATTTGTCTTTTAATTAGATTTGCATACGCTTGTTCATCGAGTTTTCCATTTTTAAACGGCGTTACTAATGCGGTTGTCGAACCTGTTACTATGTTCATTTGTCACCTTTTCTCAAAATAATGGTGGTTGATTTATCGATTTGAAAATATTTTTCTGCCACCTCTTGTATCTCTTTGGCGGTCAGCGCGTTAATAGCATCCTCATACCGTTCAAGTGGAGAGAGATCACCGCGGGAGAGATACCCTCCGAAAAGCTCAGCTACAGAGGTTGAACTCTCCAATGAATAGATAAAATCGGATTTGGTGTTGATCTTGACTTTATCGAGTTCGCTTTGTTTAACGCTCTTTTTTTGGAGTTTATCTATCTCTTTCCATATCTCTTTTTCGATTTTTTCGGCACTTACCCCTTTATTGGCGATGGCTAAAAACAAAAAGACACCGGCGTCAATGGTTTCCATATTGTAGGCATGAATTTGATTTACGAGCCGTTTCTCATCAACAAGGGTTTTATAGAGACGTGAACTTTTTCCTGAACTGAGTAATTCGCTAATGGCAGAGAGCTTCGGCTGGTCGGCATGCTGAAAGTTCGGGATAGGGAACGAGATGGCGACCATTTCTACTTCAGACTCTTTGTGAACGATGACGCGACGCGCTCCATCTTGCTCGGGTTCGACGGTAATGACCTTTGGAATATCAACACTGTTGGCAATTTCTCCAAAATGCTTTTGCGCCTCTTCGAAAACATTAGCTGGTTTAATGTCTCCTGTCACGACGAGAATCGCATTTTTAGGCTGATAATAGGTGGCGTGGAATTTTTGTATATCTTCAAGGCTCCATGTTTGTATATCATTCATAAATCCAATCGGCGTCCAGTGATAGGGGTGATAGACGTAAGCACTGTTAAAGAGGCGAAAATACAAATATCCCATCGGATTATTATCTGTTCTCCAGCGGCGCTCTTCGGCTACGACGTTACGCTCCGGTTGAAACTCTTCGTCTTTAAGGTTGAGGTTTTGCATAAGTTCCGCAAAAAGTGCAAGGGATTTGCCCATATTCTCACTGCTGGATTTGATGTAATAGTGGGTGTGGTCAAACCCTGTGGAAGCGTTATTCATCCCCCCGATACTTTTGACCTCTTCATCGAACTCACCCGCTTTGAGGTTTTTGGTCGATTTAAAGTTCATGTGTTCGAGCATATGGGCAATACCCGTTTTTCCCATCACTTCGTTACGGCTTCCGACCTGATAAAAAATATCGGTAGAGATAACGTTAGAATTGTTCTCCATGGGGATAGCAACGACTTTCAGTCCGTTATCGAGGGTTTTGGTTTCATAGTGAGGCAATGATGAGGCCATAAGGGTTCCTAGTGTCAAAAATAATGCGATAATCGGTGTTTTCATACCCGATCTGCACCGATCGCTTCGGTGATGGAAGTATAACCGTCACGAGAAAGTAAATCGATAAGTCCATTGTTGATCTCTTCGACCACTTCAGGACCTTTGAAGATAAGGGAGGTGTAGAGTTGTACTAATGACGCCCCCGCGCGAATACGGCGATACGCCTCTTCAGGTGTAGAAATTCCGCCGACGCTGATAAGCGTTGTTTTGCCGTAAAGTGCACGTGCAATAGCGTCGAAAATGTAAAAACTACGTTCTCTCAATACTTCTCCGCTTAAACCGCCGATCTCTTCAGGTTCACTGACGAGGGAATAATCGACCGTCGTATTGGTCGCGATGATCCCATCAGCACCGCTGGCTACGGCGTGAACACATAGAGCAACGGCTTGGTCTTCCGACATATCGGGGGCGATTTTGAGCAAAACTGGTTTATCCGTGAGGGCTTTTGCTTCTGCGAAGAGTTGAGAAATAAATGTTTCATTTTGCAAATCGCGTAACCCCGGCGTGTTGGGAGAGGAGATATTGATCACCATGTAATCGGCGTAGGGATGCAGTGCTTTGATCAATGTCGTGTAATCTTTGAGCGCATTCTCTTCAGAGGTAGTTTTGTTTTTTCCGATGTTGACACCGATGGGGGTACTGAAAGGGTAAATGTTTTTCAGACGGTGGGAAATACGAAACAATCCGTCATTGTTAAATCCCATCGCATTTTGGATCGATTCTTCTTCGATATGTCTCCAAAGGCGCGGACGGGGATTTCCCTCTTGTGGTTTAGGGGTGAGGGTGCCGATTTCTGTAAATCCAAACCCCATAGCAAGCGTCCCCTCTATCATCGTGCCGTTTTTATCAAATCCTGCGGCCATGCCTACGGGATTTAAAAAGGTTCGTCCAAAAAGCTCTTGTGTAAGAGAAGGGTGAGAAATAAAATATTTTCCAATCATTGGATTGAAAAGGGGAGGGCAATAACTGGCACTTCGCAACACGAGAGCCCCTAAAGCATGAGCGTTTTCGGGTTGTAGTTTAAATAGCCATGGTTTTAAAGTTTCATAATTGAACATTGCGCCCCTACCTAAAAAAAGAATAAATGAATTCGATTATACTCAAAAAAGGTTGAATGGTTCGTTAACCCTTTTGTTATTCTTTTGCTAATGTTCGGCTAAGACGTTGATATTCCGTAGAGTTTTCCAAGAGTTCTTGATGGGTTCCCCGTGCAACAATTTCTCCGTGTTTTAAAACCAAAATCGTATCGGCATGCTCAACCGTGCTGAGTCGATGGGCGATGAGGATTGTGATTTTGTCTTTTGTGTACTCTTTTAGAGCGTTTTGGATACGACGCTCGGTTTCGTTGTCCAGAGCACTGGTTGCTTCATCCAAAATCAAAACCGATGCTTTTTTGTAGATGGCACGGGCGATGGCGATGCGTTGCCGCTGGCCGCCGGAGAGATTTGAACCCGCTTCTTCCATGAGAGTGTAAATCCCCTCGCTAAGCGACTGGACAAAGTCGAGAGCGTCGGCACTTTTAAGGGCTTCAAATACCCGTTTTTCATCGATCTGATGTCCGTAGGCAACATTGGCCGCAAGGGTGTCTTGGAAGATATAAACACGCTGAGAAACAACGGCAATGTGATCGCGCAGCGAGTGCTGGGTCAACTCTGTGATGGGGATGGCGTTAATAAAAATTTTACCCTTAGAGGTATCATAAAAACGGACGATTGCATTGATAAGGGTACTCTTACCCCCTCCGCTATCGCCGACGAGGGCGATGGTTTGACGTTCATGAATTTCAAGATTAATATCACGGAGTACAATTTTATCTCCATAATGGAGTGAAACATCCGCAAAATGGATTGATTTGATGGGCTCTTCCAAAACGACTTTTCCATCGTGAACACTGTTAGACAAATCTAAAAGGGTAAAGACCCGTTCACTGGCAGCGAGGGCATCTTGCATTTTAGCATAAATGATTCCGACACCGCGTGCGGGTTGAAATGCAAGACCAACGGCGGTGAAAAAAGAGAAAAATTCCCCTGGTGTCATTTGAGAGTTGATAACCTCTTTGCCCCCCATGTAAATGACCAATGCCAAACCAACCGATGCAATAATTTCCAGCAGGGGAGATACAAGTTCGTTGGTATAAACGGCTTTCATATTGATTTTGAAAAAGTGCCAGTTCTCCTCTTCAAAACGATCCAGTTCATAGTTCTCTGTTGCATTGAGTTTGATGATTTCGGTATTGTTAAACACTTCGGTTAAACGGCTGACGATATCGGCATTTTTTTCTTGCGAGGTGCGGGAGAGTTTTTTGAGGCGACGGGTGATTTGTATTAGGGGAAGAACCAAAAGGGGAAGGACGATAAACGCATAAAACGCTAACGTAGCATTCAAATATATGACATAGCCTATCAGTGCCGCCACGGTCAAGGTTTCACGGATAAACTCCGGAAGCATATTGGAGACGAAATACTGGACTCGTCCGATGTCGTTGGTAATCCGTGAGATCATCTCTCCGCTTCGGTTCGTGTGAATATAGCTCATATCCATGAAAAGAATTTTACGTAGCAAGACGGTGCGCAATTGCGTGATGATGTGCAACCCGATGTAGTTGGTATTGACCGATTGGATATAGCGTCCGAGCGATTTGACGATGTAAATACCGATGAGTCCCAAGGGGATCCATATGAGCATCGAAGAGTCTTTTTGGATAAACATCGTATCGATCATCGGTTTCATAATGTAAGCGGTTCCTGACGTTGCCGAAACGGTCAAAATTATCCCGATAAATACCCAGAAATAGTGTAGTTTGAAATTTTGTATATAGGGCCAGTATCGTTTAAATGCGTTCTTCAACTCTTCATCTCCCAAAACGTCCCCTCTGAGCTATCCATAATCGAGATTCCCAAGGCGGTTAGTTCATCGCGTATGGCATCAGATGCTGCAAAATCTTTGGCTTTTTTTGCTTCTGTCCGCTGTGTAATAAGGGTAGAGATTTTGGCTTTCGTTTCTTCATCTATCCCGAATTGAAAATATTCAAAAGGATTTTGTCCACCGAATCCCAAAACGGTTTCAACGGTTGAGAGGGAAGAGAGAATCATTTGTAAATACCCTTTCTCTTTTGGATTGGCATCGAGTAGGTCATTTGCCGATGCGATCATTTCATCGATCAGTGCGTAGGCTTTTGAGACATTGAGATCGTCCCCTAACACGTTTAGAAGATTTTTTGTAAATTCGGTTTCGATGATTGGAGAGGTAAATCCGAAAAGCCGTTTTTTAAGACGATAGAGACGGTCAAGCCGTTTTTTGGAGGAAATCAAATCTTCTTCGTTAAAGTTAAAATCGCCGCGATAATGGGTACTGAGGAGATAAAAACGGAGTACCTCGCCATCGTAGGCATTGAGGGCATCTTTGAGAAAAAAACTGTTCCCTAGGCTTTTGGACATTTTTTCTCCGCCAACGGTCACAAAACCGTTGTGCATCCAATAGGCTGCGAGTTCATGATTTGTCGCACAGCGGGTTTGCGCCGCTTCGTTTTCGTGGTGAGGGAAAAGGAGGTCGGCTCCCCCGCCGTGAATGTCGATGGCGTATTTCCCCTCTCCTTGCCGTACATACCGCTCTATCATCGCCGAACACTCCAAATGCCATCCGGGGCGACCGCGACCAAATGGGGAATCGAATGCAACACTGTCGTCATGTACCGCTTTCCAGAGGGCAAAATCGGCTTCGGAGCGTTTTTCACTGACTTTTTCGACACGGCTGACATTTTCATTGCTTTGGCGGTTGGAGAGGCTGAGGTAGCTTTTATCGCTTGCCGTATCAAAATAGATGTCGCCGTTGCTGATGGTGTAGGCGTGTTTTTTGGTCAGGAGTTTTTGTATCATTTCGCTCATTGCGTCGATGGATTCTGTCGCTTTGGGTTCGAGTGTCGGAGGACGTACCCCTATGGCATTCATATCTTTGGTGTAGGCAGCAGTATAATGCACGGCAATCTCAGCGGTGCTAACACCTAGCTCCCGTGCTTTATTGATGATTTTATCGTCAATATCGGTAATGTTGCGTGCGTAGGTAACCTCATACCCATCCGCTTCCATAACACGTCGCAACAGATCAAAAACGAGGGCGCTTTTGGCGTGCCCTAGATGGGCATCGTCATACACGGTTGGACCACAGACATAGAGAGATACTTTCCCCGCTATGAGAGGCTTAAATTCTAATTTTGTTTTTTTCACGCTGTCATATATAAACATACTCTCTCTTTTATCGTATTATGTTAAGTAAAAAATGGTTTAGATGGTAAAATAATATCCCAAAAATTCCCACTCCGAGAATAAAATAGAGAGTGTATATCGTTTTTAGGAGATTATATACTATCCCCCACCCTATCTCTCTGGCTGTGAGAATAAGCTGTACGGCCCCGCCGATGCTCCCAGCCAATGCCAATCCGGCTGCTCCCATGGGTTGCATGAGAAGGAGAGAAAAAATAACATTAACGACTAGGGATACGGCAGCTATTTTGGCAGCTTTTAGGTGCTTGTGCATGGCGTATAAATAGAGAGAGAAAAGCTTTGCAAGTCCGAAAGGGATCAACCCTACCATGTACATCATCAAAACATCTGCCGTATTATGGGTGTCTAAAATCGTGAAATTACCTCTCTCAAACAAAAGCCAGATGATAGGCTCAGCCAATAACATCCCACCCAAAACGGATAGCCCTAGTAGAACACTGAGCAGCCAAAACGATTTGTGTAGATTTTTATAGGCGAGGGTATGGTTCTCATTTTTGATTGCTTTGGCGATGGTGGGAAATAATGCGGTGGTTATGGCCAGCGCGATGATGGCAAACGGGAGCTGAAAAACACGGTTGGCGTAAAAAAGATACGATACTGAACCGGCCGCTAAAAATGAAGCCAAACTGGTGTCGATAAATGAGGCAATTTGCGCCGTGGAGTTCCCCAAAAGCGAGGGGAAAAAGAGGGCTCCGAATTTGGACTCCTCTTCTTTTACATCTTTGGTTTTACGGTATTTCCATCCCCCTACGAGAATCTTTAAAAGCCCTTTTTGACGTATGGAATACAGATGGGTGGCGACTTGAAACACTCCCCCTATGAGAATCGAAAAGCTGAGGGCATAAACGATGGTTTTCGGATCGCTTTTGCTGAAAAGAAGCAGAGCCGTAATCATAGCGATATTGAGCCAAACGGTCGAAAAAGCGGTCGTAAAAAAATGTTCTTTGTGTTGCAGCAGTGTCCCTAAAAAGGTGACGATAAAGATGAGATCCAAATACCAAAAATTAATCATCGTAAGGGGTGCCGTCTTGCTAATGAGATCCTTACCCCAATCCCACGCCAAAAGTTTCGTAAAAAATTCGGGAAACAGGGTTACCAAAAAGGATAAAGCGACGATAAATGCCATAAAACGGATAAAAATGGCAACAGCAAAAACACTTTTTTGCCCCGAAGCGATATAAGAAGGCATAAAGCTTTGGGTGAATGACCCCTCGGCGAAGATACGTCGAAAAAGGTTGGGGAATTTGAACGCCATTAAAAAAACGTCACTCCACATATTGGCACCCAGAACGGAGGTCATCAAAATATCTCTGCAAAGACCTGTGACGCGAGAGATAAGAATACCAAAAGAGTTGGAAAATACGGATTTGAACATAGATAATGAACCGTTTCTTAAAATTTACGTAAGTTTAACCGATATGTGATTAAAATAGCTTATCTTTTTGAAAAGGATAATGATGGCTTTGTTTGCAACCAAAAAAGTGACATCAACAGCTTCAGCAACCATCCCCTCTATTGTTATGCGTACAAGCAATATTGTCAAAGAGTTGTTCAGTGTGGCTGAAAATCACAAAGTGTCAATTAAAACGCTTGACTTTAGAGTATTGGAGACGCAAACGTTTATCCGTATACTGAATGAGGGCGATGATTGGATTGAGTTGGTAACGGCGCAAGAGATTGCGGGTATCACTAAAGAGATGTATCTGAGTCCAAACTTTGAGCTCAAACAAATTTATGAAATTGAAATTTTTTCTATTAAAGAACCTTTACCTTCATTGGAAATCTCTATCGGCGGAAATTCTACGTTATGTAAAATCTATTTAACGATTAAAGCAGGCAGCAATGCGACCTACAGCGAGACATTTGAGGAGGAATTTTTTGAGCTGATTAAAAAGAAAAAACTCCGAGCCAATTTGATGATTGGAATTTTTGATACGATCATGCGCCCCAATTTAGCTGAGCTCATCGCACAAATTCGTATTCATGGAAATTATCGATTTGAGACGCAGGAGCGCTATTTGGTAGCGGAGGGTTATGAGCCTGTTGCAACGATCGATGATCAGCTGATATTGCATTACGATAAAAAAGATCAAAATATGGATGAGGCGGGTCGGATTGATTATGCCAAACGGGGTTACATTGCAAGCGTGGTTAAAAATGATCTTTTGATAGAATATATTAAACCCCTAATAGGGGAGATCGGGCGCAATGTCAGAGGAGAGCTGCTTCTGCCAAAAGAGCCAGCAGTTCGATACGAGCCTACTTTTACGATTGGTGAAAAAATCAACCAAAGTGAGACGGAAAAGAGCATAGAATGGAGAGCTGTTGTCGGAGGGTATGTCACGCATGAGAACAGTGTTTACGATATTAAAACCGAAATAGATGTTAAAGAGATCAGTTTTCGCGCCACGGGATCGATAGATACCCAGCTCGATGCAGATGTATCAATCAATGTCAAAGAAAAAGATTTTCTTAAAGATGCCATTGGTACAGGGATGGAAGTGACGGTCAATGTGATCCATATAGATGGAAATGTTGGACCTGAAGCAAAAGTAACCGCGCACAAAGCGACGGTTGAGGGACAGGTGCATAGTACGGCAACGGTCTCAGCCGATGAACTCTCTATCAACATACACAAGGGGAAAGCGTATGGAAAAGAGATTCATATCACCCGTTTAGAGCATGGTATCGTAGAGGGAGAGCGGGTACTTATCACGCAGGCAGTTGGGGGAAAAGTACATGCGAAAGAGATAGTCATCGAGATGTTGGGATCGCATACCCAATTAACGGCATCCCACCGTATTGAGATTAAAAGAATTCAGGGCGGAGAAAATATTTTAACCATTGATCCTCTTTTGAATAAGCCACGTGAGCTTTTAGAGAAGGATATAGCACAAATCAAAGCGGCAAAAATAATTCTTGAACAATCCGAAAAAGAGCTTTTAGGGTATGAAGAAACGATGAGGGAAAATGAGGGGTCTTTTGAAGAGATTAAGAAAAAATTGGTTCAATATAAAAAAAATAATATTAAAATCCCTGTTGCATACACCCAAAAATATCAACAATTTCAATTATTTCAGCGAAAGCTTGAATTATTACGGGAAGAACACCGTGAAAAACTGGAACACTTTACCAAAATTCGTGAACAGCATACCTCGTTGCAAAATGAAATATTTGATGCACGGATTATTAATCATGACCGTTGGCATAACTATAATGAAGTAATTTTTAAACTGATTGATCCCCCTATTGATGTTACGTATTTTCCCATGGATGGTAGCGATGAGTCTGTTTTGGGATTGCATCAAGATGAAAATGGAGAATTTTCAATAAAGGTATTGAGTAAATGATAGTAGGACTTATCGGAAACATTGATCACAAAGAGCCAACACTGCTTCATTTGGAGACGCAGGGGATTATCTATGAAGTCTTCATAAGCTTGCATACCTATTCGACGTTGAACAGCTCTCAGGTACGACTTCATATCAGTCATATTATTCGCGAAGATGCTCAGCAGCTCTACGGATTTGCCCAAAAAAGTGAAAAGACCCTCTTTGAGGGGATGCTTAAAATCAACGGTATTGGTCCTAAAGCGGCTCTCGCGATTTGTTCGACCTTTACGCCGGAGCAGTTTGCGGGTATTATTTCATCCAAAGATGTGAACGCTTTGAAAAAAGTCCCGGGGATCGGACCCAAAAGTGCAGCACGGATTATGGTTGAGCTCGCAGGTTTTGATGCGATCTTGCTACAAGGGGAGTCGTTTACGACCAGTGCTTCAAGTGAAGCGTTGATGGCGTTAGAGACACTGGGATTCAAAAAAGAGGTAATCGTCAGCGCATTGAGCAAATGCAGCGCTACCGATACAGCAATGCTTGTCAAAGAAGCGTTAAAACAACTGCAAAAATTCTAAAAGGAAGAGTATGAAATTAGCTATTTTATTTGGAGGTGCCAGTTTTGAGCACGAAATCAGTATCGTCAGTGCGATTACCGTCAAGGGAAAACTCAAAGGGTTTGATCTAAGTTTTATTTTTTGCGATCAGGATCACCGTTTTTACCTTATTGAGGGTTCAAAAATGAAAGCGACTACCTTTTCTCGCGGAGAACATCTGAAGATGCCACAGCTGAATCTGATTAAAGGGGGCTTTGAGCAACGAGGATTGTTCGGTTCAAAAATGCACACGATGCCTGTTTTGAACATCATTCACGGCGGGGACGGTGAAGATGGTTCTATTGCTGCATTATTTGATTTTTACGGTATTTCTTTTATCGGACCACGCAAAGAAGCATCGATGTTCAGTTTTGACAAACACTACACCAAATGGCTCGCCGGTTCATTGGGTGTTAAGACACTCCCTTTTGAAGCCATTACCCAAGAGAAGCGCAACACTATCGCAACCCCATACCCTTTTATCGTGAAACCTTCCCGCCTTGGAAGCTCTATCGGAGTCAGTATTGTGCGTGACGCAAGCGAGCTTGACTATGCATTGGATGTGGGATTTGAATTTGATGATGTAATGCTTATTGAGCCTTTTATCGGCGGTGTAAAAGAGTACAATCTTGCCGGTTTCAGTGCGCGCGGCGAGATTACCTACTCTATCGTTGAAGAGCCTCAAAAGGCGGAGTTTTTGGATTTTGAGAAAAAATATCTCGATTTTTCCCGCTCCAGCACCGTAGCGGAGGCATCTATTCCTGATACGCTGGTACAGCAGCTCCAAGCGGCGTTTAAAACGATCTATACACCGCTGTTTGAAGGGGCTCTTATCCGATGTGATTTTTTCGAGATCGAGGGTGAAGTGTATCTCAATGAGATTAATCCGATACCGGGTTCGATGGCAAACTATCTTTTTGAAGATTTCAGCGGTTCCATCACAAAACTGCTAGCCTCCCTCCCTGCAAAAAAAGAGATTCGGGTGAATTACGATTATATTCACTCCATTTCGCAAGCCAAGGGTAAATAAACGTGGCACTAAAATCGTTCCTCTATAAGGGCAATGGATTCGCCATTAGCTATGAAATTCTCAATCCTGCGCAGAATACAGATATTGTTTTTTTGCACGGCTGGGGCTCTTCGAAAGCGTTGATGAAGCAGGCTTTTGGAAATACTCTCCCCAATTTTCGCCACATTTACATCGATATGCCCGGATTCGGGTCGAGTAGCTGTGATGTTCCCCTCACGACGCAGGATTACGCTGCTATTATTGAACTTCTTTTACGTGAAATAGGTGCCCATAAAACGGTTGTATTAGGTCATTCGTTCGGAGGAAAAGTCGCCACACTTCTCAACCCCGATCTTTTGGTATTGGTCGCATCAGCGGGAATTTTGATCCCAAAGCCGTTTAAAATACGTGCCAAGATAGCACTTTTTAAAGTGTTGAAATTGTCGGGTCTTACCTCGTTACGCCGTTTTTTCGTTTCTCCAGATGCACAGGGAATGTCTGAAGAAATGTATCAAACGTTCAAAAATGTCGTCAACGAAGATTTCAGCAATTATTTCAAGGCATTCAAAAATAATGCATTGTTGTGTTTTGGGAAAAAAGACACGGCAACACCTTTGTGGAGCGGTGAAGAGATCCAAAAAATGGTACTAAATTCGAGGTTAGTCGCTTACGAGGGAGATCACTATTTTCTCTTTAAAGAGGGGAAATCGATTGCCAATGAGATAGAGAAAAGTTTGAATACAGGAGGAAAATAATTGATGGATAATACACAGCTAATAGCATTTGCGACGAATATCATTTTTGTTATGGCGCTTGGATGGTATTTGATTACCAATCTTCAATGGTACGATTACCGGATAGAACGGGTTGTTCTTCGTCATCATAAATCGTGGTGGCACGCACTTTATTTTGTCCTCCCCTTTATCCTTTATTATGGACTGGGAACGTATGGGCCGTGGGTCCTTGTGGCGTATCTCCCTTTGTTGGCGCTTTGGCATTATCGTTTGGATAAAAAGCTCGTAATGACGTGGCGGGTAAAACGGTTTTTAATCCTTCTTTTCTCGATTACTGTTTTTTTAAATCTCATTTTTACCTTGACAGATTTAAGTGAAACGTACAGTGTTTTCTTGCCATTGGTGTTGACGTATGCTCTCTCATGGGCAACGGAGAAATTTTTGTTTGAGGCGTATAAGCGCGAAGCGATGAAAAAAATTGCCTCCATACCGAATTTGACGATTATCTGTGTCACGGGGAGCTACGGCAAAACGTCGATGAAAAATTTTATCGCACAGATTTTATCGACCAAATTCAATGTCTATGCAACCCCGCGCAGTGTCAACACCCTTGGCGGTATCATCCGGGATGTGAATGAATCGTTGCCTACAAGCGCACAAGTCTATGTGTGCGAAGCAGGGGCACGTGAAATCGGGGATATTTACGCGATTACACAGTTGCTTAATCCGCAGATTGTTGTCGTGGGTAAAGTGGGGCCACAGCATCTTGAATATTTTAAAACGTTCGAGCGGATTGTACAAACCAAACTCGAAATTGTCCACTCCAACCGACTCAAACGAGCGTTTATCCATACGTCGGTAACAGACGTACCGCATGAGAATGTGATCTTTTTTGGTGACGATATTGTAAATCTTGATGCCACATTGGAAGGGACAGATTTTGATCTGATGCTCCATAATCAAATGCACCACTTTCATACGCAGGTTTTGGGTGGATTTCAAACGATGAATATCAATGCAGCACTTTTAATTGCTGATGAGATGGGGATGAGCAGTGATGAGATGATAAAGGCCGTCAAAAATCTCAAAAGTGTTGAACATCGTTTGGAACGGATTGATGCAGGAGGCAAAATTATCCTCGATGATGGATATAACGGCAATATTGATGGGATGCTAGAGGGGGTACGTCTTTGTTCCCTTCATCCGGGGCGCAAAGTTATTGTCACTCCAGGACTGGTGGAGAGTACGGAAGCGTTAAACAGCCAATTGATCGAAGCGGTTAATGGAGTATTTGATATTGCAATTATCACAGGCGCGTTGAATGCTGCTCAGTTTGAAAAAGAGCTGAATGTCCCTGAAAAAATTATCCTTTCCGATAAATCGCTGATGGTCAAAACGCTGGGGGAAGTGACAAGAGCAGGGGATATTATTTTATTCGCCAATGACGCACCGAATTTTATTTAGTAAACCAGAAAACGTCTAATCCAAACTATAAGCTAGGAAGTTTAATGGAAAATATTTTATACGCCCCATGGCGAAACGAGTACATAGCAGGAGCAAAAACAGAGGGGTGCGTTTTTTGTCATATCAGTGAAAATCCCCTTATGGATGAAGAACACCATGTGCTGTATCGTGATGAAGATTGTTTTATCGTCATGAATCGCTACCCCTATACTCCGGGCCATTTTATGATTATCCCCCATCATCATACCGATGCACTGGAAGCCCTTGATCCTGCCGCTTGGTTGCATATCACTGCCTTGGCACAAAAAGGGGTCAAAATCCTCAAAGAAGAGTTCGGTGCGCACGGTGTTAATATCGGGATGAATTTGGGAAGGGCGGCGGGAGCCGGAATTGCGGAGCACATACATCTGCATCTCGTTCCACGATGGGAGAGAGATACGAATTTTATTACCTCAATTGCTCATACAAGAGTCTATTCAACCGACTTTGAGAGAATATACCAGAAGTTAAAAGGTGCATTTAACCAATAACAACATACATAATCTTGTGTATATGTTACATAACCCGTCACCTTGTTATGACGGGTCTTTCTTCTTTCGGGTGAGGATAAAAACGAAAGCGGCAACAACCGCGATTAGTATAAAAATATTCCCTTGCTCATTCATGAATTTCCTTTAATAATTTTCTCATAATCTTGATTTAGATTGTTTTTCAAAAATTATTATAGCGTACCTCATAGCCTCTTGTAAGAGATTTAACCGTACAATCCGTTTATGAAAACAAACCCTTCTGAAACTTTCCGATTTTTACCCACAACCCGCGCCGAAATGGATGCCCGGGGTTGGGACGTGTGCGATGTCATCCTCGTCAACGGCGATGCCTATATCGATTCCCCTTTTATCGGGATAGCAGCGGTAGGGAGGATTTTAGAGCGCGAGGGGTATCGTGTCGGTATCATCGGACAGCCTGATATTGATAGCGATGTCGATATAAAACGGTTGGGAGAGCCGAGGCTCTTTTGGGGAGTGAGCGGCGGAAGTGTCGATTCGATGGTTTCCAACTACACGGCAACCAAAAAATTTCGCAACAGCGACGATTACACCCCCGGAGGGGTCAACAACAAACGCCCCGATCGCGCGGTGCTTGTCTATACTAATCTTATCCGTCAATATTTTAAAGATACCGTTCCGATTGTTTTAGGGGGAATAGAGGCGAGTTTGCGCCGTGTAACCCATTATGACTATTGGAGTAACAAACTCCGCAAACCGATTCTTTTTGATGCCAAAGCCGATTTTTTGATCTACGGAATGGGTGAGGGGGCGATTATTGCCCTTCCAAAAGCACTCGAAGAGGGGAAATCACCACAGGATATACGAGGGGTGTGTTATATCTCAAAAGAGCCGAAAGAGGGATATTTAACCCTGCCGTCTCATAAAGAGTGTTTGGAGAACAAAGAGAAATACATCGACCTTTTTGATGCGTTTTACGATCACAATGATCCTATCAGTGCGATGGGGTTGTGTCAAGAAGTGGACGGGCGTTACAGCATCCAAAACCCTCCTGCCGATTATCTCGACGAAAATGAAATGGATGCGGTCAGCGCACTCCCTTTTACCCGCGAACTCCACCCCTATCATCGTCCGCAAGGAGAGGTGAAATGTTTGGAGACGATCAAATTTTCGATAATGACCCATCAAGGGTGCTGGGGAGAGTGCAACTTTTGCGCCATTGGTGTCCATCAAGGACGCACTATTCGCACCCGTAGCGAAGAATCTATCCTCGCTGAAGCGACACAGTTTACCGAATATAAAGATTTTAAAGGGATTATTAGCGACGTTGGAGGTCCCACGGCGAATATGTACGGATATGAGTGTAATAAAAAGCTCAAACACGGTACGTGCGCTCATCAGCGGTGCGTTGATGATACCCATCTGTGCAAATCGATGAAAGTCGATCACACACGTATTATCAATCTCCTCCGCCGTCTCCGTGAAGTGCGAGGTGTTAAAAAAGCGTTTGTCGCGTCAGGGGTACGGTATGACCTGATTAACGAAGACAAACGCCAAGGGTATGAGTATTTGAAGGAAATGGTCAAGCATCACATTTCAGGGCAGATGAAAGTTGCTCCCGAACACACGTCAGATCACGTGTTGCATTTAATGAATAAGCCCGGTAAACAAACCCTTGTTGATTTCAAAAAACTCTACGATAAATTGAACAAAGAAGAGGGGAAAAAGCAGTTTTTGACATACTATCTGATCGCCGCCCATCCGGGATGTACGGAGAAAGATATGCACGATCTGAAGCGTTTTACCACCGATGAACTCAAGATGAATCCCGAACAAGCACAGGTCTTTACCCCGACCCCTGGAACCTACTCTGCGGTGATGTATTACACAGAGATGGATCCAAAAACCCGTGAAAAAATCTTCGTTGAAAAAGACACGGCGCGCAAAGAGAAACAAAAACAGATTGTTGTACAAAAAGAAAACTTTAAAAGCGGATTCGCGAGTTGATTTTGCTGCACTTTTTAGGAGTCTGAATCAAATTTCCTATCCTTTCGCCGATCATAAGAAAATAAAATATTTTTTTCATTTTCTTATCTCCGTTTTAGCTATTCTAATCTACAATAAAACCTCAAAACTATATAGAAATGGAATACTTTTTGCGTATCGATAAATTTTTAAATGCGGTCAACCTCACCAAACGTCGTGCAGTAGCTCAGGATATGATTGAAGAGGGGGTTGTCCTTATCAATGGAAAAACAGTAAAAGCCTCTAAAAATGTGGCAATAGGCGATGTAATTACACTCGTATATCTAGAACGTGAGCAACGGTTTGAAGTGCTAGTGCTTCCTACGATCAAATCAACACCAAAATCACAACAGCACCTCTATGTCAAGGAGCTTTCATGAATCCAACAAAAAGCGACTTTGAGGCGTTGTTTCAACATCGTTTGAGCGATGAAGAGATGCGAAAGTTTCTCCTTTCATTGGCGCTGAATGAAAATACCTCTGCTGATATGATAGCAACGGCAGCCGAAGTGATGCGAGAGCACGCTATTAAACTCGATGTATCACCACAATTAAAATCAAAACTGATAGATGTGGTTGGAACCGGAGGGGATAAAAGCGGAAGTTTCAATGTCAGCTCGACCGTTGCGATTCTCCTAAGCGCGTGCGGTGCGTATGTGGCAAAACACGGTAACCGCTCTATCACCTCCAAATCGGGAAGCGCCGATGTTTTGGAATATTTAGGTGTTAAGCTCGATTTGGATTTGGAAAAAAATGCGAGATTGCTGGAAGAGACCGGATTTGCATTTTTATTTGCCCAATACCACCATCCTGCAATGAAATTCATCATGCCGATCAGACGGAGCATTCCTGAAAAAACACTTTTTAATATTTTAGGGCCGTTGACCAATCCTGTGGGACTATCAAAAATCCTTCTGGGGGTATTTGATGAACTGTTTGTTTCGAAAATGGTTGAAGCCGCCAAACTCGGTGGGATGAAATCGGCAATTGTTGTGAGTTCACGCGAAAAAATGGATGAAATCAGCATCAGCGATATCACCTACGCGGCAAGGTTGCATAATGATAGGATTGACTATTTCGAAATTGATCCCGAAGCCATTGGTATCAAAAAAGCGCCGTTCGAAGCGATTTTAGGGGGGGAAGCAGAACAAAATGCGGCGATTCTCACTAATATATTGAACAACCGTGCCACCGATGCCCAGCGCGATATGGTGCTGATCAATGCGGCGTATGCGTTGATTGCCGAGGGAGCTGCACGGGACGTACAAGAAGGGCTTGAAATCGCACGTGATGGGTTGCAAAGCGGCAAAGCGGCGCAAAAACTGGCTCAGATTATTGCGGTATCCTCCAAGCTATGATGAAACTTTCCCAGGATGCCCTTTTTGAGGTGTGCCAAAAAATAGTAGAGAGACTCCCCAAGGGAGGTGTGGTGATTTTGCAGGGGGATTTGGCGAGTGGCAAGACAACATTGACACAAAGCTTTGCCCGTTTTTTAGGGCTAGACGATGCCGTAACCTCGCCGACATTTTCGCTTCAGCAAGTATATGGAGAGATACTTTATCATTATGATCTCTATAATTATGGATTTGAGAAATTTTTGAGCCTTGGGATGATGGAAGAGCTTGAACATGAGGGATACCATTTGATCGAATGGGGTGATGATACCCTGATCGGATGGCTCAAAAGAGCCGGATTTGAGACGATTGTGGTAAAAATATGTAAAAGTGACGACGCTACGAGAGAGTATGAGGTACACAATGGATAAAATATGCCATACATTAAAAATCGATAATTTAGTAAAAACGATCAAAAAACATGAGATTGTACGCGGTGTGAGCATGGAGCTGCATACCGGTGAAGTTGTGGGGCTGTTAGGGCCTAACGGTGCCGGTAAAACAACTACTTTTTATATGGTTTGCGGGTTAGTAGAGGCAACCTCTGGTCATGTCTATATTGATGGTGAAGATGTTTCAGGGCTCCCTTTGCACAAGCGTTCTCAAATGGGAATCGGGTATTTGCCACAGGAAGCATCGATTTTTAAAGATCTAACCGTAGAGGAAAATCTTATTATTGCCGCAGAAGCAGGAAACCTCTCAAACGAGATGAGAGGGCAGCGAATCGAAGAGTTGCTGGAAATGTTCAACATCGAGCCAATTCGAAACCGTCGCGGTATCAATCTCAGCGGCGGAGAGCGACGGCGTGCGGAGATTGCCCGTGCCTTGGTGAATAAACCCCGTTTTTTACTCCTCGATGAGCCGTTTGCAGGGGTGGATCCTATCGCGGTTATGGATATACAAAATGTCATCAAGCAGCTGGTAGAATACGGAATAGGAGTGTTGATTACCGATCACAATGTTCGGGAAACGCTTGCGGTATGCGATCGTGCATACGTCATCAAAAGCGGCTCACTTCTTGCATCGGGAACCAGCGATGAAATTGCCCATAATGCGGATGTTCGAGAACATTATCTCGGTGAAACGTTTAGGCTTTAGAACATGGGATCACTTAGGGTTAAAACGTCCGTAGAGCTTAAAAATAAGCTTTCCAATACGCTACGAAATTGGCTCCCTATTTTGCACAGCAGTCTTGGTGATCTGAGTGAAGCGATGGCTCCGTTTGTCGAAACAAATCCTCTTATAGAGATTAAATCAGGATATGAAGAGTCTTTTGACACCAAAATACCGCGTAAAATTCAATATGGATACGTTCAAAACTCTCATACCGAAGCGATAGAAGCTCTCACTGTACAGAAAAAAAGTCTTTATGATGTTTTGGATGAACAGTGCGAAGCACCGCTCTTTCCTACCCCAATTTCGCAAGCAGTTGCCCGCCACGTGTGTGAAAACCTTGATGAGGGGGGATATTATGAGGGTGATACGGAATCATTTTGTACACACGTTGGTATTTCATACGAACAGTTTGAACAAATACGGAACCGTTTTCGTCATATCGAACCGGTCGGAATCGGTGCTAGGTCTTTGAGTGAGTCATTTTTGTTTCAGCTCGATCATGCATCGATAGAGGAGTGTGCGTACTCTCTGGCGGTTGAAATGTGTGAACATTTGGAGGAGTTGAACCGCTACCACAAAGAGCCCCATTTTCACGAAGCGATGAGGGCGATAGGGAGTTTTAAAAATCCTCCTGCTATTGATTTTATGGAAGAGTCTGCGCAAATTGTCCCTGATTTGATGATTTTTAACGATTCCGAAACGGGAATAGAAGTGTCTTTGAATGATCGTTATTACCCTACAATCCTAATTGATGGTGAGTACGGGGTAGATCATGCGTATATTCGCGACAAGATGAAAGAGGCGAAAAGTCTAGTCGATGCGCTGGAGATGCGTAAAGCTACACTGTATAAAGTAGGATTGATGATTGTCGAGTACCAGTACGATTTTTTTATGGGAGGGGCAATTCGACCGTTGACGCTTAAAACGCTTGCCGATGAATTTGGTCATAATCCTTCGACGATTTCACGGGCAATTGCTAACAAATACATTGCGTGCGATCGCGGAATGTTTGCAATGAAAGAGTTTTTTACGACGGCGATTGATGAGGATATTTCCAATGCGTCGATCAAAGAGTACGTCCATGAACTTGTAAAAAATGAATTGCATAAAAAACCTCTCAGTGATATGAAACTGCTCGAGATGGTACAAACAAAATTTAAAATTTCTATGGTGCGCCGTACGATTGCCAAATACCGATCACAAGCGAATATAGCGGGTTCTTCCGAGCGTAAAAAATTGTATCAGCTGGGACGATGAGAGAACTTAAACTAAGGCTGGATACTGAGGTGGCATTGCGCAACTGTGCAGATGAATTGTGTGAGGATAAACCCGATCCTCTTATGATTGCACGCCAAGCAGGGGATGAACACCACGCCCTGACATGTGCGCTGTTTGCGTATGGAAATGTACGCTCTATTGTCTCTTTGCTACGCTCATTCGATGCACGATGGATCGATGGGAGTGAAGAGGAGATTGCACGTGCCGCTGAGGGTAAATATTACCGTTTTCAAAATACGGAAGATATTATTCAATGGTTTATTACACTAGGACGCTTAAAACGTTTGGGAGGTGTTGAGAAAATTTTTAGTGTCGGTTATGAACAAGGCGGAGTGTTGGAGGGATTGAGTCATTTAATCGAAACCCTGTATGAGATAAATCCATATCGTTCGACAGGCTATACGTTCCTGATCGGAAAGCCGATCAAAAAGATTTCAGGAACGGCTGCGATGAAGCGATGGATGATGTATTTGCGGTGGATGGTACGTCATGATAGGTTGGATATGGGACTGTGGAATACGGTTTCCCCCTCTAATCTTATTATGCCGTTGGATACGCATACGTTTAACGTCTCTAAAAAGTTGGGACTCTTGCATCGCAATCAATGCGATCTCAAAGCCGCATTGGAACTCACCGAAACTCTACGGAACTTTGATCCCTCCGATCCCATAAAATACGATTTTGCCCTCTATCGGCTGGGGCAAGAGAAGCTTATCCTTTAAGAGACTCTAACAGCATGAGCTTGGTTTTCCGATGTAAAATCCTTGGGCATAATCAATATTTAGCTCATGAAGGTGGCTAAATATCTCGGCAGTTTCGACGTTCTCAGCTATGGAAGCGGCTCCAATAGCTTGAGCAAACAGTGAAATTGCTTTGATGGCCGAACTGTATTTTTCGCTATAGGCTAGTTTGCTAATGAATGAACCGTCAATTTTTATATAATCGATATCTAAATGTATGAGTTTCTCAAAGTTTGAATACCCGCTTCCGAAATTATCTATGGATATTTTTGCACCTAATTTTTTCATTTCCTTAATAAAAAGAGAGATAGAGATATAGTCTTCATAAATATCCGATTCGGGTATCTCAAAAATAATACGTCTTGCCGTATTGGTGCTTACAATCATCTCTACAATGTATCTGACTATACGATTATTCGAAATATCCAAAGCACATAGGTTAATGGAAAATTTTTCCTCACGATTCTTGAAGGTTTCGCATGCTTGACGGACAATCTCTTTGGTAATCTGAGGATAAAGAGCTGTTTTCTTTGAAATATTTAAAAAATCAAGAGTAGGAATAAAGCTTGCGTCTTTATCAATCAATCGGGCAAGGGTTTCATAGCTAAGAATAAGACCTGTCAGAGTAGAGATAACGGGTTGGTAGTAGCAGATAATACGTCCATCATAATAGGCTTCGCGTATAGAAGAAACGACCTCAAGGTTATGCTGATGCTGTAGCTCGAGCTCCAACTCCCCTTCGTAGATAAAAAATAGTTTTGAATTCTCATTGGCGTATGACAGTGCCGCATCTGCATGGGAAAGAGAGAGCTCTTCTCCGGTATCAATTCCCATCCTCACCACTAAAAATACGTTTTCATTGTGTGCACTAAAAGAGTGATTGGAAAGGTTTTTTGCAAAATCTTCACAAAAAGAGGTGATCTCTTCCGTCGATTTTTTTTCTTCGATCAAAAGAACAAACTCATCCCGACCCAATCGGTAGGCGCCCAGATTCATTTTAGTAAGATAGAGCCCAAATTGTTGTAATAGTGAATTTCCGATAGAGGGACCAAAAAAATGGTTAAGTTCTGAAAAATTTTGAAGACGGACAATGATAAGGGTGCGATAATGGTTACGGTCCATATCATAAATCAGACGATGGCGGTTGGATAGATGGGTGAGGGGATCTTGAAAACTCTCGTGAATCAGTTCTTTTGTTTTCTCTTCGACTTTTTCTCCTAAAATGATAGTGGTTTCATTAAGTTTATCAGTTGTTAGCTCAACCTCTTCGCTGAGACGCTGGGCTGTAGAAGAAAGGACATTACGATAGAGGATTAAAAAAGGTAAAATACCCAAAAATAGAAGAAGTGATTTTGCAACAGTATCAAAAATAGCCGTTTGGGAAAGTTTTTGCAATGAAATAGGTTCTGTTGTAGCAACAATGAGAGTATGTATACCAGAATCGGTTGTATGCGGGAGGTAGAGCGTATGGTTCCCGTGCACGGAATCTAGTAGAAAGTAGGGCTGATAGCTCTTAAATGCATTATGCAGCAGACGGTCGTGTCCGCTAATAGGATCGAGCGGTTGAATCTGGGTATTGGTGTCAGAGCTAAAAATATTGGTCGTTCCATAGCGAAGGGTTCGGTTCCTATCCATAGTGACGCTGTAGAGACGTGCCATTTGGTGTGTTGCAGCCAGAGACGTCATTTTTTTTATCATGGCAGCAACCTCAACTTGTGTGAGCTTCCCTGCGTAAAGATTTTCATAGTAACTCTCGCCGCTTATCACTGCGGCAGAATCAGCAGCTTTTTGAAGGTTGTTTTGTATATTTTCCAGATGCGATGCTTTTGAATTGTGATATTCACGAATCCCCATACCAATCAATACGACAAAAAACACGATAAGTGCAATAAAAAACTTTTTACTGTTAACAGGCATATTTTTTCCTTGCTGATGATCTTACAGTAATATAATGATCAGTATAACATATTTATTAACGCTGTAAATGAGTTTTAATGGCAAAAAAAACGAGGGATGAACTTTATGGTACAATCACGCCAACAATTAGAGGCTAGGTACAATGAAAAAAATTTTAATTGTCAGTGATGGTGTCATCGGTCGCCATTTTATTCAGCGCGTTATCGGTACATATACCAGTGAAAATAGCTACTATATTATACATCCTGAGACCGAAGAATCGTATGCTGGATACAATCCTGCCCGTTTTAAGTTTTTTAATTTTGACCCGACGAGTTATTATAAAATTGCCAATGTTCTACAAATGGACTTCACACAAGCGATGTTAGCGATTGAAAATCCTATAGAACTTGAGCAAACGATTAAGAATATTCGTCTTTTAAAGCCTAATATTCGTATCATTGCCCTGGATTTATGGAATACCAAAAGTGCTGATAATAGTATTGAATGGGTCAATATGCAACAGGTTTTGACACTGAATCTCATCGATTCTCTCCCTAATATTCCTGTTCTTGCCCAAAATATTGGGTTGGGACATGGTGAAATCATGGAGGTTTTGGTCCCTTTTGGCAGTTCGTTTGTGTACCGTCATATCGGTTCAATCGAGCAAAATAATTGGAAAATAGCGGCTATTTATCGAAATCGTCAGTTGATTTTACCCAGCGATCAAAAGATGATCCAACCCAATGATTTGTTAGTCCTTGTGGGTGAGCCCAGTGTGCTAAAATCGATTTATCGTGCAATAAAACGGGAACTGGGGCAGTTTCCGGCACCCTTTGGAAGTAAGCTCTATTTGTATATCGATATGGCATACGAAAAACCAAAAATCATGTTTGAACTGGTACGACGTAGTATGTATATACAGCGTAAGCTCAAGAAACCTTTGCTGATTAAAATTGTCAATCCCAGCAATATCGAGAATCTGCAGCAAATTAAATCGTGCGCACAAGAAGGGGTGGAGATCGAAATTGTGTATGATGTTAATGTCGATGAAGAGATGATTCTCGGTGACATTAAAAAACATCATATCGGCCTTTTTTTGGTCTCACAATCACTGTTCGCGAGACATTCGCTTCGGAAAAAACTTTATAAAGGAAATGTTCCTGTTTTAAAATTGGCGAATCGATCGTTTTCGACCTTAAAACAATCTGTGGTTACCCTGGGCGAAGATAATTATGTTGAGCATATTTCGACAACGGTTTTCGATATTGCGTCTCAGCTTGGATTTAATTTGGAGTTGATTGATTACGTAACAGATGAGAGAGATAATATCATGCAGACCATTGAGCATTTTAATAACCTCTCTACTATTTTTTCCAAATCGATACATGTGGTAAAAACCGAAGAAAATCCGATTCGTTTTTTGCAAGAGCGCGAGAACTTTTTACAATGTCTCCCTTTTACCGAAAAAATGTTTGAAAATCCTCTAAAGCGTTTTTTTGCAACCGATCCGGATATTTTATATACAAAACTTGATAGCTATCATCAGCTTTTTATCCCGACACAAATATAAATTAAGTCCATTTAAAGTATGATATAGCGTTATTTTATTATTTAATTTATGGACTTTTTATGACAATATCTATTACTCTTAATCAAACTATTGACAACTCCTATCCGATACAGATCGGGCCTTTAGAGACCATCAAATGGGATGGAAAAGTCGCTATTTTAACCAACCCTAAAGTCGCAGGTCTCCATTTGCACACCCTTCTCTCAAACATCCAAGCAAAAGAGGTTTATATTATTACTGTGGCTGATGGTGAACAGTATAAAAATCTTCAAACTATTGAGTTTATTTTAGACCGGATGTTTGATCACAGGCTTAACCGAAAATCTCTTCTAATCGCTTTTGGTGGTGGGGTGATTGGAGATATGGGGGGATTTGCCTCGAGCCTTTACAACCGTGGTATCGATTTTATACAAATTCCAACGACGCTTCTTTCTCAAGTCGATGCAAGTGTCGGAGGGAAAACAGGGGTAAATAATCGATTTGGCAAAAATCTGATCGGTGCATTTCATCAGCCTCGCGCCGTTCATATCGATCCTTCTTTTTTGACGACCTTACCTGCGAGAGAATTTGGGGCGGGAGTAGCAGAGATTGTAAAGATGGCAGTGACATTTAACGCCCCCTTCTTCGAATGGCTTGAATCCAATGACTTGCGAGAGGGAGACAATCTTGTAGCCGCTATCTCAAAAGCGGTAGAGACAAAAGCACGCGTTGTCGAAGAAGATGAAAAAGAGCAGGGGCTTCGCGCTGCACTCAATTATGGGCATACATTTGGACACGTAATCGAGAATGAAACCCATTACGAAACCTATTTGCACGGAGAGAGTGTGGCGATAGGTATGATAATGGCAAACAATTTAGCGTGCGAAATGGGACTTATGAGCACGCTTGAGATGAAACGGGTGCGAGCACTGTTAGAACGGTACCATTTACCCCTTTCGTATGAGATTAAAGATGTTGAAAAGTTCTATCAAGCTTTTTTCTTGGATAAAAAAAGTGCCGATAACACGATCACTTTTATCTTGCCGCGAGGCATTGGAGAGGTCGTGATTACTGATGCCGTTGATACCAATATGGTTAAAGCGATTTTAAGACGATTTCAAAAATGAGACGCACACCATTTCTCCGGCGCATTGTCCTCTTTCTTTTTCTGATAACTTTTTCCTTGTTTGCTGCTCCGGTAGAGGGTGTGGTAGCAGAAGATAATGCGGAGTTGGAGCGTCAAGCGGCTACGGAAGAGTTAAGAAATGAGCTCCAGAAAACACAAAAAGATCTTTTAAAAGAGAACAGTATTTGGATTAAAAGCTACGATTCGTATGTGGCGTATCGAGAAGCACGCAAAAATCTACTCGATGTTAAAGATCGGATCAATCAACTGCAAAACCGTTCCTCCAGTATTGAACGGAAGCTTGAACTCGAGGGATTGCAAGCCAAGGAAAAAATTTTAGCAGAACAGATTGAGCTTCTTAGAGCGCAGGGAACCTCACCGTTTGTTTTATTGCTAAAACCCGATGAAGCGGGTGAAATGCCCAATATCACCAATCCTTTTGAGATCGTTATGGGGCTTTCATACATTAAGCGTCTCGGCAGTCAGTATCAAGATTATCTTGTACGCAAAGAGGATCTTCAAGAAATTATTGCGAATTTGGATCAACAAATTGCTTTGTATGAAAAGATTGTTGCTCTTAACCCAAGTGAGAACGATATTGCGCAGCTTGGAGCAACCAGAGTAAGGGTTGAAAAATTTAAACTCGCCCTTGATACTCTAACTATGACGGCAGATGTATATGAGAAACGGATTGAATCAACAGAAGCTAAAATCAACAAAGAGATTAAAGATCAAATCTACAAACTTTTTAGTCTTTTTGTTCTCGTAGTTATTTTATTAATGGTTGCTTTTTTGATAAAAAGGGCAGTCAAACGGTATGTTGTCGATAATGAACGTTTTTATATGATTAACAAAATAGTGACCTTTATCAGCGTAACGCTTGTCGTTATCATTGTCCTCTTTAGTTATATGGATAACGTTGGTTATCTTGCAACCGTTTTGGGCTTTGCCTCCGCCGGTTTAGCGATTGCGATGCGCGATTGGTTTATGTCACTTTTTGGGTGGATTGTTATTTTTGTTGGGGGGTCTATCCATGTGGGAGATCGCGTTCGTTTTGTCAAAGAGGGGATGGAATATGTAGGCGATGTTTTGGATATATCGCCGTTACGTATTACCCTCATGGAAGATGTAACCCTTACAACCATAGAGACAAACCGTCGGGCAGGGCGGATTGTTTTTGTCCCTAATAATTATATTTTTACATCAATGATTGCCAATTATTCACACGCATCGCTGAAAACCGTCTGGGATGGAGTCGATATTATGATTACCTTTGATTCCAATCACAAAAAAGCAACGCAGATAGCAAAAGAAATTTGCCGTAAATATTCAAAAGGGTATACGGATATTACGCGTAAACAGCTCAACAAATTACGGGATCGTTACAGTCTTAAGACAGTGAACGTAGAGCCGCGTATTTTTACCTTTATCGAATCCAACGGGATAAAAGTCAGTTCATGGTATTTGACCAATTCGTACGCGACATTAACATTACGCAGTACTATTTCGGCGGATATTGTGGATGCATTCAATGCCGAATATGATATTACGATTGCTTATCCAACACAAACATTTTACAGCTCACCTTTGGTGCGCAAAGAACAACCTCTAAAGGTCAGCGAATGAAACCAAAAGTCTATTTTAAAACCTTCGGGTGTCGAACCAACGTTTTTGATTCTCAAGTGATGATGAGCGGGCTTAAAGATTATGATGTGACCGAGAACGAGGAAGAGGCGCAGATCGTAGTTGTTAACTCATGTACCGTGACCAATGGTGCCGATGTGAGTGTTCGTGGCTATATCAATAGCATAGAAAAACAGGGTAAAAAGCTTTTTTTGACAGGTTGCGGAGCACATACAAAAGGGGAGTCTCTTTTTAGTGCCAATAAGGTGCATGGCGTATTCGGGCAATCGGAAAAAATGAAAATCAATACGCTCCTCTCGAGTGAAAGCCGTTTTTATGAGATTGGTGATCTTAACTATATTGATGATGCGATTGTCGATGATTTTATTGGAAAATCGCGTGCGTTTATCAAAATTCAAGAAGGGTGTAATTTTCGTTGTAGCTACTGTATCATCCCTTTTGTGCGGGGTGATTCACGAAATATGGACGAGGCAAAAATACTGGAGCAGGTTTCACGTCTTGCCGGCAATGGTTTTGGAGAGTTTGTTCTCACGGGGACGAACGTCGGAAGCTATGGGCAGGGAGAGGGACGTACAATTGCTGCTTTGATGCAAAAAATGTCGCTTATTCGCGGTGTCCGCCGTATACGTGTGGGGAGTTTGGAGCCGATACAGATTAACGAGGCATTTCGGGAGATTTTGGATGAGCCGTGGCTGGAGCGCCATTTGCACATCGCTATACAACACAGCAGCGATGAAATGCTACGGATTATGAATCGCCGTAATCGCCATAAAGGGGATGTCGAACTTTTTGGAATGTTGCACGAAAAAGGGTTTGCTTTGGGGACCGATTTTATCGTCGGGCATCCGGGAGAGACAGACGCATTATGGGAGGAGGGGATGCGAAATATTCGTGAACTGCATTTGACCCATATCCACCCTTTTACCTATTCGAAGCGTGATGGAACACCAAGTGCAGTGATGACTCCGCAAATTAACGGTGCTGTTTCCCAAAAAAGAATGGGAGAGCTTAACGCCCATATCGAATTAAACAATCGAACGTTTCGTCACAATGTCAAGGTTCCATTAGAGGTGCTTATCGAGTCGGGCAGTGATGGCGTGTATAGCGGGTTGGATCAGTTTTTTAATAAAATAATCGTTAAAAGTGATGAAGATTTATCGGGAAATTGGATAATACTTGAAAAGTATGAGGTACAAGATGAACATAACGTGGCCCAATTTTAATCGAAATCAGCTTATTTTATTGGCATCGGGGGGGATTATTCTCGCCTTGTTGCTCTACGCACTGTTACGTGATAGTACGAATGTAGTCTCCCTGGACGAAGCTAAAGAGATCATCGACTCCAACCAAGTCGAAAAAGCGGTGATCGACACGCAATACCTCTATCTCTCTACAGTGGATAAGGGTGTTGTGAAAATACCTGTTACGAACCTTCCTGTTGAATTAACGGCTCATCTGAAAATTGAAGCGAAAAATGGGAATGGATGGGTATGGTTCTTAGCCATTTTAGGTCTCATCGGTACAGCAGTATGGTGGGTGATGAAGAATCGCCGATATGAGATTTTTTCTCAAGGAGAGAGAGCTGTTTCTAGCTCTGTTGATACTGAACCTCTTTCGCAAAGTACGCCTATCCCGGTAAAATCAAATGTCCGTTTTAGTGACATCGGAGGGATTGGTGATGTTAAAGAAGAGCTAGAAGAGATTATCGATTTTTTGCGCAACCCCAAACGTTATTACAGTTTTGGGGCGCGAATGCCGCGAGGTGTATTGCTTGTAGGACCACCAGGGGTTGGAAAAACGATGATTGCTAAAGCTGTTGCCGCAGAAGCGGATGTCCCTTTTTTCTACCAAAGCGGTGCCTCTTTCGTCCAAATATACGTTGGGATGGGGGCGAAGCGGGTTCATGAACTCTTTGCAGCGGCGAAAAAAAATGCCCCTTCCATCATTTTTATCGATGAAATTGATGCCGTCGGTAAAAAACGGGAAGGTGGCCAAAACGATGAACGAGAGGGGACGCTTAATCAACTTCTCACGGAGATGGATGGTTTTGAAGAGACGAGCGGAATCGTCGTCATTGCCGCAACCAATAATATTGAAGTGATGGATGGTGCGCTGTTACGTGCGGGGCGATTTGATCGTCGTATTTTTGTGGAGCTCCCAACCGCAAGTGAGCGCGTATCAATTTTAGAGAAATATCTTCACCATATCCCTCATGATCTCACCATCGATGAAATTGCCAAAATGACGGTAGGGTTTAATGGTGCATCTTTGGCAGCATTGGTAAATGAAGCAGCATTGTTGTGTCTGCGAAGGAATGAATTTCAAGTAAAGAGTGACCATTTTTTGGCAGTCAAAGATAAAGTGATGTTGGGCAAGAAACGGCTCGTTATGTTGAGTGAAAAACAGCGCCATCATCAGGCCCGCTATCAAGCGGGAAAAGTATTTATGGCAACATGGTTTGATCTGCCCTATGAAAAAATCACCCTAAGCAACGAGTCGATTACACCACCAACGGCGGAACCTTTGTTAAAACACGAGATTGAAGCCCATATACGGATTCATCTCTCCGGGTTAATAGCATGTGAACTCCGATTCGGCGAACACTCTTCCAACGCTTCCCACGATCTTTTTGTTGCTAGAGAACTTGTTGAATCGATGATAAACATCTATGGTATGGGCAGCTCATTGATTCCATCCCAGGGAGATGTGTCGGGTTTAATCAATCGCCTCTACGAGGAGACACACATTTTACTGGAACGGTATGAAAAAAGTGTTGATAAACTCGAAGCAATTTTGAGTGAATACGAGCACATATCCAAAGCGTTGGCGCGAGAGACGATGCATGATATTTTATAGTGGTTTCTCGCTCCTGAATGATCGTCCTTTTTTTGAATCTTTTTGTGAAAATAACGAATATACCGTTGCCGGATTTAGCTATGGGGCGATTAACGCGGCACGTTATGTGTCACAATCCAAGCAAAGAATTGATACGTTACAGCTTTTTTCCCCCGCTTTTTTTCAGACGAAGAGTGACTCTTTTAAACGGTTACAACTAGCAGGATTTTCCAAATCACCCCAAGGGTATCTGGAACGCTTTCTAGAAAGCTGTTTTGCTCCGTGTGCAGTGCAGGAGGTTGAACATGATTGGTATGCCAATGTAGAACAGCTTCGTGAGTTGCTCTACTATGAATGGACAAATGTGCTGATGGAATCTATTGTTGCCAAAGGGATACGTATTGATGTTTTTTTGGGATTAGAGGACAGAGTGATTGATGTACAAGGGGCACGGGACTTTTTTCTCCCCTTTGCTACCGTAACATCAATAAGAACGGGAAACCATTTTTTACAGGAGTGCAAATGATTAAAATAGGGGTGATTACGGCGTCAGACCGTGCGAGTGCAGGGATTTACGAGGATATTTCGGGTGTAACGATACAAGAGACGATGAAAGAGTATCTAAAATCTGAACATGTGATACTCTATCGATGTATTCCGGATGTACAAACTACCATTGAAGAGACAATGATCGAATTGTGTGACGAGGGGTGCTGCCTTGTCGTCACTACGGGTGGAACGGGTCCTGCATTACGTGACGTAACCCCAGAAGCGACCGAAAACGTCTGCGAGAAGATGATGCCGGGGTTTGGCGAGCTGATGCGGACTGTTAGTCTCAAATACGTTCCTACAGCGATTTTATCGCGTCAAACAGCGGGGATACGTAAAAAAACTCTTATTATCAACCTTCCGGGTAAACCTAAATCGATCCGCGAATGTTTGGACGCCGTTTTTCCTGCTGTACCATACTGTATCGATTTGATTGGCGGAGATTATTTGATATGCAATGAAGAGGTTATTAAGGCATTCCGACCGAAGCAGTAATAAATATCTCATAAAATTAATATTTATATGTTACAATTTATTGAAATATGAGGATATTATTATGAAACATACACTTTTCATTGCTAGTTTAGTTCTGTGTGCTATACCATTGTGTGATGTTTTTGCTGATGATAGTTTTCAAACGAGTGCAAAAGAAGAAAGAATATCGCTGAAAACACAAGATGAAATTGATATAGGGCTACAAAACTATTGGTACAAATATGAAGAAAAGGTCAATGACGCATTTTTAATGTCCAATACGGGCTATAAATACGGCATCTTAGTTGCTGGGATCAAAACACTAGGGGATGATTATTATGTGATAGCGGATGCCCGCTATGCTATCGGTGATGTTAAGTACAAAAGTGCTTCAGGTACCGGCAATGTATCGGACGAGGTTTTTGAGGGACGGATGGTAGTGGGGAATGAGGCTATCATAGAAAATTATCTTTTATCGGCGTATCTGGGTATCGGATACCGCCGTTTGGATAATGATCTGCGTGATTTAGGAAGCGGCGGTTACAGACGTGTCAGTCAGTATCTGTATATCCCTATTGGAGTGACACACCGTTTTTTAGTGGATAGTTCATCCCGTATCTCTACGAATATAGAATACGATTATTTTGTGCAAGGGGAACAAAAAAGCTATTTATCGGATGTGAGTGAATGGCAGTATGCTAGAATTTTCGGTGATCCGGTTAATAAACAAAAGCACGGCTATGGTGTCCGTATCAATACCGCGTACGAGCACGAGAATTGGTCGATAGGGGGATTTTTAAACTATTGGCATATTGGCGATTCAGAAATAAATCATTATGTTGACGGAGCTGATTTGTATATTGCTTATGAACCTAAAAATGAGACAAAAGAGATTGGATTGGAGATAAAATACCGATTTTGATATCTCCTCACACCATAGTGCGAGAAGATAGCTTAGATAAAATCGACTTTGGTAACGTGGTGATTGAGTCCTAACTCTGTCGGTGTACATCCGAGTGCAAGACCTACCATTTGCGGCATATGCAAAATAGGAAGTTTTACATCGCGACCGATGGCTTTGGATGCGCCGTGGTGCTGAACATCGAGCTTGAGATGACACAGTGGGCACGGTGTCACCATCCAGTCGGCATTGGCATCGATAGCCCCTGAGAGAGCGTTACCTGTCAGTACTGCCGCTGTACGCGGAGATTGTAGCTCTGCGTGAAAACCGCAACATTTGTTTTTCTCCGCATAATCAACATTGTTACCGCCACACGCAATGATTAAATCATCGAGGGAGGTTGGATTGTACGGATTTTCACCGCCGTTTGAGAGATTTTGTAGCTCTGATGGGCGGATATTGTGACATCCGTAAAACGGTGCAATGTTAAATTGACTAAGAGGCACTTGTACTTGTTTAGCCAAATTCTCAAGACCAAAATCTTGAGCAAGGGCATAGAGGAAGTGTGTAACTTCTGATGTCCCTTTGTACTCTAATCCTACTTCTGCGAGTTTTGCATTAACTTTGGCTTTTAGCTCAGCATTGGTATCAAGACGGTGCTTGGTCATCGCTGTGTTAAGCTGGCACGTATTACAGATGGTGACCATCGTAAGCCCCAACTTTTCCGCATAACAGATGTTGCGGGCATTGAGAACCAACGAGAGAAAATCATCGTAATCTTGGAGGTGAGAAGCACCACAGCAGGATGCTTCATCCAACAGTACAAGTTCAATCCCCAACTTATCGGCAACAGCCAATGTCGATTTTAAAAGTTCAGGAGTACTTTCGCGAGCCGTACAACCCGTATAAAGTGCGTATTTTAATTTTTCCATGTTGGTACTCCTAGAATTTAACGGTTGATGAAGATTGAATCAATTTTTTGATTTCATCAAGATTTTTAGATTTTGGCATATTCCACGGCATAACGATTTTCCCATTTTTAAACATTGCGAGTGCTTCTGGGATATGTTTCATAACACCGATATTGCCCTCAGAATAACGGACAAGCTCTCCTTCATCCAAAAGACCATGTTTTTTAATCGAATGGGCAAAACCTACCGCATGACGCGTTGCGACATTGTTTTTCGCAATACCGGCTGAAAATATCATATTATGGAGTTTTGTAATTTTCTCGATAGGATTAACATCTTTAGGACATGCTTCGGCGCATTCCATACATTTGACACAATCCCAAACACCCTCCGCTTCTTCATTGACGATATGAAGGCGCTCTAATGCCCCCTCGTCACGTACGTCAGCAGAGAAACGGTACGCGGCTGCAAATGCGGCAGGTCCGATAAATTGCTCGTTGATAGCGAGTGCCGGACACGAATAGTGACATGCCCCGCATTGGATACAGTAATCGGCTTCATTGAGTTTTTCTGCATCGTGCGGACTGACGAGATGTTCTGATGTCGGCTCTTCGACGATGTCGCTGACCAAATAGGGGTTAACCTGGGCGTGTTTTTCCCAAAAGTCTTTTTTGTCAATGATTAAATCTTTGATTACCCGTTTGGTGCTTAGCGGCTCAATTGTGAGGTCATTTCCAAAAATTTTAATGAGATCAAAGAGTCGTGATTTGCACGCTAAAATTGCTTTTCCATTAATCTTAATAGAACAGATACCACAAATGCCGTGACGACAGCTACGACGATAGGAGAGGCTCCCATCGTGATCCCACTTGATACGATTAAGGATATCGAGGACTACCTCTTCGTGCGTCACTTTTAGGGTATAGGTATTGTAATACGGGAGGTAATCGGTCTCTTCGTTGAAACGAAAAATTTTAAACGTTACCTGTTGTGATGTAATTGCATCCATATTGTTATCCTTAATAAGTTCGTGCTTTGACTTCATGTTTGCCAAGAGTGACATCCAAGTAATCAAGGGTGATTGCGCCGTTTTTATCCATATACGCCATTGTGTGTTTCAAGAAATTTTCATCATCACGCGTCGGGAAATCTTCACGGAAATGGGCTCCGCGACTCTCTTGGCGATTGAGTGCGCTGGCAACGATAAAGGCCGAATAGTCCAACATATGGCCAAATTCGATTGCCTCTTGTAGTTCTGTATTGAAGATTTTTGATTTATCTTTGATACTGATATTTTTATATCGTTTGTGCAAATCTTCTAGTATTTTCATTTGTGCACTCAAGGTTTCGGCACTGCGGAAAACCCCTGCATTATCGGTCATCGATTGTTGCAACTCGTCACGCAATTTTGAAACCGACTCTTGACCGTGATTGGTGAGTACCCAGTTAAACTCATCAACCATCCGTTGGGCATCAGCTGACGTGGCAGTATGCAATGCAATGGTATCAATCTCTTCCACCATCGTTTTGCCGACGTAACGACCAAAAAGCAATGCTTCAAGAACGGAGTTGGCCCCTAGACGGTTTGCTCCGTGGACAGATGAGCATGAACACTCACCTGCTGCATAGAATCCCTCAACAAATTCGGTATTGTTTTTGCGAACGTGTCCGAGTTTGTCCATCGGAATACCACCCATAGAGTAGTGGGCAGTTGCCGAGATCAAGATAGGCTCTTTGATCATATCTAGCCCCAAGAATGTGATCGCAAGGTCACGCAGTTCCGGGAGACGTTCCATGATTTTCTCTTTGCCCAAATGGACAAGATCGATATAAACGGCATCTTTACGCGGACCTACGCCGCGTCCTTCACGTATTTCTTGGATGATCGCACGGGCAACGACGTCACGAGAGGCAAGTTCCATCGCATTAGGGGCGTATTTTTCCATAAAACGCTCACCCAGTGAATTGAGAAGTTTCCCCCCCTCACCGCGCGCCGCTTCAGAGATAAGTACACCGTTTCCGGAGAGCCCTGATGGGTGAAATTGTACAAATTCCATATCTTCGAGCGGAAGACCATGGCGGGCTACCAGAGAAAGGCCATCGCCCGTATTTGCGTGGGCATTGGAATTTATTTTAAATGCGCGTGCGTATCCGCCTGTTGCAAACATAACGGTTTTGGCATTGAAAAGGGCCTGCTCGGAGTTGCGGATATTGTATGCAGCGACACCGTATACTTTCCCTTCGTTGTACAAAAGATCAGCAACATACCACTCATCCCAAAATTCTACACCCTCACGAAACGCTTGCTCGTAGATGGTTTGTAGTAAAGTAAGTCCTGTACGGTCTTTGGCAAAACAGGCACGTGGAGACGATTGTCCGCCAAAAGGGCGTTGCGCGATGGTTCCATCAGGATTACGGCTAAATGCCGCACCCATGCGCTCAACCCAACGGATGGTTTCGGGTGCACGTTGACACATAAACTCAACAACATCTTGGTCTGCCAAATAATCTGAACCTTTTACGGTATCAAATTCATGCAACTCAACGCTATCAGCATCACTAAAAGCGGCATTAATCCCCCCCTGCGCTGCACCTGAATGGGAACGTAATGGGTGTAGTTTGGTAATAACAGCTACTCTTTTACCTGCTTTTTGTAATTCACGAGCTGCGGCACATCCAGCTAAACCTGCACCGACGATAATCGCATCGTACGTATGAACGGGAATACTCATACACCATCCTTTCTAGAAAAAAATATTTTAAATACCAAAATTGGCATAAGTCGAAAAGATTATAGCGTTCTAACTCTTGGATACAATTGAAAAGGGGGTTAGGTGCACGAAGTAAATGTATGTGTGATTAATTGTCCAAAAAGGTAACAAGAACGTGGTTCATACACCCTTCACTAAAAAATTAACGGAATACATCCACGTGCTCACGCAATTGTGCGATACGGTTTCCGCCACTTTCTTTTGCTTTTTCCATCACTTTTTTTGCGTCATTCAGTGAAACTTGTAATGATTTTGAAGGGGCTTTAACTGTAAAACCAGCACTGAGTGTAATTTTCGTAGCTCCTTGTGTGGTAGCGAAAATAGAATCACTTACCGAAGAAATGATTTTTTCAACATCACTCAAAGCACCCTCTTTACTCTTTCGTGACATCAAAAAAGCCAAACAGTCATCGTCAAGATGGGCTATACTATCCAGGGGCTGTTCATACATGGCTAGGATTTCGCCCAGTTTTTTAAAGATACCCCCCATCTCCTCTTTGGAGAGTACATTGCTTAAGCTCGTGTATTGATCAATTTCAAAAACAACCAGAAAAAAAGTGTTTAAATTTTTAGGGGTGCGTTGGGTCGTATAGGAAGCCAGCATCCCTTTTTCGCTATTGATTCCGCTTAAGGAGTGGAGTAAATCAGGGCTTGTACTTGTTGATGATGTTTTACGTGCAAGCCGTTTCATCAGAAAACTGATTTCATCCGTATTTGCTTCACGTTTATTTCCGTCCATATCGAGTGAGCATACTTTGTTAATGTCACTGTAAACTTGATTCAGCCGCCAGCGGTATACTAAAAAAGTAGCGATACACAAAAGTAAAAGAAGCAAAACAGTAATTTTTGCTATTTCTATGGATTTAGTGATCCATTGGATTTGGTAATCGATTATTTTATCGATTTCTATAAGATAGAGATTTCGTGAGGAGACCATTCTTTGATGCATACTATCTCTTGATGCCGGCATAGATTCAAGCCAGAACAATGTCGACTCTTGAAACGCACTTGACGCAGAAATAAGGGCACGATCCAAAGAATCCTGTTCTTCTTTTGATGTGACCATAAAATCCAAAAAAGTTTTTTGGGTGGAGTCTTTGGCAAAAAGAGCAAGCTTAGAGATATCTCCGTTTATGGTAATAGCAGCCATACTTAAATCATCCAAATTGGTTGCCATAATTTTTTTGATCAGAAGGTGCTGATTTTTAAGAGCACTCAAACGATCGGAGTATTGCGAAATGGTAATAAGCTGTACACTAAGGACTGCAGCTCCAATAGACAATACGATAAGAGCCATTTTCAGATTGAAAAAAATTTGGCGGACTGAAAGTTTCATATATGATTCCTTATTATTAATTCATGATAGTTGTTATTTAGATGTATTTTATTTTTCTTAACCATCTCATAACGTCAAATGTTTTATAATAGCATTTTATTTTAATATTAAAACAACTGGGTTGAATGTGAATATCGAAAACCATTTTATCATACTTATGAGTCAAAAACGTTCTCGTATCGGCGATGACGGTGCCATACTGGGTGAATGGATCTATTCCAAAGATATTTTTTTTGAAAATGTCCATTTTAAACGGCAATGGCTCACACCTTACCAAATCGGCTATAAAGCGATGATTATTAACATTTCAGATGCGATTGCCATGAATGCAAAGCCTAAATATGCTTTGGTGGGTGCTGCCATGCCACGGAATATGCGTTTAGAAGATATGAGTGAGCTTGCGCGCGGGATGAGAGAATGTGCAGAGGCATTTGGTGTAGAGATTATCGGGGGTGACACGATTAGTAACATCAAGCTCGATCTCTCTATTACGATTGTTTCTCAAAGCAGACATCCTCTTTTGCGAAAAGGGTTGAAAGCAGGAGATTGCATAGCGCATACGGGCACTATAGGAAAATCACTGCGTCAATTGCGTTATCTGATGGCAGGGGGAAGGGTGAATACGCAGAGTCGTTTTGTTCGTCCGATATTACGGCAAAAATTTATCCAAAAAGGGCGTCCGTATGTCCGTTGCGGAATGGATCTCTCTGATGGACTTTACAGTGATACTGCCAAGCTATGCAATATCAATCGTCTAGGAATACAGTGGAACTCGAAACTACATAAAAACCGTGCGTGCAGCGGTGAGGAGTATGAGATGTTATTCGCCTTTCATCCTCGTCATAAAAACGCGCTAGAAAAAATTTCTAAATTAACACGAACCCCTTTTAGTGTCGTGGGAACGGCAAAAAGAGGCAAAGTTGTCAACCGCTGTAAAGCGCATCATTTTTAAGGAGCACTACCATGGAACGTCAGTATTATTTACCACATAGCTCAATAGAATTTCATTTTCGTCAAAGCGCTCGTGATTTCGTCGTGGACGAGATTCCTTTATACCCTTTTAGCGGAGAGGGGGAACACTTGGTACTGCATGTGCGCAAAAAAAACCTCTCCACGTGGCAAATGCTCGATATTTTCAGCAATCATTTAGGTATTAAAGCACGCGATATCGGCTACGCTGGGCTCAAAGATAAAAACGCCCAAACGAAACAATACATCTCTATCCCGAAAAAATTTGAGCCTATGCTGGAGAATTTCGAGCATGAGGGGATCAAAATTCTCGAAAAGCAGTATCACAACAATAAAATCCGTATTGGTCATCTCAAGGGAAACCGTTTTTTTATCCGTCTCAAAAAAGTTAATCCAACGTCAGCGATGAAAATTCAAGAAGCGCTGAAAATGATCAAGAAAAACGGAATGCCCAACTATTTCGGATTTCAGCGTTTTGGTATCGATGGGGAAAATTATCTCAAAGGAAAAGCAATTTTAGAGGGGACGTTGAAGGAGAAAAATAGAAAACTACATCAGTTTTATATCAACTCCTATCAAAGTTATCTTTTTAACGCATGGTTGAGCCGCCGGATTCAAATTTCTAAATTGGTGGAGAGTTTTAGTGCAGAAGAATTGGCTCATGAACTTTCGATCGATAAAAGTGAACTGGAGTCGATGAAAAAGCAGAAACACCCTTTTAAACTTATGCACGGCGATGTGATGATGCATTATCCGTACGGTAAATTGTTTCATTATGAGAGCGATGATGAGTGTGAGCGATTTATGAAACACGATATATCCGTCACGGGATTGCTCAGCGGCAAGCGTGCTACAAGAGCCGAGGGGTTAGCACTAGCCATCGAGCAAGAGTATGACACGATTCACGAGGGGATCGATGGTGCACGTCGCTATGGATGGGTTTACCCTGAGGCAATAGAAGGGGAATATAAAGAGAATGAAGCATGGTTCGAGCTTCATTTCACCCTTCCAAAGGGTTGTTATGCGACTGTGCTGATCGAAGAGATCGCAAAACGAGAAATACAAAACGACGAAAGTCAGGAGTAACCTTGCAACAACATTTTACCTCATCTTTATCTCAATCTTTTGGACGTTTTGCGTCTAAAAAACATACCAAAAAGTTTCAAAATTTTATCAACCGTTCCTACGTAAAAATGATGGGATTGGATATGAGTGACTTCAATGCACCGGAATCGTATCCAACCCTCAATGCTCTTTTTACCCGTCATCTTACTGCGCCTAGGAGCTTTTCGACGGACCCGTCGCTGATGATAAGCCCGTGTGATTCACTTGTTACGGAAGTGGGGAGAATTGAAGAGGATAGAGCATTGCAGATTAAAGGGATGAGCTACAGCGTTGCTGCCTTTTTGGGTGAGGATATTTCATTAGAGAATAAAGGGCGTATTCACGGAGGGGACTTTATCAATTTTTACCTCTCCCCGCGTGATTATCATCGTTATCATATTCCTCTTGATATGCAAGTTACCAAGGCAATACATATTCCAGGCAAGCTTTATCCTGTCAATATTCCGACGTTGAAGCGAAAAATAGATCTCTTTATCGAAAATGAGCGGGTAGTGTTGGAGTGTTTAACAACACATGGTAAACTTTTTTATCTCGTTCTCGTGGGTGCGTTAAATGTCGGAAAAATGGAAGTGGGTTTTGAACCTCGTATAAAAACGAATACAAGTTCAAATGGGGGTGTCTATACGTATGAAAATCTCCATCTCAAAAAAGGGGATGATTTTGGATGCTTTCAAATGGGGTCGACAATTATCTTTTTGTGTGAAAAAGGGATGATCGAATCCGATCTTACCATCGGACAAGGTGTTAAATACGGTCAGACGATAGGGAGAATTTTTTAGGTTCTCTCTACTCGTTACGCGCTTCTGTAACTTTTAACGACATACTCGATTCCATTCGCTTGATCTCCTGATCTCCATCAATCAATATTTTTTTTGATACTTTAAATGCAGACTGTTTTTTGGAAGAGTAATCCAATGTTTTTAAAACATGTTTAATGCAATTGATCCGCGCTTTTTTCTTATTATCGGAGCGGATGATGATCCAAGGAGCATGTTCGGTATGGGAGGATAAGAGCATAGAGTATTTAGCAATGGTGTACTTATCCCATAATTTTTGTGACTGGGCATCGACAGGTGAGAGTTTGAATTGTTTGAGCGGATCGGTTTTACGCTCTTTGAACCGCTTGGCTTGTTCATCTTTGGAGACAGAGAAGTAAAATTTAAACAACACTATTCCTGAGTTTACCAGCATCCTTTCAAACGATCCCACTTCATGCAAAAACTCCGTGTGTTCCTCCTCGGTACAAAATCCCATAACCGGTTCAACACCCGCACGGTTGTACCAACTACGGTCGAAAAATACCATTTCACCTCCACTTGGAAGATATTGGGAATAGCGTTGAAAATACCATTGCGTTTTTTCTATATCTGAGGGTTTGCCCAAAGCAACAATCCGCGCTCCGCGCGGGTTAAGATGCTCTGTCATCCGATTAATCGTCCCCCCCTTGCCAGCTGCATCACGTCCTTCAAAAATAATCAAAATCTTGAGCCCTTCCTCTTTGACATGATTTTGCAATTTTAAGAGTTCGATTTGAAGCATTTTTAACTCTTCTTCGTACTCTAAAACCTCTTTTTTGACCCAAATAGGGAAGCGGATTTTTTTGGAATCCTTTTTACGGTTATCTTTTTTCATTTTTATACCGTGATCACGCCGATCGGGATGAACAACATCTTCTATTTTTTCTGCTTCGGTTATTTCTGCCTTAACCAGTGATTTTTTTGAACCCATTTTTTGACCTTTATAGTGTTGAGGTGAGGAGTACGTTAATTTTTTTAACATCGTCGGTGGAAGCAAAACAGCTATTTTCTCCACAAATTAAAAAGTTTTCCAGTGACTCGTCCTGTTTGAAAAGAACGAAGGGGTAGGTGAGGGTGCCGCATTGCCGTAGCAGACTTTTTGGTCCTTTGATGATCCGATCACCTTTGAGATAACGTACTGTTTGTTCTGTAAGTTTGGGGGTGTAAATCGGACTTTTCATCAGCTTAATCGAGACATACTCCAAGCTTTTAAACGCAAAATGGCGGTATTTACCATCGATAAGGGACCCAAGCATTAGCAGTGTTTCAATTATAACGGCCACGGCACTTGGATACGAGCCATCATCAAGTTCACAAATGGTGGGAAATTTTCCACGACTAAAATACCATGCTCCCCCTTCGTAAAACAGCTCTAACGCTTTGTTAGCAAGCCGTTGTCCCTGAATGAGGTACTGCTCTTCAAAAGTAGACTGATATGCTTCGATAAGGGTATTGGAAAGATAGGCATAATCTTCTAAAAATGCTTCGATTTTAGGGACTTTGTGGATAAGAGTCGTGTGATACAATTGTCCGTCTAGCATCATCGTAGAGAGGAGAGTATTTAGAGAGGCAAGGGCTTGTTGGTGATAACGTGGTTCTTGTTTCCCAAGGACAAAAAGAGCTTTTATCATCATTGCATTCCATGCCGTATTGATCTTGCGGTCGATGAACGGGTAGGGACGTGTTTCTCTGATTTTTTGACACTCTATGACGAAACGCTCAAACCATTCCGGGCGTTCTAATGTATCAAGAGTGATGATACAGTGCCCCTCAAAATTCCCCTCAGGCGTTGCCCCGATGAGACGGGCTGCTTCGCGCGGATTCTCTATATCGCACCCATTTAAAGCATTTAGTATTTCATTATACGAATAAACGAAATATTTCCCCTCTTCTCCCTCTGTATCGGCATCGCTCGCACTGTAAAAAAGGTTATCTTCCATCATGAAATTGATCATAAAATCGGCCGTTTGGGTAGCAACTCTTGCATACAACGGATTACTAAATTGAACGCTTGCCCGCGCGTAGAGTTCACACAAGAGGGCGTTATCATAGGTCATTTTTTCAAAATGGGGAATGAGCCATGATTCTTGCGTACTGTAGCGGCAAAATCCACCGTCGATGAGGTCAAACATTCCGCCCCGTGCCATTGCATCGAGAGTATGTGTAATGATGTTTTGACGTTCTTGATCGGATTCGAGGGCTTCTTGTGACATCAGTGTTTTGAGTGTAGAGGTGTGGGGGAATTTCGGAGCTTTTGAAAATCCCCCATAGGTTGTATCATAATTGTGGGATGCTTGTTTGATAAACGTTTCGCTGATTTTAAGGGTGAGCTCCGTTGTTTGTGTAGGAATATTTTTTGGTTTCATGAAACCGGTAATCTCATCGGCATTTTGAAAGAGTTTCTCGTCGTTTGCAGCAACTTTATCAGCGATGATGGCGGTAAGTTCACTAAACCCCATCATCTGTTCACGATTATGAGGGGGAATGTAGGTAGCGGCATAAAAAGGTTTGTTTTCTGGGGTACAAAAAATAGAAAGAGGCCATCCACCGCTACGACGGTTTAGAAGAACGTGCAGCTCCTGAAAATGTTTATCGATGTCGGGACGCTCTTCGCGGTCGACTTTGATGCAGATGAAGTGTTGATTTACAAACGCAGCAATCTCTTCGTTTTCAAATACATCATGCTCCATCACATGGCACCAGTGGCAGCTGCTGTATCCGATGGAGATAAAAATCGCTTTGTGCTCGAGCTTGGCGCGTTCAAATGCCTCATCACCCCATGGATACCAATCAAAAGGGTTGTCTTTGTGCTGTTGGAGATAGGGGGAATCTTCGTGTGAGAGACGGTTTGACATTTATAACTCCGAAATGAAATACACTACTTTACCACAACTCGATACCGAATTGACGGACGACGAGAGAAAAGAGGAGAAAACAAATCACCGTAATGGCTATAGAAGCAATCATGGAAGGCCAAAATCCGATTCGTTCAAGCAGTATTGGAAACGCCAAAAACATAGGTAATGTCGGAACCACATACCAAAAGGTGTACCACGCATGGTTGGCAATTTTTTCAGTAGGCTGATTTTCAACATAGAGCCAAATAAGGGTTAAAAATGTCACGAGCGGCAATGCCGCGATGAGTCCGCCGAGTTTATCGCTCCGTTTTGCCATTTCAGAGACGATGACGACAACCGCTGCGGTGAGTAAGTATTTTATGATAATCCACGTCATATTTTTCCTTGATATCTAAAACAGATAATCGGCAATAATACGGGTATTATACTCATCATAAGCAAGATTTTTGTAGAAATCTGTCGTCTCAGGATTATAGTCTATATAGGCCAAACGGCATCGCAAACGGAATGATTTGGTAGGTTGATACGTGGCATCGAAATTATATTCGTCAGAATCGGGTCGTGGGTTATCGGTAAGAGAATTTATACTGCTTTGTTTCGAGTCGCTTTGATCGATTCGCAAATATTTGAGGGATGCTTCGAATGTTTTATCGAAATGGTGCGTCAGAATACCTCCATACGCTAAAGCCCCCGCGTTTTCCGTTTCCCCGTCGATTTGAAAATCGGTATAGGTGATAAATCCTCCCCATCCCATCTTGTTGTAACGCCCACCTGTCCCTGCCAGCGATTGATCACCTATTTGAGTGAAGAGCCCTGTAAAACTCCAATCACCGTAATGAAGACCTAATTTCGTACCGATGAGATACGTGGAAGACAATTTGATCAATTCGTTTCCGACGCCATTTTCTTTGAGATATTGAATAGCACCTGAAAGGTTGAAGGGGGAGTCTGTGGATAAAATTTTTGCTATTTCGCTTTGAATATAGAGAGTATTCATCACATCTGGAACATAATAATCATACAAATCATTTTTCATTCCCCATTTCTGCGATGTGGCTCCGATCATCGTAATATCACGATGAAATCCAAAGTTTTCAGTTGGTGAAATAAAACGGTCGGTGTCTTTGTACTTCCATCTGGTGATATAGGCTCCCTTGAGCGTAACATCAGCTATTGAGTGGTTTTCGAGTGTGAGTGCTTCAAAACTGTTGGGAAGCATCCGATTGTAATAGTCATTGGTCAAGGGGGTATTAAGTCTTTGACGTCCGTATTTGACGAGGGTATCTCCATAGATATATGATATAGCGGCCTCGCCTAGGACATTAATGGCATTACCGTCACTTTTGAGATTGCTGGTCAAACCCGATTCAGGCATGTGAGTGAGAGGGGTGATAGGGTTACTGGAGAAAAATGAGGCGTTTGCTTGGATTCCATTGGTTGGTGCTGTTTGAAAACTGAGTATTCCACCGACGGTGAGCGCGGTTCGATCGGTTCGTAGATCCCGCTGTCCGTCATACCAAAACGCACGGATATCTCCGCTTACTTTTCCTTGAGTAAAAATATCGTCGAGCGATTCTCCTTGCAGGAGTATTGGTGCAATAAAAGTGAGGGTAAGGAGAAGGTATTTCATACGTTGTATCTCTTATTTCACGGAAAGCGTATCGCCAAAAAAAAGTTCTCGATTATTGTCAAAATTGGTGACTAATGTTTGAAAACATGCAGCAAGTTCTCGGATCGTTTCGATATTGGGTTCGATATAGACTTTGTTTCCTTTTTTTTCTACAGAGATTATTTTTGCCTCTTTGAGCTCTTTGATATGAGCGGAGATCGTCGGGAGGGAAAAATTAAAATGTTCGGCTACAGTACTGACGCAGGTAGCGATAGGGTTGACTTCAACTCCGGCTTGTTTTTTATCGAGAGAACACGTATATCCACCCGTAAAGACATTTTTGAAAATCAGAAAACGTGTTTCATTGCTAAGGGCTTTGAAAATTTTTAATTTTTGTTCCATATCCAACATAAACTACCTTTTTATGGATGCTTTTTAATAATTTAATTATAGCATAAGATGGTTATTAGGAAATTAGCTAATTTACATTATTTTTACACTAAAGAGTTATAATGATGAAAATAAAATTAACATCACAAAGGAATACGATGAAAAAATGGTTACTTATTCTCGCCCTCTCAGCCGTTTTATGTGCAGAAGAAGGGGTAAAACAAGTTGTTTTCGATCTTACAACAGGAAATATCGAAACGTTTGAAAAGAAAGTGCTCCAAGGGATCGCCTATCATAAAAGTTATTATGAAGGGAAACTCGAAAAACTCGATGTGGCGGTTGTCATTCATGGTGATGCTTATAAGTTTTTCGTGAAAGATGTAAAAAACTCACCCTACAAAAATGATGATAAGCTCGCAGCGGCTCATGATCAGCTAAGCAAACGAATCGCTACTATGGCCAATACCTATGAAGTAGAGTTTTTAATGTGCGAAGCAACGATGAAGACATTGAAGATTGAGAAGAGCAATGTGTATGATTATGTGAAATTAACGCCAAATTCAACCATTGGATTGATCGATAAACAAAACGACCATTTTGCCTATATCCCGATTCACTAATCATGTTTTAGTGATGAGATTACGTCTACAATGGATCAGCTAACAACTTGGGTTATAGAAAATAAACAGGTCCTAACGTTTTAAAAGTTATGCTAAAATGGTTGGATAATAATAAAGGGTAGAAATGCGTTGGATAACAATTATAGTTTTTATGGTGATCAGTCTATTTGGGGTTAGCTTTCTCCAGCCTGATGAAGCATTTAAGCCAAAAATTACCGCTGTTGATGATGATACGGTAGCGGTAGAAATTTTCCTTGGAGATCAGATTTATCTCTACAAAGAGAAACTCAAAATCGAAGATGCCGATCCTAAAGACGGAATCGAGTTTGCCGCCATTAATGCTACAAGTAAAACAGTGGATCATGAGGGTGAGAGTGTTTACGTAGAGAACCCTATTGTCACTGTTGACCTTGGAAAAAATAAAGCTCTTAATGGAGAGCAAAACCTTCGCGTCAAACTTTCGTATCAAGGGTGTTCGTCTGCCGGATTATGTTATGAACCTCAAGAAAGTATTTTAGAAATACCGGTTGATACGGATAAGTTATCGCTGATTACCAGTCTCAGTGCTCCGGCAGTACAAGAAGTGAAAAAAGAGCTTCCGACACCTAAAAGCAAGTCTGAAACGGATCGAATTACCGATGTGATTTCAGGTGGAAGTGTCTGGTTTATTGTTTTGAGTTTTTTTGGATTTGGGCTATTATTAGCACTTACTCCGTGTGTCTTTCCAATGATTCCTATCATCTCTTCGGTCATTATGGCGCAGGGTGAGGGGCTGGGAACGAAACGTGCCTTTCTCCTCTCGCTCGTCTATGTTTTGTCTATGGCGGTTGCTTATACGATAGCGGGTGTATTGGCGGGGCTTTTTGGTGCAAATTTACAAGCAGCGTTTCAGACGCCGTGGATTATAACGGTATTTGCCCTTGTGTTTGTCCTCTTATCGCTCTCAATGTTTGATGTCTATGAACTACAAATCCCGAACTTTATTCAATCCCGTATCTCTAAAATCGGCGGTCAGCGAAGCGGCGTTGTCGGCATTGCTATTATGGGCTTTGCATCGGCGCTGATTGTAGGACCATGCGTAGCGGCACCTCTTGCTGGAGCTCTGATTTACATCGGGCAAACCGGCGATGCACTGCTCGGCGGTGTGGCGTTGTTCGCTCTTAGTATCGGAATGGGCGTTCCGTTGCTTATCGTTGGTACTACCTCGGGTAAATTTATGCCAAAGCCTGGAATGTGGATGGATGTGATTAAAGCAATTTTCGGTGTGATGCTCCTTGGTATAGCCATTTGGATGATGGGCCGTGTGTTGGATGAAAACACCACTTTATTGCTGTGGGGAGGATTGGCGATTTTTGTCGCTATTAATACGGGTGCGCTAGAACCACTAGGAGAACATCCCTCATGGAGCTCACGCTCCAATGTCAAAGCACTTGGATTTATGATATTGCTGTATGGTATATCATTGTTGGCAGGAGGAATGGCGGGTGCTACTAACCTTTTGCATCCGCTCGATCCTTTTTTGAACAAAAATCAAGAAATTTCAACCTCTGTGAATGCCCATAAAAAATTCGAGAAAATTACCTCAATCGAAGAGTTGGATGCGATTTTAGCAGAAAATAAAGGGAAGCCCGTACTGATCGATTTTTATGCCGACTGGTGCACTGCATGCAAAGAACTCGAAGAAAAGACCTTTAGTGACGAAGCGGTTAAAACAGCTATGGATAAATATGTATTGGTTCAAGTCGATGTTACGGCAAATGACGATGCTTCCAAAGCGATTACGAAAAAGTACGGTATTTTTGGACCCCCTGCAATTTTATTTTTTGACGAAAAAGGGGTGAAAAATGAGAGTGCAACAATTATCGGTTTCAAAGAGCCAAACGAATTTTTAGATCATCTAGGAGCGATAAAATGAATAAAATAGTATTAGCATTATCACTGATTGCCTCGTGTGCATTGGCGGAGATTAAGTGGGCTCCGTCGTATGATGCTGCATTGGTTCAGGCTAAAAAAGAGAAGAAGAATGTGATGGTGATGCTCTCCAAAGAGGGGTGTCCTGCGTGTGAATACATGAACGATATTGTTTTTGAAGAATCAGCCGTTGAAAATGAGATCAACAAGAAATTCGTACCAGTGCACCTCGATATTCACAAAGATTTTATTCCGGAGGGTTTGGGGTATATTGGGACACCAACATTTCATTTTTTGAATGCAAAAGGGGAAAAGCTCAAGCGTCATGACGGTGGAGCAAATATCCCTACATTTTTGGGGATTTTGAATAGCGTGAAGAAGTAATTTTACTTCTTCACTTCAACCAACTTCTCCAAAATATAAAGCTGCATCTCTTTGTGCGGTATCTCTTTCTCTAATGCCTCAGAGTAGATTTTTGCTACTTCTGTAGCATGAAGCTCATAGTTAAAATGAGGAAAATGATTTTCCCATCCTCGTTTCAAAATTTTGTGTGCTACGGCATCAATCAAATACTCTTTGAAAATCGCGTACATTGCAAAAAACATCCCCGTAAACAATACCGCCATAATGATAAGCAAATGACAGTCTACTTTGACCAGCTTGGCATGAAAGAGTGCCGCAGGCGGTAGCATAATCATATGCCATAGAATGATAAAAACAATATAGCTTTTACCAACACTAAAGCGAAAACCGGGGATATTTCCTTCAAGTTTCAAACCGTCTTGGTACATTTTATTGGTTTTAAGCAAATCTCTAAACAGCATGGGCGAATCAGAGAGGGTAAAAACGTAGGGGATGATTTTTTCATTCAGTATACGATTCGAATAGGTTGTAGTCCATTTAAAAACTCTAAGCATTGGTTTCCTTAATTATTTTACTAACACGCGCGGCGCTTCCATGCTCCAAAAGTGCTCGCAGTGCTCCGGCGTCATTGAAAAATTTTTCTCTGTCCATTTGAAGATAGCTATTATACAGATTTTCTGCCGTAACGTCATTTTGTATAAACTCAGGATGAAGAGGTTTTCCGTATTTATGAATAAACAGTATATTTCCAAGCCCTGCATAGTCAAGTTTTATCAAAGCGCGCCCAATGATATAATCGAGTTTTTTCGCGATATAAACGAGAACAAACGGCGTTTTAATGAGACACGCTTCAAGTGTTGCCGTTCCGCTGCAGATAAATGCAAAATCCGATTGAGCAAGAGTAGTATGGGCATCGTTCGTAACGGTAAAATCGCTGATATCTCCATAGAGTTCCTCTATTTTTTCTAGTTCAAAATGGGGAGGGATCACAAGCATTGCTTGACAAGGTATCCGTGAACGGACTTCTTTAAAAACGCTCATAAGCTTTTTAATTTCGCCGGGCCTGCTGCCGGGCATAAAGGTGATGATTCCGGTAGGATTGAGATTGGATTTGGTGACGGTAATCTCATCGAGCAACGGATGACCTACGTATTCGATAGGAGCACTGGGTGAATAGTATGAGGGTTCAAACGGGAGGATTGAACACAGTTTCGTGATCGTTTTCTCTAAGACGGGAATACGCTTTTTTTTCCATGCCCACGCCTGAGGAAGGATGTAGTAGATGATTTCTATATGGGGATAGCGTTTACGGAGTGCTTTGGCTAGAGGGAGATTGAATCCCGAGGAATCAATCAAAAGAACTTTATCGACCCCTTCGGCCAGCTCCACCATCTGATCTTTGAGGCGGAAAAAAAATCGAAGTTTTTTGAGGGCATCCACAAACCCCATAATGGCGGTAGAGCGCAAATCGACGATACTCTCCCCCAGTGATGAATCAAAAATTCCGCACAGTTCAACATCATTCCCCAGCTCTTTTGTCAGATAGCGCAGATGGACATTGGCGGAGTGTTCGAGCGCGGATACGAGTAATTTCATGAACCGCCATCCCCTTTAATATTAAAATCTCTTTTGGCAGGGGTCGACGATTCGTTGTACTGTGCAAAAAAAGTAGTCAGTACATCAATTTGAGTATCACTGAGACCGATTGCAAAGGGGATCATCATTTGTGACAATTGGGTTGTTCCTTGCTTGGCGCGGTACCCTTTGAGCTTATGTTCCAAAAAAGGTTTACGTCTGAAAGCCAGGGCTGGATATTGACCGGATCCGCTAGCGGAGATCCCATGGCACCCATTACACCCTTTTTCAAAATAGAGTTTTTTTCCCTGTTCATAGGCAGAGGGTGTGGCAAAGAGTGCAATTGTGCTAGCAAAAAGCAGGACAAAAGCGCGTATATCTCCCATTTTTAAACCTTCATAGATTACAATAGCGTTATTATAGCAAAACACAGGAGCAACCATGGTTATTGCGAATGCACTCATATGTGATGCACACACACAACGTTTAGGCGATGTTAGAATACACAATGGTATGATTGTTGAGATTGGTGACACATTAACCGATGATGAGATGATTGACGGAAGCGGATGTTATCTTCTCCCTGGATTGGTAGATACGAATATCTTTCTCAAAGATGGTCAGCTTAATGGTAAAAATCTTGTTTCCCTCGCACGCTATGCGCTTGCCGGCGGGGTGAGTACGGTTGTTTTAAATAGTGATGTAAACCCGCGTATTGACAACGAAATTACCTTGGAATTTCTCCATCAGCATCGATGCACAAAAGAGGGTGCGGTTATCGAGTGCAGTATCAGTGCGTTTAATGATGCAGGAGCTCTTAGTAATATTGCCATTTTGCTAAAAAATGGTGCACTCGCGGTATCCACAGCGACCGTATGCGATTACAATCTTATCAGCCGTATCGCACAATATCTCCAAATGACACATAAACCTCTTTTCTATAAATCCGTAGATAAAAGTCTATTTGATAGCGGTGTAATGGCAGATGGTACAAATGCGGCACATTTAGGGCTTAACGGTATTTCACCCCTCTCTGAGATTGTTCATGTTGCATCGATGATTGAAGTGGCCCGTCATTTTGGAATCAAAATCGTTTTTAAAAGCATAACAGAACCACGAAGTGTTGAACTGATCTCACAAGCGAGAATCTCCAAAATTGATGTGGAGTGTGAAGTAGGTTTGCATCATCTATTGAAAAACGACTCAGCGTGTATTGGGTACGATTCGGATGCGAAAATCGATCCCCCTTTGGTGAGCGAAGAGAAACGGATGTTTTTAATCCGTTCGCTACAACAAGGAGATATCCACTCTCTAAGCGCTTTGCATCAGCCTAATTCTGATATTTATAAAGATATTACATTCAACGATGCCAGCTTTGGAACAACATCGATAGGGGAATACTTACCTTTATGCTACACCCATCTCATCAAAAATGAGATCATTACAATGAATCGTCTTATAGAACTAGCGTGTAAAAATCCTGCACATACTGTTGGGATGAGTAAGGGGGTGATCGAAACGGGAATTACTGCGGATTTAATTCTTTTTAATCCCAATATTATGACTCAGGTCGCACATCATCACTCTCTGTATAAAAATGAAATACTCTCAGGGCGTGTAATGATGGCGATACAAGGGGATGAAGTAACGCAATTCTAAAGTGATCGCGCATTTCGAAACTCAGAAATCTCTGCTTCCACCATCTGATCGATCATAATTTTGTAGAGTGTTGTTAGAAGGTTAGGGGATACTCCAAACTCCATTGCACGAGATCGTACCCGATCCATGACCGCTTCCATCCTCTCCGCCCCTTTGATTTCATCGATTGAATGTTTAAATTTTGCCGCTTGTTTGACGTATGCGTTACGGGCAGCTATAAGCTCAACGATTTGATCATCCAATCCATCTATATGATGACGGAGCTCTTCTAAACTTTTACAATCTTCAGTTTTCATGAGTAAAATCCTTATGATTTATATATCGTATATCATAGCATTATAATAGTAAAAATACCGCTAGAATACCGTTCCAGACTTGTTTATAACAATTTCATCACATTGTTCTTTATAATAATATCTTATTCGCCATTTTTTGATTCATTTTACATATTCTTATAAATATTTAAGGATAATGGGAATAGCATGCTTTCACTTTTAGAAACAGGAGAATCCAACATGAACATTTCAAGACGTGACTTATTTAAATTTGCTGGCCTTAGCGCAGCTGCTGCAGCAGTAACAGGGTGTAGCACTAAAGCATTCGATCCACTTCCTGCTAAAGCAGCATCTCCTGCTAGCGTTATGCTTGGAAAACATCAAGTTGTTATTATCGGCGGAGGTTTTGGCGGTTTGACTGTTGCCAAAGAGCTAAAAAAAATTGACTCAAAATTTGATGTAGCTATTATCGAAAAAAACGACAGTTTTATGTCCTGCCCATTTTCCAATTGTAATCTTGGCGGAATCGAAGGGGTAAATCTTGGCACTTTGACACATGACTATTCTCAGGCTGTTGAAGCACATGGTTATGGTATGTTGACAGCTGTTGTTACGGGAATCGATCGCGCCGCAAAAGTGGTTCATACCTCTAAAGGTTCTGTCGGTTACGATATTTTGGTTATGGCTCCAGGGATTGATTACAATTATAAAGGGCAGTTTCCAACATGGGATGCGGCAAAAATAGCAAAAGCAAAACGGTTGGCTCCTGCTGCATTGGTTCCGGGCGGTGAACATATTGCATTGGATCGTATGGTTAAAAATATGGAAGACGGTGATGTTGTTATCACAGTTCCTGCCGGTAAATACCGATGTCCTCCTGCACCGTTTGAGCGTGCGAGTATGATTGCAAACTTCATGAAAAAAGAGGGGATCAAAGGTAAAGTAATTATCCTTAATGAAACAGCTGAAATAGCAAAAGGGGCAGCATTCAAAGAGTCTTGGAAAGAAGTGAATCCAGGGGTAGTAGAACATAACGATAACTGCAAAATCGTTGATGTTGATTTTGATAAAAAAGAGATCACATACGTTCAAACTGTTTTTGCTAATAAAGAAGATACAGTAGGTGTTGCAACAACTAAAACACAAGCATATGGTGTCTTCAACTTTATCCCACACAATATGTCTAGCCCAGTCGTTGAAATGTCAGGTGTTGCAACAACACCGGATGGTTTCAAAAAAGTTAAAATGGCGACTAGTGCTGAAAAACCTGTTTCATTCCAAACAGCTACCGATAAAAATGTGTATGCAGTAGGCGATATCGTTGGTCACGCGATCCCTCCAAGCGGACAGTCAGCTATCTGGTCAGGTAAAGAGTGTGCAAAAGAGATTGCTCACGTTCTTCACGGTAAATCGTACAGTGTAGCATCAGCCCTTCCATACAAAAGTGCAAACGTTTGTTACTCTATGGTAAACGGTAATCCGGAAGAGGCGATTATGGTTAACCATGAGTTTATGGTAGCGGGTCCTGTTATCGGTAGTAAAGGAAGTGTTCCAAAAGGAGATACTGTGAACGATAAATTCCGTTCAACAGGTCTTGGAAAAGCGACACGTGATTGGTATGCCGGCGCTATGAGAGATTTATTTAATTAAACGCCACGTCTTTCGTCATACCGTAGTTGATACGGTATGGCGAAATTTTAGAAAAAAAGCTGCTAAACTACATACAACAAAATCATTCATACGGAAACATCATGGAAAGAAGAAATTTTTTAAAAGTTATTGTGGCAAGTGCAACAGTTGTTGCAGTAAGCCCATCTCTGATACGAGGAAATCTATATGCAGCCGATGGAAATCTCTATCGCGCGTATGAAAAAACACAGCTTATCGGTGCTGATGGAAAACCGATTTTAGCTTCTATGCTTGAAACAGAAGTCAATTATCTTTTTAATTATCCGTATGCTTCCACTCCTTGTTTGTTGGTAAATCTTCCAAAACCTACCGCAACAGATGTCGAGTTAACATCTGAAATGGGAGAGAAATACATTTGGAAGAGCGGTGTAGGTAAAAATCGTACTATCGTTGCATTTGTTGCTATTTGTACTCATCAGCTTACCCATCCGACGCCGAGTGATAGTTTTATCATGTATGTTCCTGAAAAAACAAAAACAATAGCGTATGAGAAAAGTGGCATCATCGTGTGCTCGTCGCATATGTCTGCTTTTGATGTTCATGCAGGGGCAAAAGTTCTAGGAGGCGCAGCAACTCAGCCACTCTCCGCCGTAGTGTTGGAGCACGCAGCCGATGACACCCTTTGGGCAGTGGGTATTTTGGGTTCGGATAAATTCCAAGATTATTTCAAAGCATTTAAACCGGAGCTCAAAAAGTTTTACAATGGACCAGCAGAAGCGAAGAAACTCGTTTCCATTTCGGCAAAAACGGTGAAATTAACTGAATTTTCAAAAGAACTGATCCAATACTAAAAGGGGAAATGATGAAAAAACTTCTAACTACACTTGCACTTTCAGTACTGTTAACTGTTTCGGTAAATGCCGCTGAGCAAGATCACCGAACCGTATTGATGAAAGATATGAGAACCATGCTCGATGCGATGGAACAGATTCAGCGTGGAGGGCTTTACAGCTCGACGGAGGATATGAAAGCAGGGATCAAAAAACTCCAAGGAACCCTTAAGTCACTAGAGAGTGAAGAGGTAAAATGGATTTTGCCAAAAGATCAGGTGTATGCGTACCAATTCGCACAAAAAACAGCGAGTATGCTTCGTCTCTACTCCGATGATATGATTACGTCGATTGATGCAGGTCGGATGGACGATGCACTGGAAGATTACTCACAGCTTCTCAAACAATGTACTTCGTGCCATATCCGTATTCGTAACTGGTAAAAATTTATAACCGTTGACTCTACCCGATTGGATAGGGTCAAAAGCCTACTTACAGACTTCGTTCAAAGGCATCTCGAAACCGATTTCGATATCCTGCCACGTTTTCCCATCATGCAATTTAAAACACGCTTTATTAATCGATGAGAGCGATGGGATCATACCAAAATCAGCTAAATCGATAACCCCTTTAGCAACTATTTTACCTTTATTGGTTGTGTATGCCAGAGGAATACTTTTTGTTATACCGTTCATTGTAATATCAACGATAGCTTTTCCCTCTTTAGCAGATTGTATTTTTGCACCAATCGTCTCAATATTCTGAACTTTGAAGAATAATTCTACTAATGTTGCATCTCGTCCACTGTTTCCTGAATTGATACTTGATGTGTCAATAATGATCGAGCTTTTAGTGAGAAGAGCATCAAGAGATGAATCTTGGGAAGAGGAGATGAAGCTGCTCTTATCAAAGGATCCGCCAACCCCTATTTTTTCATAGGTTTTGAATGCTTTCCATATTACCTTTGGCATTTTTGCTTCATACACACAATCAGCTGAAATGATGGAAGAGACCAACAATGATAGGATTAAAAAATGATGTTTCATGATATACCTTTTAAAATGCGAAAATATTAGATGTTATAGCTGAAGTTTTTTATTGAGACGATAAGGGTGAAACACTATATATTACTATTAAAATAATATTTAGTATGATGAGAGAAATTAATAAAAAGTATTATTAAATAAAATAATGATACTTTATGTCTAAAGATAAATTTTATTGATAACTCTATCCATATCACATTTTTATCTAATTTTTTTATAAATTGATATTAATATCATTAAAATTTATATATAAAAGGATTGTTTAAGAAAAATACCCATACACTGCTGTCGTGATCCAAATAAGATTATCTTATTAAGGACAGGTATTTGAGGAGAAAGAATGAAATTAGGAAAATTAAGTCTAGTAGCTGTTATGGCTCTTGGAACAAGTGCGTTTGCTATCGATAATGTAAAAGTAAGTGGCGAAGCGAAATTGATTTATCAAACAACTGATGTCGCAGGTGGTGCATCTGGTTTGTTTGAGAAAAAAGTAAGTGGCATTGGTGGTCCATACAGTGGTGGTGCTGCAGGCGGTTCATCATTGGTTGTTGGCGGTACTGCTGATTTGCTTAAAGGAGTAAGTGCAGGTGCAGAGTTGCAAGTATTTAGTACCCTTGGTCTTGAGAACAATCTTGTAAGCGATACAATGGCGCCTGGTGGTAATACTCGTACAGAGGATTCTTCTGTAATGAGCCAAGCATGGATGGCAGCAACTCTTGGTAAAACAACAGTTAAAGTTGGTCGTATGGAGCTTGATACACCATTGGCATTTACTGAAAAGTGGAATATTCTTAAAAATACTTTTGAAGGTGCTGTAGTTCTTAATAATGATCTTCCTAATACAACATTGGTTGCTGCATGGGTTGGCAAACATAACGGTTACAATGATTCTCTAGAGACACGTACTGCTGTAAATGGTATTACTAATCCTGATTATTTTAATGCTCCAAATACAGATGGCTTAGGCGTTAATTTATTAAGTGGAAGTGCTGGTAGAACAGTTGATATGACTGGTTTTAGAACATTTGGTACAGATGGAGCTTATGCATTTGCTGCAGTGAACAAATCTATTCCAAATACTACTCTTCAAGCATGGTATTATGATGTAGTACAATTGGCAGATGCGATTTGGTTACAAGCTGATACTAAAGTAGCTGGTATGGTGAATTTGGGTGCTCAATATGCTACTATGGATCCTAAATTTGAGCTTGCATCAACAGCTAAAGATTCTAAGATTTGGGCTGTAAAAGCATCTGCAGATGTAGCGAGTGTAAATGTTTATGCAGCCTATTCACAAGCTGATAAAGATGGGCTTCTTGGCTTTGCTAACGTAGCAACAGGTGACAAAACTAGCATCTATACTGGTCTTGGCTCTATTTACATGGATGGTATTGTAACGACACCAGGTGCAAAAACGTATAAAATTGGTGCGTCTACTAAAGTTATGGATGTTGCTTTAGCGACAAGCTATTGTGATGCAAGTGATCTTTTTGATGTAAGTGGAAATGATATTTCTGCATGGGATGTTTCTGCAAGTACGAATATTGGAGCACTTGGACTCCAAGCAATTTACACAGATGTAAGCAATGATACAACTACACAAGCAGCAGTTTTCCAACCTGCTATGTATGCTGGTCTTGATTTCTCTAGCCTTCGCCTTATCGCTTCTTTGAAATTCTAAGAAGCCTTTTTTCTTCAGGGCCTTCGGGCCCTTTTACTTCTTCTTAACTAAAACTTTCGCGCTAGAATTCGTCACTCTAGCGCACCTATCTTCGTTTTAAATCCGCTTTGCTTGCCGTTTTGGCGTTATACTTTTTTCGCTTTTATTTTTATTTTCCGCTGTTGATTGTCGCAGAAAAAATGGGATTGTTTTTTCAGGTCTTTTGGATAAATCTTCCATCAGTGCTTTTTCTACCGCTTCGGCATCATGGTTTAGGATTAGATACTCATAGATGAGTGTGATTTGGCGATCGAGTGATATTTTCCATGTGGAGAGGGTTTGGGTATAGATCCACTCGCTGAAGGCGTAGAAGTTTTTGAATACGGCTGGTATTGTGTCATTCTGTCTTTTCTCTCTATTCTCGTTCCCAAGCTCCAGCTTACTATCTTTAGAGCTCCACAGCAACTCAACCGTACACTCAAAACTCCCGCTGTTGTAAAAGATATCCCAAAATCGTGCAAACCGTTTCATCTTTTGTATTTGGATAAAAGTGAGGTTATTGTTTTGAAGAATATCATACGGAGGGGTATCACTGTAAATCATTCCGTGCGCCTGATCGTGTCGTGACAGTGTTGTGCCTGAGAGGTTTTTGAGGATACCGATTTGGATTTCGCATGACGCGAGAGAGACGAGTTTATCGAGATTGCGTCCGAATCCCTCTAGTGTCTCCCCTGGTAATCCGACGATGAGATCGAGATGCATGTGCGCGGAGGTTTCTGTCTCTAAAAATTTTAGATTTTCAAAAATCTTTTCGAGGCGCAAAGGGCGGTTAATCCCTTTTGCGATGATGGGATCTAGGGTTTGGATGCCGATTTCGAGCTGTAATGACCCTTCGGGGAAAATAGCAATTTTGGCTTTGAGGACGTCAGGGAAATGATCGGGAATCACTTCGAAATGGGCAAAATATGGCGGTTCTTTAGAGAGAAAAAAGTCCAAAATACGGTTCGCAAATGTCATATTGAGATTAAAGGTGCGGTCGATGAATTTAAAACTCCGTGCCCCTCGCTGCCACAGTATTTCAAACTCTTCAAGCAGTTCATCCAGCGGAAAATTACGCACTTTTTCATCCATAGAAGAGAGGCAGAATTCACACTCAAATGGACACCCTCGCGAAGCTTCAACGTAGATGGTGCGATGAGCTACATCTTCATCGCTGTAAGCGCTGTAGGGGAGTGAAATGGCCTTTAAGTCGGGCATGGGAGCTTTGATAAACTCCGTTTCTCCTGACACCGTTTTTTCGTTCCCAAGCTCCAGCTTGGGAATGCAGACTGCAAGTATCTTTTTACACAGTTCATAAAACGCCACTTCTCCTTCACCGCTGATAATATAATCAGCCTTTGAAAAATCGACACGATGCGGTAAATATCCTGCTTCAGGACCTCCGAGGACGATGACGGTATTTGGAGATACTTTTTTGAGTATTTCGATTAAGTCTGATACTTCACGTGCGTTCCAAATATAGACACTTATTCCGATGATTTTAGGGGTATGTTTTAAAATATCTTCAGCGACGGTTTGTATTTGCTCATTGATGGTAAATTCGACTATTTTGGCATCATTTTGGAGTTCATTCAAGTTGGCATAGAGATAACGTAATCCCAGTGCACTATGGGCATAGCGTGCGTTGAGGGTGGTGAGGAGAATGGTACTCATACGGAGGGAGCTTGAAAATACATACCGTCTGTTTTGAAGAGTTTGAGTATTTTTTGATATTCGAGGTACGAATGACGATAGAGGTGCTGATTGTGTTTGGTAGATTCAAAGAGTTCACTGGCGCTCATTCCTGTCTCCAAAGCATTTTTGAGCAGTTTGGTACGGCGCAAATAGGTGAAGGCAAGGTTGGGGAAATGTTCGTGAATTTTTGCTTTTATCATCGTTGCATCATTGGGGTTGTCGATCATATTAGCAAATACAAGGATTGTTTTCTCTTTATAGTTTTTAATAAAAATCAAACTTTTCATAATCGAGTTTAAATCATTCGTCGTGGGGAGGAGGATAATATCGGATGCACGTAAAATTTCATCGGCATGGGGGGCATCAAATCCTCCGAAATCATAGACCGTATTTTCATAAAGGGGGATCTTGCCGGGATAATAACGGGCTTTTTTGTATTTGTTGAGGACGACGGACATATCGTTGGTTGCATAACGATAATCTAAGTCTTTGGCGAGAGAATAGGCAAGAGAGGTTTTACCTACTCCCCCTTTGGTTGATGCAATTGAGATAATAGCCATGACTCACCTATAAATTTTTTATGCAAATATAGCATAATTTGCATCGTTATTGCCAAAGTCGTGCTATTCTTATTTTAATGGTGTTTAGAATAAAAAGGAGAAAGTATGCGTTATATTCGACGATTGGATTCAGTTGGATTGGATGATATTGCTTTAGTCGGGGGTAAAAATGCTTCATTGGGTGAGATGATAGGCTCTCTCAAAGTATTGGGGGTAAAAGTCCCCGAAGGATTTGCGGTGACGGCAGATGGTTATCGCGCATTTATTGAGCATAACAGTTTCGAACCAAAAATCCGTCAATTCTTTGCGGATGTTGATTTGAGTAATATTGAAGCGCTCAACGGTTGCGGGAAGGCGATACGGACATTGATGCTAACCGGTGAGATGCCAGAATCTCTAACAACCGAAATTGCCGAAAGTTACCGTACCATGGAATCGGAATATGGGATAGTATCGGTGGATGTGGCGGTGCGCTCTTCGGCGACAGCGGAAGATTTACCCGATGCGAGTTTCGCAGGACAGCAGGAGAGTTATCTCAATGTCCGAGGCGAAGTGATGCTCATAGAGCACGTCAAACGGTGTTTCGCCTCGCTCTTTACCGATCGTGCCATCAGTTATCGCCACAGTCGCGGCTATGATCATTTTGCCGTTGCCCTCTCTGTGGGGGTGCAAAAAATGGTACGCAGTGATATCGCGAGCAGTGGGGTGATGTTTACGATCGACACAGAAAACGGCTCGGAAAAATTGATATTAATTAATTCAATATGGGGATTAGGGGAAAATATCGTCGGCGGACGGGTGAACCCTGATGAGTTTTACGTCTTTAAACCGACACTAAAAGAGGGAAAAACGACAATACTCAAACGCCAAATCGGTTCCAAAGCCCTTACCATGCGTTACGATGAACGTCACAATACGATTAACCTTGCTACTACGAAAGTGCTCCAAAACCGTTTTTCGATCACCGACGAAGAAGTTGCGACGCTGGCACGCTATGGGCTCATCATCGAAGAACATTACACGGCAGGAGCAGGGGAATACCGTCCGATGGATATTGAATGGGCAAAAGATGGGCAAGACGGAGAACTTTACATCGTCCAAGCCCGTCCTGAAACCGTACAAAGCCGTAAGGTTGGAGGTAACAGCTTCGAGCAATACCGACTAAAAGAGGGTATGGAGCCGAAAACACTCCTAAGCGGTAAAGCAATCGGCGAAAAAATAGGGGCTGGTAGGGTCAAAATCATCCATTCTCCCCATGAGGGTGAAAAGTTTGTAGCGGGGGATGTTCTCGTCGCCGACATAACCGATCCAGACTGGGAACCGATCATGAAAAAAGCCTCCGCCGTCATTACCAATCGCGGGGGGCGAACGTGCCACGCAGCGATTGTGGCACGGGAGATCGGTGTTCCTGCGATTGTAGGGACGGTAAATGGGACGGAAATATTACACGATGGCGATGAGGTAACGGTGAATTGCGCCGATGGTGAGAGCGGTCGGGTCTATGAGGGATTGCTCGACTATGAAATCAATCGTATTGATCTAGGTGAGCTCACACCGACACATACAAAACTGTATATGAATGTCGGGAATCCTGATATCGCGTTTAAAATAGCAAAACTTCCCAATGATGGAGTGGGGCTGGCGCGGATGGAGTTTATTATCACCCATTACGTCAATGCCCATCCGATGGCACTGGTAGAACTCTCACAAGGCAAAACAATACAAGAGAGTGCCGCTGTGAGAGCAGCGATGCGGGGATACGATGATCCAAAAACATTTTTTATCGATAAAGTTGCGGAGGGGGTAGGGATGATCGCTGCAGCATTTTATCCCAAGCCAGTTATTGTCCGCACGTCTGATTTTAAATCGAATGAATACAAACACATGAGTGGAGGTAAAGCCTACGAGGAGGTTGAAGAGAATCCGATGATCGGATTTCGCGGTGCAAGCCGCTACTATTCCCCAAAATACAAAGAGGCATTTTTGTGGGAGTGTGAAGCGTTGAAGCGTGTGCGTGATGAGATGGGGCTTAGTAACGTTAAAGTGATGCTCCCCTTCGTCCGTACACCTGATGAGGCACGTAAAGCGATAGCGGTGATGAATGAAGCGGGGCTGATACAGCGGGTAAACGGGTTAGAGATTTATGCGATGTGCGAAATTCCTTCCAACGTAATTTTAGCTGATCAATTTTTGGAAATATTTGACGGTTACAGTATTGGGTCAAATGACCTCACTCAACTCATTCTTGGGGTGGACCGTGACAGTGCGTTGGTATCTTCGGTTTTTGATGAACGCAATGAAGCGGTGACCCGAATGCTCTCACAGGTGATCCGTGCGTGCAAAGAGAGGGGAAAATACATCGGTATTTGCGGACAAGCTCCCTCGGATTATCCTGAAATCACCAAATTTTTGGTGGAAGAGGGGATTGATTCGATTTCACTGAATCCCGATTCGTTGTTGAAAATGCGTCATGTTGTTTCGCAATTGGAAAGTCAGATGGCTAAAAATCACTAAAAAATTCTCTTTTTTCGGGGATTTCTCCCCCTTTAAGGTATACTCCATCCATTAAAAACATGAAAGTGAACCAATGAATCTTTTATCCAAAAATGCCTCTCTCGAAGAGTCGATTCAAAAAATGGAGGCGGTATTAGCCGATGTAGGATGTAAGGTGACGTTTTCGCAGGAAAAACATCCGCTGAGCCATTGCTATTCTGTCAACCTAGCTTCGGATGAAGCGCCACGTCATATCTATTCCAATGGAAAAGGGATTGTCTCGGATGCCTCCCGTGCAAGTGCCCTGGGTGAATACATAGAGCGGCTGCAAACCAATAACTTTTTTATCGATTTTTATCTCCCTGAGCGAAAGTATTATCCCGATGAAGTGGCATTCGAGTTTGGAGGGGATTATTTGAATGATGAATTGCACGCAATCTATAACCCCAATAATGAGCTTAGCGCTGAGGACTGGATCGATTATAACAGCGATTATAAGGAGAAAATAGTTGCATTGCCGTTTATTCAATACAGCAGCGGAGAGTGTATATATATCCCGCTCAATATATTGAGTAATTTGTATGTCAGCAACGGGCTTGCCACGGGAAATACACCCCTTGAGGCGCAAGTACAAGCCCTCAGCGAAATTTTTGAGCGTTATGCCAAACTGGAGATTATCAAAAACGGATATGCTTTGCCCTCATATCCGGATGAAGTAATCCAAAAGTTTGAACGATTGCATAGCGATGTTTTGGCTCTGAGGGCTTTGGGCTACATCGTCGAAGTGCTCGATGCGTCACTGGGAGGAAAATTTCCTGTTACCGCTATCTCCCTTATCAATCCCGAAAATTCAACCCTCTTTGTCTCTTTCGGGGCACATCCGATTTTAGAAGTATCGCTGGAGCGAACGATGACGGAGCTTATGCAAGGGCGTGGATTGGAAAATCTGGATGCTTTTGAAGTGCCGACGTTTGATATGAGTATCGTATCGGACAGTTTTAATCTTGAATCCCATTTTATTGATTCTAACGGCAAGATCGGATTTGCTTTTTTGAGTTCTAAAAAGAGCTTTGACTATTCACCGTGGAGCTATGAGGGGGAGGGGTCTAAGGCAGAGTTTGAGTATCTGACTTGCATATTAAAGAATATGAACAAAGAGATCTATTTGCGCGAATACAATTATTTAGGGTTTTATTCGTGTCAGATGATCGTCCCTGGTATTTCGGAAGTGTATCCGATTGAAGATATGAGTTTTAACAACAAAAACAACGGCAAGTGGATACGTGAGATGATTTTAAATTTTGAGGAGTTTGACGGAGAAGAGATATTAGATAATATTGAATCTCTCGAAGAGACCCTCAATATCGAAAAATACATCGGGGTAATTTTCAAAAATAACTTTACGATGCAAGAATTCAAAGCGCAAATTCATCTGTTGCTCGGAAATACCGATGAAGCTCTTTCGTTGCTCGAATTTGGAACCTCGAAGATGGGGCATATCGTTGCTGAACTGATTCGTATGGGCGAGGCAGAGTGTGTGTGGGAAGAGTATGAAGAGGCGTTGTTTAATATTTATGGGAAAGAGCGTGTTGAGCGTGCATCGCGTATTTTAGAGGGAGATGAATTTTTAGTCGATGTGACACTGCATCAAGATTATCACAATATGTTACGTATGTATGACCGCTTGGAAGTCAAAAAATCTCGAATAGTTCAATAAAAAAAGTTACAAAGATGCACATAGATTTAACCCAAGGCGATATCAAAGTTCAGATCAAAAAGTTGGCTATTCCGGCGAGTGTAGGCTTTTTCTTTCACACGATGTATAACGTAACCGATACCTATTTTGCCGGATTGATATCGACGCAAGCTCTTTCGGCACTGACACTCTCCTTTTCTATCTTTTTTATGATGATTGCTATTGCCGGAGGGATGAGTGAGGCGGTGACGGCTCTTGTCGGGAATGCATTAGGGAAAAAAGATCGTGAAAAAGCGGCTCATATTGCACTGAATGCCCTGTTCTTCGCCCTTGTTCTCTCTTTGGTCTTAACCGTTATCGGTATTGTCTCTACGCCGTATCTAATGATGTTGTTAGGCGCAAATGATGCGTATTTAGAGGAGTCTTTAGCCTATATCAATGTCATTTTATACGGTTCTGCATTCTTCGTTTTTAGTTTTTTTATTAATGCCCTGTTAAACGCAATGGGGGATACCGTCTCGTTTAGGAATATCCTTATTGTCTCTTCTATATTGAATGTTTTACTTGATTACTGGTTTGTGATAGGAGGATTTGGAATCGACCCTTTAGGGGTAAGTGGGATTGCTTTTGCTACGATTATCACAGAGCTGATCACTGTTATGTATCTTTTTTATAAATTAAACAAAACACCTTTACTCGATAGCTATAGAGAATTTTCACTGGACAGATCAATTTTTAGGGAGTTTATTACGCAGGGCTTTCCGCCTAGTGTCAATATGGTGATGATGGCAACGGGGATATTCATCATAACGTACTTTGCATCCTCTTTTGGGCAGGAAGTGATAGCGGCTTTTGGAATCGGTATGCGTATTGAGCAGATCATATTGATGCCGGCAATTGGTCTGAATGTGGCGGTTCTTGCTATTGTTTCGCAAAATAACGGTGCGAAACAGTTTGAACGTATTCGTGAGACTTTGAAAATCTCTCTCTATTATGGAGGGGTGATTTCGTTGGTCGGTATGGTGCTGCTGCTTGGCGGTGCTGAGGAGTTTATGCACTTTTTTAGTGATGATGCAAAGGTGATACAAGAGGGGGCCCGATATTTACGCGTAGAAGCCTTTATCCTCTTCTCGTTTGTTATTATTTTTGTTCATCTAGCCTTGCTGCAAGGTATTGAAAAACCTGGTTTTATCTTTTATATCTCTATTTTTAGGCAGATTATTGCACCCATATTGATGTTGAGTTTGTTGACATTTTTAGGGTTAGGTGTACTTTGGATTTGGATAGGTATTGCATTAATAGTGGCTTTTTCTGCTTTTATAACATGGAGATATAGCCGTCAAAAACTCATAGAAGTTTCAAAAATTTACGAAGAAAACAATAGGGTTTAACCTATTCTTTACTTTCTGACGGTTTCAATGATTTAACATTAATACGGCGTGGCGGACGAGCGGGCGTTGTATCAGCTCTTGGTGCAGGTTTGTCAAAAGGTTTTCTGTCACCGTAAGGCTTCTTGTCACCGAAAGGCTTTTTCTCTCCAAACGGTTTTTTATCTCCATAAGGCTTCTTGTCCCCAAACGGTTTTTTATCTCCGAACTCTTTCTTATCCCCGAAAGGCTTTTTGTCACCGAAAGGCTTTTTAGCATCTTTATCAAACGGTTTTTTATCTCCGTAAGGCTTTTTTTCTCCAAACGGTTTCTTATCACCATAAGGTTTTTTATCTCCGAATTCTTTCTTCTCACCAAACGGTTTTCGATCGCCAAACTCTTTTTTGCCATCTTTATCAAACGGTTTTTTGTCACCATAAGGCTTTTTATCTCCAAACGGCTTTTTAGCATCTTTATCAAACGGTTTTTTCTCTCCGTAAGGTTTTCGCTCACCCGCAGCTCTTGGCGTATTGAATTTTTTTCTCTCCTCATCAAAAAATACCGGCTTATTCGCATAACGCGTTTGGGCTGATTTTTCATCCTCTTGGCGGGGAGTACCGTCAATGTAGTGGTTTCGGTCACGTGATTTTTTTGCGAACATTGGTTTCCCGTTCTCGTCATGACCCAAAAATTCTGAGCTTCCTCTCTCTTTTCTCGCCCATTTATCGCCTTTAGAAGCTGCTTCATCTTCTCGTGCGACGCGACGTGCCAAAGCTTCTGCTTTACTCTTTTGCTCTACTGCGATTCCAAAATCAGGCTCAAATCCTACAATAGGTTCTTGGATGATGGTGCGTCCTAGTAGAGTTTCGATTCCATAGAGGTTCTTTTGATCCTCTGCTCCTAATAAAATAAGGGCAATTTCACGGGCATGAGCAAAACGGGTCATGTAAAGGATCGCTTTTTCAGGAAGATCGTAGCTGATGAGAACATCATAGGTTGATTTCTCAGAAGCAATCAGCTCATCATCGGTGGCAATAGTTACATTGATCGGATTCGTAATCTGAATATTTTTTGGATTTTGAGCTGTTAGGATCAGAATTTTTTTATCGGCATATTGGGGTAGTAAAAAATTGAGCAATTCATTTTTTCGCTCAGTATTACACGGGTGGATACGGTGGTTTTTACGTTGAATTTCAGATGGCACAAGTGTCCTTTGGTATGATAGCCTCAAAAATGAGGAAGTTAGCCGCTTTTTGCGACAATATTTTAGTAGTGTAATTATAGCGGATTATTGCTTATAGGCTTTGAGACCCAGTATCTCATCGACTTTTAGTAATTTTAATCAAGCGTCTTTTTATAAAATTTGACTGCCAGAACCATCATAATAAGACCGATCACCATAAGCGGCCAAATATTCGGCCATAATATCGCCAAATTATTGTCTTTTAGGACGATACCCCGTATGAGGCGATTGAAATAGGTGAGGGGGAGGAGTTCACCTATGTGTTGTGCCCATTTTGGCATTCCTGAAAAAGGGAACATGAACCCTGAGAGGAGAATACTCGGGAGAAAATAAAAGATGGTGAGCTGCAACGCCTGCAGCATATTTTGTGCAAGAGAAGAGATAGTGATCCCTATGGTCAAATTGACAGCGATAAAGAGCAACGCGACACCATAAGCCAAAATAACAGAACCGTTAAACGGAACGTTGAATACGAAGTACGAAGCAGATAAAATAAGAGTGGCTTGGATCAGCCCGATAAATACATAAGGGATGATTTTCCCAGACATGATTTCAAGAGGTCGAGCAGGGGTTGAAAGAAGATTTTCCATCGTTCCACGCTCGCGTTCGCGGGTGATGGCGAGGGCCGTCATCATGGTAAGTGTCATCGTCATGATGGTTCCCATGAGTCCGGGGATGATGTTGTATTGGTTGATACCGTTGGGGTTATAGAGTCTGTGGACCCTCACGTCAAAAGGTTTTATTTGTGTCGAAAGTCTTGAGAGGGAACCCGTTAAATCTTTTTTGGCGACTTGTGCGGTGATCCCTTCCATCGATGCAAGAGCGGTTGAGACAGCGACGGGATCGGTGGCATCGGCTTCGAGCAGCAGAGAGGGGCGTTCGCCTCGTAGAAGCTTTTGGGTGAAATCAGAGGGGATGGTAAGGATGAATAGTATTTCCCCTTTTTTTAATGCCTCTTGTGCCTCGCTTGGTGTTGTATATCGGGTATCGATTGTAAAATACTCCGAAGTCTGCATTGCCGATATCAGAGTGCGGGTAAACTCGCTTTTATCGTACGAGACGACAGCTGTGGGAAGGTGTTTTGGATCGGTGTTGATGGCAAATCCAAAAAGGGTCAGCTGGATAATAGGGAGAATAATCATCATCGCAAACGTCACTTTGTCCCGTTTGAGCTGGAGAAACTCTTTTAAGACAATCGCCCACCAGCGTGCGAAACTAAAGGTGCTAACGAATCTCACTGTTTTCTCCAAAATTATCATCAGTGTGTTTCATCAAGTAGATAAAAACATCTTCAAGTGATGTTGGGATCAACTTGAAATTTTGCCCTTTTAATAATGTTTCGATTGCCTGTGAATCTTTTCCGCTTACATGGAGTGTCGAGCCGAAAATGACGGTTTGCTCAATGGCATTGCTTTGTTCAAGAAATTTGGAAATATCCATCAATCTCTCACCGTTAACTTCGTAGGTAAATAATTCCTGACTTTCTATGATGCTTTTAGCACTTCCTTGCGCAAGAAGGGTTCCGTAGGCGATATAGGCGAGTTTATGGCACCTCTCCGCCTCATCCATGTAGTGGGTGCTAATTAGCACAGAAACCCCTTTTGCGGCAAGCTCATGCAGCTCCTCCCAAAAATCTCTCCGCGCACTTGGGTCAACACCGGCAGTTGGTTCGTCGAGAAGGAGTAATTGGGGATGTCGAAGCATACACGCTGCGAGGGCAAGCCGCTGTTTCCATCCGCCGGAGAGTGATTTTGCCAGCTGGGATGAGCGGGAAGTGAGACCGAGCGTTTGGAGCGTTTCGGTGACGATTGATTTGCGATTGGCAAGTTCATACACCCGTGCAACAAAATCGAGATTCTCACGGATGCTCAAATCTTCCCAGTACGAAAATTTTTGGGTCATATACCCCACCTCACGTTTGATAGCGTCACTTTGGGTCGTAATATCGTATCCAAGGCAATGCCCCTCGCCGCTATCGGGGGTCAACAATCCGCACAGCATACGAATAGCGGTGGTTTTTCCGCTGCCGTTAGGTCCTAAAAATCCGAGTATTTCACCGCGTTTCACTTGTAATGAGAGGTTTTTGACGACGTGTTTATCCCCAAAGTATTTGTTAAGTCCGCGAACGTCGATTGCATAATCAGGGGTGTTCAAGGGAAACTTCCACAGGCTGACCCGGATGCAGCTGTGGAGCATCGGTAATGTCGGGATAGGCTTCTATCATATAAATGAGTTTTTCTTTGGTCTCATTGCTATAAATAATTGGGGGAGTATATTCTGCTTCGGTAGAGATATACGTGACATGGGCGAAGAGGTTTTTACCGTCGCTACGGGAAACAATGGTGATATTTTGACCGATATGAAGCCTCTCAGTGATTTTTTGCGGGACAAAAAAGCGTATTTTAATATTTTTAGGTGGAAGGAGACGTACGACAACTCCTCCCATCGGTACGAACTCTCCTTCACGGTAAAGGGTATCGAAAACCAACGCATTGTCATGTGATTTGAGCGATTTTTCATCCATTTTCCATTGCGCCTGAGCTACTGCCGATTTTAGCTGTTGGATACGATTTTCCTGTGCGGCGATTTGATCGCTCCGTTTGGCAAGTTTGGCGACACTCAGTGACTCTTGGAGCTCTTTCACTTTTGCAGCGCTACTTTTTGCCAAAGCGGTTGAGGTATCGAAATCTTCTTTTGAGAGAGCATTGGCATGATAAAGTTGGGTGTTTCGATTTAGTTGTGTTGCAGCATTTTGGGCATTAGCCAATGTTTGCGATAACTGTGCTTCTATGACGCCGAGCTCTTGGGGGCGTGCCCCTTTTTTATAATCCTTGAGAGTCGCTTGAGAGGCAAAAAGTTCAGAAGAAACTTCTTTAAGAGCCAGTATTTCGCTTTCAGATTCCAATGCAAAAAGGTTTGATCCTTTAGCAACCTGATCTCCCCGTTTGATGAAAAGTTGATCGAGCTTACCGCTTTGGGAAGATGAAATGTTGACAAATTCCCCCTCTACATAGCCTTGATAGATTTGAGGCGTATTTCTGTCACATCCGTTTAGGAAAAAAAAAGTAAGAAGAGAGATGATGAAGCACTTTATTATTGATGCTATCAGAACCGCTTTATCCTTCCCCATCCGATTGATTTCCCTTCTCCCTTAAAATTTATTATTCGACAGGATACCTCATTGCTTTCCATTCCGGAAATCCATTTAGCAGCCAATAGACATTTTTGTATCCAAGTTGCCGTACTGCTAAAGCAGCTTCATATGAATTGGCACACGATTCACCATAGCAATAAAAGACGAGGGGTTCGTCTTTTTCTTTTGGTAACTGGATAACAATATACTCAGCTTTGGATACATCAAAATAGACCGGATATGCCCCTTTAATATGCTCTTTTACATAATGGCGCTTTTCGCGGGCATCATAAAAGTATGCTTTTTGGTTATAAAGAGCTTTTGCTTTTACCACATCAATAACATTGACCCCTTTGGCAATAGCATCATCCACCTGCGGCGGAATTATACATACGTCATATTTGGTTTCAAACATAAAACTTTTTTCGCCGTCATATTCGACACCGTACAAAGAAGTAAGAGTTAAAACTCCTGCAAAAAGAATGGAAGATAATTTCGTAATCATAACTAACTCCTTCAATGATCTTTCATATAGTAGAGCAACGGCACTTAACTATTTATAATAATTTATGATAAATAAATAATGTAAAAATTTTATAAGCTTTTAGAGAGATGTGCCCGCCAGATGTCCCGCTAAAAAACCGCTCGCAAACGACCATTGGAGATTGTATCCGCCGCAAGGGCCATCGAGATTCATCACTTCACCGCAAAAATAAAGGCCACTTAGGACTTTGCTCTCCATCGTTTCGGGGCGGATCTCTTTGAGGGAAACGCCACCGCGGGTAATCATTGCCATTTTGAAGCCGTCATGCCCGATCACCGTGAGAGGTGTCCATGCGAGAAGTTTGATTAGGCTGTCTCGCTGAATTCCAGAGAGTTTATTGAACCCCTCGTCGGGATTTGCATTTGCTAAAATACAGAGTTCCCGTCCTACCGATTCAGGGAGAAGTGTTTTAATATGAGTTAATATCGACTGTTCGGGATGTTTGTGAATTTCGTTTTTGATGTGTTCTCTCAGCTGCTCTTCGTTCAGCCCTTTTGTGAGGTTTATCAGCAAGGGGACTGCGCCGTATTTTTCGATCAACGGGGTGATCTCACGGGCAACATCCAAAACAACGGGACCGCGGATGCCATGTGCGGTAAAAATTAGATCTCCATGAGCACGGACATTTTTTGCTTTGGGGAGATCGATACGGATCTCTACCTTGGGTATCGTGTCAGCGCGGCAATGCTCAACCCATATCTCTTTGGTACGCAGAGGCATCATAGCTGGGTAGAGTTCTGTGATTGTATGACCGACGCTTGCGGCAATCGTAAATCCATCCCCCTCCGCTCCCAACTGAGGATAGCCAAGACCTCCGGTAGCAATAATGACATTGGGAGCTGTGTAGGTTTGGTCCGGTATGCTGACACCTGTAACGCGGACGCCGTCATGCTCAAGTTTTTCTACCCGCGCGTGTGTAATGAGTGTCACACCAAGACGTGCCATCTCCTCTTCAAGTGCGGTGATAATGCTCACGGAACTGTGAGAAACGGGGAAAACCCGGTAGCCATCGGGCGCATGGCTTTCTACCCCTATCTCGGCAAAAAATGCCATCAATGCACGATGATCAAAACGACTCAGAGCAGGGGTCATAAAACGTCCGTCACGTCCGAAACGTCCCATAAAATCTTCATTTGAGAGGGTATTGGTGAGGTTGCACCGTCCGCCGCCGGTTGCTTTGAGTTTGGCAGCGATTTTGGAGAGTTTCTCGCATAAGAGGACTTTGTTTCCACGACGTGCGGCGGTAATGGCGGCAATTAGACCGGCGGCACCCCCGCCCACGACGATGAGATCAAAAGAGGAGATCCCAGCTCTTTTATTTACAGGAATTGATCATCCATTCTAACGTCATACGTACTCCGGCACCCGTGCCGCCGTACGTATGAACATCCCATGCGCTTTCGGTGTAAGCCGATCCGGCAATATCGAAGTGGACCCATTTCTCTTTCATATTTTCATCAATAAAATTGTCGAGAAAAAGGGCGGCAGTAATTGCTCCTCCGTACGGTTTGGAGGAGACATTGCAGACATCGGCGAGTTCGCTTTTGATAAGTTTTTTGAGATGACGGTTAAAAGGGAGAATTCCACTGTACTCACCGCTTTGCTCCGATGCTTTGATCCACTCTTGCTTGAGTGTTTCGTTGTGCCCCATGACACCGGTAGTGTAAGGTCCAAGAGCGACCATACACGCTCCTGTGAGAGTAGCATAGTCGAAAATAAAATCACTTTTTACTTTCTCTTGGGCGTATCCCAGAACATCGGCGAGAACAAGTCGTCCCTCTGCATCTGTGTTACGTACTTCGATCGTTTTACCGTTTTTAGCGCGCAATACATCGTCAGGTTTGTACGCATTGCCGCCGATCATATTCTCCACCGCACCCACGAATGCATGAACTTCAATGTCAAGCTGGAGCTCACTTACGGCTTTGATAATCCCCATGACGGCACATCCCCCCGCTTTGTCCATTTTCATGGTGACCATCGATGTAGCTCCCTTGAGGCTCAATCCGCCGCTATCATACGTAAGACCTTTACCGACGAGTGTGATCACTTTTTTAGGATGTTTAGGTTTATAAGAGAGATGGATTAGGCGAGGAGGATTGATGGATGCACGCCCCACTGCCATCATCGCTTCCATTTTTTCATCCTGCAATCCGTTGACATCGAGGATAGTACACTCTAGGTTATTTGATTTTGAGAGAGATTCAGCGGCTACCGCCATGGCTTGGGGGGTCATATCGTAGGGGGTTTGATTGACGAGATCGCGGACAAAATTAGTCGCTTGCGAAATGATGAGTGATTGAGTAAGAATTTTTTCTAGCTCGCTTGCATCACTGTCGATACCATGCATATCTTCATTGGAAAAAATTACTTCAACCAAAGGGGAGGGTTTGGGTTCTGATTTGTAAGAATCGAAAGTGTAGCTCCCCAAAACGATCCCTTCGATCAACGCTTTAAAATGTATTTGACCATATTGGGCAAGTTTCAAAGAGGTGTAGCCATAATTCATAGCACTCTTGATGGCGTTGGCTGCTGCACTACGAAACGCTTCATCGCTGAATTCGTTAATACCGCAGATCAGCAGACGATGTTCATGAAGAGTGCAGCACTGATCTACTTCGGCTTTGAACCCCGCTCGCACTAATGTCTCTTTTTGAGGGTGAGCCATGAGCTGTAGAGGGGTAATGAATTCAAGTGTCAGGTCGGCATTAATGTTGTGTAAAGGTTGATTAGCAAGTTTGACGATCACGGCGTTTCTCCAAAAGTTTTTTTTCAATTCGATTAAAAATAAAGGCAATAGATCCAAAAATAGTAAGTACTAATGGGATAGCAAGATACCAATGTACTTTAATCCATGCAAGAACTTTTAACAGCTCTTCTCCAAAATAATAGGCAGGAATAATCGTCATAGATGCCCAAAAAATTGCACTGATAAAGTTAATAAAGGCAAACTCACGAGCAGAGTATTTTGTCAGTCCTATTGCCATGGGGATAACGGTGCGCATACCGTACATATAGCGTTGGACAAAGACAATAGGCCAGCCGTATTTTTTCAATAAAAGATGAGCGATAGCAAATTTACGACGTTGTGAATGGAGCTTGGTATAAATATAATTTTTATTATAACGCCCGATGTAAAAATAGATTTGATCTCCGATAAATCCACCCAGTGCGGCAACGATAATGGAGATAGCAATCGACATATCCCCCGTATGGGAGAGTATCCCCGCCATAATGAGTCCCATCTCACCCTCAAACATACTCCATACAAAGAGAACAATATAGCCATACTCTTTGAGCCAATCAATAAAAATATGCTCCACTATACTATCCTTTAGTTATCAAAATGTAAAAGCTCTTTGGCTTGTATCATATCTTTATCACCGCGTCCTGATATGGTCACAATAATCAGTTTGCCTTTGATATTGTCCATTTTTTTCAAGTAGGCAACGGCGTGCGAGGATTCAAACGCAGGGATAATTCCTTCAGCGCGGCTCAACCAGACAAAGGCATCCAACGCCTCCGCGTCGGTGATATTGTCATAACTGACCGTGCCGTTGTCTTTATGAAACGCATGTTCAGGCCCTATTCCAGGGTAATCCAAACCAGCAGAGATTGAGTGCGCTTCGAGAATTTGACCGTCATCGTCTTGGAGGAGATAACTCATCTGACCGTGCAGTACCCCCGGACGTCCTTTGAGAAGAGAGCAGCCGTGTTTATCGGTGCAGACTCCATGTCCTCCCGCTTCGATGCCGATACAGCGTACCTCAGGATCTTCTAAAAAGTGTTGAAATGTTCCGATAGCGTTCGAACCGCCGCCGATACAAGCGATCACGTAGTCGGGAAGACGGTTCTCTTTTTCTAAGATTTGAGCGCGTGCTTCACAGCCGATAATTGCTTGAAAATCGCGTACCATCATAGGGTAGGGATGGGGACCTGCAACGGTACCAATGATATAAAAAGTGTCGCGTGCATGGGTGACCCAGTGGCGAATCGCATCGTTCATCGCATCTTTGAGGGTTTTGGAACCGCTTTCTACCGAATGCACTTTTGCCCCCAGGAGTTTCATTCGAAAGACATTGAGCTCCTGGCGTGCTACGTCTTTGGCCCCCATAAATACTTCACACTCGAGTCCTAGCAATGCGGCGATGGTTGCTGTGGCAACACCGTGCTGTCCCGCTCCCGTTTCGGCAATCACTTTCTTTTTGCCCAATCGTTTCGCCATGAGCCCTTGAGCGATGACGTTATTGACTTTATGTGCCCCAGTATGGTTCAAATCTTCACGTTTCAGATAGATTTTAGCGCCCAGTTCTTCAGAAAGGTTTGCCGCGTGATAAAGGGGGCTTGGACGACCGACATAATCGGTGAGATACCCGTCCACTTCTTTCCAAAACGTTTCATCAAAGCGTATCTCTTGATAGACTTTTTCGAGCTCGAGGAGAGCCGGCATTAGGGTCTCGGGAACAAATCGTCCTCCAAAAAGTCCAAAATGCCCCTCGATTGGATCAAATTGGGATGGTTTAGGGATATACATCAATCAACTCCTATAACAGTATAAACATTGACAAGTTCAGACACTTTTACGTGTCCGTTTAAAAAATCAAGACCCATGATAAAACAGGCTTCAACACACAAGGCTCCGACTTTATTGATCAGATTTGCCGCAGCATAAGCGGTTCCTCCTGTAGCGATCAAGTCATCGATCAGTAATACTCTTGGGTTTTTCATATTGGAAAACGCATCGATATGAACCTCTACTTCATCCACCCCGTACTCGAGAGAGTACTTTTCGGAAACAGTAGTGTAGGGGAGTTTCCCTTTTTTTCGGATAGGGACAAAGCCAACACCTAACATCTGTGCCAATGCGGCACCGAAAATAAATCCACGTGCATCGATGCCGGCAACATGGGTAAGATTGTACGAAGCATAACGTTTATGTAAATGTTTCATTAACAAAGCATATGCCTCTTTATCGGCAAGCAGTGTTGTAATGTCTTTAAACACAATCCCCGGTTTCGGAAAATCATGAATATCACGGATGGAATTCATCAAAAAAGCTTTTTCATCTGCGGTGAGTGTCATAAAATTCCTTTTGCATTAAATAAGTGCGTCAATACGCCCTTCAAGCTCTCGAATTTTATTTTGGAGGCGGTCAGTATCTATACGGTGTTTCGAGTTACGTTGTTTAAGCATTTTGACTTCGTTACGTAAATTGTTCAGTTCTTCGCTCAGAATATCGACATTCCCTAATGCACGCTGGAGTTGTATTTGATACTTTCGGATCAAAATTTCAGCCTCTTTGAGGGTCAGTCTCATCATCTCACTGGAGCGTTGCTCTTTGACCGTTATGCTTCTAAAATAGAACATTTTTACCAAGAAAAAAAGTGCTCCAAGGGTAACAATAGTGAGAAGTGACCACTCTAAAAACATCTTTTATCCTTTCATTTTGTTATACGCCAAAAGAATAAAATCCCTTTGGCTACGCTAACGCTAAGTTCTCTTCATGCCGAGAGCTCTCTTTAGCACTTAGGTGTTATCGCTTCTATTTTTTCGATGCGGCCGCAATGACGGCCTCCTTCAAATTTTCCGGCACACCACGCATCGAGTATCGACTCTGCTACCCCTAGACCCACGATTCGCTCTCCAAAGCATAGAACGTTGGCATCATTATGAGCCCGAGCTACGCTAGCAGTGTAAGCGTCATGACACAATGCGGCACGGATCCCATGAAAACGATTGGCTGCTATAGACATACCTATTCCTGAGCCGCAAAGCAAAATCCCTTGTGATGTTGGATCAGCAAGGACATTTTCGCATACTTTTACTGCGAAATCGGGATAATCAACCCGTTCTTTTTCAAAAGGTCCCAGATCGATCACTTCGTGACCTTTTGTACGAAGTAATTCGACAGTAAAGTTTTTGAGATCGATTCCTGCATGATCGGTTGCAATATAAAATTTCATCTATTTCCTTAATTAAGTAGAAGTGTTAATAATGTTTGCGTAGGCCATACCAAAAGAGGAACTTTTAGAGGCGTTACCAGAATGATGATGATAACAATCATTCCATAAGGTTCGGCTTTAGCGAAAAACTCGGCAACCTTATAAATTTTGTATTTCAAGCCAAGATAGCTAATAAAATGAGCACCATCAAATCCCGGTACAGGGAGAATATTTAAAACAGCAAGAACCACATTGATTAAAACAAGCTTGAGGATCAATATAAATCCAAAAATATAGAAAGGGGTATCTGCGCTTGTCGGTTCATGCATTGATGTCAGAAGAATCGAAAAAAGAGTTGCGAGAAAAAGGTTATAGGCAATCCCTGCCAAACTGACCTGCATGGCGGCATTGTAGCCACCGTTACGGATAACGGTATGGGTATTTATGGGAACCGGTTTTGCCCATCCGAACAAAAAACCGCTGCTTCCTAAAAGCATAGGGATAAAATAGGTCATTAATGGGACAAGTATCGAGCCAAAAAGGTCAATATGGACAATGGGGTTGAGGCTTAGTCTCCCCGCACTTTTAGCCGTATTGTCTCCATATTTGTAGGCAACCCAACCGTGCATGATCTCATGACCAATGATGGCAATAAGAAGTGCAAGAATTGCAGCGGCAATTTCAAAGAGATCAATAAATGTCATTATCGTTTGCGTCTTCTATAATACTCTGCTCTTGAGCACGCTTTAAAATGTCACCTTGCTCTAAATCGCTCGGTGTTTTTCCGATACGATCCCATCTCACTTCATAGTTGTCGTCGATACTAAAATAGACAAACCACGGCGTCCCCTCGATCAAGCCATACGGGACGGCTCCCCAAAAGCGGCTGTCATTGGAGTGGTCTCGATTATCACCCATCATGAAATATTCGCGCTCCGGGACTTGAATGGGTCCAAAATTGAAGATCTCCATGGGGAAAATACCATTTTCGGTAATACGATCATCATGGTGTATCCCCGCATGCTCTTTGGTGTAGGGGTCTTTAACCCATAGTTTACCCTGAACATTAACAAGTTCGTAATTGCTAAATGTTTTTTTGATGTATTCGTCCCCTTCATGCGGATGAAGATAGAGAATTTTGTCCATTATAAACAGCTCATCACCGGGGAGAGCAACACAACGTTTGACATAATGAAGTTTTGGATCGTTGGGATAGCGAAAAATGACAATATCGCCGCGCACGGGCTCATCAGCATCCAAAATGTGTCCATCGGTTCCTGGTATGAGCGGTATTTCGAGAAAGGGGATATGAGGGGTAGAAATACCGTATGCAAATTTTTTGGCAAAGAGATGATCACCGATGAGGAGTGAATCTTTCATGGAACCGCTGGGAATTTTAAATGCCTGGGCGATAAAAAAGATAACAAAGAGGACGATAATAACTGTCCCTGTCCATGAGTTGGAAAAACGATACGCACTGTGTGCGGCGTTAAATATTTTTTTCTTCATTTATAGTTCTTTCGCATGATTTTTGGCGGCTTTGAGAGTATTAGCAAGGAGCATAGCGATGGTCATCGGACCAACTCCTCCGGGGACTGGAGTAATATATGAGGTTTTTGGAGCAACTGCATCATAGTCAACATCACCAACGAGACGTCCATCGGATGTGCGGTTAATCCCTATGTCAACAACTATTGTCCCCTCACGCACCATGTCTTCTTTGATCAGATTAATCACACCTGCACCGACGAGCAGGATGTCGGCATTTAACGTGTGTGATTTTAAATCTTTTGTATGAATGTGCGTAATGGTAACGGTGGCGTTTGCGTTGAGAAGCAGTGCAGCCATCGGTTTTCCAACGATATTGGAAGCTCCGACGATCACAGCATTCAATCCCTTTGGATCAATATTGTATTCGCTTAAAAGCTCCATTACCCCCAATGGAGTACACGGAACAAACCCGTCCAATCCCGTGGCTAGGCGACCGACATTGAAAGGGTGAAAACCATCGACATCCTTGGATGGGCTAACCACTTCGAGAATTTTAGTGGTATCGATGTGCTTCGGGAGGGGTAGTTGGATCAAAATACCGTCAATGTTTGGATTTTGATTCATCATCTCGATGGTTTTAATGATCGCTTCTTGGGAAATATCATCGGGCATTTCATGGGTTACCGAGTAAAATCCTGCGCGATCACACGCTTTTTTCTTCATTCCGACATACGCTTGGCTTGCGGCATCATGACCGACAAGGATAACGGCCAAACCGGGAACTCTGTGAGTCCGATTTTTAAACTCTTTGGCCTCAACTGTTATATTTTCTTCTATCTTTTGTGCGAGGATTTTACCGTCAAGTAGTTGCATTTAATCACCGTGAAATTGTTTTTGGGTATGATACCGATAAATAATTAACAATACGGTTAAAGGGATGTTGTGAGGATACTGTTGGCTTTATTTATCGGTGCTCAACTACTCAATGCTACATCGTTTATTACCAAAGAAGAGTACGCAGCGAGCCTTTATCATAATCCCAGAGGCATTGGATGTCAAATGTGTCATGGTGAATTAGGTGAAGGTCGGCGCATTGCCGGCTATAGAGATAAAGGGGAAAAGAAAGTATTTGAAGGGAAGCGGATCAATAAAATCTCTTTTGCAGAGTTTTACACCCGCGTAAATAGTAAAATTACTGGAATGCCTCGCTATTATCTCACCGATGTTGAGATCCAAACCCTCTATTATTACCTCCATAGTGAAGAGTTTAAACGTGCCGCTTCGAAATCCAACAAACCTAAATGATCTCTATGAGAGTCGAAATTTAGAAGCTTTAAAGGCTCTGGCTCTCCCCGTACAGCGTATTCAAAATAAATCTCAAAATTATCGTTCATGCATGATGCTCTCCTCTCATAACCTCAAGCATCTCATCAAAATTCCGATGTTAAATGCCGAATGTCTCATCCTAAACCTCGAAGATGGGGTGAGTCATGACCAAAAACCCTACGCGTTGATACTGTGTGCCATTACCCTGGCATCTCATCCGCAATCTGACAAAAAACTCGTGGTACGTGTCAATGCCCTCTCTGAAGGGGGAGCGGAAGAAATTTCGTATCTAAATCCTTTTATGCCCGATGCGATTCGTGTTCCTAAAATCCGAACGGTTAAGGATGTGGAGTATGCATTAGAGCTTATTGATGAGGGGATCGAGGTGCATCTCTCTATCGAAACGAAAGAGGCATGGCTAGCTTTAGGAACTTTGGCTATTCATCCGCGTATCAAAGCGTATTATCTAGGGATCCTTGATCTCTTTGCCGATTTGGGGCTGTCACAAAGTTTACTATATCCCGATAACCCAACGACACACTATTTACTGTCACATTTTTTGGTTACGACACGTGCATCCAGCATTAAACCCGTCTCTTTTGTTTACCAAGAGTATAAAAACAGTGATGGATTGCGCAATTGGCTTGAGTTGGAAAAAATAATGGGATTTGATGCCAAGGGGTGTATTTCTCCTGCTCAAGTAGAATTAATACATGAGATGTTTGGACATAGTGAAGGTGAAATTATACGTGCAAAAGAGATTATTAAAATTTTTGAGGAACATCGTGCTCGTGGGATTACGGGATTTGCGGATGAACAATATGGGTTTATCGATGAGCCGATTTATAAGGGGGCATTAGCCGTTTTTACGAAACGATGAGGAAACTATGGTAGCCACCATATTTGAATGGCAGGGGGGTGGATTACCCCTGTGATTTTAAAAGTTTTTCATACTTTGTTTTGAGTATGAGGAACTCTTTATGGAGAGTCTCATACTCTTTTTTATAATTGATAATGGCTTCATCGCAGGAAGCTTCTATGGGAGGCGAAAGAGGCTCGTTGGAAGGGGTGACGATAATGTAGCTCACCTCTTTTCCGTTTTCTTCTTTGGTCAGCGTTTTAAGTTCCCCATTCATCGTTTTTTTAATGACGTTGTGAATACTTTGCCTATTTTGTGCCGCATATTTCTGAATGCTGATGAGCTCTTCCATGTTTTTTAGATACTTTTCTTCATGTATTCGGCAACCAAAACGATTTGTGTTCCGTTGATTTTTCCTTCAATGAATTTAGCATCATCCGTGAGACGGATATTTTTGACAATTGTTCCGCGTTTGGCGGTAAATCCTGCCCCTTTGACCTCTAAATCCTTGATCAGGGTTACGGTATCTCCGTCGTTCAAAATGGTTCCATTGCTATCACGATGAACAACTGGTCCTTCGCTCGTATCTGAAGCTGTTTTTAACATCCCTGTATTAGCCCATGTTTTTACATCATCTTCGAGATACATCATATCGATTAAATCTGACTCTCCAAGAGCGCTCAGAAGACGGTATGACATTACTTGAACCGCAGGGGTTTCACTCCACATGGCATCATTAAGACAACGCCAATGTGTTGCATCGAGGGTTTGGGGATTATTGATCTGTGTACGACAGGTTTCACAAAGATAGAGTGATTGTTCTGCGCTTCCATCGCTTGGAAGTACTTTGAACGTATCCAAATTTTCTGTTGCACCGCAAAGTTCGCACTGGTTATTACTTCGTTCTTTTAATGTTTGTTCTACGCTCATAATGGTCCTTTGATTCTAATGATCGTATTATAATAGAGGTTTGTTTAAGGGCGGTTTTGTAGAGCGACGACCGCAATAGCATAATCGCCATCGTGAGTAATAGAGACAGAGCTGTCGGTGATATTAAAGGCTTGTTGGACTCGTTGGCTTAAAGCAATGAGCGGCGCACCTTTAGGTGATTTGGAGAGTGTTATGTCATGAAAACCGCACTCTGATCCGATTCCACACCCGAGGGCTTTTGAACACGCCTCTTTAGCTGCCCAAAATCCTGCCGCCGTACGATGATTTTTAACAAGGATAATTTCATCACTAGAAAGAAACCTTTGTAATGCATGATCACCGAAACGCTCTATGAGACGCTTCATTCGATCGGTTTTAATGAGATCAATTCCTATCATAGTCCGTTATTGGACGACAAAATCGACAAAATAAACATTTTTAATTTTACCGTCTTTAATTCGCGTGTTAAGTTCAGAAACAATTTGTTCTTTGAGTGTCTCTTTCCCCTTGACAGTAGAAATTTCCTCAAGAGATTTAGAAGAGAGAATACGGATAATAATATCGCGCAAGACGGGCTTTTTGGTATCAAGCTCCACTGCTAATTCTTCACCCTCTAGTTCAAGGTTCATTTCCACTTTTAAATAGCGTCTTCCACTCTCTGAGAGGAGATTAACAGTGAAAAGGTCAAGAGGATACATAATTCCAACTTCAGTCGAGACAGAGGCGTGACCATCTTCTTCAGACGTTGCGTGTTCATCTTCCGATTTTACTTCACCTTCATGAGCAGATGCTTCTTTTTTTGTGCCACCAGATGCTTCAGCCTCTGCGTCGTGATTTCCTGACATCATGGCAACAACAATTCCGCCAATTGCTAATATTAATACCAATACTACAATGATAATAATTAGCAGCATATTCCCTGATTTTTTCTTTTCGCTGCCTTCTGTTATTTCTTCTGTATGGTGTTCTTTTTCTTTCTCAGCCATCCGTTGCTCCGGTAATAATAAAGTATTGTGATTATTGTACCTTTAATCCTTTGAAATTTCATCAGATTTCTGTAAACTTAGAGGAAGAAAAAGGGGTTGTGAATATGATTGAGTCATTTTTTGGGTTTATTGGTCGTCCTTTTTTAACTATTTTTATGTCGATAGAGAAATTTGGTATTTTTATCCTTTTTCAAATTAGGCTATTAAAGCTTTATCCAAAGGCTTTAAAACGACCGAAAATACTCCTTACTCAAATAGATGTAATAGGGTTTGGGTGTATTGGTGTTGTTACCCTTACGGCATTATTTACGGGGATGGTAGAGGCGATTCAGCTTTACAGCGGATTTCATCAGTTTGGGATAGAGAATTTTATTGGTTATACAATTTTTCTCTCCATTACAAAAGAGTTAGGTCCCGTTTTTGCTTCGTTAATGCTCATATCTCGCTCTATTAGTGCAATGGCAGCAGAACTTGGAACGATGAAAGTGTCCGAACAAATCGATGCTATAGATATTTTAGGGGTGGATTCAAAAGAGTATTTGTTGGCTCCGCGCATCGTGGCAACGGTTATTTCACTCCCCTTATTGGTTATTTGGTTTGATTTTATCGCTGTTTCATCAGCCTATTTTATATCAACGAGCGTATTGGAAATTAATCCTATTGCCTATCAAGAGACGGTTATGCGTTTTGGTGAATTTGATGACATTATGACAGGTGTGATTAAAGCAGCAGTCTTTGGATGGATTGTGAGTATGATTGGCAGTTACATCGGATACCATACGAGCGGCGGAGCAAGGGGCGTGGGGGAATCAACGATTGCTGCGGTGGTCTATTCTGCGGTGGCAATTTTCGTTGCCAACTATCTACTTTCGTCGCTGTTTTTGTATCTGGATTGGTAAAGAGCCTGCTCGTCCTAGCACGGAGTGATTACTCTCCCACTTCGTTTAATGGGCGGAATTGGTACGTATCGGGATCATAATATTCAATCCCTCCGGTCTCAATATCATAATACCATCCATGAATAAACAGTTTCTCTTCATTCGCGAGTTTTTTAACATAGGGATAGGTGAGAAGATTCTCGATCTGCGTAATGATTGAGAGACGTTCTGTCGCGCGAAGTAATTCTTCCTTGCCAGCGTTTTCTCCCAATGCTAACGTTGCCATCGTTTTGGCTTTTTCTCCCAATGTCAGCCATTTTGCAGTATGGATCATTGAGGTGTCACAAGATGTTTTATAGAGAGCTTCGATCGCACCGCAGTGAGAGTGCCCGCAAACGATAACCTCTGAAACCTCCAAAACTCCTACTGCGTATTCGATTCCTGCTGCGGTAGAGTGAAAATCTTCATCGGGTTTATAAGGTGCGACGAAGTTTCCGACGTTACGGATAACAAAAAGATCTCCTGGAGTTGATTGGACGATTAGATCAGGAATGACACGTGAATCTGAACATCCGATAAAGAGAGTACGCGGATTTTGTCCATCTTTCACGAGCTTCAAAAGGTGCTCTTCATGTTTTTTGAAGTACGTTTTTTGAAATGTTTCATTTCCTTCGGCAAATTTTTTAAGCCGTTGGATGTTTTGGTTTAATGGCATTCTTTGATCCCTAAAGAGCACAAAATCTTTTCATATACTTTACCACCGTTACGATCACAATCATCGTGATATTCAACGGTAATCATTTTCATTCCTCCGGTAATGTCCCCGGAATAAATAATAGGTTCAAGATCGCAATCGCTGACACAATTTCTAATTGCTTCTTCAATTTGAATTTTTTCTTCAGGTGTCGAAAAGGCAAGGGAAAGCTTCGAATATCTTTCTTCAGATTTGTGATCCGCAATGATAGAGCATTCTGCCATGATAAATATCCTTAGGTTTAATGGGCTTATTATAGCTACTTAGTGTTAAAACCACTCCAAAAGTTTGCTTACTTCGTCAATCTCGTAGCATTTTATGGCCGTTTTTTCGAGCGGTTTTTTAGGAATTAACGCTTTGGTGATCTGTTGAGAATGTGCTTCTTTGAGCCGCTGATCGAGCTGATAGACTTCTCGAATATCTCCAACAAGAGAGACTTCGCCGATAAAAACCGTCTCTTTAGAGATGGTACGGTTACGAAAACTGCTGATGATTGCAGCGAGGATTGCGAGATCGGCAGAGGTTTCGGTGATTTTGATACCGCCTGTAATATTGACAAAAACATCGTAGCTATTGAGAGGTATTTCGAGCTTACGTTCCAGTAGGGCTAAGAGCATATTAAGGCGGTTGTTGTCAAAACCAGTTGCCTGACGTTTTGGATTTGGGGCATGGGTATCGCTCACGAGTGCTTGAACCTCTAGAACGATGGGGCGCGACCCCTCCATGATAACGGTCAAAGCCGAGCCGCTTTGGGATTTGTTACGATTAAAAAAACGAGAGGAGAGATCTTTTGCCGACATAAGCCCTTCGCTTCGCATCTCAAAAACGCCGATTTCACTCGTAGGACCGAAACGGTTTTTAAAGCCCCTTAGAATCCGAAGTTCATGACCGCTGTCCCCTTCAAAATAGAGGACGACATCGACCATATGCTCTAGCACTCGTGGTCCTGCGATTGACCCCTCTTTTGTAATATGACCGATGATGAAGATTGCAATACGCCGTTCTTTAGCAATCCGCATCAGATCAAAAGTAATTTGACGCACCTGCGTCACTGATCCGGGTGCTGAGGCGATGGTTTCGGAATAGAGTGTTTGGATCGAGTCAATAATAATACACTCGTATGAGCGTTCGTGCAGCTCAGATAGAACCTGTTCGAGACGTATTTCTGCCAAAAGATAGAGGTTATCGACATTGGCTCCCAAACGGTTGGCGCGCAGTTTGATCTGCCCCTCACTCTCTTCACCGCTTACATAAAGAACATTGCGGTTTTGCTTCGCGAGGTTTGAGCCGATTTTTAGGAGGAGGGTCGATTTTCCTACCCCAGGACTTCCTCCGATGAGAACGAGTGACCCCGGAACGATTCCTCCGCCCAAAACCATATCGAGTTCCGCATCGTCACTGGTATACCGCTCTGTCGTCTCTTCTTGTATCTGAGTAATCTCTTTAGCCTTTGAACCTGCTAAAGGAGACGAAGAGGAGGTGAGTTTGACTATATCTTGCTGCTGCTCATTGAGCTCCACAAAACTGTCCCAGCCACCGCAATTGGTACATTTTCCCATCCATTTTGGAGTAGTAAAACCGCAGTGCTGACATTCGAAAAGGGTTGTTTTTTTCTTGGCCATTACTTGTTGGTTTCTTCCCCAAAAATCGCATCCAAAATACCGTCCACAAACTCATATTTGTTAAACGGTATCAAATGTTCTGGCTGTTCGCCCACACCGATATAAAGGATAGGAAGCTCAAGTGCGTAAGCGATACTAAACACCGATCCACCTTTTGCCGTACCGTCGAGTTTTGTGATAATGATTCCATCTATACCGATCATTTCATTAAAGGCTTTGGCTTGAGCGATAGCGGAGCTTCCCTGCGTACCGTCAAGGATCAGGATTTTATGATGGGGTGCTCCTGTGTGGGCTTTGTCACAGATACGGACGATTTTTTTGAGCTCATTTCCGAGATTCGTTTGGGTATGCAGGCGTCCTGCGGTATCGATAATGACCTGCTCAAACCCACGTGCTTTGGCGGATTCGATGGTGTCATACGCGACAGCGCTAGGGTCATGCCCTTGACGTGAAGAGACAATAGGAATCTCGAGTTTATCCGCCCAGCGTGTAAGTTGTTCAATGGCTGCAGCGCGAAAGGTATCGGCAGCTCCCAGGATGACTCTCTCACCGTTGTTCAGATGACGCTGCGCGAGTTTTGCAATCGTGGTTGTTTTACCGGCGCCGTTGACACCGATGATCAGACTGACAGTTGGTTTGTCAGCGTTATCGGGGAGAGTGTTTTGGGCAAAGCTCAAGGTAGCCAAAAGTTTGGAACGCAATTGCTCGCGGGTAATCTCGTTTTGGTACAGTTCTCGAAGAATGATTTCAACGAGATCGTATTCAACATCGGCTTCGAGAAGGATGTTTTCAAGCTCATCTTTGGAAATTTTGAGTTTTTTTTCAGGAACAATGGCGCTGATGGCATCAAGAGTTTTTTGGAGCCCTTTTTTGATAAAACTAAACATTCTTATTTTCCTAGTGCTTGGGCAATATCGCTATCAATCATCTCTTCGGGAGTAGCTCCCGTGTAATGGGTCACATATTGGCCGTTTTTATACAAAATCATAAGAGGGATAGGAAACTGTTGTCCTACACCGATAGTCGAGGCGATAGCGCGTGCCAATGCTTGATTGTCTGCCTTGTTGGAAACCAGGTATTGTCCGCCGTATTTTTGTTTGAATTTTTCTAGCTCATCGTTGGAGACATCATCTTCGATAGTGAGCCCCATAATGATTAAATCTTCTCCGTATTTTTTTTGCAAATTTCCTAAATGACGCACTTCAGCACGACAAGGGGGACACCACGTAGCAAAAATATCAAAAAGGACCACTTTGTCTTTGCCCGCATCGAGGGTGAAATTAGCTCCCCGTTTTTCAACGGTATAGGATTTGCCGTTTGTATCGAGAAGTTTAAATTGAGCGGTTGAAACGAGAGTTTCATCCGTTGAATCTTCGCCGCATCCGGTGAAAAGGAGGGAGAGAGAAATCAAGGGAATAATTAGAGTTGAAAAACGCATAGATAACCTTTATAATTGGCTAGAATACGATGATTATATCCAACAAAGGTTTATAAGTGACCAAAAGTGATTTTCGCTCTGAGTGTTTAAAAAAACTTAGAAATCTTCCAAAATCCGGGAAAATGGCCCGTGACGCGCGTGTCAATCATCATCTCTTAAGAGTAATGCGTCAGTATAAATCAAAACGAATTTTGTGTTATTGGCCCTTTGGCTTTGAAGCAGATATTCGTAAAACTATTTTAGCTTTACGGGCGAAAAAATCATTATATTTACCGTTTATGGATGACGTCAGTTTCAAAATGGTACCATTAAGATACCCGTTGGAACATAAAGCTTTTGGGATTTATGAGCCACGGAATTCGAATATAAAACTAAAATTAATTGATATAGCTATTGTCCCTATCGTGGGTGTGGATGGAACCGGAGCCAGAATAGGTTTTGGTAAAGGTATGTATGATCGTTTTTTTCCCACACTTAGATCAAAACCATTAACTATTTTTGTACAGTCAAGTCGTTGTAGTACATCGTTACCGTTATGCGATGATTATGATATTAGAGGCGATTTACTAATCACACCGGATGGGGTGCATAGATTAAAGGATTTTCATGGTAAACAGCCTTCTTGTAGGAGGTGGAGCAGCCACCCTAGGAGGGGTACTCGGATTTTTAATTTCTAAAAAAATATCCTCTGCACATTTTGAGCTTTACACGGCACAGGCTCGTGCAAAAGCCAGTGTTATCGAAGCGGAAGCGCAAATACTTTTGGAACGTGCTGCCTTGAGATCTGTTGAGATTGAAAAAGAAGCTATCCTTAAATACGATGAAGCATACAGCAAAGTAAAGCGTGATTTAAACGATCAAGAGGCAAAAATTCAGCAGATGGGGCGTGATTTTGATGTTTTTCGTCAAAGTGAGTCGGCTAGTATAAGTGCTCAACACAGCATCGTTGATAATATGCGACTCAATTTGGAACGTAATGAACGTGCATTGGAAAAATTAAAAGAAGAGTACCGACAAAAAATAGAACAAGTTACCTCGGTGCTAGAAGGGCGTTCAGCTCTTTCAGTGCAAGAGGCTAAAGGATTATTGCTCGATCAAGTACGTCAAAATTCGAGAGCAGAATTGGCTCGATTAACACGTGAACTCGACGAGCAAAGTAAAGAGCAGCTTAAACGAAAAGCGGATTATATATTGGCGCAAGCGACATCCCGTTTTGCGGGAGAGTTTGCATCAGAACGCCTTATTAGTGTGATCCATTTGGAGAGTGACGAGCTCAAAGGGCGCATTATCGGAAAAGAGGGGCGCAATATCAAGGCTCTGGAGATGGTTAGCGGTGTTGATATTATCATCGATGAAACTCCCAACACGATTGTTATCAGTTCGTTTAATTTGTATCGTCGTGCCATTGCTGCGAAAACAATCCAGCTTCTCGTTGAAGATGGACGAATTCAACCTTCACGGATTGAAGAGATCTATCAAAAAGTAAATGAAGATTTTGAAGAAGCGATTGTACGCGAGGGGGAGGAGATTGTTTTTGATTTAGGATTGGGCTCAATGCACCCCGAGCTTTTACGACTCGTCGGGCGGCTTCGCTATCGTGCGAGTTATGGTCAAAATGCGTTAGCGCATACTCTTGAAGTCGCACATTTAGCAGGGCTTATGGCACAGGAGATGGGGGGCGATATACGCCTTGCAAAGCGAGCTGGATTGTTGCATGACATCGGCAAGTCTCTCACGCAAGAGAGTGCAGGGGGTAATCATGTCGATCTCGGTGTTGAGGTGTGCCGTCGCCTCGGTGAAGATCCTGTCGTGATCAATGCGATTTACGCCCATCATGGTCAAGAGGAGATAAAAAGTATTGAATGTGCGGCGGTGTGTGCTGCAGATTCGCTTTCGGCTGCCAGACCGGGGGCGCGGCGTGAAGTGCTGGAGAGTTTTTTACGTCGTGTGAGTGAAATCGAAGAGATAGCAATGCAAAAATACGGCGTCAAACAAGCCTATGCAATCAATGCAGGGCGTGAAGTGCGGGTAATTGTAAACGCACAAAGTATCAGTGATGATGAGAGTGCGTTGCTAGCACGTGAAATTGCTGATGAGATTGGACAAAAAGTACAGTTTCCAGGTGAGATAAAGGTCAATGTTATTCGTGAAAGCAGGACAATAGAGTTTGCACGCTAAAAAGATTTATCCTTTTTTAGCGTTAATGTTCAACTTCAGAATCATCGTAGGGGTCGAGATGGATCAGAGGATGAACGTTATTCTCGGGAAAGCAATTTTTCAATGCCAACTCGATTTTATCACCGACAAGGTGGGCATCAAAAAGTGAGGTACTCACACTGTAGACGGTATGAACGCTAATGTAAATATCGGAACCTGAGCGGCGCGTAAGTAGATCATGATACGAGTTGATATTACTTTCGTTGTCTAAAATGGCAGTGATTTTTACGACACTCTCCGGTTCAAGTGCAGCATCTAAGAGCATTAAAATCCCTTCTTTGATAATTGGATAGGCGGAATAGATCATATAGATAGCGATTCCAATCCCTAGTATCGGATCGATAAGTGTGTATTCTGTGAAGGATATGACGATAAGTGAAACTAAAACGGCGCCGTTGCTAAATAAATCGGTTTTATAATGGAGAGCATCCGTTTTGATAACCATATTCCCTGTTTTTTTTGCCACGATTGTGAGAAAAATAACCAATCCAGCGGTGATGATCATAGACCCTACCATGACCCAAATCGAAAGATCAAGATGTTCGATAGGATTGTTTTGTACCATTTTTGAAATTGCTTCATAGAGAATGAAAAGGGCAGAGAGACTGATGATCGTCCCCTCGATAACGGCGGCAAGCGGTTCGAGCTTACGACGTCCGAAATTAAATTTGTCATCCGGTTCTTTGTCTGAGTTATGCAGAGCAAAATAATTAAAGGCCGAAACGACCATATCGAGGAGGGAATCAATAGCAGAAGCTAGTACGGCAACGGAACCGCTGAAAATACCGACGGTGAGTTTAAAGGTTACAAGGATGAATGCAACGCTGCTGGAAATAAGTGTGGCTTTTTTTTCGATACGCATGAGTGGATTTTAGCCTAATGTTGCTAAAATTATCTTTTTTAAAATTGAGGAACTAGGTATGGATTTATCAGCCGTTCGCGCGGAGCGTGAAAAGTGGATGACGTGGAAAAATATTGCACCGCTACGAGAAGCAATCCAGACGCTTCCTAATATCAAGGTAGCATTTATCCAGGGTGACACTGTGACATTACGAAGTGATGAGGAGATTAATCTCGTAGAATTGGAGAAGATTGCCCGCCTTATGATGCCATGGCGTAAAGGGCCATTTGATCTTTTCGGCCTTTTCATCGATACAGAGTGGAAAAGTGATCAAAAATACAATTTTTTACGTCCTCATTTTAATCTAAGCGGTAAAAAAGTAGCGGATATCGGATGCAATAACGGCTATTATATGTTCCGCTTTCTCGAAGATGCTCCCGCTAAAATTGTCGGGTTTGACCCTTCGGCACTTTTTAAATCCCAGTTTGATTTAATTAATCATTTTGTCAAAAGTGACATCGTTTATGAACTGCTTGGGGTGGAGCATCTCCCTTTTTACGAAGAGAAATTTGACGTCATCTTTTGTTTAGGGGTTCTTTATCATCGTAGTGATCCGGTAGCCATGCTCAAAGCTCTGTATAATGGGTTGGAAAAAGGCGGTGAACTCTATCTTGATACGTTTATCATTGCGGGGGATGAACCGTATGCCCTTTGTCCGAGCGAAAGTTACTCAAAAATTACCAATATCTATTTTGTCCCCACACTTAAAGCGCTCGAAAACTGGTGTATTAGAGCAGGGTTTAAAACATTTGATGTGTTGGGAACCGTGGTAACGACATTGGATGAACAACGCAAAACAAACTGGATCGAATCCCAAAGTCTTGAAGATTTTCTAAATCCGGACGATACTAGTAAAACTGTAGAGGGATATCCCGCACCCGTGCGAGGATATGTCCGACTAAAAAAAGGGTAAACATTGGCAACAAGTACTGAAAAAGAGAGTGAAGACAATTTATTACAAATGGTGAATACGCAGCAAACTAGTTTGCTGACACACGTAAAGGTTAATAATGCTTATAGTGGTGAAATCGTTAAACTCACTGCTGGCTATGCTTCTGTTGTTCTGGAAACGATTGAAGTAATGCGGGCGGATGAGTTGGGATTGGTGCATGGAGGATTTATTTTTAGTGCAGCTGATTTTGCAGCAATGGCGGCTGTGAATGAGCCTAATGTTGTTTTAGCTTCTGCTAGTTGTCTCTTTTTATCTCCTGTGCGTATAGGAGATAAGGTTGTTTTTGTTGCTGAAGAACATCAAAAAGAGGGACGTAAACGCACCGTTAGTGTCAAGGGGTATGTGCATGATATCAAAGTATTTGAAGGAGAATTTAAAACGGTTATTACGGAACACCACATCCTCCGCTTGGATTTACTCAAAAACATAGACGAGGGGCAAAGATAGCCTAGAGCATCCTTAGCCAATAATCGACATTGCGTTGTTCATGAAAAAGGGTAGTGGATTCTCCATGCCCGGGATAAAGGGTTTTATCCTCTTTCATTAGGCGCATTTTTTCCAGACTCTTTTTCATATCTATGGGGCTAGAGTAGGGAAAATCATAACGCCCTATAGAGTTATGAAACAAAAAATCGCCGCTAAACATCACATCATCGATCTCGATCATCGAACACCCTGGACAATGCCCTGGAAAATGGTGAAATTTCACTACTATCCCCTCAAGATTGTATTCTTGATCACCCTGTACTTCAACATCTGGGAATGAAGGGGGAAGGTCAGCCATCCAACTACTGTTTTGCAGTAAGAATACGTCATCTTTTGGGGTATAAAGAGGGACCTTTAGTTTCTCTTTGAGCTCCTGATTGCTCCAGACGTGATCAAAATGACCGTGGGTGTTAAGAATTGCGATGGGGTGGGTGACATTTGCTATGACCCAACTTGTCGCTCCGACACCCGGATCGATAATAATTTCTTTTCCATCGATACGGATAATATAACAGTTTGTTTGATAGGGTCCCATTGGGTGCTTTAGAATTTCCATAGTATCACTTCAATTTTTAGAGGGGTTATTAGTACTTAAAAGGTTATGATCAATTGTAGCATAAGTATGCATTCCAAAGCGAGAGCTTTGGAATGAGGAGGAGAGCGATTATACTGTAGGGTTTAGCTACAGTGTCCGCCACCACAGCATGATGAAGCTTCAGTAACTTCTATTACAACAGGGGTTGATTCCCAAATACCATGTTTTGTGCAGTAACCGTGAGCAACAAGGGTCAATTTTTTACCCATAGGGCGAATATTAAAAGTTACTTCAGCATGAGATTTTTCATTTCCAAGTGTTCCTGGTACGAATGTAGCCATTGCTAATTTTGTTTCGCCATTAAAAAGGGTGATACTTTCGATGTAGTGATCAAAATCATCCGGATGAGTATACTCTTGACCCATTTTTACATTTACTGCAAGCATTTCACCTTTTTTTGCTTCACCATCAATAGTGATAAACGGTGAGTGACGATCAATAAGATCTTTTTTAGCTTCTCTTTCTACAGTGTCAATATCAACGTATTTGTTAATTGTTGGCATATAATTTCCTTATGTTGTTTTTGTTTTTAATAGAGGCATTGTACACTTACAAACTTTTAAACATCCCTAGTGCAAATACTTTGTTACTGAATTAATTTTTGACAAAGCAAGAGTTGTTTTGCGGGGGGAGGAATTAGAGTAAAAAACTTTGACGCATGACGGGTCTTAGTAAATCAAGTGATATTTTTCCACCTATAAAGAGATGGTTAGCCAATATTCCTTGCTCTAATAACATATCAGAGCCATCTTTGTGGGGAATATTGCTCTTTTTAACTTCTCGTAAAAATGGTGTAGTTTTCCCATAAATAACATCAACAGCGCATTTTGCACCAGAGAGGAGTTTCGTAAGAAGGGAAGAAGGGAGGGGCAACTCCTCATCGGATAATCCGGCAGAGGTGGTGTTGATAATGATATCATACTGCGTAAGAGGAAAATCTCCCCATGTGTAAGATAAAAAATTATTCTCTTTGAAATAGTTTAAACGATTTTCGGATCGATTTAAAATTGTAGGGGTGATCGAGTTTTGACGTAAAACGATTGCCAGTGCTCTGGCCGTTCCCCCTGCACCCACTATAAGTGCATTATTGAGAGAACCAAAGCTTTGAAGTGCGGCAATAAATCCATCTGCATCGGTGTTATAGCCGATCAAACGACCCTCTTCAAGAACAAGCGTATTCACCGCACCGATTTGCTTGGCGATTCCCCGAACTTCGTCGCATAAAGCGTATGCGGCTTCTTTATGGGGGACCGTCACGTTGGCACCGCTAAGGGCCTGAGCAAAAAAAACATCACGCAATGACGAACCATCAGATAGATGGGTGCGGGTGTAGCAAGCATCTATGTTGTATCTCTTAAAAACGCTATTATGCATAAGGGGAGAACGAGAATGGCTTACCGGATCACCGAAAATTGTAAACAGCTTCATTATGAGGGATCGATTAAATCTTCGAGCGTGCTTGTAAGCGCCCCAAGCTTATTGGTGACTTCGAGATACTCGAGTTCATGCACGGAATCCGCGACAATCCCCGCTCCTGCTTGGAGAATGATTTGATTTGGTTGGATGAGGGCGGTACGAATGGTGATTGCGCTGTCCATATTTCCATCAAAACCAAAATAGCCGATGGTTCCGCTGTAAAATCCTCTTTTTACCCCTTCATACTCTGCGATAAGCTCCATCGCACGAATTTTGGGTGCGCCCGTCATGGTTCCGGCCGTAAAGGTTGCAGCAAGAAGGTCAAACATATCTTTATCGTCACGTAATGTGGCATGAACATCGGAGACAATATGCATGACATGTGAAAAACGCTCAACATGCATCATATCTTCAACCCTGACCGTACCTGTTGTGGCAACACGCCCCACATCGTTTCGTCCTAAATCGATCAGCATGAGATGTTCTGCAAGTTCTTTTGGATCTGAGAGAAGTTCTTCTTCAAGTTCTAGATCTCGCTGTTTACTCCCTCCTCGTTTGCGCGTCCCCGCAATAGGACGCAGGAGAATATCACCATCGTTGAGTCTAACCATAACCTCTGGAGAGCTTCCAACGATACTAAAATTTTCATATTCCATTAGATACATATAGGGTGAGGGATTTTTGATTCGTAAAACACGATAAAAACTAAAAGGGTCAACTGATGCATGCCGAATATAGCGATTGGTCATTAAAATCTGAAATACATCTCCACTTTTGATCATCTCTTTGGATTTATCAACCATTTCAAAAAATTTGGCTTTGGTGTGGATAAAGTTTCCGCCCATATCTTCTTTTATAGGATGTAGCGGAGAATAATTATATGATGATTTAAGAAGTTTTTCTAGCTCATTAAAACGACGATCCATCGAATCCAAGGCACTAATGAGAGTGATGCTAGAATGCTTATGAGAAACGACAAGGGTTAATTTGGGAAGGATCAAATCCATATCGGGAATAGTCGTTTGGTCGTCTAGATTGGACATATATGACTCGAGTATAGGTTCGAAAACCTGTACCATATCGTATCCGATATAGCCAATAAATCCATCGACATAGCCAACACCCAATGAACGCGTCATCTCTCGATGGTAGTGTTGATCAACTTTGCCATAGTACTCTTGTAGAAAATCAAACGGGGATCTATTACTGGAATGAGATATTCCAGCGGCATCTGTGTAGAGCGTCTCTTTTTGATTATAGGTTAGACGTTCCCGTGCACCGATAACAATAATAGTATAGTTTCCATCACTGTTGCCAGCACTTTCGAATAGGAAGCTTACTTCCTTTGGAAAGTGGTTTTTGATTTTTTCATAAATCGCAATCGGAGCAAACTGATCGAGAGTAAAGCGCCTAGAGTGAATCACATTATCCCTTTATCTTAAATGCTTTTGCTTCAATGTTTTGGCGAATATTACCCATCGCGTCTTGAACCGCTTTTTCTCCTTGGAATGGACCTACTAAAATTTTGGTAGTTTCACCTGATTTTTGTGTGGTGTATTTCATTCCGCTGGCGTTTAGACGATCAAAGAGAGCTTTATTAGGTTCATTGGTAAAAGAACCCACTTGAACATAAAAAGTTCCTCCGCTATTGATTGTGCTTGGTGCAGCTTTGATTTCAGATTTTGATTCTGTTAGTTTGGCTGATGGTGTTTTTACAACTGATGTTGGCTTGGTGGCAATAGTCGGCTGAGCAACTTTTTTTGGTTCTTGTTTTACGGCTGTAGCCTGAACAGTTTTTGTTGAAGTGTTGGGAGTTTTTACTGTTTTAGGTTTAATAGCTATCTTAGGAACAATGGGTTTTGGAGCAGGAGCCTGCACTACAGGCGAGGTTTGAGAAATTATTTTTGCCGGTATTATTGGTGTGGATGGAACAGGGACAATCACGGGTTCACTTGCCGGTGCATTTTGCAATGACTCTTCTTTTATTTTTTGTGCAACTTTGCTTAAATCCAGCTCTTGTGCAGTCTCATTCCCTTCTTGGATCACTTCAACGGGTTCAAAAAGAGGATCATTGATAATCTCTGTAGGAGCAGATGGTTCTGGTGGTAAAATTGCTTGAGGTGCTTTTTGAACATCATTGTTTTTGAGAGAGTTCATGACAACCAATACAATGATAAGGACGAGTGTCAACGTAGCGATTGCTAAAAGTAATTTCTTACTTCCTGTGCTTGTGCCGCCTTTGTTTAAAATGATGTCGTTCAGTTCGTTTTTTTCTTCCATTGTGCACTCCATAGTGTCGTAAATATTTCAGGGTATCCAAAACATCTGCCTCGAAAAAGGCAAGCTTTAGTAGCCCAAGTGGCTAACGGAGCTATCGGGATTTTATTCCGATAGCGTCTATAGATGTTTCGACCACGAAGCACCACGCTCTTTAGCGTACACTTCATAGGGTAAGTTGAGTATGTTGTATTCTAGCGGCAAATCATCCGCAGGAAATACTCTCCACTGTTTGGGTTGTTTGGCAGCCAGCTTTAATGATAACATTTTACCCAATTGTATCGCTTCTTGCAGTGTTGTATGCCCTTTATGGATATACAAATGCAAATGCCCCGGTGTTTTGGTCTCAAATGCGGTGAAATTAATGAATCCCTCTTCTCTAAGCAATAATTGTGCCTTATGATAAAAACGTTGTGTATCGGTACCATTATAGTCGATAACAATATTTTCAACTTTATTAAACTGGTTGATAAGAGAATGGGCTATGGTGATCTGTTTTTTTAGATGTTGCTCAATAAGGGATTGGGATAAGAGTTTAGGGATTTTTTCGTATTTATTGAAAAAAGTACGCCCTTTAAACTCAATTTTATCCACCATGGTGTCGTGTTTTAGCCAATAATGATCGGAGATAATTTTGATAAGCTTTATATCCATCGATGTCATTGGCAAAACTCCTAGTGTTTTTCCTCGAAAAAGAGGAAAATGGGATAAATTAATATGTAGACTGTTTGTAGATGATAAATCCACGGGCTAAAGTTTTTAATTCCTCTTTGATCATGGCTTGCTTTTCGGTATTTTCAATATCATCCAAAACATCAGCAATTCTATTGGCAATCAGCTCAAATTCTTTTTCTTTCATGCCACGTGACGTTAGAGCAGGGCTTCCCACACGGATACCGCTGGTAACAAACGGCGAACGTGTTTCACCGGGTACGGTGTTCTTGTTAACGGTGATTCCTGCGCGTCCAAGTGCAGCATCAGCCTCTTTCCCGCTAAACGGTTTGTTCAAGAATGACACAAGAACGAGGTGATTATCGGTTCCGCCACTGACGATATCGTAGCCACGTTTCATTAAAACATCGGCAAGAACAACGGCATTGGCTTTGACTTGCTTGGCATATATTTTCCACTCAGGAGAAAGGTTGTATTTGAATCCAACGGCTTTTGCTGCGATAACGTGAACCAATGGTCCCCCTTGAAGAGCAGGGAAGATAGCCGAATTGATTTTTTTGGCAATCTCTTCGTCGTTTGTCATGATCATACCGCCACGAGGACCTGCAAGGGTTTTGTGGGTGGTTGTTGTAACGACGTGCGCATGCGGGAACGGGCTAGGATGCTCGCCTGCGACGACAAGACCTGCAATGTGAGCAATATCGGCAAACAAAATGGCCCCAACCGCATCGGCGATTTCACGAAACTTAGCAAAATCGATTTCGCGTGCATACGCTGAAGCGCCGCAGACGATAATTTTAGGCTGTACAATTTTAGCAATATCGAGGACACGCTCATAATTGATACGACCGTCCAATTCAACGCCATACGAAAAACTGTGGTAGTTTTTACCGGAAAAGCTTACTTTGGAACCGTGTGTCAAGTGTCCACCGTGGCTGAGATCCATACCGAGGAGTTTATCTCCCGCTTGAAGAAGTGCTGCATATACGGCAGCGTTCGCAGATGAACCGGAGTGAGGCTGTACGTTAGCATAGTTACACTCAAAAAGTTTGCAGGCACGATCAATTGCAAGCTGCTCAACGCCATCGGCATATTCGCATCCGCCGTAATAACGTTTTCCAGGATACCCTTCGGCATATTTATTGGTAAAAACAGACCCCATAGCTTCCATGACGGCCGGAAGGGTAAAATTTTCAGAGGCGATCATCTCTAAATGGTCGGTTTCACGCTCCAACTCTTGTTCACACAGGGTGTAAATCTCGTTATCGTATTCTTTAAGGAAACTCATTCTTCTTCTCCATTGTTGATTTGGTTGTGTTGGTTCGGTTTCATTGCCGGGAAGAGTAAAACATCCCGTATAGAGTGTTGGTTGGTGAGCATCATGACGAGACGATCGATTCCGATACCCTGACCGGCGGTCGGCGCCATCCCATATGAGAGAGCAATAACAAAATCTTCATCCATTTCGTGTGCTTCATCATCCCCGCACTCTTTGGCCGCCATTTGTCCTTGAAAGCGTTCCAGTTGATCAACAGGATCGTTGAGCTCGCTAAAGGCATTGGCGATTTCACGACCTGCTATGAACAGTTCGAAACGATCGGTGAGTTCAGGGCGTTCATCGTTACGACGTGCCAGCGGTGAAATCTCAACCGGATAGTGGGTGATAAAGGTGGGGTTGATAAGTTTGCTCTCAACAAATTCATCAAAAAGCTCACCTTGTAGCTGCCCAAGATTGAGGGTTGCTTTGGCTTCAAGTTTATGAGATCTCAAATATGCCAAAATTGCCTCTTTGTCATTGACGACTGTTTCGGGAACGCCACCGATGACACTGAGGCTTTTTACCAGTTCGATTTCAGTAAATTGGTCAAAATCGATTTCTAGTTCTCCGTAAGGGAGACGTTTAGGAAGATTTAAATGATCAAATAAATAGTCAAAATACTCTTTGGTAATAAGGATCAGATCTTTATAGGTTTTGTATGCCCAATAAAACTCGATTGAGGTAAACTCAGGATTATGGGTTGCATCCATCCCCTCATTACGGAAATTTCGGTTGATCTCAAATACCGCTTCAAAGCCACCGACGATGAGACGTTTGAGATAGAGTTCTGGGGCTATACGTAAAAAACGGTCAATTCCAAGTGCATTGTGATGGGTTACAAATGGTTTGGCATTGGCTCCGCCGGCGATCGGGTGCATCATTGGCGTTTCAACTTCCAAGAAACCTTTTTCTTCGAAAAAGCGACGTGTCAAACTGATAACTTTCGAACGGATATGAAAGGTTTTACGCACTTCAGAGTTCATGATGAGATCAAGATAGCGTTGTCGATAGCGCATCTCTTTATCAGTAATGCCGTGAAATTTTTCAGGAAGCGGTGAAATCGCTTTGGTGAGAATTTTTAAGCTATCGGCATGCAGAGAAAGCTCCCCTTGTTGGGTAACAAACGGATATCCGCTTACTTCGATAATATCACCCACTTCTACGAGTTTTTTGAAAACGTCATTGTAAAAATTCTCAGGAAGATTATCACGCGCAACATAGATCTGGAGCATTCCACTCTCATCTTCGATTTTAATAAAGCTTGCTTTACCCATTAAACGGTACAGTTTAATTCGGCCCGCAACGATATAGTGACGATGTTCATCCCGTTTTTCTTCTTTTTGAAAAAGATCCGAGTTGACATAGTGAAACTTATCAATCGTCGTATTTCGGTTGGAATCGTTTGCATACGGATCAATCCCCATCTCTCGAAGTTGGTTGGCTTTTTCGATCCGCTGTTGGATGTATTGATTATCAAACGTCACAATAAATTCCCTTTATTTTTGTATTTTGTTTTGGCATGCTTCGCAAATGCCGTAAATCTGCATGGAGTGATCTTGCATTAAAAAATCAAGCTTTTCAGCAATCTTTTTTTGTTTAAGTTCAATCTCTTCATCGACAAACTCACTGATACTGCCACATTCAGTGCAAATGATATGATCATGGTGCTCTTTTGCCCCAAGTTCGTATTTTTTCCCTTGGGCACCGAATGATAGGGAGGTGACCATGGAAGAGTCTTCGAGAAGCGAAAGGGTTCTATACACCGTTGCAATCCCTGTGTTTAGATCGGGATGTTTTTCTTGGATAAGATGATGCAATGCCTCAGGGGTTAAATGCTCATCCGAATTGTAAAGCATATCCAAAATCACTTCACGTTGAATAGTAAATTTTAATCCATTTGCTTTTAATAATTGCTTGAAGTCACTAAGCAGTTTGGTATATTCAACGGTACGTTCACCCATTTATTTACCTCCCTTTCTCTTTGGATGAAGAAGCAGAGCCGTTTTCTTCACTGTTATTGTCATCCATCAAGCTTGTGATATCATCCGTTTCAATATGTAAAATAAAATCACCCGTCGCCATCATGGGTTCGAAGAAAATACTGTTTTTCATTTTTTCACCAAAATTTTCACGTATTGCCGTGACACTAAATAGGGCATATATAATTACGGAGAGGATAAAGAAAAATTTACTTGCACCCACCATAAAGCCAAGTATACGATCCAGACTGCCCAAGCCGCTGAGCGAACTCAGACGCTTAAATCCAGCTCCCAGAGCAACCATGAAAAGCCAAAAAATACCCACCGTAAAAACAAAGCCGATGAGATTGACGGCCGCCACCGTTTCGAAATTAAAGAGCATATCATTTAAAAATTTGCCGAGGGCTCCCCCAATATGAGAAGCTACGAAAAGCCCTCCAACAATTCCTATGAGTCCAAATAATTCTTTTGAAAAACCGTTCAATAGACCCTTTAAACCTAATAATAAAACAATTGAACCTACGGCAACGTCAAAGTAATTCAAATCCATCACAACTCCACAAGATAGGCTGTTTATAAAGTAGTGGAATTATACTTTTTAAAACCTAAATATAGCTTTTAGAGATTATAATCAGTCGTTTTTTAGGATAAACCGATAAAATTACTATTATTAAAATAATAAGCCTATTTTGGCAGGAGAATACTATGAGCGCATGGAGCCGATCCAGCTGGAGAGAAAAACCGATTACACAACAACCTACCTATCCTGATCAGGTGCGTCTGAAGGAAGTCGAAGAGCAGCTCAAAAACTATCCGCCGCTTGTTTTTGCGGGAGAAGCACGAAATTTGAAAAAAAGTCTTGCCGATGTGTGTGAGGGGAGAGCCTTTTTGCTTCAAGGCGGTGACTGTGCGGAAAGCTTTTCAGAATTTCATGCTCACAATATCCGCGATACATTTAAAGTTATGATGCAAATGGCGGTTGTTATGACATTCGCCGGAGGTGTTCCTGTCGTTAAGATTGGACGATTGGGAGGACAATTTGCCAAGCCTCGTTCATCAGATACCGAAACGATTGATGGAGTAACCCTGCCGAGTTATCGGGGGGATATTATCAATGGTGTAGAATTTACAGAATCTGCTCGTATCCCTGATCCGTATCGTATGATTCAAGCCTACAACCAATCGGCAGCTACCTTAAATCTTCTTCGTGCGTTTGCATCGGGTGGATTGGCTGATTTGCATCAAGTGCATGCATGGAATTTAGGCTTTGTAGGTCAAAATGAAATGACAAAAAAATACGATGAATTATCACGCCAAATCGATGATTCACTACGCTTTATGGCAGCATGCGGCATCACATCAGATAATTATCGTACGTTACGAGAAACCGATTTTTACACCTCACATGAGGCGTTGCTGCTCAATTACGAAGAAGCGTTTACCCGTCAAGATTCACTTACGGGCGAGTGGTATGATGTATCATCACACATGCTATGGATTGGGGATCGTACCCGTCAGCTCGATGGTGCTCACGTCGAATTTATGCGCGGTATCAACAACCCGATCGGGGTTAAGGCAGGTCCATCTATGGACCCTGAGGATTTAATTCGTCTTTGTGATGTTCTTAATCCTAATAACGAAGCGGGACGCCTTAATGTTATTGTCCGTATGGGTGCCGATAAAGTGGCAGATGGAATGCCAAAGTTGATTCGAGCAATAGAGCGAGAAGGAAAAAAAGTACTTTGGAGCTGTGATCCGATGCATGGCAATACCATTACCAGCAACGGTTATAAAACACGTCCCGTCGATGCGGTTCTCAAAGAGATGAAACAGTTTTTTCAAGTACATAAATCGGAAGGGACATACGCTGGTGGCGTTCATTTGGAGATGACCGGTAAAAATGTCACGGAGTGTTTAGGGGGATCATTTGAAATTACCTCTGAAAATCTCAAGAGTCGCTATCATACCCACTGTGATCCGCGTCTCAATGCAGACCAATCGTTAGAGCTTGCCTTTTTGATTGCTGATACCCTTAAAGAAGCACATCGCTAATATTACTTCTGACATTTTGGGCATACGCCCGAAATTACAATAGAAACGTCATCTGTAATATAATCACTTCTTTTGATACTCTCTTGCATTAAAAGGGCAGGGTCATATGCAACATCTTTCAATTCACCGCATTCCTTGCAGACAATATGAGCATGAGATGCTTTTTCGATTTCATATTTGGTCTTTTGTCCCGAAATTTTCACTTCTCGTATAAGATTGACGCTCATCATGCTATGAATATTTTTATACAGTGTAGCGAGTGAGATGGAAACAAATTTTTCTCGTATATCCCTATAAAGTTCGTCAATGCTAATATGACCTGAACGGTGCATTAATTCAATAATTGCAACTCTCTGCGGAGTTGCTTTGAGTTGATGGTGCTGTAATAATTGCTGATGTTTCATAATAACGAATTATAGATAAAAGTTCCAAGAAGTATACTAAAAGAGGAGGGCGGTATTAAAAATATTAATTTTTATTTAATACGTATTCTTTCTGGGGGGAGTAATCCCCTTGATTTTACATCGCGTCAATAATACGCTGCAGTTCATCTGGTTTATTCGAATACTGCATTGCAATATCTTTGCTAATCATTTTTTTGCGTAAAAAGTCAACAATCTCTTGCGTTTGAGTCGTCATACCCGTCCCTTGCTGATTGAGCTGCATTTGAGAATAGAGTTGATGGACTTTATCTTCACGAATAAGGTTGGCAATCGCAGGATTGGTGATCATAACTTCTTGCGCGGCGACACGTCCTCCACCTATTTTTGGCAACAAGGCTTGCGCGATAACGGCGATCAGAGAGGTAGAAAGCTGCGCACGTACTTGGGGTTGTTCATCCCCTGAGAATACATCGATGATACGATTGATGGTACTGGGGGCGGAATTGGTGTGGAGCGTTCCAAAAACCAAGTGACCCGTTTCTGCAGCGGTAAGTGCAGCCGCAATGGTTTCACGATCACGCATCTCCCCGATCAAAATAACGTCAGGGTCTTGACGTAATGCGTATTTGAGTGCGGCGGAGAAGCTTTTGGTATCCGTGCCGATATTTCGGTGGGAAAAAAGAGATTTTTTATTGCTATGTACAAATTCGACGGGATCTTCAACGGTGATAATATGGCGTGCTTCGTTAAGATTAACTTCATTAAGCATCGCAGCTAGTGTTGTTGATTTACCGCTTCCCGTTGGACCTGTGACTAAAATGAGCCCTTTTTCACGCTTAATGAGTTCTTTGAAGATTTTTTTAGCATTCAAATCATCGAGAGAGGGGATGATGGTAGGGATGATACGAAACGCACAGGCGATATCATCCATTGTTTTGTAGTAGTTGGCGCGAAATCTGCCCACATCGGGGATGACGATGGAAAAGTCTAGTTCGTTGTATTCTTCAAACGCTTTTTTTTGCTTTTCGGTTAAAAGGGAATAGGCCATCTCTTCGATTTGTTTTCCGTCGAGAACAGGGAGGTTCAGGGCGACAAGTCGTCCATCAATACGAATCTGAGGTTCCGAACGGCTCACAAGGTGCAAATCAGAGGATTTGTAAGCGACAACACTTTTGAGCAGTTTATGAATATCCAGTGATTGACTCATGATAAAAATATTCCTTCGTATTGAGATAAATTAAAACCGACGATAACGTTTGAATTGTATTCTATCACGGGACGTTTGATAAGGAGATTTTCCTTAGACATCCACTGGACTTTTTGTGGTTCATCGAGATTTAGAGATTTTATCCCTAAGTTTCGATAGGTGGTTCCTTTGGTATTGAGCAAGAGGGTTAAATCGTTTTTTTCAATCCACTGGGTGATCTTTTGAGTATCAACGGGGGTGGTTTTAAAATCGATAAAGGTAAAATCTACATTATGTTCATTTAAAAATCGAAACGCTTTTTTAACAGAATCGCAGTTTTTAATCCCATATACTGTAACCATTGTAACCTACTCAATAATTTTAGGAACGATAAAAAAATGATCCTGTGAATGGGGTGAATGACTCAGTATATCGTCATTGACAGTGCGATCAACACTTCCGATGTCTTCACGCAGTAATGTCGCTGTATTTTCCATCGAAAAGGTAGGATTAATTCCATCTGTATTTAATTCGGAAAGGTTGTCTACAAAAGAGACAATTTCAGACATTTGATTGATCATTTCAGCTCGATTTTCGTCGGGAATTTGAAGAAAAGAGAGTTTTTCTAAGCGTTGTAAAAGTATTTCATCAATTTTCATCCTGTAAACCTTGTATAAAAATATTCTCTTATTGTAGCGAAAAATAGACTTTTACGGAATTTTAACAATCACTAAGTTATGATTGTGGCTAAATAGACAAATAATGAACCATAATAGGAGCCTTCTTGAGCCTAAAAGAGAATATGCAAGCCCTCAAAGAGGAATTAAATTCGGAAGAAAAGTTTTTCGAAAGTGCCGTTAGAACGGAGCGTTTTGTTAAGAAATACCAAAAGCCAATGATTGCATCAGCGGTTGTGTTGTTGCTTGCTCTTGGAGGTTCTATAGGGTATCAGAGCTATCAAGAGAGTAGAAATGAACGGGCAAACGAGGCGTTAAATACGCTTCTCTCTAATCCCGCTGATCAGAGTGCCATAAAGGTGTTGGCTGACAATAGCAGCTCTTTGTATGAATTGTATACATTGTCCAAAGCGTTAAGAGAAAAAGATGCCAATACGCTTAAAACGCTTCAGGGAGCTAGTTCTCCTGAAGTTTCCGACATTGCGACGTATGAGAGCGCGGTTTTAACCAACAATGTCAAAGCATTGGAAACGTATAGCAAAAAACAAAGCTCACTCTATCAAGAGCTGGCTATTATAGAATTAGCCGTTCTTTCGATTCAAAAAGGGGAGAGCAAAGTGGCTGGTTCATCGTTGGGATTGATAAAAGAGGATTCTTCTCTCTATCCATTGGCGAAAATGCTAAGTCACTATGGGGTGAAATAATGAAATATTTTTTGACAGGATTGGGCATTTTCGGAGCACTTTTTATTCATGGTTGTTCCAGTAAAGAGGTTTATAAGCCTGAGAAAGTCAAAGGAGAATGGCGCAGTGCCGGAAATTTAAGCGCACCGCTTCATAGTGTTTCAGAGGCAGGTGCTGTACTTGCTAATGGAAACCTTCTTACGAAGCAAGGAGAGCAAAAGTTGAAAATTCCGATGGATTTTCATTTGCTTAATATTAGTGATGGTTGGGTTGTTACTCAAAATGGTGCCAATGATTTGGAATTGATACCTGAGGACGGTGTTGGTGCTCATGTTGTTTTGGAATTAAAACGAACCGTCGCTGCGGCAACGGTTCAGGGAGATACGATTGCTGTTTTATTTGGAAACAATGAGATGGCACTTTACTCTTTGCAGACAAAAAAGATGACATTTAAAGAAAGTTCCAACGCACCAATCGCTGTCGATGCCCGTATTGGGAATCCAAAATTTTTAAAAGATTTGGTTTTATTTTTAACGCTTGATGGAAAAATTGTGATTGTAAACGTTGCTGATAAAAAACTGTTGCGTTCGATCATCATCGGTTCGGAAGAATATTTTAACAATGTTATCTATTTGAATATGATTGAAAACAATATGGTAGCTGCAACCGGAGCTTCCGTCCTTGCTCTTTCACAAAAAGAGAGTCGTGAAAAATATGAAGTGCGTGATATTGCGTATGCGGAAGATGGAGTGTGGTTGACCACCAAGCAAGGTGAAGTTATCGCTCTAAGCCCGACACTGCAATACAAAGCAAAGAAAAAATTTCCATTTGCCCATTTCGTAGGAATCAGTGTTCAAAAGGATCGTGTTTATCTCCTTGAACAAGGGGGATATTTGATTGCTTTGAATAAAAATTTACTTACCTATGATGTGTATGACGTTGATATGAAACACGATACTGTCTTTGTGGGTGATGAAAAAATTTATTTCAATGACCGGTATATTAACATCAAATAATGTCAACAGGACTTGAGGCTTTTTTAGAATACATTACCGTTATCAAGTCTTTGAGCTCTAAAACGGTTGAAGCATATCGCCATGATTTGAGTGAAATTGAGAGTTTAACTTCGGATTCACTTATACAGTTGGATACGGCTTCTATCGTCAAGGTCCTCTCTAATATAGAAAATAAACGTACCCTTAACCGCAAGCTCTCAGCCATCAATTCGTTTTTGGATTTTTGCCATCGAGTACAATTTGATCCAAAACTCTCAAAATTTTCACTCTCCAAACTTCCTAAAACTCTTCCTAAATATTTATCGTTTGAATCGATCATACACTCTATAGGAGTTATTGATCGTAGTGATTGGCTTGGTTTGCGTGATTATGCATTGATACTCTTTTTGTATGCCACGGGGACGCGCATTAGCGAATGTTTGGATGTCCAAGAGGGTGATATTGAGGGAGAGTGGTTGCGTGTGCGTCATGGTAAAGGGGAAAAAGAGCGCTATATCCCCATTGCACAAGAAGCATTGAAGGCATTACGTGCCTATCAAGACGCATGTCCATGTGTAAAACAACGCTCTTTATGGCTCAACTATCGGTATGAGCCGTTGAGCCGTATTTCCGCTTTTAAAATTACCCAAAAATATTTGGGAGTTTCCCCTCATGCACTTCGTCATTCGTATGCTACGGGGCTGATTTTGGGAGGTGCTGATTTACGTGTAGTGCAAGAGCTGTTAGGACATGCTTCACTGCTCACGACACAGATTTATACTCATGTGCAGAAGCATAATTTGCAAGCAACAGTACTAGGGTTCCATCCTATGGTAAGGAATATAAAATGATACTATGTGACATAGGTAATACAACTGTCGATATTTATGAAAATGGTGTGCGCCGAAAAATTGCACTTTTTGAATTTCACCCTGAATTACTGGCAGAAGAAGTATGGTACGCCAGCGTTAATCATTTACTTTCCGAAACACTTAAATCATTTTCAAATTGGCATAACGTAGAATCTCTCATAGATTGGGATAAATACTATCCGACGATGGGGATCGATCGGGTTATGGTGTGTGAAGCGATTGATGATGGGGTGGTTGTCGATGCGGGGAGTGCGATTACGGTTGATGTTATGCGTGATGGTGTGTATCAGGGAGGATTTATCTCTCTTGGACTTCAAGCAGCTCAAGAAGCATACGGTAGATTGTCACCCGCCCTCTCAATGTCATTTAACTTTGAGGTTGATTTGACTATAATGGCGAAAAATACCCCTGATGCCATTACGGTAGGTTTTCTAGCTCCTCTGATTGATTCTATCAAGAATTTTGGGAGACCTATTTACGTAACGGGAGGTGATTCACGTCTCTTATCTTCATTTTTGAAGGAGGGTATTGTGGATGAGACCTTAATTTTCAAAGGGATGAAAAAGCTCATAAATAAAGGTTCACAATGTTAAGTGTTGCACTGCCAAAAGGGCGAATCGCAGAAGATACGTTAGAAATTTTTGAAACGATTTTCGGAAGCAGTTTTAAATTTGATGATCGAAAATTGATTTTACAGACAGAACATTTTAAATTTTTATTGGTACGCAACCAAGATGTCGCGACATATGTTTACCATCAGGCTGCTGATATAGGGGTTGTAGGTCTTGATACCCTTGAAGAGCAGGGGTTGGATGTTATTCGTCTTCTTGATTTGCAAAAAGGGAAATGCCGTGTTGCGATCGGTATGCGTGCAGGGGAAAAACCAGATTTTACCAAAAGTGAGATCAAAGTCGCGACGAAGATGGTGAATATCACGAAGCGTTATTTTGCTGAACGGGCTGTGGCTGCGGATATTATCAAACTCTACGGTTCAATTGAGCTCGCACCTCTGGTAGGTCTTGCGGATATGATCGTCGACGTAGTAGAGACGGGCAGTACAATGAAACAAAACGGGCTTGAAGTGGTCGAGACAATTATGGAATCAACGACCCACCTTATCGCCAATAAAAATAGTTTTTTTGAAAAAAAGGGTGAGATATTGGACATTTATGAGAGAATAAATACGCTTCTATATCCTAAAGCTTGAGCATTCACAATCGATTAACGATTGCCATTTATAATATACTCGTACCATAATTAAAAAAACAGGAAATATAGAATGTTTGAAATGAAAAAAAATGGATTTATTCTTACAATGGCGCTGTTAGCTAATACGTCGTTTGCGGAAGATTTTTCAACTACGGAATATATAAAAGTAAGCAGTTCAACCCCTCTTTATTCAACTAGCAGTGAAGATGTCCCCTCTGAAAGATGCTATGATGTGAGAGAGCCGATCCAAAACGGAACCAGTAATGGCAATGTTATCGGAGCCATTCTTGGCGGTGCAGCAGGAGGAGTACTGGGTCATCAGATAGGCGGGGGAAGAGGAAAAACAGTTGCAACGGTTGGAGGAGCAGTTTTGGGTACATTAGCAGGGCAGAATGTGGGGAGCAAATACAATACACCTTCGAATGGCTCTTATAGGGTTGTGCAAAAATGTGAAACAGTTTATGAAACGAGAAGACGTCAGGTGCTTAGTGGCTATGTAAATGTTGCCAAATTGAAAGGTAAAGAAATTCGTATTGAAAGCGATGAGCCTCTGAAGCACATCCCGGTTACTGTTACGTATAGTTACTAGACTATTTTCATCCCTCTTTTTGAGGGAATAACTGCTCTTCTTATCCCCTTTTTAGCCATTTTTTGTTACTATCTTTTACATAGTATTTTAGTAAATTAGTAGGAGACTTTATATGGCACTTAAAGTAGCAATCAATGGCACAGGAAGAATTGGAATAATCGTAGCGAAAATTATCGCAGAGCGTAGTGATATCGAATTGGTTGCACTGAATACGACTGCAAAACCTGAAATGCTGGAATATCTCCTTAAGTTTGATAGTGTTCATCGTGGTATCGATGCTAAAATTGTAGACGACAAGACGATTTCTATTGGTGGAAAAAATGTCCGTATGTTTTGTGAACGTGACATTGATAAGGTTGATTTTGGCAGTATGGGGGCTGAGGTCGTTATCGAATGTACGGGAGTGTTTTTAGATCAAGAAAGTTGTCAAAAGCATCTAAAAAATGGTGTGCGAAAAGTAGTTATGTCTGCTCCTGCTAAAGATGATTCACCTATGTATGTCATTGGTGTTAATTCGGAGAGCTATAAAGGTGAAGCAATAATCTCGAATGCGAGCTGTACAACCAATTGTCTCGGACCCATTACAAAAGTGCTTGATGATGCGTTTGGGATAGAAAATGCCCTTATGACAACAATTCACTCTTATACAAACGATCAAAATGTTTTGGACGTTAAACATTCGAAGGATCCACGCCGCGCACGTGCTGCCGCGCTCAATATGATCCCAACTTCTACGGGGGCGGCAAAAGCGATTGGTAAAGTAATGCCCCATCTACAAGGTAAGCTAAACGGCTATGCAATGCGGGTTCCGACACCCGATGTTTCGGTCGTTGATTTGACGGCAAATCTCTCTCGCAGTGTCACCAAAGAAGAGATTTATGCTGCATTTAAATCTGCTAGTGAAGGGGCTTTTAAAGGACTGATAGAGATTGATGACGAAAAACGGGTATCATCCGATTTTATCGGCTCCACCTTTAGTGCGACGTATGTTCCCGATATGACGAGCGTCGTTAACGGCACTACAGTAAAGATTTTGGCATGGTATGACAACGAATGGGGCTACAGTAGTCGTCTCGTCGATATGACAGTTCTTATCGGTAATCATTAATGGTACGCTATCAAGGGCATTTTGAAACGAAAGAGCTCGATCCTTTTACGCTCGAAAAAGCATATGAAGCGCTTAAGTTTGAGCATGAAGGTCAATCGGTAGGCTACTATGATATAGCAGAATCTTCATTGCTGCTTTGTGAAGAGGTAACCGCTTCACTCCTAAAAAATACCGTTTATATTGATACGATTGCTGTTGTGGGAATCGGTGGATCATCGCTTGGGATAAAAGCGATCGATAGATTGCTTCGCCCTAAAACACTGCATGCTAAAAAAATACTCTATTTTGAAAATTCTGACCCTGTTAGTATTGCTGCAGAGGCTTCCCAAGTTGAGTTTGCTAAAACACTTTTTATTGTTATTTCAAAATCAGGTGAAACAGTTGAAACACTATCGATTTTCAAATATTTGATTTCAAAATTTGATATTATTCTGGAGAATTCACCACAAGTTATCATTGTAAGTGATGAGAAGTCCGTACTAAGCCAATTTGCGAAGAACTATAACCTCAGAAATTTTGTTATCCCTACGAATATCGGTGGTCGTTTCTCGGTGCTAAGTGCGGTTGGTGTTGTCCCTCTTATGCTTGCCGGGTTTAACGTTAGAGAGGTACTTAATGGTGCTAAATCTTTTGGTGAGCGTTTTTGGGAACGCAAAGAAGAGCATCTTCTGAAAAAAGCAGCATTTTATGTTGTGAATGCAAAAAAATACCCGATCAATGTCCTCTTTTCTTATTCAGATACATTTGAAGAGTTTGGAAAATGGGCTGTACAATTGTGGGGTGAGTCGCTTGGTAAACGAAATCGACGTGGTGAGCGGGTTGGATTGACACCGATTTCGCTCATCGGTTCAGTCGATCAGCACTCTTTTCTACAGTTAATCATAGAGGGACCTCTTAACAAAACGGTTACCTTCATGAGTATTGAGCACTCAAGGGACGAGTTAATGATTCCAGTGATTAGTTTACCGTTTTTAGAGAAAAGTGATTTTGTTAATGGCCAGTCATTTAATGCATTGATCAACGCTCAGTGTCAAGCGACAATGCAAAGTGTTCAGCAAAGCGGTGTGAGTGTTGATGAAATTATCTGGAAGTGTATCGATGAGGCGTCGGTAGGTGAGATGATCATGTATTATGAGCTTCTCACTTCTGCTGCAGGGGCATTATTGGAAATCAACACGTATGACCAACCGGGTGTAGAACTAGGGAAACAAATATTACAGAAATACTTTCAGAAATAAATTTCTCGACGTTCTTAGGAACGTCGAGAAAGATCATCTTCGGACTCTTTAATAAGATTATCCATCAGAGAAAATAACTTTAGACTTGCCTCTTCCATTGACTCAAAATCTTTGATAATTTCTTCTTTGTGTTCAATGGTGCGATCTTCTTCTTCAACAAATTGTAGATTATGAAGAACTGCATGATGGACCGACGAATGGGGGATCTCGATCTCTTTATAGCTAGGCAGGTGAGAGAATCGCTCTTTACCTGAACCGCTGTCATACCATTGACCTAATCGACAGCTGTGATGATCAGAAAAATGCCCCTCTTTTTTACCATTAGCAATACTTTTATAGGCATTGGATTTGAATATAATATGGTCAATCTTAGCCAGAGTGACAAAGGTTGTGTTCTCGATAGAAGTTGCTTGTTGTGCAGTACTGACCGCATCTTTATTAAATGTATGCAGAGTATTGCGGAAGGATTCGATTGCCTGACTCGATTCATTAGCAATATCATTCATATCTTCAGAATTGGAGTGTATTTCAGTCGTCTCTTGTTGCAGCGTTTGGACAGCAATAGCGATCTCTCCCGTTGCTTTCCCCGTCCGTTCAGCAAGTTTGCGTACTTCATCGGCAACGACGGCAAACCCTCGACCGTGTTCTCCTGCACGCGCCGCTTCGATGGCCGCATTGAGGGCGAGTAGATTGGTCTGATCCGCAATATCTTTGATTAAATTTACAACAGAGCTAATTTCATTGGTTTTGTTGTTTAATGATTGAATCGCATCGGCAGAGACTTGAACAAGTTCGATAAGTCGGTTGAGCTTCCCGATAATACCTTCAAGCTCATCTACGGTTTCGGAAGAGTTTTTTGAAGTAGAATGGCTGATTTGTGTAATATTATTAAGTCGGAGAATCGTTTTTTGTAGGTCTTGCTGAATTACTTCAAGCCCGCCCCCAACACCTGAACCGATTTTTCCAAGATCACTGTTTAGAAGTGATTTTTGGATATGAAGGTAGGTTAAGTGCATCGAGACTATCGCTTTATTGACAAAAATACTTGCCTCTTTGTACTCTCCATGGAGTCCTTGCGTTAAGATACTGCGGTAGTATTCATCACGACTCGCTGCCTCGATACTGGCACGAATTTCTCTGATAAACACCTCGTTTTGATCGAGCATATTATTGGTATTCCAGCACAAATCGCTGAGCTCGCCATAATCTTTGATATGGGTGATACGGTTCTCGAGATATCCTTTTCCAGCCCCTTCAATAATGGTAGCAACTTCGCTGATGGTCTCTTGAGTTTTGCGAATATTGAGAAAGATAAACCACGCAAGTGCAAAATTTGCAAAATTAAGAAGCTTTATCCAGCTCCACCCATCTACAAGTGTTTCTGCAATTAATGCGATGACAAATAGTGCAATCGAAGCAATATTGGCATATTGAACTTTAGAGAGAGAGGATAAATTCGTCATACGACATTCCTTTGTCTTTTAATAATTGATTAAGTGCCGTTTCAGAGGCATTGATTCCACCGCTACGCTCTTTTTGAAGGAGTGAAGCGTAAAGCGGCTTGATCATTTCGAGGACTTTTTTGTTTGGCTTGCGTCGTACAGAATGATAATTAGTGATTTTGTGATTGGTATCAAAAGAAGGGGTAACATGAGCAAAAACCCAGTAATGATCTCCACTTTTTGTTTTGTTTTTGACATAAGCGAAAATCTCTTTTCCCTCTTTGATCCGGCTCCAAAGAAGTTTGAAAACGACCGCCGGCATATCAGGGTGTCTGAGAATATTATGAGGTTGACCAATCAGTTCTCGTTCACTGTAGCCTGATATCTGAATAAAGAGGGCATTTCCATATGTGATTTTTCCGTTCAGATCGGTTTTGGAGACGATAAAATCCTCTTCTCCGAAAGTTAACTCTTGATTTGCCATACTTGTCCTTAGATTCCTGAAAATTGAGATAAAAATATATGTTAGTCTAACAGCCATATCCTAAAAACTTTCCCTTTTATGGGACGTTTTTGTAGCTTCTGATGCGTTGCGGCAGCAATGTTACGATCAATTGCTACATAGCTTAGATGGTCCTGTTGGTCAATTTTACCAATTTGCTCTTTCGTAAGACCCCCTTCGTGGATCAAGGCCCCTACAATATCACCTGCTCTGAGTTTGTCTTTTTTTCCTGCATCAATACAGAGGGTTTGCATGAGTGTTGTTATGTTATGAGCACTTCGACCAACAGGAAGGTCTTGCAGCTCTATGTTACGGTCAAGTGCTTTAAACGATTCGATTTGGTGAGAGCTTACCAATGTTATAGCCGTTCCATCCATCCCGGCACGTCCCGTTCGACCGATTCGGTGGATGTAGCGATCAAGCTGTTGGGGGACGTCGTAATTGACAATGGCGTCAAGTTCTGCAATATCAATTCCGCGACCAGCAACATCCGTGGCGACGAGGAAAGGGGCACTCCCATTTCGAAACTGGATAATGGCTTCATTACGGTCAAACTGTTCCATATCTCCATGTAGCGTCAATGCGTGAATCCCTGCATAGTTGAGGGTTTCGCACAGTTCGGCAGCTACAGCTTTGGTGTTACAAAAGATGATGGCATTGGTGATAGTGTGATGCTGTATTAGGGTATTCAAAGCCTGTATCTTATCATTGACGATATAGGCAATTTCTTTGATTGCCGGAGCTTTTTCACTGATTTGTGTTTTGATAAAAACAGGATTATTGGTGAGCTTTGCGGATAGTTCTTTGATGGATTCTGGATAGGTAGCTGAAAATAAGAGTGTTTGTTTGGGTGAGGGTAAAAATCCAAAAATAGCTTCAATATCGTCGATAAATCCCATATCAACCATTTGATCCGCTTCATCCAAAACACTGATAGAGCATGATTTGAGATCAAGGTCATCCATGCTCAAAAGTTTCAAAACACGCCCAGGTGTCCCTACTATGATGTGTGCTCCATGTGTGAGTGAATGGCGTTGCGCTTTCATCGGAACACCGCCACAAAGGGTGAGAAGTTTGATATTCCCGATGTCAGAAGCACAAGAACGAATGACTTTGGCTACTTGTTCAGCGAGTTCACGTGTCGGGCACAAAACAAGGGCTTGTGCCGCGAAATATTTCGGGTTCACATTTTGTAAAATCCCCAAAGCAAAGGCTAGTGTTTTACCGCTTCCCGTAGAGGCTTGAGCGACAACATCAGAACCTTTTAAAATCACAGGGAGTGATTGGGCTTGGATCGGGGTCATAGTATTGAAATTTAACCGTTTTAGGGCAGTTTGCAATGGTGTATGGAGAGATAAAGAGGTAAAAGAGGACATGATATTGCTTTAGTATGTAGATGCGTGATTATAGCACACATAGGTTGTCATCTCGTGCTAGGAGATAACCGCCATACCCTATAGAGTATGGCGAGAGAATGGGAAGATTAAACCGCTTTGATAGAGACGCCGTATTTATCTTGTGCAACATCACGTGCTTGGAGTTTGTAGTTACTGATTTCATTAAAGTTGAGATATTTGTAAACACTCTCTTCTTTTCCTGCAAGTTTTTCAGGAACGATACTCATGTACTCTGCTACGGTTGGGATACGGCCGAGTTTAGCACATACGGATGCCAGTTCCGCACTTCCGAGATAAACTTGCGTCCCTTTACCGAGACGGTTGTCGAAGTTACGCGTAGAGGTTGAGAATACCGTTGAACCCTCACGTGAGCTCGCTTGGTTACCCATACACAATGAACATCCCGGAACTTCCGTTTGGGCTTCTATCGTGTTATAGACATCATAGTAGCCTTCGTTGATAAGTTGTTGCTCATCCATACGGGTAGGTGGTACGATCCAGAATTTTTCAACGGCGATTTTACCTTCCCCGCGCATCACTTCACCTGCCGCACGGTAGTGACCGATATTGGTCATACAGCTTCCGAGGAATACTTCGTCTATTTTTTCACCCGCAACATCGCTCAAAAGTTTTACATTGTCGGGATCGTTTGGACATGCCAAAATCGGTTCTTTGATTTCGTTCAAATCGATCTCGATGATCGCTGCATACTCGGCATCGGCATCCGGTTCCATCAACGAAGGATTAGCCAACCACTCTTTCATTTTGTCTGCACGGCGCTGCAATGTACGGGCATCTTCGTACCCATCGGCGATCATCGCTTCGATGAGGGCAACGTTGGATTTTAGGTATTCGATTACCGGCTCTTTATTCAGACGGACGCTACATGCTGCCGCAGAACGTTCAGCCGATGCATCGGATAGCTCGAATGCTTGTTCTACTTTCATATTCGGCAATCCTTCGATCTCCAAAACACGTCCGTTGAAAATATTTTTCTTACCTTTCTTCTCTACCGTCAAAAGACCTTGTTGGATAGCATAGTAAGGGATGGCGTTTACGAGATCACGCAAGGTGATACCCGGCTGCATTTCGCCTTTGAAGCGTACCAAAACAGATTCCGGCATTTCAAGAGGCATAGCACCGGTAACAGCAGCAAACGCAACAAGACCAGAACCCGCAGGGAAACTGATACCGATAGGGAAACGGGTATGGCTGTCGCCGCCTGTTCCGACGGTATCAGGAAGAACCATACGATTCAACCAGCTGTGGATAACCCCATCGGCAGGACGAAGGGCAACACCGCTGCGTGTAGAGATAAATGCCGGCAATGTTGCGTGCAATTTTACGTCGGATGGTTTCGGATAGGCTGCTGTATGACAGAAAGACTGAAGAACGAAATCAGCAGAGAAACCAAGGGCAGAAAGCTCTTTGATCTCATCGCGTGTCATCGGTCCGGTAGTATCTTGGCTTCCTACAGTAGAGGTATGTGGTTCGCAATACATACCCGGACGTACCCCCTCCATACCGCATGCCTTACCGACCATTTTTTGTGCAAGAGTGTACCCTTTGCCGCTGTCAGCAGGTTGGATAGGTTGAGCAAAAATCGTAGCAGCCTCTAATCCTAGTGCCGTACGTGCTTTAGCCGTCAAACCACGACCAATAATGAGAGGGATGCGTCCGCCTGCACGTACTTCGTCTTCGATGGTGTTAGGACGAAGGCTGAAGGTTGCAATGACAGAACCATCTTTAGTGATCGTTCCTGCACGGGTGTCGATGTCCAAGACATCACCCGTTTCCATTTTCTCAACGTTCGCTTCGATCGGAAGTGCGCCTGAGTCTTCACACGTTGCGAAGAAAATAGGTGCGATGATGCTGCCGATTACTACACCGCCCGTACGTTTGTTCGGAATACCGGGGATATCATCACCCATGTGCCATTGAACAGAGTTTGCGGCAGATTTACGGCTTGAACCTGTACCTACAACATCACCGACGTAGGCGATTTGCATCCCTTTTTCTTTCAGTTCGGCGATTTTTGCGAGACCTTCCGGCATTTTTGCCGCAAGCATGGTTGTTGCGTGAAGAGGAATATCGGAGCGGGTAAATGCTGCGCTTGCAGGAGAGAGGTCATCGGTGTTGGTTTCACCGGGGAATTTGAATACAACGACGCTGAATTTTTCCGCAAGAACAGGCTTAGAGGTAAACCACTCTGCATCTGCCCATGATTGAAGAACTTCTTTTGCATAGCTGTTAGTTTTTGCTAACTCAACGATATCATTAAACGCATCATAGACAAGAAGAGTGTGTTTAAGTTCATTGGCAGCGTCTTGTGCTAATCCATCAATACTTAGTGCATCGATAAGAGGTTTTACGTTATAACCGCCCACCATCTTGCCGAGGATCTTTATTGCCGCTTTTTTATGATCATCACTATTGATGTCACTGTTGTCGGCTAAAAAGGCTTTTACTTCCCCTTGAACGACTTGGTGCAAGAATGCTGCTTTCACGTGTGCACCGTCATCGACACCCGGATTAACACGCTCAGCAAGCATCTCAACGAGTTCACTGTTTTTAGCTGTTTGTGTTTTAATGAGATTAACGAGATCAGTCACTTGTTCTTTTGTTAGGGGAAGGGGAGGGATCCCTTGCGCTGCGCGCTCTGCTACGTGTGCTGTGTATTCGTCCATAAAAGCCATGGAAACTCCTGCTAAATTTAATTAAAAAAATTATAGCAGAAGAGAGGAATTATTCTTTACAGTGTTACCAAAGTAAACACCTATTTAAACAATAGTGAGTAATATTGAAACATTAACGTATTTGTCATCCATTAATAAGCTCTCGATTTCCTTTGGCATTGGGAGCGGAGAGGATACCATTTTGTTCAAGCTGTTCGATAATGGTAGCCGAACGGTTGTATCCGATTTGAAGCCGTCGTTGCAAATAGCTGATAGAGGTTTTTTGTTCGGTTATGATAATATTTTTCGCCTCTTGATAGAGCTCATCCAGAGGTTTTTCATTCTCTTCACCTCCCCCATTTTTAACAACTTCTGCTTTATCACGTAAAAAACGGCGATCGTATTCAGGCTCACGCTGTGCTTTAATAAAATCGACGATTTTTTCAATCTCTTCTTCACTGCTCCATGGTGCGTGGAGACGTACAAGCCCGCTCATTCCCGGAGGTGTGAAGAGCATATCGCCTCGACCCAATAACGATTCGGCCCCCATACTATCGAGGATGATTTTACTGTCGATTTTTTGTCCAACTTTGTAGCTGATACGAGAGGGGAGATTGGCTTTGATAAGTCCCGTCACGACATCGACGCTTGGGCGTTGGGTCGCAACGATGAGATGTATACCGCTGGCACGTGCCATTTGAGCAAGTCGCGCTATCGAATATTCGACGTCTTTCCCGCTGGTCATCATCAAATCGGCAAGTTCATCGATGATAACGACGATATAGGGAAGTTGCTCCCCCCCTTCTGTTTTCATTTTATCATTGAAGCTTTCGATATTTTTAGTGCGTGTTTCACTCATCATTTGGTAACGACGCTCCATCTCGTAGACCATATTATTGAGGGCAGAAATCGCCTCTTTTGGTTTGGTAATAACAGGAGTCAAGAGATGGGGAATATCATTATAGACAGAAAATTCGAGCATTTTTGGGTCAATCATCAACAGTCTGAGCTGATCGGGTGAATTTTTGTAGAGTAAACTCAAAATCATGGCGTTGATCCCAACACTTTTACCGCTCCCTGTTGTTCCTGCGATGAGAAGGTGAGGGAGTTTTTTAAGATCGGTAATAAAAGGTTTCCCGACAATGTCTTTGCCCAGTACAAGAGTGAGAGGGGAAGAGGCTTCTTGAAACAGTTTGCTCTCAAAAATATCGCGTAAATAAATAGTATCCACGGTTTTATTTGGAATTTCGATACCCACAACGTCTTTGCCGGGAATAGGGGCTTGGATACGTATGGTTTGCGCTTTTAATGCCATTGCTAAATCATCTTGTAATCCTAATATTTTAGAGACTTTTATATTGGCAGCGGGTTTAAACTCGAAGGTTGAAACAACAGGACCTGCGTACGTACGAACTACATCCCCGTCGATATTAAAATGGGCTAATTTTTCAATCAAATCGCGAATTTTATCGTCCAGTTCACTCTCATCAACGACCGTTTGTTTTTTAGGAGGGTACTGCAAAAAACTTGTAGGAGGGAGTTTGAAATTTTTTGGTTTTTCACTTGCTCCACGGTCGATTTGATCGAGTAAAATTTTGTTTTCTTCGAGCTCTTCAACAATAACTGCGTGCTGCTTGTTCTCCTTGACTTTTTTGGCCATGCTAAGAATAGTGGACTCTTTAGGTTCTATTTCTACTTTGAGACTAGGTTCTTCTATCTCTATTTCTATTTCTTCCGGTATAGAAGGAGTAATTTCCTTTTTTTCTGTGATCGGAGCAGGGGGGTGAATGGGAAAATGTATTTCAGGAGCTACATTAAATGAGGGTTCATAAATAGTTTCTGTTGTTGTTGATTGGTGTGTTGACGTGTTAATTTTAGTCTGTGGTGTTTTGTGAATGGTTAACGGTTTTGCCATATACTCTTTGAAGGGTGATATCAGCTCACCGAGAGATTGTTCGAGGACGATGATCATCGAAACAGCCATTATCATCAGCCAAACAATCCAAAGACCAAAACTGCCTATGTAAATACTCAAAAAATCGACGATTGCGCTCCCGAAACTGCCCCGATAGCTTCCTTCAACGACCATTGCCTGAAAGAGAAGAAGGGCAAAAAGGAGAAGGGTAAAAATTCCCCCCATTTCCAGTCGACGTTTGGTGTCGCTATGCCCTTTATAAAAGTAAAAAAGAGGGACCATCAGGAGAAGTAGGTACATGTAGGCTACATAACCAAACGCATAGACATTGGCTTCAGAAAAACTGGCTCCATAAGCACCGATAATGGAAGCATCACCAATAACCGTCGCTAGTCCAAGATAAAACAGCAGTCCAAAACCACCAATAAAAAGTACATCACGTAAAATGGGAGATCCTTGAGAATAAAAAGTAGTTTGGATTATAACAAAAAAAGGGAGATTGAACCCTTTTATTGCATTTTGCTATAAATAATTGACGAGAGAGAGTTGAGAGACTTTGGAAATACTGGAGAGCATAGCTTGATAATTGAGACTAAGCTGTTGCATTCGCAATGTTGCCTCGGCAATGTCGGTATCGATAACATCCGATTGGAGTATTTTTGTGCTAACAATAAGCAAGTCACTTCGATTGCTTGATGTTTCTAATACTTGAGAGTAAGAGCCTGCTTCGGTTTGTATGCGGCTGATATGATCATTCAAATCATCCATCATTTGGATCGAGTTTTGGATTCCGATATTGCGCGGATCGGCGGGGTCGGAACCATCAGAGCGTGTTTTACCCTCTTCGACTGAACGGATGACCTCCTCAATTTGAGTGAAAAAGTCTGTTTTTGGATCACGGATCGTTAGAGCATTGTTGGCATTAAACGTTAATGAACTCCCGTTCGGTACCGTGTAGTCTGATGATGAAGAGTCGTAAATTCCCACTCTTGCTTGGGTAATAGGATTGTTTTTATCTTCAAAAACAATACGTCCAGCGTAATCAAGGGTAGTAGAAGCATTAGAATCAGCATTGCCTAAGGCAGTATTGTAAGCAACAGCCGTATTCGCTGTAGGCAAAGAGTTTGTCAATCCCATATTTACGACATCTAATAATTGTTGATAGGTTATATTATTTGGATTTGTAACGACACTTGTAGCATCGTAAATATCAAAAGGGGTAATGGGAGACCCATTAACATTTCCGCTTACGGAAGGAGATGTGCCAAGATTGATTTGCAAATCGATTGTTTGTCCGGAAGTATTCTTTCCTTGAATATTTAATTTCTCTCCTATTAAGGTTGCTACCCCTGCAACATCCAGCAGTTTCGTATATGGTTTAGCATACGAATTATCTGATTTCACGATTTGCGAAACATTAGACGTAATCTTTGCGCCGTCTACTGCAAAATTTGTACGATCGTAATTGATACCTTCTATCGTGTTAGGAACAACACTAGGTGTGCTTAGTCCGCTTTTAGTGAATTCTTTGACATAAAGTCCTGGTGTAGCGGCATTGGATGCAGTTAAGAAATCAGTAGTCCCATTACCCGTAGTCTGAAGATTGTCAATACTTCCAAGATTGGCTGCATATAATATTGGATCAGATACATTTGCCGAATCTCCACCGGTCGTATTAAAATCGATTGCTCCAACCATATGGAAATCGAGTTTACTGGAACCTGTTTTTTTATCAGCAATCTCAATTTGTCCGTGAGCATTTAAGGTTACATTGACTTGGTCTGAACCATACGCATTTGCGATGCTCTTTAATAGCTTATCAACAGTGTCAGTAGGATTGAGAGAAAGTTTTGTTTTAAATGTTTCTCCATTGCTTTTACTGCCTTGAATATAAAAGTGTGACGTAGCAACTGTATTAGAGGCGGTATTTCCCATAAGATCACCGATGGTGCTGGAGGAAGTAATGTATGTTGTTGATGGATTCACCCCATAGAGATCAGTGAGATTAAGCTGTGGAACATTGGTGGTGACAGTACGATTAATTTTACTCTCTTCACCCAAAAAGAGCTGTGAACCTGTAATATTGTATTTTTGTTTGACTCCAGATCCTAAAAAAGCTTCTAAGTTTTTGCTATTGCCCTGATAAAGACCATTCTCATCGATTGGCTTTTGAGCGGTTGCCGTACCTGAAAAAAGATACTGTCCCGCAATAGAGGTATTTGCAAGTGTTAATAAGTTGTTTTTGAGGCCACGGAGCTCTTTTGCAATGGCTTGAATGCTGCTATCTGATTGTGTATCGTTGGCTGCATTGATCAACTTCACTTTCATCGATTCAATAGTTTTGACCATATCCCCGATTGTTGTATCGGTTTGCGTAGACATCTTCAAGGCACTTTGCGCGCTGTCTCTAGTTTGAGTGAGAGTAGTAAGCTCATCATCAAGACGAAGCGTATCTATAAAAATATTTGGATTTTCATGAGAGTACTGAATTTTTTGACCGGATGCAATTTGTTTGTTGACATCAAAAAGCTGCTGGTTAAGCTTGTTGTTTTCGCCATAAATATTATTAAAATATGATGTAGACGTTACCCTCATCGTAAATTCCTTTTTCCGAATTGATATATCTTAAGCAATAAAAGTTCCATACACTATAATCGGCATAAACGTCAAAAAGATTAGTTTGTTTTGATTTTACAAATATTTAAGCAAAACATGATTATAATTCCGTCTCTTCAAACACATGCCAGTGTGGTGAAATGGTAGACACGCCGGATTCAAAATCCGGTGCAGCGATGCGTGGCGGTTCGAGTCCGCCCACTGGTACCACTTTTTTATTCAAAAAATCCCCTAAAATACGATCTTCTAAAGCTTTAGGAAGAAACAAAAAAATACTTGTTACACCTATGTTATACCATTGATAATGATAGATGTGTTTTAACAGCCATTATGGACAACATAATCATCAAACGGTATTTCAATTTTTTTAAGCTGTTCTATTAAATCTAAATCTCTTTTAACTTGGCTATTGTATTTTGATGCAAGAATACTATCACTACCAAGTAGATCTCCATAGGAATAACCAAATTCTAGTAGTTTCTGATAGATTTCTTTGTTTGTTAATTTTTCCATACTGTCTGACATAAAATATATAGTCGGGTATGTTGTCATTAAGTAAATGTCAAATATACGTTTGTATTTTATGTCTTTATTGCCAGTTTTTGTTTTGTTTACTTTTATTTTTCCTAGCCTGTAAAAGATGTCTTTTATCTTATCAATAATTTCAAATTGTGTATCAAAAAATGGATTAAACAGTATGTGACTATTGAAAACATCTTTTTTTATTCGTGTGATATCAAAATATGTTAATTCAGTAAGATCTTTTTGTATCAAATATACCAAGGCTGTATAGTTGATTGACGTTTTTTGTGTGTAAAACTCAAAGGGTAGCGCATCATAACTACATGTAAAAACCAATTCTTTGCTAAATTCTAAGATTTTTTTGGAAGGCAATAGCGTCAAAAATGCATTGCAGATAGATTCAACAATTTCTGCATACGTTTTGTAATCTGTATCTGTAAATTTAATCCGTAAAGTATTGATATTAGAATCTAAATCAGCCGAAATATCTTTTTTGTAGATATGCCATGCTTCCTCAAAATACCGAAAAACCTCATTTGGTATGCCATCTGACAGTGCTTTACTGATTAAATAAAAATCACCAGTGATAAATTTTGGAAAATAATTATAGCTCTCAAAATCTTCCCTGCATGTTGTCTCACCATAATTGCTATTTAAGTGCAGGCTTAATACTTCATCTAAAGATTTATCTACTCGAAATAATAAACAAAATACATAACTTTCGAGACCATCATGGTTTTGAATTTCTATACGTTCTTCTTCAAATTTAATCATGTCCATATTGTAGTATAAAAATATTTTGAAAAAAATTCCGTTGTTATAAAACAGCTTCATGTATAAACTTCTTCCATCATTTGGCCATTTGAAAAATTAATTCAAGGAAATTTTCGATGAAACAACAGCTACTGGACATGTTGTATAAAAAGTATGGCACATTGCTTTTGTCTAGAAAGCAATGTGCTGAAGCTATAGGTATCTCTACATCTACTCTTGATCGACTAAAACAAGAGGGACTAGGTCCTAATTATATAAAGAAAAAAGGTAAAGGAAAAAATGGAGCTGTCCAATATCCACTTCTGGCAGTCATCGATTTTATCCTATTAACTCAGGTGAAAACAGCATGATTTTCAGCGATAAAGAAAGCTTGATAACACGTATAATCAAAGTTAATCACGTTGACCAAATAAAGCATATCAACTACTTCAGTCGGTGTCCTTTGGGAATCAGGTTGGGAATCTTTGAGGAGCATAGAGAAATCTTTCCTCGATTACGCGAAAGGTATAAGGATGAAGCCAGCTTTAGTGATATTTCCTATTGTTCGCTAATACTGGCGATAGGCTTAACAAGAGCCAAAGAAAAAGCGCTGCTTACAAAAAGTTTTGGAGAAATGTCACTTGATGAAATACGAGATGTGTCTGCATTTCAGGTAAATAAATTCGTCGAGAAAACGGAAAAGCGTGCTAACACGCGCGATAAGTTGACTGGTTATTGGCCGCTTATCCGTGATTTGAAACTCAATCACGGGCTTAGTTTTGAGAAGATTTCCATGTTTCTTCTCAAAAAACGAAAGTTCAAAGTTAGTGTTGCGTCCATTCATAAACGCTGGCATGAACTTGAAACTAAAGAAATAAATCCACAGGAGGATACAAAATGAGCACCTACCAACATGTCGAAATGACAATTATTCCACTGGATGCCCAAGAGCATTTTAAATTGAGTATGATATCACAGCCAAACAGTCCTAAAAAGCCCACACTTCTTGGAATGTTTTTATCTTACAAGGATGTTTATACAGCACCGACTGTCCAGGTCTCTAATCATATTAGAGCAGGCTTTCGGTTGTTCGGCAATGAAAAACTTCGCAAGTTGGAATCGGATAAGCATTTCAGTATAGTCAAACGCACTGTTGAGAAAGAGACGTTTACTTCATTACACTGCACCTTTATACAGGGTGAAGATGTTTATATTGATTTATTACGTGCCTATGAGATTACTCAGGCATGGGATCATATTATGACAGAGTATTATCTGCGACATTTGTACAGCACCAAAGATAAACTCTTGGTTGTCGCTGATGGCAGAGGTGGTATCGACAAACGGTTTGTCTCGGATGAATATGATTCAGAAAAACAGAAAAAGTTATTTTCTCAGATACCGGAGATTATAGTTAAATTTTTGAAAGAAATTGTCTATACCGAGAAAATGTAACGTTCTAACACCCATTCAAAAACCATCTTTTTTGCCATTTTTATACGGCATTTTTTCAAACAGCTACAAGCCCCTATATCAGGGGCTATAAACCCTATATTTCTCCAAAATAGAAACCGAGCAATTTTAAAACCACCCGCTACAAAACACTCCGAGTAAAATCGAATGAATTTCCATGTTATTGTTCTCCTGTTTTTAAATTATTTATCTAAAAATCGATGGAGCTCAGTATCCTCTACGGAGTATATGTCCCACCGTAACCAAAAGAGCCGTGATTACTCTTTACACGCAAATAACAAACGAAGATGGACTTAACTTGATGATTTTTTCATCACCTGCCGGACGGCGGCTTAATCCGTTCACCTATTTCACCAACGAGAAGACCACATGCGAGGATCTGTTTATTACCAATCGGCAGAGCTGATTAAAACCATATTTGTCGAAGGGGCTAAAAAAACAGAACGTGTCGATAAGACACATCCTTATTTCCAATGCATAGCTTCATATAAGACCGCCAAAGCGTATCGTGACGTCTGGGAAAATTTCTTTCACTATTTGAGAGAACATTGGAAAATCAAAGATCCAATATTGATAACCGGCGAAATGGTCGCTTCTTATATGGAGTACAAGTCAGAATATCATGTCAGCAAGCAGTATTTAGAGAAGATATCCTCATCCATAGGCAAATTAGAGATTGCTCTCAAGCACTATACCTTGTCTAAATACGGTGAAGCGGGCGAGTATGATTTTTCGATTCGTCAAGACGTTTTAAATACGTCACGAGATTTGAAACTCGTTGCCAATAATTACCACAATCGTACTTATCAATATCCGCTCATAGTGATTGCATCATTAACTGAACCCACACACCGTTTGGCTGCAACGATTCAATATGAAGGTGGTGCACGAATCGAGGGAGTAGGACTTATCAAACCTGAGCAAATGCATGGCATCCGTTTTGATCCTATCACCGGAAGCGACAAAGGGGTGATTTTTACAAAAGAGAAAGGTGGAAAAGAGGGAGATGTGCTAGTATCAATCAATACCTACAACCGTCTTTTACACTATTTTAAAACCAATAAACGCTTCAAAATTGATCGTCAAAAATACACTTATGACATCCGAAGTGCTTGTGAGCGAATGGGGATGACGCCGGAGGGGTCGCACGGACTTAGATGGAATTTTGCCAAGCGGCGTATGATGGAATATGCTAAAGCAGGCTATACCTATGAGCAGAGCCTACAAGCGGTGAGCTGGGAAATGAAGCATAATCGGGCAAGTATTACGGAACATTATTTAGGGAGTTGAAGATATCCCTAAAAGTTTTTGCTTGAAATATTATCTGGTAAGTTAAATATATCACCTTGAGGTGGTCAACCACGCCACCATTAAAAGCTTACAAATAGCATCCAAAACCAATCATATAAATACAAATTCATCTCTATGGGGAGTGTAGTTCGATTCCGAACGGCTCCACCAATAATCTCCCTATTTTAGAGACTTCTCAGCTTTTATAAAATAAAAAAGATCATTTTATAGCTATCATAAATGCTAAAAATCATCTTTTTTACCATTTTTTTTATAGTTAATTGTTATGTCTAGAATTCGCAAAGTATCATATTTAAAACTAACCTTTTGGCTATAATTAAGATGTTTTATAATCCTAAAAGATGGCATAGTTATCTCCGAACAAATTTGAGATGAGATACTATTTGGAATCAACGAAAAATTAGGTGCTAGCTGAAAACTAATCTGTTTATAAAATAAGAGTCATTTCATTTAGAATTTCGGATCTGAAAAATAAACTTATTAAATTGCATCGGGGATTGGCTAAAAAAAATGAAAATATAGTTTATAGATGAATTTTAGATTATTATAATAAAAGGTAATGACTGGTCTCTTTTTTTTTCATTACGCTTAAATTTTCATCTCTAAGGACTGATTTTTGCTATAATAAGTTTATTAGTGTAGAGCTTTAAATATGAATGTAAAAAGAGAGGGGTAGTTATGCAAAATGAAAACACTGCTGCTTTGTCTTATTTATTTACACCTAGCGTATTAAGTGAATTTTTTCACAACCGACAATCAAGTCGACTTGTTAATCTGTTTAATGAATTTAATATGCTTGACAGAATTTATAAAAATTCAACACTTAAAGATTTTTTTGAAGATGCTTATGAACAACTTTTAAAAAGTTATCGTAATGAGTATGTTTTTAAAAATGCTATTGCTCAAAAAATACTTATTGGACGACACTCTATTAAATCATCTTCTCTATTTACAGAGATGAGAGTTGAAACATCAAAAGCTGATGTTGTAATATTTAATGGAACTTCTCACGTATATGAAATTAAAACAGATTTAGACAACTTTGAACGTCTTGAAAGTCAAATAAAGAATTACAAAAAAGTTTTTGAATACGTTAATGTAGTTTCCGTGGAGTCAAAAATAAATGATATAAAATCACTTGTTGATGATACAGTGGGTATTATAGTGTTGACAGACAAATATACCCTTAAGACAGTTCGTAAGGCTCAATCTGGGCTACATTGCCTCGATAAAGAGGTGATTTTTAGTCTTTTAAGAAAAAATGAATATTTAACAATTATTAAAAAAATCAACGGAGCTGTCCCGGCTGTAGCAAATACAAAAATATATTCAGCCTGTAAGGATTTATTTATTCAATTGCCAATTGAAATTATTCATAAAGAAGTGTTAAAAACTCTAAAAGAGCGAAAAAACCATAAAAATCTCGTCGATACCATAAAAGATTTTCCAGGCTCATTGAAAATAGCTATTTTAGAAGCAAATTTATCCACTAAACAGCAAGTAGATTTTCTAGAACTTTTAAATCAAAAAATAAGCTCTATCTTTCAAAAGGATCTCAATGTATCACCCGTATTTTAGAGGCAAGCAAAATGAGCTTATTTTACTTAGAGAAAATGCAAAATTGATTTCTGACTCCTCTATGGTTCCAATAATAGAAGCAGTCAAGGAAAATTCAGCACCCTTAAATAAAGCTATCCAAAGCTTAATGGAAGAAAATGTAGAGTTTATTTTAATTGTCAATCCAAAGCACGGCGATTATAAATCAAACCCTTTGCCATTAATTAAAAATACAATTGATATTATCAGCGATTATGATAAATTTTCCATTGCTTATATTGTTGATGCAAAGAGTAGCCTATTGGATGTAAAAGATTTTTTAGATGAACATACAGATAAATCTATTGCATTTATTCATAATGGCTTTCCTAAACCAAAAGAGCTGGCTGGATTATTAAACGAGTTTGAAAATATTAAAAAACATATTTTTATGGACAATCAAAAACTGTACCAAGGACAATTTAAAAAAGAAAATATAGAAAGAATATTAATCAGGGATGGCTTTAATAAAAAAGACAGTAATGGCGAGTATCCAAATGACGAACCTTTCTCTGAGTTGCATTTAACATTTAAAGATGAAGGCATGGATGGATTTGGAGATTTTTTGATCGCTGGAGATGGTTATTCTGAAACTGGTGGTCCCGCCTATAACGTTGCAATTCATTTAACATATATGAATGAAGATGGGATCATAAATATTAGACACTTTCTGTCTGATAAAATGGTAATCCCTACTCCAAAAGACCCTGCTGGAAAATTTGCAGAAGCATTATCAAGACTTATAGCTGTAGTTGAAGAAGAAGATTCTTTGATTTTAAAAAGCAAAGCATATATGAAATTTAAAGAACTATATGTAGCTGGTCATTTTCCTGGTCTTGGTGTTGTTAAAAAAGTTTCAATGCAACACCATTTAGAACTTTTATCTAAATTTTTATCAGCATAATAAATGAATTGTTGTTCAAATTGCTTTAATGACACCTTTCTGGAAACTATTATTGTTTTAATATCTGAAAGTTTAGGTAATTGTGATTTTTGTCATATGAAAGATACACATATTATTAGTTCTCAAGAGCTTAATGATTACTTTCAACCTTTATTAGATTTATACGAGATTGCAGAAGATGATGGTAAAACAATAGCTCAATTGCTAAAAAATGACTGGATGCTATTTGCATCATTAGATGACGGAACAGCTATTAAATTATTAGAGTCTATCTTTGACATGGAATTTAATGGATTATTTAACTCTAAGCAAAATGGAGATGAAGCGAATATTTTAAATTGGAAAGATTTTAAAAGAGAGCTAAAACATGATAATCGTTATTTTCCTAAAAAAGCTCCAGATTATAAACATCTGAGTGAATTACTATCGCATATTATATTACTCTACAAAGATGTTCCTCAATATTTGTATCGCTCAAGGGTGAATATAGACATAGGAATAATAGACATTACAGAGATGGGAAAGCCTCCTGAAAAAATTTCTACTGCAGGAAGAGCAAACCCAATAGGAATTCCTTATTTATATACTGCATCTAATATTCAAACTGCTATTGCTGAGATTAGACCTCATAAAGGTGATAATATAACAGTTGCAAAATTTCAAGTTATAGAACCTTTAACATTGGTAGATTTGAGAAATCCAAGAAAATCAATATCCCCATTTGTTTTAGATGAAGATGGACTTAACCAGATATTTACTGATTTAGATTATTTATGTCACTTAGGAGATGAACTTTCAAAACCTATTCTACCAAGAGAAGCACATTTAGAATATTTATCAAGCCAATATCTTTGTGAATTAATTAAACACAGTGGATATGATGGTGTAATATATAAAAGTTCAGTTGGGGATGGCGACAACTATGCAATATTCTCAGATAATAAATTAGAAGCCATTGAAACAAAGGTATATAGTGTTGATAATGTTGAAATAGTTTCAAATCAGATTAATATATAGGAAAATTAAACCGAACTAAATGTCAACTCATCTTTAAGAGTTTTAGTAAAGCTACGATCGATTCTGCACTCCCCGTCCCTATAAAATTCAACCCTTGACTTCTTACAATAGCATTCCATCATACACCTTAGATTTCTTCACCGCTTTCCTCTTCCTGACTTCACCGAGATAGAAGCATTTCCACTCGGAGCTTTTGGCGTCATTGCAAGCGGTAATCATCAACAAGATGTTCTCACCGCAGTGATCCGTACTTTTTGCAAATATAAAACCTGACCCGTGTCGAACGATCGTAATATAGGGGGATTGTGTACCTGCAATGATCTTCCCGTTTTTTACCACATCCTTCGCGAACCGTAGAGTAGCTTTTTTAGTCTTGATACCCAAACGCTTGCTGAGTCGTTTTTGGGCATGATGGGTTAGTTTGACTCCTAGTGATTGCATTTTTGTTTCGTTTTGGGATTGTTCAATCATAGTGAGCTGCCTCCATCTTTTCTCCCCTTCCACTGGCTAAAACTCTCAACTTCTCCCTCAAATTCTTCTCGCTCTTGGTGGTATTGCTTATATTCCTCAATATCAAATATTTCGAAGGGTTTCGGATTGCGAAATACCCTCTTTTCTATGATGTTGGCAATCTCTTCATCTTCAATGACCTGCTCTTGTCGTTTGAACTCGGCTAACTCTTCCTCCGAATAATGCTCACGCAACGTTTTGATCTGCTCTTTGGTTAACCCGCTTTTGGAAAGGTCTGTTATAGGCGTATTCATTTTTTCTCACTTTTATTTCAATTTTTATGATGCTAGAACCAATCCAGCCACCGTTTTACCCTTGGATCGTTGGGATACAAGACGATGTAACTGACTATAAATCCAAGGATAAATCCACACGCACTGTTGATCCAATTCTTGGTGGTATCTCCTGTGAGTGCAAATACAAACGCAGGGATATAAAAAACGATCCCGATAAAAATCCACTTCATGACGTTTCTCAATCACGACCGTTAATGCTGTAAACCGGTTTTGTCTCAGAAGCCCATGCTGCTATTACAGCTACAATAATCACTACACCCATCGAAATAGGAATATAAAAGATCAGTTGTGCCAGAGAACCGGCAATGGCATAAAGTCTTGGAGCTTTTTTGAAATTGTTGACGATCACTCCCACGAGAAGAACAGCTCCGGCTGCCAGTACGATTGCACCGTTGAGCCAATCATCATTATTCTTTAGGGCCGTTTGCATCCAACTGTTTCCAAAGAACATCAGGGCATACGAGAAGACCATGGCAACGGAGTGTTCTCTGGTAAAGAACTCATACTGTGCATGGTAATAGGTGTATTTATTGAACCATAGGATGAACACGTAGATGGCAAATGCGGCTGCAATCAATCCGATAAGAGTAAGTATTAACATGATTCATTTCCTTTTACTGTGTCGGAGGTGCAATACCCCTTCTGACGTTTGGATGCGATCAACACATCGACCTTGTGGTGCGCCTCTGCTTCATTGGTATAGATCTCTTGAATGGTTCCGGTTGCTTTAACGTTTTTCTTGGAGCCATAGGTGCGTATGACCAATGTCTCCCCAAAGAGATTGGGAAGAAGCTGTATTGTGTAATACCGCTCCCGCTCATTGACCGTTCTATACAGAATCGTTGTCATGGTAATCACCGACAAATGCATTCAGCTCTTTGCGTGCAACACGCTTCTCTTCCTCTTCAAGCACTGCAATACGTTTGAGAGCCGCATTGATCCGCTGTTTAATCTTCACTGTCATGTACGCAATCACAAATATGGGGAAAAACAAGAAAGCTATTAGATGCCATAAAGGATCGACTTGTAAGGCAAAGACAGCGGGAATTAAAGAGATGGCTCCCATTATGAGCAGAGCAGTGTCAGTTATTTCTATCATTGTTGTTTCCTTGTTCATCATCGTGCACTTCTTTCATGTCACGAATGCATTGGTTAGTTTCTCTGTAGAAATACCACAGGACGTAATACGAAGCAATCAGCATAAAACCGATGCCTCCCATCAAGATCCACTTCAATTCAAGGAACCAAACAGCCCCTGCAACGACTATTGCATGGACACTAATCCAATAATGCCTTGCGTAATCCGATGATTACTAAGGTTCCTAGTCCAAGAGTATAAAAGAACAGGCTCAGCAGCAATAATTCATTCATGTTCGTCCTCCTCATCACGGAGTGCTTTTTGGATAGACCTGCGTAAACCAAACGCTATCATCAGCTCAAACATCAAAGCAAACCCATACGGTACAACAGAGGGTTCAGGTGCCTCTTGAGCTATGACGTTACAGACTCCAAGGTCATTGTGAATCTGGTCCCCTTTGACAAATCCCAGAGCAGGAACATGTTTCCAGCCGTTATGAGAATTGATAAGGGCGCTTTCACCTCTCCATAGCCCGCACTCGATTGCATGGCCTTCGTTGAAACGTTGTAAGACAAACTCTTTAGCTTGATTATTACTGTGTACACTGTAGGCAATAAACATAATCATCCCCAATACAATAACCCCTAGCCACGTCATCCCGCTATCTTTCACAAATTGAATCATCAAGAAGCCTGCAAAGGTAAAGAGTATGATGGGAAGCCATTCCCATCCATTGATATATTCAAACATCTCACATCTCCGATGTACAGGTATGAGATAAAAACTCAAGCCGTTCATGGATTTGATAGGCTTTGTGTTGACAGATGTAACGGGAACGTACTTCTCGTTTCATGATGCCATTGACCTTGTACCACGTCAGCCCCAAGAAGGTGCGTTTGATAATCAACTCAGCGGGATGTTCACATAAAAGCTTTTCGTAGCTTGGAGAGACTCCTCTGTGCTTGTTATAGAGTAATTGTGTCCCTTCAATCACATAACATCCTTCCTCATCAAGACTGAGAGTGGCATTGGTAAAAATAGAACTTTGTTCTTCGCAAGCGACGAAATAAAAACGTTCCCCCATTGGATTAATAACAATTAATTTACTGCTCTCATCAATCGAGAGATCACAGTTGGTATGATAAATTTCAGACATGGGAATATCCTCCTCGGATTGGGTCTTTTTTTTAATATTTGGTGACAATGGCAAAAATCTGATCAGGATTTAGGATTATTTGAGAAAGAGAGACGATAGCTAATCACCACTCTTTTTCAGGAAAATTTTGAGAACGTTCTCGGTTGCAACTGTAGAAATTGTAACATACTTTTCGCTCTCACACAAGGGGGCAAAATGCAAACTATTTCCCTGCTGGTGGGAATTTAAAGAAGGTCGTATTTATTTTATAACTGAAAAAACGGAGGCTTTTTTTTCGGGAATGTCAATAGCAGAAATACAAAAAAACAAGCCTAAAAAACGCTTGCAATTTTGACTAGAATGTGCCATAATGAAAGATTTGCAAAAAAATATTGAATGCAATGGCAGAGTGTCCAAAAGGGATTAGATGGAAGTATTTATATGGAGTATTGGAATGGGATATTTATCAATTGGAAAGAAACGTGATTTACCCTCATTCTTATATAGTGGCATAGCATTAATGGTTTTTCCCTATTTCATTCAGGACTTAATGCCTAATATTCTCATTGGCGTAGCCTTGTCACTTACTCCTTTTTTTCTCTCAAGAAGTTTTAATTCTTCTTGACTATAAATTTGGGCTTGTCTTTGGTGCGAATGTCGTAAAACAGTTGTTTTTCGTACTGTGGTCATATCAACTGATAATTCATCTGACAAACTACAAAAAACTATACGAAAAACACTGTCGGAATGTTATAGTATACGAATAGTAAATTTTGAGGTTATCCGATAAGCTGATAGGATATATGAGAGTATCAACCGACAGTGATCGTCAAAGTACAGATCTTCAACGCGATGCATTAATTAATGCAGGAATAGATGAGCGACATATTTTTGAAGATAAAGCATCCGGGGCCAAAGATGATCATGAGGGTTTGACTAAAGTGCTCGATTATGTTAAACATGGTTATACTCTTGTCGTTTAGAAATTGGATAGGCTAGGGTGATCACTTCAACATTTGATTGAAATTGTAGATCAGCTCAAATCAAAAGATATTGGATTCAAATCATTGACGGAGTGGATGGATACTTCAGTCCCATTTGGAGAATTATTATTTCATGTATTTGGCGCACTAGCACAGTTTAAACGATGCTTGATAAAAGAGAGGGTGCAGCTGCTAAAAATGTGGGCGAATCGGTGGACGACCACGAGTGATCCCGCAGGAAAAAATGGATGCAATTCTTGAATCACTGGATAACAGAATCTCCAAAGCAGCAGTGTGTCAAATGTTTGAAGTGAAGAAATAAACACTCATTGACTCTTTGCAACGGATTAGATAATAAGTCATCATTCAAGCAAAGAAGAGGACTATTAATATCCTATTTATGAATATAAAGATACCATTATTACCGATAATGTAACCAATTTTTATAAGAAAGCTTTTAATGATAACCAACGAATTAAAAAACCAAGTCGATAAAATCTGGGAAACCTTTTGGACGGGGGGGATTTCGAACCCCTTGACCGTCGTTGAGCAGTTCACATTCCTCATTTTTATCAAAAGCCTCGATACCGCGCAGGTAAAGATCGACAAGCGAAAAAAACTTTCCCCCGAACTCAAAGATATTTTCCCCGCTGATAAAGAGCATTTACGATGGGAAAATGTCTCGAACCTCCCTGCACAAGATATGTTTGAGCTTTTTCAAAACGAGATGTTCCCTTTTATCAAAAACCTCTCAGGGGAGCAGTCTGCTTTTGCGACCTATATGAAAGACGCGAGTTTTCTGATCCCTACCGCTAAACTGCTCCAAAAAGTAGTGGATATGGTGAGCAAACTCAACCTCGAAGACAAGGACATCAAAGGGGATCTCTACGAGTACCTCCTTAGCAAACTCTCCTCTGCGGGACAAAACGGGCAGTTTCGCACCCCCCGTCATATCATCAAAATGATGGTGGAACTGATGCTCAGCGAGGCACAGATCACCAAAGAGTATAAGATTTACGATCCCGCCTGCGGAACCGCAGGGTTTTTGATCAATGCTATCGAGTACATCAAAGAGCAACGTCCCGAGATCCTCGATGCGCTGAGTGTCCGAGAGTTTGAAAACCTTTTCTACGGGAGCGACTTCGATATCTCGATGGCACGTATCGCCTCGATGAATATGATGCTCCACTCCATCGAGTCGGCGCACATTCTCAACCACGATTCCCTCTCTAAATTCGATCATAACGAAGAGAACAAATACGATCTGATCCTCGCCAACCCTCCGTTCAAAGGCTCCCTCGATTTCGAAGAGGTCGCGAAACCGATCCTCGACGTCGCCAAGACCAAAAAGACCGAACTCCTCTTTTTGTCTCTGATGCTTAAATCGCTCAAAGTGGGAGGGCGTTGCGCCGTGATCGTCCCTGATGGTGTCTTGTTCGGTTCGACCAAAGCGCACCGAGAACTTCGCGCCGAGATCGTCTCGAACCAACAGCTCGATGCGATCATCTCGATGCCAAGCGGTGTTTTCAAACCCTACGCGGGGGTGAGTACCGCCATCATCATCTTTACTAAAACCGACGGGCATAAAAATGATCGCGTCTGGTTTTACGATATGCAAAACGACGGCTACACCCTCAACGACAACCGAAACCCCTGCGACGGTTCCGACATACCCGACATCCTAGAGCGTTTTAAAAACCGCGACGGTGAAGCGGATCGCGCACGCACTGAGCAGAGCTTTTTTGTCCCTATCACTGAGATCGAAGAGAGCGATTATGATCTGAGTATCAACCGCTACAAAGAGATCGTGTACGCGAATGTCAATCACGCGAAGCCTATCGATATACTCCATGACATCGAAGCAATAGAGAAAAAAATATCGGCGGGACTTCAAGAGTTAAAGGGGATGATTCATGCAAGATAAACTCATTCAAAATCTCGAAAATTACGAAAAGGCTCTCATCTCGCTGGAGACCAATGTTATCAAGATTCAGGGAATGGAAGAGAGCGCAGAAGACTATGATATCTATCGAGACAGCACGATTCAGCGTTTCGAGTACACAATGGAGAGTGCCAAAAAGCTGATGGCGAACTACATCGAGTTTGTCGATCAGAAAGTCGCGGGACAGCAACAAATCATTAAAAAGGCGTTTGAATTTGATCTCGTTGATGATGATATTTGGTTTCAGATGCTCGAAGATCGGAACAACACCTCGCACGAGTACGACGAAAACATGGCAAAAGAGCTGGTGGAGCGGATTTATATTTATGCGATCAAGCTCAGAATCTTCCACGATACCATAAAACCAATGATTGAAGAACTATGACCTATCAGCTAGAAAAACAGGTAGCCGACCGTCTCAAAGCTTTTTTCGAGCCGTTTGATTTTATCGACAAGATCGTAATCTTCGGCTCCCGTGCCAAACACAACGCCAACCCCAAAAGCGACATCGATCTGTGTATCTATTCGCTGGAGATGAGTGACGCGCAGTTTAGCAAGCTCAAACTTTCTCTCGATGAGCTGCCGATACTGTACGCCATCGACATTGTCCATTTTGAGAAATCGAATGAGGCGTTGAGAGAGAATATTGCGCGAGATGGGAAATTGCTATTTGCAAAACAAGTAAAATTAACTGCAATTTGCCAACCTAAGCAACATCAAACAATATCAAAAAAAGATATGTCTGATAATGGAAAATATTTGCTCTATGGTGCGAATGGCGTTATCGGAAAGACTGATAAATATACGCACGAAAATGAAGCATTATTAATTACTTGCCGTGGTGCAACTTGTGGAACATTGAATATATCTAAACCTATGTCTTATGTTAATGGTAATGCAATGGCATTAGATAAGTTAAGCGATAAAGTCTCTTTAAAATATCTGTATTACTATTTACTACAAAGAAGACTTGATGATGTTATTACGGGGTCGGCACAACCTCAAATTACAAAAGAAAACTTAGAAAAAGTCAATGTTTATCTTCCTTCCCTAACCAAACAAAAAGAGATCGCACAAACGCTGGATAAAGCCAGCGAGCTTATCGAACTGCGAAAAGCCTCAATCGAAAAACTCGATGAACTGGCTCAATCGACTTTTATTGATATGTTTGGTGATCCAGTTTTAAATCCCAAAAATTATAAAGAAAAAACAATTTTTAAAATGGGACACGTTCAAACTGGCAATACCCCACCTAGAGCAGAAAGTGACAATTATGGAGATTTTATTGAGTGGATAAAATCTGATAATATATTCAAAAATAAGTTATATATGTCAGAAGCAAAAGAATATTTATCCCAAAAAGGTTATGGTAAAGCTCGATTAGTTCCATCAAACTCGTTATTGTTTATTTGCATTGCAGGAAGTATGTCAAGTATTGGTAATTTAGCTATCACAAATAAAGAAGTTGCCTTTAATCAACAGATAAATTCTTTAACACCAAAAGAAGATAATGTGAAATATCTGTATTATCTTTTTAAATTAACGAAAAAATATTTTGAAGAAAGTTCAACAAAAAGCATGAAAATCATGATTAATAAAACTACTTTTCAGAATTTATCTTTTCCTATTGCTCCATTGGCTGAACAAAACCAATTTGCTAAAACCATCGAAAAAATCGAATCCCAAAAATCCCTCTACGAAGCGGAACTCACCAAACTCCAAGCAACCTTCGATGCACTTCTATCCCAAAGTTTCGAGGGCTAAGGTATGAGCAACTTCTCTTTTTTACAGCATGAGTTCAGCGTTCTGCAAAACGAGTCGATCAAAGCCGAGCGCAATATCATCGACGATCCCGAAGTCTCGGCGATTTATGCCCGTAAAGCACTGGAAAACTCGGTCAAATTCGTCTACCGTGTCGATGATGATCTGGACGAGAAGCTTATCAAAGAGATGGATTTATTTGGACTGATCAAAAATGACATTTTCAGAGATATCGTCCCAACTGAACTGATCGATGAGATGCACTTGATTCGTAAACTGGGTAATGGCGTCGTGCACGGCAACCATAGCGTAACATCCAAAGATTGCCTCTACGCCAATCAGTGCCTTTACAAGTTTCAGCGATGGATCGTTGAGGTCTATAGCGACTATGAGGTGAGCGGCGAGTATGAGGTGCTCTCTCTAGGCGGAACCCACGAAGTCAAAGAGGCGGTGATCGAGCAAACCGAAGCACAGCAAAAACTCGAAGAGGAAAACGCCAAACTCCAAGCGGAACTCTCACGGCTCAAAGCCGCATTCGAAGCCAAAGGCGAACCCGAAAAAGAGCGGAAAAAACGGCACGTCGTCAAACTCTCTGACATCACCGAAAAAGAGACCCGATCCCGTCTTATCGACATGGAGCTCTTCGAAGCGGGCTACGACGTAGAGGTGTTTAAAAAAGGGTTGGACGTCGAGTACAAACTCACCCTCGAAGACGGCTCTATCGGGTACGCCGACTATGTGATCTGGGCGGAGAACGGAACACCGCTGGCGATGATCGAGGCTAAACGCTCCTCCACCAACGTCACGGCAGGAAAACATCAAGCGCACCTCTATACGCAAGCACTCGAAAAAGAGTTCGGGCGCGACGTTCTGAGTTTCGTCACCAACGGGCGGGTGATCGAGTACACCAACGGCATCTATCCGTGGCGGGAGATCCACACCTTTTTCCCCAAAGAGGAGTTGGTGCGTGCTCTGCAAAAGAAAAACGCCCTCAAAACGATCAAACCTTCAACTCTGAGCATCGATGATACGATCACCGACCGTGGGTATCAAAAACGGGTGATTAAAAATGTCCTGATGAGTTTTGAATCGTATCAGATGCGCGCACTCCTCGTCATGGCGACAGGGACGGGGAAGACTCGTGTGAGTGCGAGCCTTAGCGATGTCCTCGTCCGTGCGGGATGGGTGCGAAAGGTGCTGTTTCTGGCAGATCGGCGGGAGTTGGTCAAGCAGGCGAAAAACAACTTTTTTACCTATTTGAGCGAAACGTGCGTCAACCTCGTCGATGAGAAAGATTTGGATAACCGTCTCCATTTCGGAACGTATGAAACGGTGCACAATCTGATCCGTCGCGGTGCGTACAACTCCGCTTTTTTCGATCTGATTATCGTGGATGAAGCGCACCGAACGATCTATAAAAAGTACAAATCGATCTTCGAGTATTTCGATGCGTTTGTTTTAGGATTGACGGCGACACCCGCCGAAGAGGTGCATAAAAATACTTATGAGTTTTTCCAAACGGGCTTTGCGGAACCGACCGATGCGTATCCCTTGCGACAAGCTATCGATGATGGGAATCTCGTGAACTTCAACCCATACGAGATCGATTTGGGGATCGTACAACGGGGGATTCACTACGCCGAGCTAAGCGAGGATGAAAAAGAGGAGTTCGAGGAGAAATTCGAAGAGGACGAGGAGGAAATATCCTCCTCAGAGATCAACCAACGCGTCCTCAACAAAGAGACAAACGAAAAAGTGCTCAAATACCTCCACGAGTACGGTTTCAAAATCCACGAGGGGAATACAATCGGCAAGACGATCATATTTGCCAAAAACAAAAAGCACGCGGAGTATATCAAAGAGGTTTTTGATCTCCTGTATCCGCACCGAAGCGAAGAGGCACAGATCATCCACAGCGAAATATCGCACGTTGATAGTCTGATGGATAATTTTAAAAACCCGCATCGCAACCCGCAGATCGCTATCAGTGTCGATATGCTGGACACAGGGATCGATGTTCCTGAGATTTTGAACCTCGTCTTTTTCAAACCGGTCAAATCCAAGATCAAATTCTGGCAGATGATTGGACGGGGGACGCGACTCTGTCCCGACATATTCGGCGAAGGGAAAAACAAAGAGAGCTTTCAGATATTCGACTTTTGCGCGAATTTTTCCTATTTTGGTATCAACGCGAACGGTGTGATGGCGACCAAGAGCAGTTCGTTAAAAGAGCGACTCTTTTTAAAGCGGGTGGGTCTTCTGCGGACGATGGACGCATCCGCGCTCAAAGACGACATTCTCAGCATCGTCAAATCACAGGTATATGCCCTCGATCCGACCGAGTATTATCTGAAAAAGCATCGACACGTCATCGAAGAGCTGCACAGTGCTAATATGGAATACATGAACGATACCCTCTATAATAACCTGAAAGCGGTGGCGGAATACATCGAAGACACTACGGCGTTTGAAGTGCAACGGTTTGAGATGGTGATCTTAAATGCCCAAGACGCTATCCTCAAAGGCAAAGAGAGCAAAGCGTACATCAACGAGATAAAAGAGCGTTGCCAGATCCTCAAATCCAAAGCACACAGCGTCAACGCGATCAAAGAGCAAGTGGAGACGATCGACAAAGTTCTATCGGGATCGTATCAGTTGGCCCAGAGTGTCGAGGACTTGGAAGAGGTCAAAAATAACATTGAGCATCTCTCAAATCTCTCACTAGAAAAAGGGATCGCCCCCGTCAAAACGACCTTCAACGATCTCATAACCGACGTGAGAAAATTATCGAGCAAAGACTATATCGATGCCTCATCGGTTAAAACGGAAGTGCAAAAAATACTCGAAGAGTATATTGCCGGATTGCAGGTGATAAAGGAGTTGGAAAATTCCAATCTGATCACCGATGCCGATATTAGCGAGATCAAATACCACGTCTTTGATATGGACAAAATCATTCAAGATAAGATAAATAACAGCGAAGAGCTGACAGCAATGATTTACGAAATCCTCAACACCTCTAAAAAAGAGGTAGCGAATAAAATATTCGATAATTTCATAGGATCAGGGAGCTATATACAAAAACAAGTCAAGCTAATTAATAAAATCAAAAATATCATCTTCGGTAAGACATACCGTGATATTCACGACTCACTGGTGAGTGTCAAAGAGCAGCTTTTCAGCGACATTCATCCTCTATCGAGTGAACTCGATAGCCTGAGCGAGCAGGAACAAAGTGCAATTTTTAGCGTGATTCAACTGATAGATAAAGTGGATACGAGTACAAGCAATAGTTTGACGTTATAAATTCGACGCTGATATTAGATTAGGCTTTATTTTTATTAATTTGCTTCGTAGGACTTAATGAATTTAAATAGTTTTTAATATATTATAGAAGGGAAAATTATGGCAAGTAAACCAATTATATTAGGTGAATATAAATTTAAATCAAAAAAAGAAGCACTAGAATTATATCGTGAAATTCTTAATTCAGCTACCTTAAAAGAACCACTTACGAACAGCAACTTTTCATATGCTATGGCACTTTTACTAAATCATCCAAATGCAAAAGAAAAGATTGGGAATGGTATAAAATCAATTATAGTTGATACTGGAAAATATAAAACTAATCGCTGTTTTCATGTCATAAGAGAGGATGAAAGTAAAGAAGATTTTAGTATTGGAAAATGTATTAATGGTGACCACTCCGAGTTTCATAAATTTTGTATTGCTGCGAGAAATACCATTGAAGAAGATATGTTACAGTTTAAAATAAAATATTTTGAAAATGAAGGTGATGAAAACAATAATGTTAAATGCCAAATTGGAGGAAATAAAATTTCAAAAGATGAAGCACATATTGATCATAGAGAACCATTGACTTTTTCATCAATTGTACATTTCTTTATTCAGGCGAAAAATATTGATTTTAGTTCTATTTCATATATTACAAAAGGTAAATATGGAAATGAATTTTCTGATTCTTTACTTCGCAATGAATTTAAAGAATGGCATAAAAAAAATGCAAAATTAAGAGTAATAGCAAAAGATAAAAATCTTGAAAAAGCTTATTTAGGAAGAATTAAATCAACAAAAGCTGATGGAAGTTTATAAAATATCTATTGACGTCCATCTTATGAAATGGTCTATAAGTTATTTAACCATTTGTATGTCCGCATAGATAAAAATTGTCCTACTTTTAGTAATAAGGAATAAATGTGAAAACTACAATTCAAAAATGTCCACACTGTCAAAATAATATTAATATAGAAATAATTGAATTTCCAATAGATAATGATTTTGGTGGAATCATTATTGAATGCAGTATATGTAAAAAAAAATCATACACTAAAATTAAAAATCCTCGTGAAACATATATTAAAAGTGGTGGAAACAAGATAGAATATTGGGATAATGAAATACAATTAGATACAGATTTTTTAATAAAATATCCTCATATCAATAGCTTACGAGATGCTATTATAGTTCATGGGGAAATTAATAAACGAATTTTATCATATGATATATGTAAAACAAATATATATTTTTGTAAACAGTGTAACAATAGTATTGAAGATGTAATTTATAGTATACTCGATCAGAATTTCAATGATATTGTAAAAGAATTTTCAACAATAATGAATATTGCCTTAAAAGGATATGCTGATGGAAAATACCTTGTCGTAGAATTGCCAATTAAATGCTCTTGTGGGAAAGAAGATAAAGCATTTTTATATATGGATTTTCATATAGATTGTAATATTATACACAATCCAAATCAATTTATTTTAATAGGAACTAAAAACAGTATTAATGCTAATAATTTAGACAGAATTTGCTCTAAAGTGGAATGTATTGAAATATTAGAAAAATTTCTTTTTAGATGGAATTTTATTTATCCAAAAGTACTTATTGCAACACCTTTTGTTGGACATCAATGGATGTCTGAAGAAGAATTACTTGAATTATGGGCTTGGATATTAAATACGCTTGATCCTCAAAAAACAATTTTCATAACAAGGAAAGCCACATTTAATAAATATAAAAAAATATTTGAAAAGAAAAATGGATTCAGTTTAGAATTTTTAGAAAATTATGATTTAAACAATAAGGTTATATCCAATTACACAAGTAAACAAGATTTTCATGCAAAGATATTTGCTGGCATTTCTCAAGAAAATATAGAAGTTTTAGCTGGTTCTTTTAACTTACTCAAAGGAAAATCTGTTGAGAATTTGACTTATAATAAATATGATAGTAGTACATTTAATAGAAATTTTATTTCAAAAATGAATATTCCAATTACAATACCTCCATTGGAAAATATTAATTGTATTCTCATATATAAAGACATAAGTAATAGTTTTAAGTCAAAGCAAATTAAAAAATCTGAAATTGATAAGCAATTACTAAATTTAGAGGACCTTTATTAAGAATGTTGGGCTCCCTCATACGGTCTCTTCACTTATTTAGTTACCATAATCCTCTCAGGTTTCACTAACGCTAAGACTTTTTTGAGCATCGAAATATCATTCTAACTTTGGAATATTTCCATTTTTATAAACACAATAGTTATCCAATTACGTATCATTTTTTTTGTTTTTATATCTTAGTTTACAATGCCATGAGCGTCTGATACTCTTTCAGAGCATAGTCATCCGTCATGCCACTGATATAATCAAGCAGTAGTCGACAGCGGTAATACCACTCCATCAATTGTCTCTTTTCTTCGCTGTGTCCTTCATCGATTTCCTCCACACTAACGGAATAGGCGACGATATGTTTTTGAGATAATCTGCGAAAAAACTTGGAAGCCAGCCCATGATCGATCTTTTCGTTTTGGAGTAGTTTGGCCATGTCTTCAAATGGAACTTCTAATATCGGCTTATAGAGGTTAAGGAGTCCGGTGAGTATTGCATCTCCTTTTATTTCTAGTGTCTCTACCTCGCGATTATGGTAGATATGTTTGATCGAGATGTTTTGGAGGATTTTTAGGGCGATGAAATAGGGACTCTTTTGGTCAAATTCGAGAAGTGGGTGGTTGAACGTTCCGTTAAATACCGCTTCATGATTCTCCATATAAATTTTTGTGACATGCGCGACCAATTTTCCGATTAATGCGGCGCGGATAGAGACGAGGAACATATTGAAACGGTATGGCTTCTCTTCACTCTTTTGTGCTTTGTCGTACGCCCCTTGTACCAAATCAACGAGATAGGTTTCCTCGGTTCCGTATTTTTCATTCACCTTCGGCGATTCCGCCATAATCAGATCGTAGATTTTGTCTAACGTGAGGATCTTTTTATCGACGGCATCTTCGAGATCGGCAGTAAGGTACGAGATGTCATCCGCCGCTTCCATGACATAAGTGATCGGAAAGCGTGCCCCTTTACTCATTTCCAGAGCTTCGCATACCGTCTCGACAAACTCTTTTTCCGAATAATAGTATCCCGGTTTCTTTTGGAGATAGGAGAGGGGATCGGATGTGTCCGGTTTGCTCTCGAAAGCTCCACGTGTGTATTTGAGGATTGCCGCTGTCTGGGTGTAGGATAGGTTGAGGCGTTGAAGTTTATGGACGATTCGGATTGCCTGCGCATTGCCGTCGAAATTACTCAGGTCTTTGATAAGCATATCGCGAAATGGGTGTACTGCTTCAGACATATTTGGGTAAAGGCTATTGAGAATGACAGGGGCCTCTTTTTTCATCCAAGCATTAATTGACTCTTCAGCAGAATGTCCGAAAGGGGGATTACCAATATCGTGTAACAGACTCGCCATCTCGGCAGTGGAGACGAAAGCATTGTCCATCTCTTCCAATCCAAATGTTTCAGTTAGGTCTTGTTTTTTGATTTCGGCAAGGATACTTTTAGCGATATACCGGCTCGTCTGCTGTACTTCGAGTGAATGTGTTAGACGGCTACGGACTGCTGCATTGAGTTCGAGAGCAAATACCTGAGTCCGTTTTTGTAGACGACGCAGAGCTGGGGCGGAGATGATACGACCACGGTCGCTCTCAACCGAACCATCAATATTAGGAATTTCATTCATCGCTCTGTGAATCGTCAGCTTTTTACGATAATCAATCATTTATTGCCTTTGTAAGTTTTTGATGCACCCTGACCATTGCCAGTGTATCGAGTTTACAGTATTCGAGGAGAGCAAAGCAGATGCGCTCTTGCTCTGCCTCTTCCATCGTTGCAAGTTTAGCGTAGGCATTCATCGCTTCGCCGCCGTTTTGGACACCATCGAGTTGTTTATAGGCTTGTGCCATCTCTGGGATGAGGGCAGGGAGGACATATTTGATCGAGTAGCTTCCGTTCATGGATGGGGTAACGTAATGCCCCTTTTGGAACGGTACCATCAGATCGCGGATATTGGGGAGGATACTTTTGAGACGTTCACTGAGATTGGTGAAGCTCTGGGCTAGTTTTTCGATTACGCCTTTCTCAAAGCTCATGTTATATGCTAGAACCGTAACGTTGTCGGGGATGTCATAGATAAGCTGTTGTGCCAATGCATAGCGTGGATCAGCTCCTGCGGGTGCCAGAAACTCCCGATGTTCCATTGTGCCATCAGAATGTTCGATATGGAGCGAATACTGAAACGGTATCTGCTGATAGGGGCTGATACCTGACCACTGCGGAACCGCCTGCTGAAATGTCTCGAAATCGAGATGGTAGATCGGATAGGTGAGGGTGGAGAGGAACTCATTGATCGCATCACGGTCGATATAGGTGCGTTGGCTTTTCCAGTTATCGACTTTTTGCTGTTGGATGGGGGTCATTTTGTAGCTATCGGGAATCTCTTCAATCCGAATGATCCCTTGATTGTAGAGTTCGACTTGATTCTTGCTCCCGAGATTAAAGATATTAAAGACGGAGTAATCGGGGATGCTTCGCTGTACTTTCCAGCAGTAGTGCATTGCATCACACTCGTAGGGGTTTTTGCAGTGCTTGCCGATCTCTATGGCGGGTTCGTTTTCTCTATCTGCGAGATACGCATCAAATTCGGCGAGTTTGGCAGGGACACCGCCCATTAGCGCATCAACCGTTTCGTTGACATCGGCGATGCTAAAGAGGGCGCTTAGATCGAGTTCATCATCCCGAACGTAGGAAGTATCGATATAGACGACATAGCTATTTATGACAGTATATCCAAGGCTCTCAATGACATAGCGCTGGATCGAGACATCGTGCAGGTAGATGTCTTTGACCTCCGAGGAGCTTTTGACCTCGTATATCTCCACTCCCTTCGGAGTAACGTGCAGGACATCGACCATCACGACGATCCCCTCATGGATAAACGTAGCCTCGTAGATGTACTCTAACCCCTCATCTATCCACTCCCGTGTCAGCTCCGCCATCCCTGCGAAATTCTTCTCAATATAGGGGATTTCACGACCGTTAGAGAAGAGGGCACATGCCAGATCGCCGACGATATTTCCCGTCTCGAATCGTGCCAATGCGGTGGCATCTGGAGGGGTCAGCACCTCTGGACTCTGTTTTTTCAGCCAGAGGGATTTGGAGCATTGGATTCCACGGGTGTAGAGGGATTTAGAGAGGGTCATTATAGATATTTAATGGCTCGTTCTAACATATAAATCTCAAATTCTGATAAACCATTAAACAATATATTTTTTGAGTATGCATGTTTAATTTTATTTATTACCAAATCAATATCATCTTCAGAATCTAAATTAATTGTTTTAACAATTTTTTTTGATATTTGAAAAGGTATGCCAAACTCTTCCAGTGTTGTTAATGCGGGTATTTCAAAAAATGATTCTAGGCTATATGCAAAAGCTTTATAATTACCACAAGAATAACCATATCTATTAAAAATATTTTCCTGAATATCATTAATAGCTAAAATAATTTTTGGCAGATTGTATCCAACTAAATTTCTTTTGAAATCAAAAACAGTTTGTACTGCATCATCCACTGTGTAGCTGGGGTCATTATTACTCCAATAATCATATTCTTTTTGTATTAAATCTTTATCTGTGACATTATTTATTACATTTCTTATTTTTTTATTTAATTGCTCTGCACTCCTAATGCTTCCTCCCATACCTGATATAGAAAAATAATCATACATTATTACTGACAATAATTGAAGTTGGTTATAGTTAGGATAAATACCATGCCAATTCATATTTCCATACCATGAACGATGATTTGTTATTAAATTTTCTGCAAAGTTTAAAAGTCTTTCAGGGGGTATACTTTGATGATTTTTAATTATATAAATAGGAAGTATTTCTTGATTAATATACTTAGAAACTTTTTCCCTCCCTTCTGTATTTAAATCATCTGAAATTTGTAATAGCATTGATTCAGATGCATTTTTACTTTGTGTCACAATTGGAATATCTATAAGAGGTAATTTAGCTTCAGGTTTTTTTCCAAAAATAAAAACATTTCCAACAAAATATTTAAACATTCTACCACTTCTTCCAGAAATATTATTAAAGGTAAAAGAATCTAGTTTTGTTTTTTTTGTTATACAATCATCATAAATAATTATATTTTTAGCATTAGTATTTACGCCCTCAATTAGGGTTGAAGTACACACTAATATATTAATTACTGATTTATTAAATAAGTCTACGACTAATGAGCTAATAGCGCGAGGCAATTTACCATGATGACAAGATAAACCATGTTGAATCGCACTAGCAAATTTCCAATCTTTATTATATGTTTCTTGCAACCATTCAGATATATCGTATTCAATGTCTTTTACGGGTATTATTCCTGAGTTAACTAACTTTGTCATTACCATAGAAGCACGCTGAGGAGATTTGCAATAAATAACAGTTTGTTCCTTATTTAAGACTATTTTTTTAATTAGTTCATATAAATGGGCATCTCTATCTATGTCTATATCTGCATCATTACCTTTTTCTCTTATAGGAAAATAATTTTCATTGGTTGCAACAGTTTTAAATGAATCATATTTTAAGAAAGTACATTTTAAATGTTTTTCAAGACCATCAGTTAATCCATCTATATTAGGGCCTAGCATATAAAATCTTTTTGTTTTTTTATATAATTTATGAAATGCTAAGTTTAATCTATCACATCGTGAATCTTTGTCATTAGTAGGTGCTAATTTATAAAACTCATCTATGATAAAAAAATCTATTAATTTTAAATTATTAGATTCAAGAACTCTCTCCTGTGTAAATATAAATATATTCTTCTCTCCAATACTTTGATGAGCTTGAGTTATTATTTTATATATATTATTGTAGATATGAAATTTTTTCTTTAATTCATCAATTAATGCAATAGTTGGTACTACTATTACTATATTATTAAATACATAACTCCCTATTATTGATTCTATTACTAAACTTTTCCCAAAACTTGTAGGTGCACTTAATACAATGTTTTCACCATTCATTATTCTATTAAATACTTCTGCTTGTTTTATATGAAAAGTATAATTATCTTTAATAGGAGCTAAAAATAAGTTTTGCCTAATGTTGTCTTTTAAATCTAATTCTTCTCTCTCAAGATAAGGGAATAGTCCTAATTCACCTATTATGTGATTTAATAGTTTAATTTTTGAAGGAAACTTATCCTTAATATTCATTAGTCTTAATACAATATCCTGAATTAAATTTTTATTTTCATGTGCGTTATATTCATGTATTAGAGTTAGTATTAAATCTTCCCAATTATTAAAATCTGGATTAGAAATATTTACTTTAAATTTTTCATACATAGTTAAATTCATAGTTCCAACTCCTTTATAAATTTATTATGCATAATGTTGATATCATCTACCGGAAATATAAAAACTCGTAAATCTATAATCTTAATCAGTTTATTTGAAAATCTACTTTGTATCAATTCTCTACACGAATCAACTTCTAGTTGAAACTTTTTTTTAAACTCTGTTTTTTCATAAGATTTTATTATTTCACTGTCATATGCAATAAATATAGGAACAATTATTTTATCAAATTTATCTTCCATTGGTATATTTGGATCTGATATCTTTTTTAATTTATCTGCAAATGGCCATGAGGTATTCATTTCTTCAGTTATTAAGACAAGTCGAGTCTTTATATTATCCGCTGTGATAATTGCATTAATATTATCCAATGTAGATGTCACTGCATCTGATATATTATTTTTTATTGATGATAATCCTAACCATATTTCAATCTTCCCTTTATCTAATACTACATGAGATGAAGAAAAAATAGAATTGCCATCAACATCAAATACTTTATTAACTATTGGAATTGTTTTATAATTTTGTCTAATTACTATATGTAAAAACAAATCACTCATTGCATTAATATCATTAATCGGGTATTGTTTAAATGCTAATTTCATTTGAGATGTTAGTCGAAGATGCATATCTTCTTTTTGAGATGCAGAAAGAGAATAATCTATAAGCCAATCACTTATGCATGTTACTAATTCATTTAATCTCCATACATTAAAGTCAAATCCAATATCAAGCCCTTTAACATTTAGATTATTTTTAGTACAGTCAATAGCACTTACGAAAGGCGAAGGCGGATGTTCTGGAGGAAAGTATTCTATCTCTTCTAATGAACAACTTACTATCTTTAAATCACTAAATAGTAAGTTGGCTTTATTAAAAACTTGAAATGATGATATAGCAGATAATGTACTTGAACCTTGCTGCACAACTAACAACCCGATGAAGTAACCATTATACATTACTGGTGATCCAGACATTCCTTTATAATTAGTTACAGTGGGGCATTGAGAAACTTCAAAGCAATAATTCGAACTATCAATCTTGGTTAAATCATTTGTAATAGTAATATCTATTGGAGCATGTATCTGTTTCTTTTCAACAGGATAGCCACAGGTTTTTAATTTATATTTACTGTCTATTGGTACCATGCCTATTGGTATAAAAGAATTAAAAGACATCTCTTCTGATTTCAATATAACAAAATCTAGTGAATCGTCTTTATGTATAATTTCAAGATTAATACCTTTTTTTGATATATAGTGATCACTTGTTAAAAAACATATAAATTGAGATTTATCTTCAACAACATGTTTTGCACTAATAACTAATGAATCACTTATTGCAAAACAGGTACCTCTTTCTTTTGAAGTATTATCTTCATTTGATGTTTCCAATATAAAAATTGAATCTAATTTATAATCTGTGTTCACAATAATACCTCTTTTATATTCATCAAAACTATTGTTTTGTTTTTGAATTTTTCAAGTTTCTCTATAAATTCTTCTGAAATATGTTCTATATAATTATTGATATAAATTGTAGTGTCGGCTTTAGTTGAAAACATAGCAATTCTTGCTAATGTTTCAAAATCTGGATGACCAAATATTTGACCATTTGTGCTAATTAAATATTTATTACAATTTAGTCTTTCAATTAATTCTTTACTGATGTTTTTTTTACTTCCATGATGAGATACTTTCACTGCATCTATATCCAGCAAGTGTATGTCTTTTTCATTCAACCAATTAATCACTGTTTCTGTATGAGTATCTCCTAACATTAAAATAGATTTTGTATCACTTTTAATTAAAAAAGAGAAACTACATTTATTTGATAATGACAAGTCAGCTTTATATGTAGTATTTGCTAGCTGTTCAACACTTTCAAAAATTTCAGATGAAATATTCTCACTTAAAGATATTTCATCATTTAAAGTATTAACATAACATTCAAAAGCATTTACATGTTTTTTACTTAGAATCCTTTTTTTAATTCCTCTTTCTCTCAAAATTTGTAGCCATGACTCTTTTAACTCTAGTAAAGAAGAAAGATTTGGACCAATAATTTCTATTGATATATCACCTATATCAAATGGCTCGCTAAATGTTTTATTGTGAATTATTTTTCCATTTGATAAACTATTAATTTGATTATCTTTTAAAAGGTAAGAAAGTGATGTTCCTTCAGAAAATCCAATATTTTCATCATTGATTTTACTGAAACAAGATGAAATAGCATCAAAATCATCATTATATTCATTATCAAGTTCTGTTTTTAATTCTAATATTTGTTCTATTCCATTAAAAAAAAATTTATTGATATTGATTTTTTTCTCTAATGAATTATTTTTTTCGATTAATTTAATAATTCCATTTACATGATCATCATCAATATGTGTTATAAAAATAGCATCTAGAGATTCTAAGTTTTTTATAGTGTCATACCAATTACTAAAAGAGTCTGCAGTACCTCCATCAATTAATATATTAGTTGAATTATTTTGAATCAATATACAATCACCATTTCCTGCATCGTTTAATATAATTTTCATTTATATCTCCACCACTCTCTCAAACATCTCCTTAATCTCCGTTTCATGAGAGATCAGAAATATCTGCCGATACGATTCGCTGATCGTGTGAAACGCTTCCATGATCTGAATGCGCCGTTCCTCGTCTTGTGAGCCGAATACCTCGTCAAATGCCAAAAACCCGATATTACCACCGCCGCTGAGTTCTCCCAGCGTTTTGCTGATGGCGATACGCAGGACGAGATTGGCGAGATCGATCTCCCCGCCGCTGAACCGCTCGATGGGGTAGCGCTCGCCGTTGTCGTAGATGTAGAAATCGAATTCGGGAGACACCTCGATATGCTGATAGCGTCCACGGGTGATGCGGCTGTACATCTCGCTGGCGACTTCGCCGATGCGGGGGGCGACGCGGGCGTTGATGTGGGTTTTGAACTCAGACATGACCGCTTTGAGCTTTTCGTAATCGTCACGGTCATTTTCGCGGGTTTTGAGGGAGGCTCGCTGTGTCTCATCCCGCTTGATCTCTTTGTCGATCGCTTCGATGTCACGGCGGATGTTGGTCTGCTCCAACACTGCGGCGTTCAGCTCGACCCCTTTGGCATCTTTGGCAGTTTCGGAGAGTTTCGCGTGGGTGATCGCTTCGTTATGGCTCTCGATACGATAAGTATCGGCGGTGATAAGGGCTTGGGTTGAGGCGATAGAGGCTTCATCGGTTTTGATCTGTGTCTGGAGGGATAGGAAAGCCTCTGTCTTGGTCGGGATGGTGGCAATAAGCGCTTCGAGTTTGATAAGGGCTTCGACCTGCGGTTTGAGAGCCTGATACTGTTCTTTAAGGGTGTTGTGGCCGTTTTCATCGTAGGTGATGCTCCCAATCTTAGCAAGGGCGGCTTTGTTACTCATTCCTCGCGTTTCGACCTCACGGAAGTGTTCCTGTGCTTTGAGGAGGTCTTTGGATTTGCTCTGGAGGAGGGCGATTTGTGTTTGTATGAGATTGCACTTCTGCTGTGCCTCGTCGGTGATCTTTTGAGAAGAGGCTTTTTGCTCGTTGAGAGCGTTTAGTTTCAGCTGTAGGGCATCGATCTGCTTTTGGTAGACCTCATTGATCTCGGTGTGGAGCGAGGTGAGGACACTGTCATACTGCTCCATCAACGGACGGGTGCAGGTAGGGCATGAGGACTCCCGTCCCAGATCGGTGATCGTCTCTACCTGTTTGGTCACTTTCGCGATATTGGAGCGATTGGAGCCGATCTCAGAGGTGAGGGCTGTTATCTCGGTGTCGAGTTTGAGGAGGGCGGCTTTGTGCTCTGCGAGGGCAGTTTGCTCTGCTGTGAGCTGTTTTTGGTGATCCTCTAGAGGAATAATCTCTTTAGTGAGCTGTGTCACTTCCTCTTTACGGGCAGTGTACCCTTTTCGCAACTCCTCTTGCTCTTTCTCCAACCCTACTTTTTGGAGGAATTTGGTTTTTAGCTCATCTTGGGCTTTAAGCGATAACTCTAATGTGGCGAGTTGCGCTTTGAGAGGGAGTTGCGCTGTGTAATGGGTTTGGTGGGCATTGAGGGTTTTTAGCTCGGTTTCGAGTTCGACCAGCTGTTTTTGGTGGAGGGTTAGGGTCTGTTGAGCTTTTTCAAGGCTATCGAGTTTCTTTTGCCTCTCCTCTTTGCCCTTTTGGTGGGTCTCTACGAGAGCTTTGGCGGCTTCATAGGCGGTTTTGAGTTTTAGTGACTCTTCGGTGAGGGTTTTTAGGGTGGCTTCGAGGGTCTGGGAGATGGCGGTTTTGGAGGTCAGATCGTCACGGTGCTGTTTGAGGACATCGTCACTGAGCAAAAAGCCTGAAGCGTTTTTGATATCGCGGTTGAGTTCTCGCAGCACTTCCCGGATCATCTCCTCGATCTTGTCGATTTTCTCCAGTCCTAGCAGTCGGCGCATCATCGCTTTACGCTCATCGTTTTTCATGGAACTGAGTGCCGTCAGCTCTTTTTGGGAGGCGAATACCGTATGTAAAAATGCCTCTTTCCCCATCCCTAACAGTTTCGTGACAGCGGCGGTGACTTCCCGCGCTCCACTCACGATACTCTCATCCCCCTCTTTGAGGGTTGCATAGGCAGTGAGGGCTTTGCCCCGAAACTCACGGATAGCGGTGTAGCTTTTCCCCTCGATCTCAAAGTTCAGCTCGACTTTGACGCCCCCTATGCTTCCTGCGGTGGGGATCAGCTCTTTGGAACCTTTGTAGTCGCCGTAGAGGGCAAAGAATACCCCGTCAAAGATCGTCGATTTTCCCCGCCCGTTACGTCCGAGTATCCCGCACAGACCGCTTTCAAATATGATTTCATACGAGGCGTAGCGTTTGAAGTTTTGAAGGTTCAGCGATTCAAGCGTCATTATTGACCTCGTCATAGCGTGCGAACAATGTCGCGACTTTGGAGTTTAGCCGTGTGTATTCTTCCGTTGTAGAACTCTGTTCCTCCAAGAACGCGCCGAAATACTCCTGTAACGAGGCGGCGTTCACGCTTTCCGTCGCGGCGGAGGCTTCTGTACGTCGAAACTTGCGCTGGATTTGGACGTTTAGTGCGGTAGCGAAACACGCTTCGATATCGCGGTTGGCAATGTCGATCGACTGGGTCGCGCTTAGGTTTTCGAGAGTGATAGAGAGCAGGGCTCCCTCAACGTCTAAGGATGCGCCAAGTGAGCGTAATTCTTCAAAAATATCTTCTGAGCTTTGAGCATCGATACGGAGGCGGTGGCTGGGACGGAGGGTGATAGAATGAAACGTCACATCGAGAAAATCGCCCAAGGTAATGAGGGCATATCCCTTGTCGTTACGGGCATCGCCGCTGCTGGTCCGTTCCGTCGATCCGGCATAATAGACGTTTGGGTGTTTGCCGACACTTCCAAAACCGTGCCAGTGACCGAGAGCGACGTAATCCATTTTCTCAAACAAAGGTTCTTTGTCTCTTGGGTAAACCCGCTCACCGTATTCTTCCATCATAAACTGTGAACCGACCGAGCAGTGGAGCATCATTATGTTGTGTTTGTTCTCATCCATGGAAGCTTCACATTGCTCAATCGCCGCGAGATTGGACGTTTCATCGTTGATATGGGGGATGCAGTGAAAGTTAATATTGTCAAATATTACTTTTTCATACACTTCTTCCAACACCGGATGGATATGATCAAGCGTACGTAATGCAGCGAGAATCGGGGAAGCGGAGCGGGTACGAGGTGTCGAGTGGTTCCCCGCAATAATAATTGTCTCAATTTGTGCGATGCTAAGTCGTTTGAGCTGTGCAAGACAAAAACTGATGGCGCGGTTGGAGGGGTGAGGGCGATGAAAAAGATCCCCGGTGTGGATAACATAATCAGGTTTGATCTCGACAATTGCGTCAATAACTTGTGTGAATGCGTCATAAAAGTCGGCTTCACGCTGATTGATGCCAGCTTCATTGACGATCTCTAAATCGTTAAAACCTAGATGTGTGTCAGAGAAGTGGAGAATTCTCAATGAATGCCTTTTGACGAAAGATATTATTTTACACACAATAGTTGTTTTTTACTTAAAAGATGGAATTGGTAGTATATATTTGATTACAATAGATATATTTATTTTCAAATCATCAAGGAATTCACATGTCAATTTTTATTAATCGTGAACAGTTGTATCAGCAAGTATGGAAAATTCCTATGACAAAACTCGCACCTTTATATAATCTATCAAACTATGACCTCAAAAAGATATGTGTTCGATTCCATATTCCAACTCCAAAAACTGGATATTGGTCAAAACTCTCTTTTGGAAAATCAGAGGAAATCGTACCGTTACCCATATGGAAAAGTTGTGTGCCGTGTAATATCAAGAGCAAAAAGAAAATTCCAACAGCAACGTTACTTCCAAAAATGGCGGATATCCCCGTTGTAATCCATAAACCTATTCAAATCGTTGAACTTGCCCCTAAAAAAGTAGATCATGGTATTGCAGTTAAAAAAAATCTGACCATTCCTCATGATTTGATTGAGAAGGCTCAAAAAGAGTTAAAAACATGTTCACCAGACAATTACGGACGACTCAGTACACGAAGAGCAATAGCCATCAATGTCTCTCGCGATAATGTCAAACGTGCACTTTTAATTATGGATACAATTTTTAAATGGTTTGAAAAGCGTGGATATAAAATTAGAAAACCCTCAAATGAGAGTTCTCTTACCCTGATCGCAGTGGATGGCATTGATATTGAAATCGAAATCATTGAGAAATCAAAATTGACTGGAAAAGTAAAAAGCAATTGGGGATATGAATACAACCAATATACTCCAACTGGAAATTTAACACTTAAAATTAATACGTATACTTACGATAGCAAGGTACAAACTAATTGGTCTGATGGCAAAATGCAAACAATAGAGGAACTGTTGAATAGTTTTATCGACAGTGTATTTGCTATTGTCCTTATCAGACAAAAAGAAAATGAACGCCGAGAACAGGAACGTTTGATTCAGGAAGAACGTCGTAAAAATAGAATTTATGAAGAACAATGTGCTCAATATGAAAATCAATTGATAGAGAAGTTAATCAAGCAATCCAACGACATGGCTGTAAGTGTAAGAATAAGAGAATATTCATCTGCCGTGAAGCAGAAGGCAAGATTTCATTATCCAGATGAAGAGTATCCAAAAGAACTCTCAGACTGGCTTGAATGGGCGAACAAGCAAGCTGATAATCTTGATCCATTAAATGAAAAATGGCCATCTTATATTTCTGCACAGGATGTAATTGATAGATCAAAAATACGATAAGTTCAGCTCGTAATTTGATGACTGCATTTTGTATAGGAGTAAAAATTCAAAATCTTTGCGTGCAAAAAACGGAGTTATCCGACCACCCATGACGTTTTAATTCGGCCAGTTTTGCAAGAGAAACGCGATTTTATATTCGTTTCAGGAAGGGTATTTTGGAATAGAGATTAATAAGGCATTAGATTATAGGGAAAATATGGCCAGTTGCTATTCTGCCAAATATAAGTTTGATACGTTTGTATAGCTTAATTGTGTCATATATTGATATGAATAGTTCTAATATTTGTATCAATGAGGTAGATAGTATGATGAAGCTTGCTTCAACATATTGGCTAACAATCAAAACTTTCTTTGGTAACAGCTGAATAATATTTAACACTGTTGAGGACGGAATAAGAAATTTTTCAAGGTAAAATTTGATATATTATTTAATATTAAGTATGCTTAACGTTTTATTTATAAATAAAATATTGACGATTTTAGTAAATATGACTATAATATCGTTAATATATTATTTATTGGATAGGTATGACACCATTTGAACTCGCAACTACCAAAGAGATCGTTAAAGAACTTGCAACACGTGCAAAAGTAAAGCGTAAGAAGATCGGTATGTCTCAGAAAGAATTTGCCGAGCATATCGGGATGAAGTTCAGCACCTATGCACGGTTTGAAAAAACAGGGCTTATCTCTTTAAACAACTTTGTCGATACGTTAAGAGGATTATATTCTATCGGTGATTTCGAAGCTCTTATGATCGATGAAAACGAAAATCTGAAAATTCAGTGGTAAGGGTAGGGCAGAGAAATATGGAATTATCAGTAAAAGCATGGGGAGAGACGATAGGGAAGTTGATCGAGCATAACGGTAAAAATCTTTTTGCCCTTTCTCCGAATACCGACCTTGGTTTTTCTCCTATTCAACTCAAAGAAAAAAACAAACTCTATGATTTTTCTCATCTTGCATTTCAACACGGATTACCTGGATTAATTAATGACAGCCTTCCTGGACAGTATGGTCAAGAATATCTAAACGATTTTTTCGTGCAGCATTTTAAATATCACCCTTCGGTTATGGAGACATTACAATTTATCGGTGACAATACGATGGGGGCTTTGACGTATGAACCATCGATTTTAAGTGATAACGATGGTGATGGAGTTGTATTGCAAGCAAAAGAGCTCTATGAACAAACGAAAAGGGCTCTAAATGGAAAAGCAGAACTCTCATTAGCAAAAATCATTGCCATATCCAACTCGGCAGCTTCAGGTGCCAGACCCAAAGCGATTGTGGGGCTTAATCCTCAAAGTAATGAGATCTTTGTTGGTAAAAAAGGGGAAGATATTCCTGATGGGTTTACTCACTCTATTATCAAATTCGATAACCTCATGTATGGAGCCAATCGTGGTATTGCTACACCGTATGAGGAACAAAAGATATCCAAAACAATCACTGAGCATATCTATGCACTATTGGCTAAAAAATGCGGGATAACTATGCCAGAGACTTCACTTCTCGAAACGGAGGCTGGAATGCATTTTGCAGTCGAACGATTTGATATTTTAAAAACTGAGACTGGTGTTGAACGTCTCCATATGCATTCACTATCAGGTCTGATGCATCATAATCCTGCTGAGACGACATTTGATTATATGAATGCATTTCGAGTAGGGTTAAAACTAAATATCCCCCATGAAGATATAGTCAATCTTTATCGTATTATGATTTTTAACATCGTATTTGGAAATAAAGACGACCATAGTCGTAATATCTCCTATTTGATGGATGTGAGCGGAAAGTGGAGAGCAGCACCGGCATACGATCTAACTTTCACTTACAATAAGCATCACCAAATGCTATTCAACTATAAAGATGTTAATGTACTTGATCGTAAGCACCTCATACAAATGGGTGAGGAATTCAAAATTCAAAATTGTAATGAGATTATTACTAAAATCATTGAGGCTAAATATACGTTTCTTACAGAGTTTTCAATACAGTATGGTGTTGAAAAATGGGCGAGTGAGGTGATTGAACTGACTTCCAAAGTTGACCGATCTTTGAAAGAATTGTTATGAAAATCCTAATAGTAAATTTGACATTGATAAAACAGCATCTTTTCCAGTTTCTGGTGCCAGTTTTGCGTAGCGAAGTGTTTGGTTAATATCTTTATGATTCATAAGTTTTTGGATTGTAAAAATTGGTGTTCCTGCAATTGCCAATTGGCTCGCATACGTGTGTCTAAGTGTATGAATAACAGCCCTGTCTATAGCGTTACTTGGATCTAGCCCTTTGTTAAATAAACGGTTCAAAATAGGTTTTAGCCTATTGGAAATAAATTTAACTTCTTCATTTGTATCATCTTCTTTAAATAATCTACTTCCATCGTAGCTAATTAAAAAATCAGGACGCTTAAAATGATTTTTAGATGCCCAATCTTTACAATATTTCATTATTACTTGGGAGAGAAACCCTTTGTAAAGGGTTTCATTTTTAAAGTCGAGGAGTGTGATGATTCCGTTTGTAATATCAATATCTTGAACTCTTATATTGCAAATAGTTTTAATGCGTCCACCTGTGGACAGCGATAATATTACAAATAGTTCAAGTACTTCACCATCTTTGTGCTTGCGGATTTCATCTAACAATAATTTTGTTTCTTCAGTAGATAAATAGCGTTGCCGTTCATTTTGAACTTTTTGTCTTTTTATGGACTTGATCGGATTTTCACCTTTGAATTTTCCCTTGGCAATTGCGTGGTTGATAATTGCTGATAGATCATTCATGAGATTGTTGATTGTTTTAGAGGCATATACACGTTTTGTCGCCTCACAAATTTCTTTTGATTTGTCTCTTTGCCATTTTTCGATTATATCTGATGTGATATCAGCTATGTCACTTTCGCCGAATAATAATGCGAAATGTTTTTGATAGTCTTTACGTCTTTTTTCATTATTTTTGTTGTGGAGGGCCTTGTCAGTAAAATACAATGACGCAATTTCATTAAGTGTTGCAATAGCTTTCTTTTTGTACTTCACAACGGGAGCATCATCACCGAATTTAGCTCGATTTATTGCATCATTACGTTTTTGATGGCAAAATTCTTCTCTAATCCCTTCTGAGTGTTTGCCGATATGAGTTGTTTTACTTTTCCCGGCAATCTTATAAACGATATAATATGAGCGATCATCATTTTCTAATATTTCATATTTAACGCCTGTGAATTTTTTTGAGGATGTGAATCTAGGCATTTGTAAACCCTTTCTTGTTACACCTATGTTACACCATAGAAGCTAAAACTTGCATATTTATGATGAGAAATGTAGAGATGGTAAATTTAGCAAAGTGCCTATAATAAGTGGTTTGAGTAGATTTTATGAGACATGAGTAGATATGAAAAAGGATAAGTTGCCAGTTCGAGTCCGCCCACTGTACCACTCCTATATTATGAGCTTTCAAAGCTTTACAATCACTTTAAGAAAACTTCCAAAAACACTCAGAGTACAATTTTGTTTCTACTGCTTCCATCTATTCAATGAAATAAAACTTCCAAATCAAATTCCACGCCAATTTAACTTTCATAACTGTCATTGCCATTCAAATGATCTATATCCTAATCCTAATTCTAATTCTTATGTGGCTCTCAAGCGCAGATACAAGATTGTAATTGTCACTCTGTTGCACAGGGTTTTTACAAGATGGGTGGTTAGGGCTGCTTATAACATGCCCAGCTGAAGTTTGGCCTCGATACTCATCTTCTCCTGGCTCCACGGCGGGTTGAAAACAAGGTTCGGCTCGACGGTCAAGTTCGGGTACTCATCAATGATCGAGCCGATATTGCGCACCTGTCCGATGAGGATTTCACTGACCGGACAGCCAGCCGAAGTGAGCGTCATCGTTACCACGCACTTTACGCCGCTGCTCTCCTTGGCGCAGTCGATGCTGTAGATGAGACCGAGATCATAGATGTTAACCGGGATCTCGGGGTCATAGATCTTTTTAAGCTCTTCGGTGATCTTCTCTTTCAAGGCGTCGAACTTCATCTCTGCTGCCCCTTGCAGGCTCTGGCGTAGCAGTAGATGACATTCAAAAATGCCTCAAGCCCCTGCTGGCGCACGGGGCTGAGCAACTCCATGATACCCATCTCTTTGAGCTCGTTGGGATCGAAGGCGAGTATCTCGTCGGGCGTGCGGTTGTCGAAAATGCCCAACAGCATCACGAGCATCCCCTTGGCGATGATGGAGTCGCCTTCGGCCTCAAGGTGTATCTTATCGCCATCGAAGCTCTTGTGCAGCCAGGCAAGCGAAGAGCAGCCTTTGATGACATTGTCATCGATCTTGTATTGCGGATCGATCGTCGGAGCATCGTGACCGAAGTCGAGGATATACTCCATTTTCTCATCCTTGCTGCTAAAAAGCTGCAAATTTTCTTTATAGGCGTTGACCTGTTCATGCATAGTCATGATCTATCCTTTGTAGTAGGCAGCTTCAAATTCATCTCTGATTTGCTCCGCCAAAGTTTCGTTTTGAACCTCCGCGATCATCTCGTTGGCGAAGGAGAGTATCAGCATCTTGCGTGCTTCGCCCAGACCTATCCCGCGCGAGCGCAGGTAGAAAAGTGCCGCTTCATCGAGCTGCCCGGTGCTGGAGCCGTGCGACGCTTCGAGCTCGTCAGTGTAGATCTCCAGCTGAGGTTTGGCCTCCATAAAGGCATTGTCGTTGAGCAGGATCGCCTTGGCGTTTTGTCTGGCATTCGTGTAGCGGGCATCGTGGTCGACGCGTATCAGGCCGTCAAAGATCCCGGTGGCGCTCTCTTTGAGTATCGATTTCGCCAGATGCACGCTCGTAGCGTAGACGCCGTTATGGCAGAGATGGACGACATTGCCGCGGCGCGCTTTGCCGGCGGCGTAGAGCAGGTGGGAGACTCTGGTCTGCGTATGGTCGGCAAGATCGTTTTTATAGAGATGAAGGGCACTGCCGCTGCCAAAATCAAAGGTCTGCAGTGTCAGTTCCGCCTGCGACCGAACATCAAAGCGGTGCGAACCGATCACAACGGCATTGGCGTCGACGCAGCTTTGATTGCGTATCCAAGTCAGTTTGGCACTTTCGCCGACAGTGACGTCGAGGCCGTAGAGCAGGAGGGAGCCACTGCTGCTGCCATAGTTGAAGCTCTCATACACCTCGACCTGGCAGCCGGGCGCTATCTTGAACACGATGCGGTAGGGGAGGAGGCTCTCTTCGGACTCAAGACGGTGCACGATGTTGATATTTGCACTGCACTCAATGCCGACGAGTATGCAGCGCGGTGTAAGAAGGTGGGAGAGATAGTAGAGGGGATCGAAATGGACCATGTCGGCTTCAAACCCGTTTTGAAAGGTGACTTTCACCCCTTGTGGAACGGTGGTGACCACTCCGTCTTTGATCTCCAGCGTCTTCTCGCTGAGCGTCAGATCGCCCTGTGCCGGCAGAAGCAGCGTGTAGTCGCTGTCGAGGAGGGATTTGATGGAAAAATGGCGGTACTGTTCGCTCTTGTTGCCGGGAACGCCGATCTCCAAAAACCGCTGTGCAATCGCTTGTTTGCCGCTATCGAGTTGAAGGGAGTCTACCAGTAGGGCTGCGGTCAAACCGCTTAGTTTAGAGGGTATCATGATGACACTCCTGAATGCCCTTGTACCCTTCCGCTTCCAAGATCTTGACCAGTTCGGCACCGCCGGTCTTGACGATCTTTCCGTCTTGGAGGACGTGGATGTAGTCGGGGTCGATATAGTCCAGAATACGGCTGTAGTGGGTAATGATGATGAAACTCCGCTCGCCGTTCTTCATGCGGTTGATCCCTTCGGCCACGGCTTTGAGCGCGTCGATGTCAAGACCCGAGTCGATCTCGTCAAGGATGATAAGGTCAGGTTCGAGCATTTCCATCTGCAGGATCTCGTTACGTTTTTTTTCGCCGCCGGAGAAGCCTTCGTTCAAAGAGCGCTGGATCATCTCGGTTTTGATACCGAGCTGTTCTGCCTTCTCGCGTATCAGCTTGAGAAATTCCGCGGCATTGAGCGGCTTGCTGCCTTCGTGCTGGCGTTTGGCATTGACGGCGGCCCTCAGGAAATAGGCGTTGTTGACACCGGCTATCTCGACAGGGTTCTGAAAGCTTGCAAAGATGCCTTCAAGTGCGCGCTGTTCGGGCTCCGCAGCGATGATACTTTTGCCCTTGTAGAGAATGTCGCCGCCAGTGACCGTCACGTCGTAATGGCCGATGATGGCCTTGGTCAGGGTAGATTTTCCGGAACCGTTGAGTCCCATAATGGCATGGACGGTTCCCTTTTCGACGTTCAGGTCAAGTCCGTTTAGTATGCTCTTTTCGCCGATATTGGCGGAGAGTTTTTTTATCGTTATCATCCTACACTTCCTTCAAGGGTTAAGTTGAGCAGTTCTTTGGCTTCGACGGCAAACTCCATCGGCAGCTGGCTGAAGACCACCTTGCAGAAGCCGTGAACGATCATGGAGACGGCATCCTCTTCGCCGATGCCGCGGCTTTTGAGATAAAAGAGCTGTTCATCGCTGATCTTCGAGGTGGTCGCCTCATGTTCGATCACAGCGCTCGCGTTTTGCGATTCGAGCGCAGGGAAGGTGTGCGCCCCGCAGTCAGGACCGATCAAGAGACTGTCGCACTGGCTGAAATTGCGCGCCCCCTCGGCGTTTAGCCCGACCTTGACCAGTCCTCGGTAGCTGTTCTGCCCGTGCATGGCGGAGATTCCTTTGGAGATGATGGTCGAACGGGTGTTCTTGCCGAGGTGGATCATCTTCGTGCCCGTGTCGGCCTGCTGCGCTCGAGAGGTGATGGCGACGGAGTAGAACTCGCCCACCGAGTTGTCGCCTCTGAGGATGCAGCTGGGGTATTTCCAGGTGATGGAAGAGCCGGTCTCGACCTGGGTCCATGAGATCTTTGAGTTTTCTCCTGCGCAGAGACCACGCTTGGTGACGAAGTTGAAGACACCCCCTTCGCCTTTATCGTCGCCGGGGTACCAGTTTTGTATCGTCGAGTATTTTATCTCGGCATCTTTCTTGGCGATCAGTTCGACCACCGCGGCATGAAGCTGGTTCTCGTCGCGCTGCGGCGCGGAACACCCTTCGTTGTAAGAGACGTAGCTCCCTTCGTCGGCGATGATGAGGGTGCGTTCGAACTGCCCGGTGTTCTGGGCGTTGATGCGAAAATAGGTCGAGAGCTCCATCGGGCAGCGCACCCCTTTGGGAATGTAGACGAAGGTGCCGTCGGTAAAGACGGCGGCGTTGAGCGCGGCGAAGAAGTTGTCGCTCATCGGCACGACAGAGAAGAGGTACTCGTTAATGAGTTCGGAATGGTCGCGGATCGCCTCGGAAATGGAGCAGAAGATGATGCCAAGTTCGTTGAGGGTCTTGGAATAGGTGGTCTTGACCGAGACGGAGTCAAAGACCGCGTCGACGGCGATGCCCTGAAGCATTTTCTGCTCGTCGAGCGGAATGCCGAGTTTGCCGTAAGCCTCAAGGATCTTCTCATCGACCTCGTCGAGGCTGTTGGGCGCTTTCTTGGGCGCGGCGAAGTAGGAGATGCTCTGATAATCGATAGGTTTGTAGTGCACATGCGCCCAATGCGGCTCTTTCATCTTTTCCCACCGGTGCAGCGCTTTGATACGCAGCTCGGTCATCCATTCCGGCTCACTCTTCTTGGCGGAGATGAAACGGATAACGTTGTCATTCAACCCCGGCGCGACGGTGTCCTCTTCGACATCAACCGTGAAACCAAGCTTGTACTCCTGGGAGACAAGCTTATCAACATCCTGCTGTGCCATAACTGCTCCTTTTTCATCTCTATAAATTACTATATTCCAAATGGGAGAAAATCTATCTTATTAAAAAAAAATGCTTTGAAAGTTTTAGATTTTGAGAGGGTGGGTCTTTGTGTTGGGCATGTGAATTAATCCTGCTTTGCAGCGCAATAGTCCCGTATAATCTTGGCATGATCAAATACAAGCTTGTCATAGGGAATATCATCAAGAGGATACACGAATGCTTCTTTCGCATCATCTGCACCTACAGGAACTCCCAAAGCTTTGCAAACGTATACAATCGATACACAGTGAAACCTCGAATCCCGTGCAGGATCCGAATAAACACCCAGTAACGATTCTATGGTGACATCAAGAGAGATCTCTTCTTTCATTTCACGCACAACGGCTGTTTCTACTGTTTCTCCGATATCGACAAATCCTCCGGGCAATGCAAGCCCTTTGGGGGTGTTCAATCGTTCGATAAGGACAATACCTTCAAAAATACCGGCATCGCTATAAATCTCAACAATACCGTCAACGGCTAAAAAGGGTGTCTGAATCATAGATGGCCTTTAGAAAGTGTGTTTTGACATTATAAACAAATCAATACTACCTTCTGGGTAAAATATCGAATTAAATCAATTCACGCACCTATGGAGAACCGTTGATCATTCTGGACTTTGAAACCAACTCTGCCAATATTCATGACGTGATCGAAGTCGCGGCCTTTCGGATTAAAAGAGAGGAGGGTATTTATGTCATCGCCGACACCTTCCATCGTTACTACTTTTCCGAATATGAGGTTAATCCTTATGCTCTGGCTGTTCACAAACTCTCCCCACAACGTCTCGAGAGACTAAGAGCGAATGTTGATTATCCTGAGTATTTTGCAGAGGATCAGGAGTTTGCAGAGTTCTGTCAGGGTGCTAAAACACTCATCGCACATAATATAGCGTTTGAATTGCGTCATATCGGTGAGCTTGCCAGCTTCGAAAAACACTTCTGCACGATGAAATCCAATAAAAAGATTGTCGGAGCCCTTAATGTCAGAGGAAGTCTCAAAAACCCGAAACTGCTGGAAACCTGCCGACATTACCGCATCGATTTTGATGAAGATAAGTATCATAGTGCCATATATGATGTCACTAAAACACTTGAGATACTAAATAATATGAATGTAGATATTTAGAGAATGATAAATTATTCATTTCCCCTCTACCGACCTCCAGCAGAAGCCGATAACATTATCATTCAAGCCACCTACGGATGCAGTCATAATAATTGTACTTTTTGCTCTATGTATAAAAGCAAAAAGTATCAAGTACGCAACATCGAAGATATTTTCAAAGAGATTGATGTTTTAGCCAATATCTATCCCGATGCTAAGAAAGTATTTTTAGCGGATGGTGACGCTTTATCCTTGCCAACAGATTATTTGCTCGAAGTGCTGCAGTATCTAAAACGCTCATTTCCAAGATTGGGAAGAGTTTCCGTATACGCTACTGCTCAAAACGTTTTAGAAAAGTCCGAAGCAGAGCTGAATCTTTTGTATGAAAATAAGCTCAATCTTATTTACTACGGTATTGAAACAGGTAACGATGAATTGCTGAAAAAAATCAACAAGGGTGTGACTGCGAGTCAAATAATTGAATCACTCAATAAGGCCTCAAAAGCGAATATCAAAATCTCGGCAACCGTAATTCTAGGTATCGGCGGTGAGGCGTATACCAATGAGCATATAAAGGACACTGCAGCCATTATCAATAGCACAACGGTCAATTATCTCTCAACGTTACAATTAGGCTTAGAGGAGGATGTTAGAGAGAGATTTCTCAAATACTTCGATCATTTTAAAATGCTCAGCGATTATCAAGTGCTGGACGAACAAAAGCGATTTTTAGAACTCTTGAATCCAGTCAATAAAGTGATATTCAGATCAAACCATGCTTCGAATGCTTTGCATCTGGCAGGAACACTTCCAAAAGATACAGCTAGGCTGCTGGAAGAAATAAATTTAGCCATCAGAATAGGTGAGGGCGCTTTAGTTCCAAATAGGTTTAGAGGGTTTTAGAAAAAAGATATTTGATGATAAAAACGAAGCATTGGTAACTGATATCACCTATATCCGAACCTATGAAGGATGGCTCTATGCGGCAGCGTCCGAAACACAGTGTGATACTTCACTCCGATCAAGGATCGCAATACAGCTCATACGACTGGCAAAGTATGCTCAAGCACTCAAATATTATTCCCAGCATGAGCAGACGGGGAAATTGTTATGACAATGCCGTCGTCGAAAGCTTCTTTAAAATTTTGAAGCGTGAATGTGTCAGGAAAGAAGTATTCGTTACGAGAGAGTATGCAAAATCCAAAATATTTCACTATATCGAGATGTTCTATAACCCTAAAAGACGGAACAATTATCTTGGGTATATATCTCCAAACGAATTTGAGGTAAGATACTTTTTGGAATCAACGAAAAATGAGGTGTTATTGGATTATCCGATTCCAAAAGATACTTTTTTCAAATCGACTTCTTCATCGTTCTTAATATCATATATTCCCTCAAAGCTGTAAGGAAACTGTCCATTATGTTCTCCTATGCGAGCTCCAGTTGATGTGGTTTCAGCGTAGTAGTAGTCTTGATTGTCAATTGTGAGTTTAGTACGTAAAAAGGGCAGGGTGGCGGTATTTTTAACATGCACCACCACAAAGACATGATGCGGGACATAAACAAATCGATAATCCATTCCTCGTTCGTTTAACAAAGAGGCAAACAGATTGGATTTGTCATCGCAATCTCCCCAGTTGGTTGCGATAACTTCTTTGGCATTGCGGCTGGTGTGATCGGTTTTATAAGGGATATGGGTGACGTAATCAAACATCTTTTGAATTTCACACCCATCGCGGCCATTGCACCCCATAGTGAGTTGATCGGCAAGGGGTGCGAGTTCTCCGTTTCGAGCCAGATTGGTTTTTATTACCATGCCGTTGAGCTGGATCACCCCTCTGTCATACAAACTTACCAGTTGGGGGGAGTGAATGTAAGGGCGTAAATCGCGCGTTTCGATGAACGTCATAGACATCCCTACATACATAAAAACGCCCACGGCACTTCCCAAACCGATAAAACTCAAGAAACCTGCTTTGCTTTTGGGAGCAGGGGTTTGATTGGATGGTTTGGATGCAGATTTTAGTATTTCACGGTAGAGAAAAACTGCTATGAGTACAACAAGGGAGATTTTTATCCAGATATCCACACAAACCATCCTAGAAAAATATGCAAAAATAAAAATATCCACAACACATATTTAAACTTTTGTGTTTTATGACGAAACAACTGTTGTAACGTTGCAATCCAAAAGTCTATCAAAAATACGTTTTAAACATATAGAGCCAAAGGGACAATCATACCACCCACTCCTGTATTGTTTCATAATGAGCCCCCTGCGGTAAAAAGGTGCTTTGATATAATATGACCTTCGGCTGTAACCTGCCCAGTGAAGAGAGGGGAGGTGATTGAATCTTTTTCTCAAATGAATCGAGATCGTTAAAACGTTTGAGCCTCATTAAGGTGACATGGGGAACTAATGTCTCACAGGGAAGCTCTAACGCTGTTTCAAGGCGATCTCGAAGGGTTTGGAGAGACGGATTAACGGTGGTGAGGACAAAGACACGGCTATCGCTAAAATATTCCCATCCCGACAGGACGCTCGGTACAAACTTCAAAGAGATCTCATTCATACGGCGGATGACCTCTTGGGAAGTGAAATGATCTCCCAAAAAAGCCAAAGTACAGTGGAGCGTTGCTTCTTCTCTCCATCGGCCAGCCAGTAAAGGGTCAAATTGTGATCGAATATCGGAATAATCGTAAAGAGTGACCGGTACTGCTATAAAAAGACGACTCACGTGGTATTACCCCTTTTTGTACATTGCACCCAGAAAGTAATTTCTTAACGTCCGTAATACGAGACGAGGGTCGCTTTGCCAAGAGAGTGGGCGTTAATCATATAGCCAACCAAAGCGGCAGATGCTTTTTCATCCAAATCAAGAGTATCGACATTAAGGGCATGAACGGTGAAAAAATAACGGTGTGGTTTATCTCCCACAGGAGGGCATGCTCCCCCAAACCCTGTTTTGCCAAAATCGGTAATACTCTGCACCGCGCTGATCGGATATTTTTTAGCCGTATTCCCAAAATCTGATGGAAGTGAGTTGACCTTCAACGGAATATTAAAGACAACCCAATGCCACCATCCGCTTCCAGTGGGTGCATCCGGATCATAAACCGTGATTGCAAAGCTCTTTGTCCCCTTGGGAGCATTGTTCCAACTGAGAGCAGGGGAGATGTTCTGCCCGCTGCACCCAAATCCTGAAAACTCTTGTTTTTTGGTAAGCTGTCCAGATAGATCATTGCTGTGAAGCGTAAATTCCCCAGCCATAAGGGAAACCGTAGAAAGTAGGGCTGTAAAAAACAGTGAAGGACGCACAGGATACTCCTTGTACAAATAAGAACAATTGTACCATTTCTACTCTCCATAATAGATGTTAAATTATTGATTTACATAAACCTCTTGTTTAAATGATTGTACGATTTAAATGAATCTATGCATTCGTATATGTTTGTGACAAAATAATGTCACAATAGAATGAATGATTTATGTTGATATATGAAAATCAGAACACTTTAGAGGAGGTAAAAATTCATGAATAAGGATAAAGTAGGCATTTTCTATATAACTTTTAGTTGCACGATATTTTCATTAAACCTTTATGCTAGTGATCTCAGTTCATTAGAACACAAACAGTTTCTTGAAGCGCATAACCGATTTCGCAGTGAAGTACATGTTGGAGCGTTAACATGGTCGGATGAATTATCTCTTGCTGCACAACAATGGGTTATAAAACTGCGTAATGAGAATCAGTGCAAACTGAAACACAGTCATATACAGGGGATCGGTGAAAATTTATTTTGGGCAAGTCCTGTGTTTGTTTCCGATGGATCAACTTATCCGCAAAAAATTATACCTAATCAAGTCGTCAGCGCATGGGGAGGCGAGAAGCAATATTATCATTATGAGAGCAATAAATGTGATGGCAAGAAAGCGTGTGGACACTATACACAAGTTGTTTGGAAAGATAGTCAAAAAGTAGGGTGTGCAATGGTATTATGTCCAGATAATTCTCAGATATGGAGTTGCAATTATTCACCACCAGGCAATTACATTGGTCAGAAACCATATTAAATAATTTGTGTAATAATATTGCTGTCGAGTGGCAATTAAGATTAGACTGGAAAACATTTATGGACATCATATTCGACTCAGCCAAATAGCATAGTATGATTAAAATAAATATTCATACCAATTATGGTATGATTAAATCAATGATTCAATCAGTTTAAAAATAATCGATCCTAAAAGGCAACACCGCAGATGAAACGTTGGATATGGGAACAAGATGCTTATCCTCATTTTACTTATGACTTGAACGCACTTGAGCATTTGATTCAAGAGATTTCACTATCACAAGGGTATCTGATCGCCATCACCCAAACGATGGATCAAAACAATATCGCCCAAAGACAACTCGAAGCACTGATGAATGAAGCAATCAGCACCTCCGCCATCGAGGGAGAGATTCTCAATCGTGACAGTGTCAAAGCCTCCATCCAACGCAAACTTGGGTTTGCGGAGATAGACTCTTCAAAACGGGATATTTCGACCGATTATCTGATAGAAATACTCATCGATGCCAATACCAATTACGATCAGGATTTAACGCTTGAACGGCTCTTTGGGTGGCATAATGCCCTTTTTCCTCGTGGATATAGTGGACTAAACAAGATCAATGTCGCCACATTCAGAGGCGAAGAGGATATGGAGGTTGTAGGCGGTGCCGCAGGAAAAGAGAAAACGTTTTATGTTGCTCCTCCAAGAAAAATGCTTGAAGAGGAAATGGGTAGATACTTACGATGGTTTAACGAAACACCTGCCAGTTTGTTAAAGGCGTGTATTGCCCATCTATGGTTTGTCATTATCCACCCTTTTGATGATGGTAATGGGAGAATAGGGCGTGCCATCACCGATTTGGTTTTATCAAAAATAGAAAAATCAACCGTGTCGAGACTCTATTCGATGTCAAGCGCAATCAACAATGATCGTAAGGGATATTACCGTGCGTTGGAGCAAACAACGGGATATGTCAGAAAAGAAACCAACCATTTGAATATCACCATTTGGTGTAAATGGTTCCTCTCGACATTAGATATCGCATTGTCGGATACCAAAAAAAAGCTGGGGTATATCGTAGCAAAAACGACGTTTTGGGATAAATATCGAAATCATGAGCTCAATGCCAGGCAAATAAAAGTGCTCAATAAAATCCTCGATATGGGAGTTGAAAACTTTCAAGGCTCTTTGAGCAAAAAAAAATATATGACGATAGCAGACTCTGCATCTACGACTGCCTCCCGAGATATCTCACAGTTACTCGAAATAGGGTGTATCCGTCAAATCGAGGGGACGAATGGGAGAAATGTACGTTATGAGATTGTTTTTGAGAACTGCTCCAGGGGAGCTTAGAATTTCTCCTGTTTATAAAAAGAACGTGGGAAAAGCTGGAGGAAGGTAAAAGATAGCCCTTCGTGTTAATCAAAATTTTTAATTAGCAATCTCTCTTCTTCCAATGTAAGGTAACGCCACTGACCGATTTCGATGTTGAGTTTAAAACTGCCAATGCTGATTCGGTTCAAGTTTAAGACCTTTAATGGCGTCCCAAATTTTGGGTCTTTCAGCGCCCCAAAAAGCCGGCGGATATGCCGATTTTTCCCCTCGTCAATTACAACCCTGAGTTTTGTTTTCGCGCCACCAATGCTTATCTTTTCGACTTCAAGAGCTTTCAGTAGACCGTGCGGGCTTTGGACTCCTTTCAAAGACTGCGCAATATGTTCGTCTGTTACGTGGCCTCTGACCCAGATCTCATATACCTTAATACAATTCCCAGGTTTGGTCAACGCGTCGCCGATTTTACCGTTGGTTGTGAATAATAGAAGCCCTTTAGATTCTAGATCAAGTCGTCCAATTGGCATCCATTCGTCATGAAAAACCCAATCAGGCAAAAGATCATAAACTGTTTTTCGCCCAAGTTCGTCAGATCGTGTGACCACATAACCCTTAGGCTTATTGAGTGCTAACAGTTTTGTCGAATCGTTCGTTGTTTTATTCATTAGGTGTATTCCTTAGGAGTTTTTGATGACCTCAATTCAAGCAGTAAAGCAGGAGAATCAAAACGTTTCGATACGCGTAGCGCTCAGAGCTTTTTGGTTTGTACTGTTTAAAGATACTCGGCCACTCTTTCATGTTTAAAAGAAAACACTTAACGGTACTGCATAGCGCTTGGCATTTTCATCCCCAAATGGTAAAAGAAATGTCCCATTGAGGCGTTTTTTATCAATGTTAATTTTAATACCCTCTAGTACTTCTGGGACTTTTTGAATTTCATCGAGGGTAATCGGCTTTGGTAAAGATGCAATATAACCCATACTGTCATTGAGGGCTGCTTCACATTCGCTTAAATCATCGAATACGCGGTATTCACGATCCTGATTTAGGCATAGTGTTGATTTACCGACTTGCCTGGCACCGCTCAATAAAACAGCTGGTGATATTGCTAACGCTTCATTCAAAATCGATTTTGCTGTTCTTGTAAACATTTTTATATCCAATTTGTAATTTACAAAAATATACTACTATATTTTACAGATGTAAAGGTATTTATTTTAAATAAAAGATAATTTTAGCTCAGAAACATTGGATTTAAATACAATCCGTATTACATATCCTCAATTGAATAACCTTTATAGTCAATCCTATACGTTTTGAATCCCTCAATTAGCTTCAAGCTTTTGTTTTTGAGAACATTAAGATCGATTTTTTGGGGTTATTCTACTTTGCTTGTTCTCGTAACCGAGGAAGTATTCTCAATTATTTTTACATTAAGCTTATTTTTTTTCACCCAACGCTGTCCCCAAATACCCCAACGACCCTACAGCACCAGCGAGGCTTTGCTGCCAATCTGCTGGCATAAAGACGACTTTGGTGTTGCCTGATTTACTAAGGTTTTGAACGCTATCAATATAATGTTGCGCCAAGAGATAATGTGGTGCCGTTTCTCCGCCTAGTAATCCTTGAGCAACAATTATCATTGCTTTTCGATCCCCATCGGCAAGCTCTGCTTTGGCTTGAGCGTCGAGCTTGGATGCTTCGAGTCTCCCTTGGGCTTCTAGAACAGCTGCTTCTTTTTGCCCCTCAGCTTTGGCAATCGCCGCTTTTTTCTCTCCATCGGCGATCATAATGGTCGCTTCTCTTTGACGATCCGCTGCTGCTTGTCGCTCCATGGCTTCTTGAAGGTTTTGACTTGGGCGAATATCTTGAACTTCTAAGTTACCCAGTGTTAATCCCCAGCCGCTTAAAGAATCACGAATTTTTTCGGCAACATTGGCTTTGATCTGATCTCGTTGCGAAAGGGAGTCGTTGAGCGTCATTCCACCGATTACGGCGCGCAATGTTGTGGTTGTCATATTTCCCACGGCGCTTTCGAAATCGCTAATCGAATACGATGCCTTGCTGGGATCTGTAACGCGATAAAAGACAACGGCACTGATGATGACAACTGCATTGTCTTTGGTAATTACCTCTTGGTCTCTGGTTTGTTGTATCAGCTCTTTGGTGATAATTTTATACGCGACAATATCCACAAAAGGGATAAGTAAATGGAGTCCAGGAAGGAGGGTTGTATTGTATTTTCCCAATCGCTCTACAACCCACTCTTGCCCCTGAGGAACAATACGCACCATACGTGTAAGGGCGTATATGACTCCGCCGACTAAAACTAACGAAAAAAGTATTCCTGCATCCATAGTATTTATCCTTGTATGTGTTTTTCGACAATCAGTGTATTACCGCGTACTTCTACAATTTCTATTTCTTCACCCATTTCAATCTCTGTGCTTTGTGCAAACGCTTTCCAGTGACGGTTGCTCACTACGGGTTCATATAGCTCGACATCACCCTCTTTATGTACAGATAAAGAGGTAGTGGCTTTTCCTAAAATACCCACAAATTCGTTGTGTGTTCCTACTCCTACTGTACTGCTATCCGCAATGTGCTTATTTTTAAAAATAATCGCACCGATGACCATAAAAACAGAAGCGATGATCAACTGCCAAAAAAGTGAATCAGGGAAGAAATAAGCAACCGCTCCCGCAGCCAAAAATCCAGCTGCGGCGAAGAGAGCAAAAAATGTAGGGAGTATCATCTCGATAACAAACGCTATTACCGCAAAAATTAGCCACATAAAATACGACATATATACCCTTTCTTAACATATTACAATATCATATTACATTTTTAAACCTTATTGCATTCTGATTAAGCGGGTGTTTTTGATTTTATGAAAGCTATATTTACTTTAAAGTTTGATAAATCAGTAGAGAGAAAAAAATAATAGGATTGCAGCAGCGGCGGAAGCCAAAAAGATGACATTTTGACATCTATTTGTAACATACTCTAAAATTTAACTACACTGCCTCTAAAATAAATTAGGGGTGTCGTAAATATGATTATTCACCTAGATCTCGATTGTTATTTTGTCTCTGCTGAGCGAACGAGATCCCCTTATTTGAAAGGCAAACCTGTCGTTGTGGTAAAGAGCAGCGATAGGGCAATATTTTCCAAAGAAGATACCAAATGCGTTATGACCCAGAGGGTAGGGGGATTTAACTCCCTCTTTCAGCATGAAAAACGGTGGAGTCAATACGACCGACATCAATGGAAAAAAGATTTTATGGACGAGCAGGGGCGGGTGCACGGTATCGTCATTGCGAAAAGCTATGAATGCAAGCTGTACGGAATAAAAACCGGAACAACCTTGAATGATGCTTTACGCATGTGTCCGAATCTATTGGTAGTTCAAGGTGATCATCTCTTTTATCAGCTCACTTCAAGCCGCCTTCGTGAGTTCCTTCAAACTAAAATGCCGGTTTTAGAGCAATACAGCATTGATGAGTTTTGGGGAGATCTAGGCGGTTGGGTGGAAGATGAGGATGTATATAATTTTATTGCGGCACTGCAAGAAGAGATATTACAGATGTTTGATCTTCCTATGTCCTTTGGAGCATCCAGTGGCAAATGGATTGCTAAACTGGCCACCGATTTTAATAAGCCCTACGGTATCACCATTGTTCCTAAAGAAAAAATAATTGACTTCGTTTCACCTATGAGTATCGATGAGTTTCCTGGAATCGGTAAAGCCCTTTCCAAACGTCTTGGTAATTACAAGATAAAAACGTTAGGAGAGGTACTAGATTCAGCTCATATGCTTCAATCATGGGGCAGGGCGGGTGAAGACTTGATCAGACGCATTAGCGGCACTGACCGCGAGAGTGTTAATCCCAGCCATGATCGTAAATCTATAGGGATCTCACGCAACTTCACCGCAACAATGGACAGAAATGAGATAAAACGGCGTGTGATTATCCTCTCACGACATTTGTCCCATACCATTTCCAAACTGGAAGTAAACCCAACGACCTATTCGTTTGCCCTCAAATACAATGGTGGAGCAACATCGAGTGTCTCTACCACCATTGACAGAGCATTCAGCGAAACACTGATGCGTCATATTGCCGTTGAGACGATAAGCAAGATTGATAATCTTCCCCGTTACGGCATTCACAGTATCTCCATGTCAGCCTCCAATTTTACCTCCGCAACAAAACCTAAAACGTTTTCCCTATTCGACAGGGATGATGATGAAAAGTCTCGTGCTTTGGGAGAGCAGGTCACAAAACTGCGTGACAAATATGGTGTGGATATTTTACGGTGTGCTATTGAGAAGGGGTAGGGGGATAGTATGTCATGACCATGAAATACAGGTGATTTCTGCTTGTGAACCAAGACGCATCGGGGGTCCCCAAAATCCGATACCGCTGTTGACATAAATATGACGATTGGATCCCAGAGGATAGAGCCCTTTTATGTATGGCTGCGCCAATCGGACCAGATACTCAAACGGCCAGATTTGTCCCCCATGGGTATGACCGCTGAGGATCAATGAGGGGGTAAATCCCTCCAGATACTCTACGTATTTAGGCTGATGGGCTAAAAGGAGTGTTGGAGCGTGGATGGGGATATCTTTCATGGCTTCTCTTATATCAGGCAGATGAGAACCAAAACGGTATCCAAAGAGATCATAGACTCCGGCGATGTAAAAATCTTCAATCTTAACAGAGCTATTTTCCAGCACATGGATACCCAGTGTTTTTAGATGGGAAATGGTCTCCTCCAACGAATGAAAATATTCATGGTTTCCAACAATGTAATAGGTCCCGTAACGGCTTTTAAGCTTGCGCAGCTCATCGATCGCCTCTTTTATGACATTGACATGCGCATCGGATAAATCTCCCGTTATTGTGATGATATCAGGATTGAGTTGGTTAATCATTTGAACGCTTTTGGCAACAAACTCTTTATCGATGAGTCCTCCAATGTGAATGTCACTAATTTGGGCGATGGTATAGGTTTTGCCGTTGAAGCGGTTTTGTTTTACGTCGACAAACTTGACGACAGGATCTTTGGAACCCTCGCGTATTCCAGCTGCAATATAGGCACTTCCGAGAGTTAAAAATCCGATGTCGGTAGTCCGTTTGAAAAAAATCCGTTTTTCCGGACTAAATGGGGTATATTGCTGAAGAAGATGAAGTATTTCATACAAGATCGTTCCGATAAAAAGGGCAAATCCGACACCAATACCCAATGAGAGAACAAAATAGAGGTATTTAGGGGGGCTGAGAGTATAACGGCTTGCGAGGTAACCGATGATGACAATCATGTTGAGAATGAGTAGATATTTTAAGTATGATTTGGTCTGCACTTTAACATGCAAACGGCAGATTACGCGGGTATAAGCCAAATAGTGAACCATAGCAAAAAAAAGTGTGATAATAAAAGGGAAAATGCTTTTCATAGGGTCATTTTAACGAAAAAAAGTGTTAGCATCTTTAATGATATTAGGAATTCAAAATGATGATTTACATATACGGTTTTGCAGTAGTGGGAAAGGAAGGAAGGTTTCTAATTTTAGACACCCCTTTCTGGATAATTTAAGGTACGTTTTATTTTATTTAGAGATTCCTCAGAGGATCTAATGTATAATACTTAATTAAAATTTAAAGCAAAGTAGTCTTATTATGGTTATGTCAATATCGGTGAAAGATAGGTATCATAGGCTCAAATTGGTATTAAAATTAATTTTGGGTTTAATAGGTATTGTAGGCAGTTGTGTTATGGCAAATGAGCTGCCTAATATGTGCAGTCGAGATCAAAACGTCAATGAGTTTACGGTGCTAAGCTATCATGAAATAGCAGATAAAAGTGAAACGCTGGATTCAACGTATGCGGTAACACCCTCGAATTTTGATCAGCAGATACATTGGTTGATGGATAACGGTTATCACTTTATTAGTATAGATGATATTTTAAAGTATCGCAAAAGTGGAAAGGGTTTGCCCAATAAAGCGGTTTTGATTACTTTTGATGATGGTTATCAGTCTGTTTATACTAATGCCTATCCTATACTAAAAAAACATAAAATCCCTACTGTTATCGCATTGGTTGGCAGTTGGCTGCAGGCCAAAGAAAAAGTAGATTTTGATGGGCATACGATAGCGCGTACGAAGTTTTTAAGCCAAAAAGAGATCAAGGAGATGGTAAGCAGTGGTCTGGTGGAGATTGCCAGCCATAGTTATCTTTTACACAAAGGGATACAAGGGAATCCCCAAGGCAATATGGAGCCGGCAGTGACAACCCGCCAATGGTTAACGGATAAACAGGGGTATGAAGATGAAAAAAGTTATCAGCAGCGCATCTCTAATGACTTATTGAAAAACAATACTTTTTTAAAAGACTATACAGGGCAAAAGCCTCGCGTGATGGTTTGGCCATATGGGCGTTACAATAGTGAGGTGCGCAAAATTGCAGAGCGGTTAGGGATGAGCATAGGGTTAACATTAGATGATGGCAGCAATACACAGATAACACCTTTGTGGGGGCTGCGACGTATATTGGTTGATAAAAATATGACACTTAAAACTTTAGAACTAAACATGCTATTGCGAAATGCCAATTTGACGGATGACGATCGTACGACAAAAGCCGCTCATATTGATCTGGATTACATTTATGATGCTAATCCACAGCAGCAGGAAAAAAATTTAGGTGTTTTACTTGATCGGATAAAAAAGCTGGGTGTTAACACGGTTTATTTGCAGGCTTTTGCCGACCCCGATGCCAACGGTGCAGCGGACTATGTCTATTTTCCCAACAGAAATATACCCATGCGTGCCGATTTATTTAATCGGGTCACTTGGCAAATTGCAACACGGACGCAAGTAAAGCGCATTTATGCATGGATGCCGATGCTGGCCTGGCAATTACCACAGAACAATCCAGCTGCCAAAGATACGGTTGTGACATTGCAAGTTGATCCGACACATCTCAATATGGGATATCCAAGACTATCCCCTTTTTCTCCCAACGCGCGAAAAGTAATTAAAGAGATATACGAAGATTTGGCAAAATCAGTCTATATCGATGGTGTATTATTCCATGACGATGTAACACTATCCGATTTTGAAGATGATAGCGACTTTGCCCATAACCAATATAAAAAATGGGGATTAGCGCAAAGTGTTGCTAAAATCAGAACGGATAGAAAACAGTTTGAGAAGTGGACAACCCTTAAAACAGACTATCTGGATGAGTTTGCGATGCAATTAGCACAGATAGTCAGAAATGAGCAGCCGGGACTAAAAACGGCACGCAATCTCTATGCGCAAGTGGCATTAAATAAGGATGCCAAGGAGTGGTATGCGCAAGACTTGGCTCAGTCGATAAAAAAATATGATTATACTGCCATTATGGCGATGCCCTATATGGAACAAGCCAGTGATCCAGTGCTGTTTTATGATCAAATTGTTAAGAATGTAAAACAAGAGCAATGCGGTCTGGAACGTACGGTGATTGAGCTGCAAACGGTTAATTGGAGAAAAGATAATGAACCAATTTCATCTGACGAGCTGAGCAATACAATAGGACATTTGTACGGTTTGGGCGTTCACCATATCGCGTATTATCCTGATGGTTTGTTTACAAATAACCCCGATGCGAATAGGATGAAAGAAGATTTCGGACAAAAACCAATACGTATGCATCTATTTACGCCAAGCAATACCGCGCCCAACAAGTAGGAAAGATTTATGACAACTTTTATTATATTTTTGCATTTAATATGGCACACACTGCTAGGATTTATCTTTTATTATCCCCTCTTTATGTCAAGTTTATGGATAGTGGGGGCGATCTTTTTTTATTATAAAAATGAAAAGCCTTATCTCAAATATATTATTCCACCATTAAGAGACAATGAAAAGTGGGAAGGGGTCAGCATTTTGATCCCTTGCTATAATGAAGGGCAAAATGCTATTGAAACCATCACGTATGCCCTCAATGTGGACTACCCCGAATTTGAGGTTATCGCCATTAATGATGGGAGCCGGGACAATACGCTAGAGATATTGCTGGAGTTGGCAAAAAATAATCCGAAATTAAAAGTTGTTAATTTAGCCGAAAATCAGGGTAAAGCATTAGGGCTTCAAGCAGGTGCGTTGGTAGCAAAATATGAGTATTTGATCGGTATCGACGGGGATGCTTTGATAGATAAATATTGTGTGTATTGGATGGTGAAACATTTTATCCGCTACCCCGCAGTTGCTGCCGTTACGGGAAATCCCCGTATACGTAATCGTACGACGTTACTGGGTAAAATTCAGGTCGGCGAGTTTTCCTCTATTGTCGGGATGATCAAGCGGGCACAGCGCAGTTTTGGACGAATATTTACCGTATCAGGGGTAATTACCGGTTTTAGAAAAGCGGCGGTGCACGAGGTAGGCTATTGGAGTCCCGATATGCTGACTGAAGATATCGATATTACCTGGAAACTGCAACGCAACGGTTGGGATGTCCGTTTTGAACCTCGTGCATTGGTATGGATTTTGATGCCGGAGACATTGAGCGGTCTATGGAAACAACGGTTACGTTGGGCTATGGGCGGTGTACAAGTGATGCTGAAAAACTTCAAGGTTTTATTTATGCCCAAGCAAACCCATCTATGGGGATTGATGGTAGAACTCATGTTAAGCACGCTGTGGGCGTACAGTATGGTATTGGTCTTTTTAGTCTGGTTTATTAGTTTATTTGTTCCCGTAGCATATTTAATGCCTCAGCAATCACCTATTTTGCCGGATCAAAGCAGTGTTATTTTAATCGGTGCTTGTTTGGTACAGTTTGGTGTCAGCAAATGGCTGGACGGTCATTATGACCAAGGTTTGGGGAAAAATTATTTTTGGATGATTTGGTATCCCTTTGCCTATTGGCTCCTTAATTTGTTTACCGCTGTAACGGCTCTCCCAAAAGTGTTGTTTGGTAAAAAAGGTCGTGCACGATGGGTTAGCCCTGACCGTGGTGCGCATCAACAGGTCAAAAAAGGTTAAGAAAATGGAAACATTGATTATTAATAAACGCCGTGAGCTACCTAGAACCAAACGGATAATTTGGGATATCATAACTGTTTTGCTTTGGCTGGGTTTTTTCTATTTATGGAAGCCTGTGTTTCATGTATTTTATCGAATCATAACGTTAGATGCACCGGTCGAAGAGTTATCCGATTGGATTTTTGGTGAGATCCATAGTGTTACCGTTGAACATGCACTTTATATGTTAATTGGAACCCCTATAGTCCTTTTTATCCTCTCAAGGTTAAACAGACATCAAGCCCCAAGTGAGCATTTAATCTATCATTCTAACGATTATTCTAATTATTTTAACGTAGACGATGCGCAGTTGCAAGAGTGTGTCAATAGCCAATCGGTTACGGTTTATTTTGACGATCATGGTCATATCATCCGTCTGGATAATAAAATTACAGCAAACAGCAAAGAAATTAACTAAAATTATTGAAGAAAACGTATTTGAGAATTAAAGATATTGAGAGATTATGGGAAATAAAAAAGGATAGATAAAAATGGCTGAAAAATATTACGTGGTAAAAAATGGGAGAATCCCAGGAATATATACGACATGGGCGGAGTGCTTACGACAGGTCGATAAATTCTCCGGAGCTGTCTATAAAAGTTATAAGAGTAGAGGAGAAGCCGAAGAGGCTTTTGGATCAAACTCCTTAACAACAAGAGCAATAAAAACAGCACCGAAGAAGAGAACCGGTATTGCTACTAAAAGTGATTCCCCATCAGTTTCAACAAATGATATCCGTCTGCGTATCTATTGTGACGGTGCATGCTCAGGCAACCCTGGAAAGTCAGGTAGCGGATTGGCTATCTATGAAGATGAAAAGAAACCGGTCTTAATGTACGGTGCTGCGGATGTAATGGGTACCAACAACACGGCAGAATTAAAAGCTTTGCTGCGAGCACTTGAGCTTGCGGTTGATGCTCAGCATGAAAAGGTTGCGATTTTATCGGATTCCAAATACAGCATCGAGTGTGTTGTGAATTGGGCGTATGGCTGGAAAGCGAAGGGATGGACCAAACAAGGGGGAGAGATCAAAAATCTCGATCTTATCAAAACAGCGCATGCCCTTTATGACGATATCAAAGAGAAAGTTATCATATCGCATGTTCGAGGTCATGCCGGTGTCGAAGGCAATGAACTAGCGGACCGGATGGCAGTTATTGCAGCATCAAAGGGAAATAGTGTGTTTATCGAATATGCTTATGAGAGTATTGATCATGTTATTGCTCTTCAACCAGGCTAACAGTTTTGATAATTTGAATAAAGATGCAGAAAAAATACATATAGGGGTATAAATGGCACAGTCAATTGAAATCATCTCATGGAATGTCAACGGTATCCGTGCAGTGGCAGAAAAAAGGGCATTCGACTGGCTCGAAGAGCGTCAGCCTCATATCCTCTGTCTACAGGAGATAAAAGCTTTGCCGGAACAAATGCCTGAGAATCTTTTTTCAAACCGTTTTCCAAATGTCACCATTAACAGCGCGGTAAAGAAAGGGTATTCGGGAACACTTATCGCAAGTGCACTCGAACCCCTATATACAGATATCCGAACGGATATTGATACCATGAGCGAAGGGCGTATCGTCGAACATCACTATGGTGATATCGTCTTGTTCAACGTCTATTTTCCCAACGGGCAAAAAGATGAAGAACGGCTCGCGTACAAATTGGAGTTTTATGACCGTTTCTTGGATTACTGCCAAGCCCTTCGCAGTGAGGGGAAAAAAATAATCATCTGCGGGGATGTTAACACAGCGCACCGTCCGATTGATCTCAAAAATCCTAAATCGAATGAAAAGACATCAGGCTTTCTTCCAATAGAGAGAGAATGGATTGACAAGTTAATAGCGCATGGCTATATCGATACCTTCCGACATATCCACGGAGACAAAGAGAACGAATACAGCTGGTGGTCGTATCGTTTCAGTGCAAGGTCTAAGAATGTAGGCTGGAGAATCGATTACTTTTTTATCTCCGATGATCTTGCCGAATCACTTGAAGACGCGTTCATTCTTCAGGACATTACGGGATCGGATCATTGCCCTGTTGGGATTCGTCTGAAAATCTGACCAATCAAGCTCGCTCCTATTGCGTTAAAAACGAAGTTCGCAAGAACTCTATATCGTCTCAGATAGTTTTGTCTCTTTGACGATCGTATTGATCTGCCGCTGCAGATAATCGGGGAGGGAGGGGATATGGAGATCCAAAAACCCCTCTATGATCAGCGATTTTGCCTTCTCCTCTTCGATTCCCGAGGCCATCAGGTAGGCAAGCTCCTCTTTGGAGATCATCCCAACACTCGCTTCATGGGAAAGCTCCAGATTTGGATTTTTCCCCACCAGCTCAGGAATAGCGTGGATGAAGCCTTTGGGACTTAGCAGAAGGCCGTTGCAGGCCATGCTCCCAATGCCGCCTGATGCTTCCCCGACGATTTCTCCCCGTGTGAGGACGTTACCTCCGGCTGAGACGACGCGGCTGATGATCTGTGTGCTGGCCCCCTCGCCGTGAAGCAGCGCCGTCGAACCGACATCGAACACCGAACCCTCTGGGGCATAGATGACCGAATAAAATTCTCCCAGTCCTCCCTCTTCGATGATGGAGAGAGGGTTCATCTGCACGCTTTTGACACTGCCTAGTGCTATATAGCTGGAAACGAATTTACTGTTTTTGCCGACATGGGCGGCGCTTCTGGGATAGACTTCGACCTCTTTGCCCCAGCTGTGGACCATAGTACTGGAGACGACGGCATTTTCACGGATAAAAAATTCGGTGACGCCGATATGGCGTCCCGAGAGGGCATGGACGTTGCTCGTGCAGCCGCTGATTAGGTGAAACTCCGATCCCTCTTCGGCAATGACGATGTTGTGGCTGCACTGGGTGAAACGGCTGGTGTCGATCATGTAGCAGGTATAGAGGGGAAGGGTGACTTTTTCTCTCGCCCGCACACGGATAAAATAGCCGAGGTTATCGGGATTTTCGGAGACTTGACGGACATATTCGTCTTGATCGGCCTTGACCAGCGTGTAGCTGAGTTCTCTGAGCCACTCGTATTTTTCAAGGGCGATGGCTATCGGGAGGATTTCGACCGCATTCGTGGCGGAGTGGGCATCGAGTATTTCGCCGTCACGTGCCAGAAAGCTGGCGGACTTATCCTCTCCGATGTTAAAAGCGACGTTTTTGAATGCCTGTAGGGTTGCATCATCATAAAAACTCATCTTATCTCCTTATGATCTTTGAGGCACTTCACACAACCAGAAAAACCGTCCCGTCTGATATCTTCCAAGATATCCAGCGGATTGCCGCTGCAGACGATTTTTCCATCCATGAACACATGCGCAATGTCGGCATGGATCGTATCCAGGATATTCCCCGTATGGGTAATGATGAGGGCGGAGCGTTCACGGGTATGTTTGGGGGACTCTTTTTGCAGTATCGTATTGATTGCACTGGAGATAACGGAGATATTTTCGATATCAACACCCGATTCGGGCTCGTCGATCAGGAGCAAATCGGGGCTTTGGGCGTAGAGTTTCAAAATCTCCGCCCGCTTGAGCTCGCCACCGGAAAAGCCGACGTTTAGCTCCCTCTCCAGAAACGGTTCCATATGGAGGGCAGCGACGGGGAGGGTGAAATCTTTGCCGTGGCTGATCGTCTCGAGGAAGCGGCGCAGCGTTACCCCTTTAACCCGGGGAGGGTGCTGAAAAGAGATACCGACCCCAAGATTGGCAATGGTGTCGGTGCTCAGCCCTGAAGTGTCTGTGCCGTGTACTCGTATACTCCCTTCGTTTATCGTGTACCCTGGCAGCTGCATGATGGCACACAGCAGGGTTGATTTCCCCGAACCGTTCGGGCCGAAGAGGACATGAATTTCCCCTTTTTTGATGCAGAGACTTACTCCGCTAATAATCTCCTTTTCGCCGACGGTGACGTGTAGATCAGTAATCTCCAGTATGTTCGGATCCATGAAATACCCCCTATACAGACAAATATTACTTAATTATAATACACCAATAGTGTTTTTAAACCTAAACATTATATGGTCTTCTAATCGATGCGATCAAACAACCCAAGCACCATCTCGATAAACCACTTCATCCCCAAGGATAAAGCACCGCGTGTCAGCAAAAACATCTACATGGTATTTGCCGTCTCTGCGTTTAAAACCGGGTTTCCCATAGATGCCGTGCTTGGCACCCAGAGAAAAGTGTATACCGCACATACGCTCATAGGTACCCGTATCGGCGACGGTGCGTGTTTTACTAAAGGCTCGGTTCAAGCCAAGTCCAAGTTCCCGTACCCATACTACCCCCTCATCTCGACGGATATTAAAAAGGATTTGGTCAAACTCCGGAGTCGAGTTTTCACACTCCACGACTTGCCCTTGTTCTATGATAAGAGTAATGGGTGTTTTGGGGGTATTTAGTTTATACGTTACGTCACCGAAACTAAAAATCCGTACACGTCCATTGACAGCACGCAAGTCTTGCGCTTCTGTGAAGACTTCACCCAGTGGAAACTGACCGCCTGTATTGGGCATGTCTGTATAATCTCCAATATTCAGTTTAGCAGATTCAAAGGGTGAGCCGTACACCAAAAGTTCACCGCCAGTGTCGAGTATCCCCATTGGAGCGGTATCTATTTTGTCCTTTAGCGCACGACCTACTCCTCGGTAATACTCCGAGTCATACGCCAATGAATCAATATAGTACGGTGCCTCTTCATCGGACATACGGCTCAGGTGCGGATGCTCGATGACTTTTATCTTGCGCTTAAATAACTCGACTCGCAGACGAAACTCATTCAGACGAAAACTCTTTGATTGGACAAGTGCCACCAAATCAGAGGCATGCAGCTCCCCCAATATCTCCAATATCTCTTCCGGTGTTTGCGTATTAAAATTTACAAATATCGCATCTGGAAGGGAACATTTATACCCTTCCATTAAAAGAGTGGATAACAGACAATCTGTGTCATACACCACGACTGCACGCTCTTGGTCTGTGTGCTTAAATGCTAGGCTCAAGAGATTACTCAAGTGGTGTTGGGCTGTCAAAATCAATGCTTCAGGCAAGCTTTCATTCATACTTTTTCCTCGCTTGCGGTAGTGGTGCTGAAAATCACCATCTTCAGATAATATACGAATTATAGCTTAGTCAGTAATTTAGCGCAATTTTATCTTCAAATGAGTTTGAGGTACGATACAATTTAGGGGTAGATAAACATAGGTTGTTTGCAAAAAATTAATGTGTCTACCAAATGGGGATAAAGATGAAGATGTGCGGGAATCGAGATGATGAGGATGGAGTATCATTTTTCAAAAATTTAGGGATACGATTATGGGCACATTGGTGTTTAAAAGCGATAGGAACCATGCTCTTTATGGTTATCTTTTTTTCAATGTATCTTTATATACTCAAGAATCCCTATTTTTCGATTACCCAAATGCCGCTCACCGTCGTCGATAATAGTGTAGCGTTTCAACCCTATTATCTCTATTTTTATCTCTCTTTGTGGGTGTATGTCTCATTGGTCCCTGCGCTCATGAAAACAAAAAAAGAGTTGATATATTATGGTGTGTACATAGGACTTCTCTGCATAGTGGGTGTAGGTATTTATATTCTTTTTCCGACCTCAATACCTCAAAGCGGCATCAATTGGTCTCTTTATCCTGAATTTTCTTTGTTAAAAACGATGGACACTGCCGGAAATGCGTTTCCTTCTTTGCATGTAGCGACCGCATTTTTTTCACTATTTTGGTTTGATCGTCAACTGAAACAAATGCATGCGCATCCCTCTTTACTGTGGGTAAACAATATATGGTGTTTTGGTATTGTTTATTCGACGATGGCGATTAAACAACACGTATTCTTGGATGTCGTGGGGGGATTGATACTGGGAGGGGTATTTGCACTGCTAACTCTTTCGCATCACAGAAGAATGGTTTTAAACTAAAATCTCTCCAGCAGAGATCTTTTTGACATATTCATCCATTCGACCAATACTCAAGGAAAATTCCTCCAAAAGTGTAGATAGTTTTTTCTCGCATCCGGCAATTCCTTGATAATGAAAATAACCATCCATCACTCCCAGTTTTAATCTTGGCTGATGTATATCTATTTCTCTAGGGTGCAGGTAGATAAAGACACTTTTCCCCTCGCGATTTTTCTCTCTCATCACCCGCTTTATCAGCCATGCCGGAAAAAATCGCAAATATCCACCCCCTGCATAACCTACACGGTTTCCAAAAAGGTTCATAACACTTTGTGGTATTTCTAAAATGTTTGAAGATGAAGGGTAGTGGGGAGTATCCGGGAAATTGGGAATACCAAAGAGGGTATTTTTTGCCGGATACACCGAGGAAGAGTATAAAAATCCTTCGTGTGCCAAAATATCATAAAACCAAGGGAGGGTATCACTCTTCACGGACCATGAGGGGGCACGGAATCCGACAACTTTTTCACCGATAATCTGCTCTAATATATCGGATGAGACTCGGATATCTGCGCGAAACTCATCAGGTTTCATCGGATAAATAAGTTTGTGCGAACTGCCGTGAGATGCGATTTCATGCCCTGCGGCAAACAGTTTTTTAACAATATAAGGTTTCTCCCGGGCAACATCACCCAAGATAAAACAGGTAGATTTTACATTAAAAGCATCGCAAATCGCAATAAGTCGATCGACATTGTTCTCTAAATCGGTCGATCCAAAATCGTACTCAGACGGATTGATACCGTCATAATTGGCATGAAACCACTCTTCAATATCAAATGTTAAAAAATTTTTTGTTATCATAAACAAAAGTATAACCATTCTATTAGTATAATTTCTAAAACAAGAGTTTTAAATTGTGAAACATGATAAAAAAGAATTGGATTTTTTAAAAAAGCTATTGAATATTTGGGGTAGATTACTGTATACTTTAACAACCTTACATATATTAAAATATTTTAGGATTCAATGAGTATATTAACCCAAAAACTTTATACTCTTATGCTCCAAGAAGATGATCAAGCTCTTATCCGTTTGGCAGATGAAACCCATCCGATTTTCATAGCCCATTTTGAGGGGAATCCTCTTTTACCTGCGTTTTTACATGTTGATATTGTGGCGGAGATTTTTAGCTTGCACATTACGGGTATCAGTCGATCAAAATTCATGGAGCCCTTGAAGCCGTTGGATGTAGTCATGATCCGTTTAGAGAAACGCCCATCAGGAATCAAGGCTCGATTAATGAAAGAGGAACGTACGTGCAGCGAGATGAGCTTTGAAGTTAGATAGTCTTTGTATCCTTATCCCCGTTTACAATAATCCCAAAACCATTGCTCGTGTTGTTTGCGAAGCTGGAGCATATGGCCTTACAATCATTGTTGTCGATGATGGTTCCGATATTTTGGTAGAAACACTTTTGGAGATTGATCCCCACACTATCATCGTACGCCATTCTGTAAATCGGGGCAAAGGGGTCGCTCTACGCAGTGGTGCACAAAAAGCAAAAGAGATGGGATTTGTATATTGTCTGACAATGGATGGGGACGGACAGCATTTTGCACACGATATACCTTCGTTCTTAGATATTTTTATGAGAAAAGAAAAAACGGACATGATGATTGTTGGTGTACGCGATTTTAAAACATGTAACCCTCCTAAATCTTCCTCTATTGGACGGAGCCTTGGAAATTTTTGGGTATGGGTTGAGACAGGGAGATGGGTATCGGATACGCAAACAGGTTTTCGGCTTTATCCTGTGGAATGTTTACTATATCCCTCTTCTACGGTCCGATATGAGTTTGAAACAGAAAACATAGTACGGCTTTTGTGGGCCGGCGGCACTATTTTTGAAGTGATGGTAAAGACGGTGTATGATGAGACACGTGTGACCCATTTCCACAAATTAAAAGACAATTTTTTTATGGTTGTCTTGCACACGAAGCTCGTTCTTTCAAGAATATTTTTATTAAAAGGGATATTAAAATAACATGACAGTAACCATTAATGATCAATTTATACCTCTAGAGAATGTTACAAACGCTACGAAAGTAGAACTCGATGGCAGTTCCCTTTTTAGAGAAAAAATCACAGCGGCCGAAAACCTTCTTTTAAAAGAAATTAGTGACGGTCATCCGATTTATGGGGTAACAACAGGATACGGTGATTCGGGAAAAAATTATCTTGTTTATGAAGATGCGCGAACGTTGCAAGTGAATCTGTACCGTTTTCATGGGTGCGGTGTTGGTGACATTCTCTCCGAGAAAGAGATTTTCAATATCGTTTTGGTCCGTCTGATCAGTATCTCCAAGGGGTATTCCGGGGTGAGTATGGAGCTGCTGGAAGCAATGCTGAAATTTCTCGAACTGGGTATTCTTCCCGCGATTCCATCCAAAGGATCGGTGGGTGCCAGCGGAGATTTGACCCCGTTATCCTATATTGCTGCGGCTCTTGCGGGGGAGAGAGAAGTGATTTATCGCTCCCAACTCCGCCCCTCTGCGGAAGTTTTACGGGAGTGCGGACTTGAGCCGTACACCTTTAAACCCAAAGAAGCGCTGGCCATTATGAATGGAACGTCGGTTATGGCGGGGGTTTTGGTGAGTCAGCTTGAAAACTTTGAACGGTTACTTATGGGACTGGAGAGTTTTTCGGCCGGATTATTTGAGGCGATGGAGGCCGATACGACTGCCCTGGAACCGTTCGTTCATCAGGTTAAGCCTTTTGAAGGGCAGATCAAATGTGCTAAAAACTTGAGAGAGAAGCTCGCGGGTGCTACATTGGTCCATGATCGTCTTTCACGCTATAAAAGTTTTTTTGATGCAAAAAGCCATAATATCCAAGACCGTTATTCGATTCGATGCATTCCACAAATTTTAGGGGTGGCGTGGGATAATCTCTCACAGGCTAAAGAATGGGTGGAAACGGAGATTAACTCTGTGAGCGATAATCCCCTCATCAATTGCGATGAGCAGATTATTTATACGGGGTGTAATTTTTACGGCGGCTACATGGCGCATGCGGCGGACACTCTGAAAATTTGTTTGGCCAATATGGCGGACTTGCTGGATAAGCAATTCGCTCTTCTTGTGGATGATAAATTTAATCGCGGTTTGGGCGAAAACCTGAAACTTTCAAAAGAACATTATCATCATGGGTTTAAAGCGATGCAAATTACCCTCAGTTCGCTCAGTGCGGATGTTATGATGCGGATGCTCCCTGCCAGTGTGTTTTCACGCTCAACCGAATCTATGAATCAAGACAAAGTAAGTATGGGGACAACAAGCGCATTGGGGCTCAAAGACGGTATCGTCGATTTTTCGTCTATGCTTGCAATCGCAATGTTGGGGATAGCGCAGGCAATGGACATACGAGGGGTTGAAAAATTCTCGCCGTTTGCCCAAACCTTGTACGGAAAAATTCGAAAAATTTCAGCTCCTTTGATCGAAGATCGCAGGCTGGATGGGGACATTGCAAAAATCAGAGAACTTCTACTTCGCGGAGAATTCGCATGAAAACCGTTCTCGTGACGGGAGCTACAGGGGCAATCGGAGAAGCTACTGTGCGCATGTTTTCCTCTAATGGCTATTTTGTGTACATCCATTACCACAGTAACAAAGCCAAAGCGGATGCATTAGTAGAGGAGCTTGGCAATGCACAGAGTGTCGGTTTTGATATTGCCTCGGCGGTGAGCGTCCGCAGTGCCTTAGAAGGTATATCGGTTGATGTGCTGGTGAACAATGCAGGCAAAACAAAAGATAAACTTTTTTTTTGGCTTGAAGACAGTGATTGGGATGAGGTGATTCAGACCAATCTTACAGGAACCTATTATGTGACTAAAGCACTTCTACCTGCTATGCAAAAACAAAAGAGGGGTGCTATTATCAATGTAGCCTCGGTTGCGGGTGTGGTTGGAAATATCGGTCAAGCCAACTATGCCGCTTCAAAAGGGGGGATGATTGCGATGACCAAATCGCTCGCCCTTGAAGTTGCACGGTATAAAATACGGGCCAACTGTGTTGTCCCCGGTTTTATCCACTCGGAGATGACCGCAGGATTCAATGAAAAAGATTTTGAAAAGATGATTCCGATGAAGCGATTTGGAAAACCTGAGGAAGTGGCGGAGGTGATTTTTTTTCTTGCCGATAAGGCGTCGTATATAACGGCAGAAGTGGTCAATATTTCAGGCGGAATGGTACGATGATGCGACGTGTTGTGATTACGGGAATAGGATTTTATTCACCTATTGGTGATAATTTGACCGATCTGCGGAGCAATTTTGAGCAGATGAAAAGTGGCGTAAGAAGCATGCCGGAATGGGAGGCAGCCAACGGTTTGTCCGCTAGGATAGCCGGAGTAGTGGCACAGGATGATTTTAGTGAGATACCCAGACAATACCGTCGTACGATGGATAGGGTTGCTATGATGTGTGCTCTTTCGCTAAAACGTGCTGTTGCTCAAAGCGGCCTCACTCCATCAGATATTACCTCTCCTAGAACAGGAATCTCGTTTGGTTCAGCCATGGGAGGGCTGGAGACACTGTTTGAATATGCCGAAGATGTTTCCCATAACAGCGGGTTTGGACGTCAAAATGCCACGGCCTTTTTGCGTTTCATGAGCCATACGGTCTCAGCAAACTTGGCGGTAATGTTTGGAATCATCGGACGCAATATACCCACCAGCTCAGCGTGCACCGCCTCTGCACAAGCCATCGGTACGGGATATGAATCGATCAAATATGGGATGAGCGATGTGATGCTCGTCGGCGGCGGAGAGGGGCTGCATTATGTCGAAGCGGGAATTTTCGACAGTATGGGCGCTACGGCTATCGGCTACAACAATAATCCCCAAGAGGCATCACGGCCGTTTGATATTGCACGCTCAGGTTTGGTTGTCTCTGAGGGTTCAGGGGCGTTGGTACTCGAAGAGTATGAACATGCCAAAGCCCGAGGAGCCGTTATCCTGGGTGAGGTGATAGGGTACGCGACGGGATGCGACGGAAGCCATATAACACTCCCCTCAGAGCGTGGAATGGAATCGGTGATGCGTGATGCCCTCAACGATGCGCAATTAAACTCAAGCGATATTGGGTATATTAACGCGCATGCAACGGCAACACCGAAAGGGGATATTTTTGAATCGATTGCAGTGCATCGGGTTTTTGGAAATACAACACCCATTAGCAGTATAAAAGGGTATACAGGGCATATGTTCGGCGGCGGCGGAGCATTTGAAACGATTGTTTCGCTGATGGCATTGAATGACTCTTTTTTACCTGCTAATAAGAATCTCACGGAGATTGATCCGGCGTGTGCCCCTTTGGATTATATACGTGCGCACCGAGAAACGGCCGTTACGGCTGTGATGAATAACAATTTTGCATTCGGGGGAATTAATACCTCGATCATACTAAAGAAAATTTAGTTTTAAAGGTTTTGAGAATGGATAATGATATATTTGAAAAAGTTCAAGCGATTATTGTAGATCAGTTTGAAAAAAATCCAGATGAGATTACCCGCGAAAAATTATTAGTGGATGATTTGGGTCTTGACAGCTTGGATATGTTTGATTTGGTATGCGCCCTCGAAAAAGAGTATGATTTCCATTTTGAGCGCGATATGGGGTCCTCCATAGGAACAGTAGGCGATATCGTAGGGCAATTAGAAAAACATTTCAACAAATAATGATTTTTTCGCTCCTGTATATCCCATTTATACTGATTGCCTGTTACTATTTTTCGGTATCAACAGTGGGTCTCTCTCTTGTTGGGGTGGGGAGTGGATGGATAATTTTTTTGCTTTTTACACACAAGGAGCGTAAAAATTTCATCTCTCCTGCGGTTATTGGTATATTGGGGATGGGTGCTTGGATTTCGGGAGATTTTATGGCGTTGAAACTTTATCCGCTCCTCCTTTCTCTCCTTTTTTTACTCTATTTTATGGGTTCTGTCATCACCAAATATTATCTCCTGATAAAATGGGTAGAGAAGTACAAAAAGCGATCTTTGACTAGCACAGAACGGCGTGATGTTATCGTTTCTCATTGGTTTTGGATTGGTGTTTTAGGGGTGAATAGTTCACTACATCTCTATTTTGTACTAAAAGAGAACACCTATTTGTGGGCACTCTATTCGTTTGCAGGATGGTATCTCCTCTTTGGTAGTGCGATGGTGTTACAACTTTTATTCGCTTATCGCATACAAGCATCTCAATGGATTCGTAATCTTTGGGGATATGGTCTTTTTGTCGGGGTGATCCTACTGGGATTCATCCCCGCTATTACAGCGTATTTTTTTAAACGGATCATGAGAGAGCCAAAGCCACATATTATTTTTCAGCGTGTCACAGCCAGAATGTTTCGGATATTTTTTCGATATGCTCCCGGTATCGGAAAAATTGATCTACAAATGAATCCAAAATACAATGCTGATGACCATTATATCTATGTTGCGAGCCATGAATCTTGGCTCGATTATCCCCTTATGGGCGGGTACATCACCGATGTATTTCATCTAACCAATAAAAAAACTCCTTTCATCTGGTTTCTACGCCCCATTTCCACTCTGTTAGGGGTGATCGATGGTGTCGGAATCAATATACTTCACGTACTGTTGCAAAAACTGCGAGAGAAGAGCAATATTTTGATTTTTCCGGAAGGGTCGCGTAGTGTGGATGGAACATTGCTCCCTTTTAAAAAAGGGGCATTTGCACTGGCCATAGAGTCGGGTGTTCCGATTGTCCCTGTTGTGATCTCAGGGACGCGTCATTTGATACCAAAGGGGACATTTTCTTGGCAAAAAGTTAAGGAAATTGTGATAAAAGTTCACTTACTGGAACCGATGGCGCCTTGCGAAGGTGAAAATTCCCAAGAGTATAAGCATCGCGTTTGGGAGAAGATGAGAAAGAATAAAGAATTATTGGAAATTTCCTAAACGGCAGTGCCAGCATTGAAAAAGTCATATAGGTTAAACCACTGATCCGGATGTTCTTTGAGTGCTTTTTCTAAGATCTGCGCATATTCCTGAGCGGCTTTGGCAATAGATTCTTCTTTTGGGAGTGTACGATCGTATGGTGTAAGCCCATAATAACTAAGATTGTAATGATAATCACATTCGCGAAAGGATAACAATACAATTAAGGGGACATTACGATTGTAACCGACTTCAAAAGGATTTTTATTGATAACAACCTGTTTACCAAAAAAAGTGACAGGAACACCTCCTTGGTGTGTTAAAAAACGATCGGCCATCATCGCGACAATCTCACCCTTTTGAAAAGCATTCGCAATACGGATCGCCACCGGAATCGATCCCTCAGAGAGATCGATGATTTTGATGGTACTATGTTGTTTATCTTCAATAAATTTTCCAAACCCCTGTATACTCTCTTTGATCACTTCTTGCATAACAATATTGACAGTAATGTTTTTTTCTGAAAGGAACCGTTCACAGATGCTCCAATCCCCTACATGAGAAAAAAGAAAGAGTCCCCCTTTCTCTAAGCCTGAGAGAAAAGAGATTTCGTTTTGGACATTTATATGATAGCGTGATAAAAATCTTTTGCTTAAAAAGCGATCAGCAAAAACAAGGGCATAGCTAAAAAGATGGCGATAATATATACGAAAATTAAACTCTCCCGTGCATAGGAGATAGTATTCACGTATCCCGCGCTTGATCGCAGGGGTTGTCATGGAGAAATACAAAACGACAAAAAAGAGGATAAAGCGTAATCCGGGGTATCCTAAAAAACGGAAAAAAAGGTATACTATATACAATCCTGCGCCGCTGCCTCGTTGTTTAATCATATCTTGATGACCCTTTTTAGATAGATTATAGCGTAATGATGGATTAATCCTGTGTCGTACCTTTATCTCTTAAAAAGATACAAAAAGGTAAAATCTATTTCAAAATAACAATAATTATGAGCAGGACAAAAATATGATTGAATACCGTTTAGTTAAAGAACAACTTATTGAAGCGCTACAACTCGAAGACATGAGTGCGGATGATATCGAGGATGATGCCCCTTTATTTAATGAAGGGCTCGGGCTTGATTCGGTAGATGCTATTGAGCTGGTTATTTTTCTGGATAACCAATATGGTATTAAAATTGACAACGTTGGGCAGTCAAAAGAGATTTTTATCTCAGTTCGTACCCTGACCGATTTTATCAATCAAAACCAAAAATCGTTATAAACGTATCAAAAATTTTCATAAAGGGGCATCCGTGAACGTCAAAGAGATTGTATCGGATGTTCTGATTATCGGGGGAGGTCCGGCAGGATCAATAGCAGCAGCTTTTTTGGCAAAAAAGGGATACAGCGTTAGCGTTGTCGAGAAAGTTCCTTTCCCACGCTTTGTGATAGGCGAATCGCTTTTGCCGAGGTGCAATGAACTCCTGGCAATGAATGGAATGTTAGAGACGATCGATAAACACGGATTCATGATAAAACCAGGTGCATGCTTCGAGATGAACGGTCTGAGAGAATCCTATAATTTCAGCGAAAACATCGGTCAAGCGTACGGGACATCGTATCAAGTAAAACGGGAAGAATTCGATGATTTGCTCTTGAAGCAAGCGGTTGCTTTTGGCGCGTCGTTGTATGAAGAGACGGAAATCACCGGTTTCGATCCTGAAACAACGACCGCAACGGCCGTGGATAAAGAGGGGAATCCTCTGATATTTAAAGCGTCATTCGCCCTCGATGCTTCCGGATACGGCCGTGTGTTTCCCCGTCTTTTAGGATTGGATGAACCCAGTGAACTCAAGGTGCGAAGCGCAGTATTTACCCGTGTGCATAACGATATCCGCCCCAAAGATGAAATGGAGGGGTATATTTATGTTTACGTCCATGGTAACAACGACGCCTGGATTTGGATGATTCCGTTTTCGGATGGGGTGACATCGGTCGGGGTTGTCTGCAGCGAAGAGTATTTTAGCTCATTTGGATTAGAGAATGAACCCTTTTGGGATACGATTATCACATCGACCCCGGGGGCAGCGGAACGTCTTGCGAATGCGACAAAAATTCTCCCTGTCGGCAAAATAGACGGTTACAGCGCCAATGTGAAATCGATGATTGGAAAGAACTATTGCATGGCCGGAAATGCCACCGAATTTTTAGATCCTGTTTTCTCATCGGGGGTAACGCTTGCCCTTGAATCGGGTAACCGTGCGGCTCTCCTGATTGATAAAACGCTCAAAGGGGAAGAGGTCGATTGGGAAGGGGAGTATGTGGCGTATATGATGAAAGGGATTAATGTTTTCCGTGAATTCGTGGGGGCGTGGTACGATGGAAGGCTGCAAAGCATTTTTGCTGTTCCCGAGAAACCCGATAAAATCAAACGCGCTATCTCTTCGATTTTAGGGGGGTACGTGTGGGATGATCACAATATCTTTGTGAAAAATCCACGCAGTGCCATGGCCGCGGTTATCTCACAAATTACACCCGAATCTTCTACTCATAAAGGCATTTGATGGATCATTTTTTTGATGTTAGCGGTATGTCCGCAGCGCAGGCGCAATACGAAGCGCAAAAGATAGCCTTTGCTCCCATCGTATTTCAAGCAGTGAGAGTATTGAGAGACAGCGGTATTCTAAAATCTCTCCATGAACACCGTTTGGGGATGAGTGCCGAAACGATAGCCGAAAAACTCTCCATGACGCCCTACGCGGTTACCGTGCTGTTGGAATCCGGTTTTAGTGCCGGGGTTGTTGTCAAAAACGAAGAGAATTTTTCCCTCACAAAAATAGGCTATTTTCTCCTCAATGACCCAATGACCCGTATCAATATGGATTACAACCATTATGTCAATTATTTAGGCCTCTATGAGCTAGACACGGCGATCGCTACGGGCGAACCCACAGGACTTAAGATTTTTGGAGAATGGGAAACGATCTATCCTGGATTAACGTCTCTGCCGTCAAAAGCGAAAAAGGCGTGGTTTGATTTCGATCATTTTTACTCCGATTCAGCCTTTGAAGCGGCATTGGCAATCATAGCAAAAGATGAACGACACCATCTTCTTGATATTGGTGGGAATACGGGACGATTTTCACTCACGTGCGCAAAAATACTCCCCTCATGCCACGTAACCATTGTGGATTTGCCGCAGCAGCTGGAAGTGGCTTCAGCAGCGATTGAGGAGGCAGGGCTTGGTGAGCGTGTCGATACCTATTGCGCCGATATGCTCGACCGCGAAACGGTACTGCCTGCCGGATATGATGCGGCGTGGATGAGCCAGTTTTTGGATTGCTTCGGAGAAGAAGACATTGTAATGATCCTCAGTAAAATCGCAGATACCATCGATGAGGATGGTAAAGTTTATATCCTAGAGCCGATGTGGGATCGCCAAAAATACGAAACATCGGCCTACTGTTTGATCAATACCTCTCCGTATTTTACGGCAATGGCGAACGGTAAAAGCAAGATGTTTAATTTGGGTGAGTTGACGCGCTGTATTGTCAAATCAGGGCTAGTCATTAGCGATATACACGATCAGGTCGGTTTTTGCCACTCTTTGGTCGTGTGTGAGAAAAAAAGAAAAGGGCAATAATGAGGGCGATAATTTTTCTGATTTTTCTGATCGGGTCACTGTGGGCTAAAGGGGAATTCACCGAAAAACGGTATATTTATGCGCTGGATAAAACGACCCTTTTCAAAGGCTCCATCGTCATCACGGACGATGCGACCATCGTCCGCTATACGTCGCCCGAAAAAAAGATCCTTACCCAATCGGGGCAAATTCTCACCGTCGAAGATGTGGAGGCAAAAACATCGCACGTGATCGACCTCTCTAAACGGATTGATATGAGTTTGTATTTTAGTTTTATGCGCTCGATCCACAACAAAGACTTTACCGGACTTAAAACCTATTTTGAGGTCACAAAAGAGGGAAACACCTACCATCTCTCGCCAAAATCGCAAGCGAAGCGTGCAATTTTAAAGATGGAAATCACGATGCGACAAGACGAGATCCGTAAGATGATCATATATTTCACCAATCAGGATATTATTGAAATTGAAACACTTTGAACGCATCCGTTTTCTTCTCATTGCGTTGGCGCTGATCGGGGGAGGTTTTTATCTTTTCCTTAAATATCCTCCCAGCGGGGACATCTCCAAAGCCCTTCCCGATGATAATGCCACTCAGATTTTGTCGCTATATAACCAGTTTGATTCTTCCAAAAAACTGTTGGTGCTGATCAACGGATTTGATGCTGAGAGTTTACGCAAGGCGCATACAATAAAAGAGAAACTCTCAACACTTAGTGAAGTGGAGAGTGTTTATTTTGATCCTTCCGATATTGATCCGCGTGCCAGAAAGTATTTGGGCGAATCTTGGTACTACTTGTCGGATTTTAATAGTACCGCCCTTGGTCGTGATGAGGTAAAAAAGAAACTTGAAGCATTAGCTGCGAGTATGCAGGAAAGTGGTGCGTACACTGCCCTGGACAGCAGTGATCCTCTTGGATTGTTTACTAAGCCCTCTTTTATGCCCGGGGAACAAAGAGATGGGATGATGATCGTTCCGGGTCGCGGATACTGTGTTGTGGCCTCCATCCGTCCCTCTGTCGGGGACATGGAGGGGTCGCGTAGGCTGTATGATGAAGCCAAAACAGTTTTAGACCCTTACAAAAACGATATTGTCGTTTTTAGCCCCAATTTTTACAGCGTTGAAAACTCCGCCTATATCAAGAGTGATGTTGAAAAGGTTACTGCGTTAACGATCCTGATTTTAATCGGAGTCTATTTTTTCTTACTACGAAACAAGGTGATGCTCCTTTTTAGTCTTGTAACCTTATTCCTCTCAGGGCTTATGACGATACTCCTCGTTAACGTAATTTTTGCGGATGTCTCAATCTTGGTTGTTGCCTTTGGGGCAGGGATCGCAACCATTGCTGAAGATTATCTCTTTATGCTGTTTCTAAATGACGATTATAAAAAACACCGGTTTAATTGGCTGGTATTTTGGGGATTTGCGGCGACGGAAACAGGTTTGGCATCGCTGATTTTTATCGACTTTCCTCTGATTTCCCAGTTGGCCGCTTTTGCATTTTTCTCTTTGGCCATTTCGTATTCTATTTTCGCATTTATCTTCCCGAGGCTGGAATTTTTTCGAGAGGAGTCCGAGGCAAAAAGCGGAACTATTTTTGATAAATTGCTACAATGGCGCAAAATTCCACCCCTCTCCTTTACCATACTATCGATAGTTTTGGTCATGGCCTCTTTTTCTTTCCTCTCTTTTGATCCCAACTTTCGTCATTTGGATTATCAAAATCACCCCCTTTTAGAAGCGGAAAAGCTATTTGAAGAGACGTTGGGCTCGGACCGGATCCCCGTTCTTATACAAGGGAAGGATATTGAGTCCTTGCTCCTACATGCAGAAACACTCAATAGACGTGCTCCCGGCAGTTTTAGCATCGCAAATGTTGCATTGAGCCAGGCAAAAAGCACTGAACGTGCTCGAATACTACATGAGTATGATTTCGCTTTATTGCGTCACCATTTGGAAAGCACAGCTAAGGATGCGGGTTTCAGGAGCGGGATATTCGCAGATGCCTACAAACCGTTGGAGTCGCTTGGAGCTTACGCCTATGATGCAGAGGCATTGCGTTTGCTTGGCGGGGAGATTGTTAAGTCTGAAAAAGGGTATATGAGTTTGGCATACATGAAAATGGGTGAACTCAAAAACATTGCCACATTGCCGTTTCTCATCCCGATTGATGGAAAGGAATTGCTCTCACACAGTGCATCCAATGCCCTTGAAGAGTTTATCGGTTTTTTAGGGATCGGCTTTATTCTGTTACTGATTATTATTATTGCGGTGACACGCAAACGTGCCCTCTATGCCCTCAATTTTCTCTTTTTCCCGATGTCGGTCATTCTGGCGATGTTCGCTCTAGCGGGAAGTTACAATTTAATGCATCTGTTTGCCCTTTTTCTGATGATGGTGTACGGTATCGATTATGGTATTTACCTTTCGCGCGGTGAACTCTCCAATTCGATCCGCGCCGTGATTTATTCGTGTGTAACAACTTTCGCAGGGTTCGGTGTCTTGATTTTGAGTGATGTTCCGGCGGTTCATTCGATCGGAGAGGTGACAATTGTGGGGATAGTGACAATTGTTGTCCTATTTTTTCAACGAGGTGAAGAGCAACAATGGCAAGGGTAACCGTTATTTTCAACGATGGAGGTGTATCCCAAGAGGCGGTCTCTTTTAGCGGATACGGGTCTCAAAACCCAAAAAGAGTTTTTGTCATCCCCGATGCAACGGATAAGCTGATCCAAATTCGAGACATTATGGGGGCACTTGAAGAGGGGAATATCCCGCTGTTGTTTGATCCGGCCATGAAGAGTGGTGATGAAAAAGCACGGGCGCTAGCGCAGTGTAATCCTGAGCAATACAAAGAGCTTGAGGATGCGGCGGCGCTGTTTTTTACCTCGGGAACATCGGGTAACTCTATCGGGGTTGTCAAAACTTCCGGTGAGCTGGCGTCCGAAATACAGGCCCATCTTTGTTGGATGAAAAACGAACGGTTTGAACAATGCCTCGTTACGGTCCCTTTTTTTCATATTTACGGATTTTTATTCGGCCTCTCGTTGCCGACCGCTTTGAATCTTCCCATCGTCACTAAAGAGCATTTTCTTCCGAATGAGATACTGGCTCTTTGCGCCAAAAAGCCGACGTTGTGCATCACCAATCCCGTCTTTATCCGTGCAATGCTAAGACTCAACGAGGAGCTGACCCTTCCTGATACCCTTTTTATCAGCTCTAGCGGACCTCTTGAGCCTCACGAAGCACAATCTTTTGAAGCAAAATATTCCACACGTCTCATACAGCTTTTCGGTTCGACAGAAACAGGCGGTATTGCCGTACGCCGTGGAGGGAACCCTGTTTGGAAGCCTCTATTTGGTGTGGAAGTTTCCTCTGATGAGGGTGTTTTAGCCGTTACCTCTCCCTTTGTTTCACGGAGTATTTTCGATAAAAATTTTGTATCACTACCTTCACTGTTTAGAACAACGGATATTATTGAAATGATGCCGGAGGGGTTTAATATCATCGGGAGGGCTGCCGAGTTGGTTAAAATCGGAGGAAAGAGGCTCTCTATTGTCGAGATTGAACGTTTTATAGAGACAATGGAGGGGATTGATGAGGCATTGGGTACCGTAGAATATCATTCAAATACCCTTCGCGGAGAGGTATTGACATTGTGCCTTGTGGGGGAGAGCAATAAGATTAATAAAACAATTCTCAAAAAAGCATTGCATGATCGTTTCGGCGGAATCCACATCGAGAGTAAAATTATAATGGTAGACTCCATTGCTAAGACGGCAATGGGAAAAAAAATCAGAACTCAATTAATAACGTAATCTCAAAGTGATGTATAAAACACCGCAATTTCACCTGTGGCGAGTAGTCGTTTTGTATCAGGGTCGAACGCTTTAAATTCAAACAGGTACGAATTGTTAAAAGTGTGTAAAATAGTGATCGTCAGGTGAGATTCACACCGAAACGGGTTGATAATGAGTTTACAGTTTCGAAAAGAGGAGACAACCCCGATCGTACAATTAGGGGAGAGGGGAAAAAAACTGCTCCCTTGCGCCGCCGCTTCACAAAACATAGCCAGTGTTGGTAGGATTGGAAAGTGGGCAACGAAGGTTACGTGCGATTCACTCTCTTCTGTGAGTGAACCGATAAAAATGAGTGGCTCTTTGTGAGGTAATCGCGTGTTGATCCCAGATGGCATGAAATTGATCCTAATCTTTTTAATAGAGATGGTAGAATAAAATTACTTAAATAGTTGATGGGTGAAATCATGAGAGATAATAAGAACAAAGTATTTTTAAATGCTTTTAGCTGCGCATGTGCGGCAGGGATGACGATTGAAGAGATTTTTGATACGTTGCTCAGCGGAAAATCGGCAATTGCGCAGCAGAGCGGATATATTGATAATGTGTGTATTCCGCTGGGAAAGATTCCAAGTGATGATGATTTTTTTGAAATAGTGCATGCGAATGTTGCAATGCTCCTCTCAAAAGTTCCATGGTTTGAACCACATGAGACGATGTTGTTGGTAGGCTCGTCGGTTGGAGGAATGTGTCGTGCGGAAGAAAAGTTTTTTGCCGATGGAAATTTCCAAAACATTACCGTTGAGGAGATGAGCATCGGCTCTATTGCCGGTGAAGTGCAGCAGAGATTTGGTTTTAAATCGGCTCTCTCTTTTTCAACGGCCTGTACGAGCAGCTCTGTGGCTATCGATTTTGCGGTTGATCTTATCGTTCACGGACTCTATAAAACCGTTGTCGTTGTCGGCGCCGATGAGTTGAGCCGTTCTGCGGTCAATGGCTTTGATCGGTTGGGGATTGCGTCACGTGAAAATACACGCCCTTTTGATACAGAGCGCAACGGCATCAATGTCGCTGAGGGGATTGCGGTATTGGCGATCTCATCCGTAAAAACGGCTGAGTGTGTTGAAATTATGGGGTGCGGTGTGAGCTCCGATGCGTATAACATTACCCATCCTCATCCCGAAGGGGAGGGGGCCAGAGCCGCGATGAGAGAAGCATTAGATAAAGCCGGAGTGGAGGATTCCCAAATCGATTATATTAATGCCCACGGAACCGGGACTGTTGCGAATGATGAGATAGAGAGCGTGGCGATAGAGACAATTTTCGGTAAAAATCCATTTGTCGTATCGACCAAAGCCGTTACAGGGCATACATTAGGGGCCTGCGGTGCGCTGGAAGTTGCTATTAGTGCCATGTCGATTTTGCACCGTACCATTCCGCCGTGCGTTAATTTAAAATCGCCTGTTAATGCCGCCATTTCACATCCCCTGACATTGGTTAAAGCAGAGGTGAACTATGTCCTCTCCAATGCCTTTGGTTTTGGCGGTGGTAATGTGTCGATTGTATTAGGGAAAACCCATGCAGATTAATCTTGAAATCGTAAAATATACAAAAATAGAAGATGCTCAAAAAATTGCGAGCTTGAATGAAAAAAATATCGTCCCTGATATGATGTTGCGCAGACGTTTAACACGAAATGCCCGTATTGCCCTGTATCTGACCGATCAGATCGGTTCATGGGACGTTCCGATTATTATTGGAAACGCGTACGGAGAAGTGAATGAGACCTTTGAAATTCTCCATGCTATTGCTGCGGGCGAGACCGTAAGTCCTACGGCATTTCAAAATTCGGTGCACAATACGCCTGCATCGTATCTCTCTATTGTGGGAAAAAATAAAGGATACATCACCACCGTATCGGATTTGTATGAAACATCTCGTGCGGTTTTGCGTGTGGGTGCCGTCAAATCTCTTACGTATGATACATTATTGCTCATTGTGAGTGATTCTCTTGATTTTGAACGCGTTGATGAACTAAACCGCTGCGGTGTTAACATTATGGAGTGCGGTGTTGCATTCTTGGTCCGAAAAACCGACAAAGAAGCAACGATCTCCCTTACACAGAAACGCTATCCCGGCTATTCTCCCAGTGTTTGGCCGATGCTGGAGTTGTTTGAACAAACTGCCGCTCTTGGGGAAAAAGAAAAAATAATTGCAATAGAGGTCTAATTTTTTAACATCAAAAGAAGAAATAGGTTTCTTAGCACAAAACTTGCATTCAAATGGGTACTTAACTCCTAGGAGCCTCCCATGGTCAGCCGCGCGAAAATCAAAGAGCTAATGAACGAGAGCGCCTGCTCTCACAGCAAAGACAAAAAACCGGGAGAGGGGTGTGATAAGCCTAAACCCGGTCTTGCGGCAGGGGGATGTGCCTTCGACGGGGCGCAGATCTCCCTTTTCCCTTATGCAGATGCCGTTCATCTCGTACACGGTCCTCAGACCTGTTTGGGGGCATCATGGGAGACGCGTGAGACAAAAACATCGTACACCGGGCGTGACCATACCCAAATGGGTTTTACGACGGGGATAACGACTCATGATGTCATTTTCGGCGGAGATAAGCGGCTGGCTGATTCGATCGATTATATTATGGAACATTACAAGCCGGAGGCGATTTTCGTTTATTCGACGTGCGTTACGGCCTTGGTGGGCGATGATATCGATATGACATGCAAGCAGGGAAGCGAAAAATACGGTGTCCCCATCGTCCCTGTCCATGCACCCGGATTTGTCGGGAGTAAAAATCTCGGTTCACGGCTTGCAGGTGAAGCGGTTTTGGAACACCTGATCGGGACCAAAGAACCCGAATTTACGACCCCTTATGACATCAATTTGATCGGTGACTACAATGTTACGGGAGACATGTGGCAATATCTGCCCCTCTTTGAAAAAATCGGCATCCGTGTCCTTAGCTCCATGAGCGGAGATGGTCGTGTGGGCGATATCCGTACGGCACACCGCGCAAAACTCAACGTTATCGTCTGCGCAAAATCTCTCATCACCCTCACACGGAAAATGAATGAGCAGTATGGCATCCCTTGGATATCGGTCTCGTTTTACGGCAAACGCGATACCTCTTTTGCGATACGTGAAATCGTTACCGCACTGGGATGTCCCGAACTAATTGCACGTGCCGAAGCGGTGATCGCCGAAGCGGAAGCGCAACTGGAAACGGCACTCATCCCTTATCGTGAAATGTTCGCAGGGAAAAAAGCGGTTCTCAACACCGGTGGGAACAAAGCGTGGTCGATCGCTTCGGGATTGCAGGATTTAGGGATCGAGGTGGTGGCGACCAGTATCGCAAAATCGACGCAGGATGACATCGACAAAGCGCGCGAGTATCTGGGTGAAAACGGTGTGTTGATGAAAGCTCCCGCATCAGAGCAGGGAAAAGTGATCGATGAGCGAGGGGCGCATATCCTTCTCGCCGGTGGGCGTAGCCTCTACACGGCGATCAAGAAAAAAATCTCGTTTATCGATGTCAATCAGGAGAAGAAAACGAGTTACGGCGGATATGGCGGATTGCTCAATCTCGCGGAGGATTTGAAATATGCGTTTAAAAATCCCGTCTTTGCCAATGTCGGCAAAGCAGCGCCGTGGGAAAAATGATTTCCTAGCGAGAAAAGTTTTCCGCTAGAGCATGTTGAAGCCCTTGAAGGGCATCGTTGATACTGAAATCCGATTTGTAGACATCATGAACGGAATAGCTAGATAGTGACGTAGCACCGCAAAACTGAAAAGTTTTGTGCAAAGCGACATTTGCCTCATCAACGCTCATACCCTCGAAAAATCCTTCGGGATTGTTAAATTCGCTCGCAGGGCAGTTGTACGTGAAACTGAGCATATACTCTTTCCCCTGCATCAATCCTCCGCTGCCATATTTTTTGGACGCATCATCACGGCATCTTCCGTCGCTGACGTATGTAACGGTGTTATTTCCGCCTGAGAAAATCTCGTCGACGTATTTTTTGGCTAGCCACGGCAGTCCCATCCAATAGACGGGTGACTGGACGAAGAAAAGATCAGCCCATTTAAACTTTTCAAGCTCTTGGGCGACATCGTAGCCTTCATCGATAGCTGTTTCACGCACTTCGTAGCCGTTTGCCAGAAAAAACTTTTTGGCTTCGTTCATTAAGTCATGGGTCAGATTGCCATTGGCAAATCCATCGTATTTTTGGTGGAGATTGAGGAGTAGGACGTGTTTCATCGTGTTTTTCCTGAGATAAAGTAATACGTAGATTTTACTCCGATAGAGTTAATGGGAGATTAGAATATGACTCTCGCACAAATCTTGCAATACTCCTTATAACAAGGAGTTGCCATGGAATTCTCCCTCAGCAAACACGAACACAAACCACTGCAAGTCAACCCTATCAAACACTCCCAACCTATGGGGGCAACGCTTGCCTATTTAGGGGTCAAAGACTGTATGGCTCTGATGCATGGTGCGCAAGGGTGTGCCTCGTATACGAAGGTCTTTTTTACCCGACACTTCAATGAACCCATTGCCGTGCGTAACACATCGGTCAGCGATATCACGGCTGTACTGGATGGCGGCGACTACTCGATACTTATGGCGATTGAAAACATCCAGAACAAAGAGAAAAATCTCAAACCCTCCATGATCGGCTTGCATACTACGGGATTGACTGAAACTAAAGGGGATGATGTACGCGGTGTCGGCGGGCATATCGAAATCCCTTATGTTTTTGTGCATACTCCCGATTACGAGGGGGGATTGGAGAGCGGTTGGGCGTTGACGGTGAGTGCGATGATCGATCAGCTCACCGAGAGCGCAACCGAGGTTATGCCCAATAAGCTCGTGATATTGCCCCATGTGAGCATGCAACCCATCGAGATCGAAAAGATCAAAGAACTGTGCGAGGATTTTGGGTTTGAGACCTATGCTCTGCCTGATCTCTCCACCTCTTTGGACGGTTATTGGGAAGAGGGGCAGGGGAAACTGGCCAATGGCGGAATCACTGTGGATGAGATACGTGCTCTTGCTACCTCGGCTACGGTGATTACCATCGGGCAGTCGATGAAAAAATCAGCTCACGTTTTGCAGAAAAAAAATCCTGCTATGGTGCACCTCCATTTTGATCATTTGATGGGATTGATCGAGTGCGACAATTTTGTAGCACGCATGATGAAAATCCGACATACCGATCCAAAACCGCTTATCAAGCGATGGCGCGCACGATTGCAAGATGCGATGCTCGATTCTCATTTTCTCATCGGAAGTTCTCATTTCGTCATTACGGGTGAACCGGATATGCTCGTGGGAATGTGCGCGTTGATCCGCAGTGTCGGGGGAACGGTCGATGCGGCGGTCTCGACGACGTTTAGTGAGGTGTTGCATACGATAGATGCCCAGAATGTTTTCGTGGGGGATTTGGAAGACGCACGACGTTTTTTTGATCGTGCGGACATGGTTATCAGTAATTTTCATGCAGAACGAATCTTGCACTCTTACCACAATACGGCATTGGTGATTCGGGGATTCCCTAATTACGAAGAGTTGGGAAACCAGCTCAAGCATGATCAGCTGTATGAGGGAAGCACGTACTTTTTATTTGAAATAGCCAACACATTGAGAAAGGTGAAACATGAACACTAAAATCACTATTGAAGGGGATAAGCCGATGAGTAATGCGATGAAAGTTGCTTTTGCAACCAAAGACATGGAAGAGATCAACGCCCACTTCGGCGGTGCGAAAGAGTTCGTTGTGTACAACGTCTCCAAAGACGGATTTGAACTCTCCGAAGTAATCAAAACGGATACCGCTAATTTGGAGGATGATGACAAAACGGATTTTCGTGTTCGTGCCCTTAAGGGAATCAGCATCATGTATTCTGAGAGTATCGGCGGAACGGCAGCGGCAAAAGTCATTCGTGCCGGTATTCACCCGATGAAGGTCAATGAGCCGACGCTGATTGTGGATGTCCTCAAAGACTTGGTGAAGATGATCAACGGCAATCCGCCGCCGTGGGTAAAACAGATTATACAGATGAAAACCGAACACGACGTACGACAAGACAGATGGGCCCAAGGAGAATAATATGGAAGCAGAAAAAGTAATGAACCCTTTTGGGGTTGAGTTGATTCGACAGATCCGTGCGTTGGATCAGTTTGGGAATTGGGCACGCATCAGTGATGAAGAGCTATTGATCAAAAAGTACGTCAAAACGAAAGAGGAACTCAAAGCAGTTCCGGTAATCGCGGATATAGACGAGATGATGATCAATGATATCAAGATGATCTACAAAGCAATAGCATTGTCATTTGAGCGTACAACCGGTGTTGTGTGCAACGTTATCATGGAGATGAGCCACGAGGGATTTGGACGATGTGCGGTTCTGACCGATCGTATTTGTATCGTTGATAAGTATTTTAAAGATGCCCACCGTTTTAGTTTTCGCTCTCTCGAAGCATTGTTTGAAGAAGGGGACAAGAATTTGGCGAAAGCGATTGCGATCTACGAGCAATACAAACCGTGCAGTGGAATAGGAGCGTAATTATGTCTAAAGTAGGTATTTTTTTCGGTAGCAGCAGCGGTGTGACGCGCAGTGCGGCAGAGCTTTTGGAAGAGCAGTTCGCGGGTGCAGAGCTGATCGACATGGAAGAGGACTATGACGGGATTGAACAGTTTGAAGATTTTGATGTACTGCTCATCGGTTCATCGACATGGGGACAGGGGGATCCGCAGCGCGACTGGGTTGATCCTCTCTATGAACTTGACAATGAACGTCCCGATCTGGGCGGAAAGAAAGTGGCATTTTTCGGTGCCGGTGATCAGAAAACGCACGGGGAGCATTTTTTGAGCGCCCTTGGAAAAATAAATGATCTGTTTGTTTCTCTGGGAGCAGAGGCTTACGGTTATGTACCTACGGAGGGATACACCTATAAATACTCACTGGCGCAGCGTGGCGATAAGTTCTGCGGACTTGGGATTGATGATGTGAATCAAGAGGATATGACGCAAGCAAGAGTTGTCGCATGGGCAAACCAGCTCAAAGACGAAATGAAACTATAAGGAGTATGCGATGGGAACGTTAGCCGATTTTGAGAAACTTACCGATACCGAGGAGTTTTTCGAATTTTTTGATATTGAATACGATGAACGTTTAGTCTATGTAAAACGGTTTCACATGATGAAAAGATTCGGTGAAATGGTTGAAAAAGCCAAAGGTAATGACTGGGGCAGCGATACAAAACTGCTGGAGTACTATAAATTTGCTCTCATTAGCGTCTATAAAAATTTCGAAAACGGTTACAGCCCATCGGCAGCAGATGTTTGGGAGATGTTTGATAAACCAGGCGGATGCGGTAGTTGTTCAACATCGAGCAGCTGTAATGATGTAGAGGAGGTCAGCCATGGAGTTCACGCATGCACAAGCCAACCAGATATCAGCTTCAACTAGAGACGAGATTCTGCCGACCTTTCGTTTAGGTCAGCGTGTACGGATTACAAAACCGATTCGTAATGACGGTTCTAACCCTTTTAGAGGGCTGAATGAGATTTTAGTCTATCCCGGTGCTGAGGGGTATGTTAAACACATCGGTGACTTTTTACAGGTAATCCGTATCTATGAGGTCCATTTTATCGAAGAGGGTGAGACGTACGGATGCCGCGAAGCAGAATTGGAAAGTGCTGCTGAGTATGACGGATATGATGAGGTCGCCGAAGAGCTGCGATGGATCAAAGAACATCGTGCTGGGCGGGCTGCCCTAAAGGCGGAGCAATCTCAAGAAGAAGGGGAGTAATATCAACATTTTTTGAGATTTTTGCATACCGTATCAAGCATAATTGGTGCCATAGAGGCTAATATCATAATTAAACAAAGGAGTTGGGATGACAACACGTGTAGAGATTATAAATGACTTTTTGGCAATCAATGTCAAACCGGGCAAAACGATTCAAGACATTGTAGAGGCTTCGGGGAGTGCATTGCCTTTTGGCTGCCGTGACGGCGAATGCGGTACATGTGTCGTAATGATCGAATCGGGGATGGAGTTTATGAGCCCCATCAATGACAAAGAGAAAGCAGTACTAAAGACGGTCGCTGAAACCAGCCCAAAAGCGCGTCTTGCATGTCAAATGAAAGTCGTACAGCCTAATGGATTGGTACGCATTAAATACTAAAACTTGCCTCTTTTGGGGCATGTTGCCTCTTTTTTAATCACCTTATTACGTAGAAAATCCCTATAATTTTATCTAGAACAATAAATGCAGTAGGTTTGGTAATAAACTATTATAGGTGATGATTATGCAAACAAAACTTTCTTTTAAACAAAAACAACTCCCCCGATTATCGATGCAGACATGGCTACCTCTTTTACAATGTTCATTGAACGATTTGGAAAAACATCTGCAAGTGATCACGAATGAAAACCCCTGCCTCGAAGTCAAATCGGGATTTGAAGAGTCAAATGCCCAAGCAGGAGGTTCGTCGGCTTATGGAGCTTTTCAAAACTATGTTGCGAATGCTTCTAGCGATCAGATCGAATGGCTGAGTATTGCTTCTACCTCTTTGTATGAGAAACTTGATGAGCAGATTGTAGCCCCCTTATTCCCGACGCCGATATCACAAAAAATAGCCAGACAAATCATCTTTTATATCAATGATGAAGGGTATTTTGACGGGAGTGTTGAAGAGATCGCTATCCAATGTGATACAGACGCTCAAACAGTAGAGCGGGTGCGTCAGCGATTTGCCCATTTGGAACCCTCCGGCGTGGGGGCTGTTGACTACAAAGAGTCGTTTTTATTTCAGCTTAGCGATTATGATCTGGAGGATGAGTTGAGCATTTTACTCTCGGCGATGATATTGCAGTTCGATAAGATGGAAAAGTTTATCAAAAATCCCCATTTCGGAGATGCGAAACACGTCTTGCAGCAGCTCAAAAACCCTCCGGCATTGGAGTATATGGAGCCTGAAGCACAAATCACCGCCGATTTGTTCGTTGAGTTTTCGGGATCAGAATTGAATGTTCGGATTAATCACGCATTTTATCCCGATTTGCAGGTGAACATGATCGACAAATACGACAACTTTTCCAAACAAAAATTTAAAGAGGCGAGAGAGTTGGTTAAGCTCCTCGATCTACGCAAAGCGACACTCTATAACGTTGCACTGGTACTGATCGAAAAACAGTACAGCTTTTTTATGGGGGGAGAGCTCAAGCCGCTGCGCCTACAAGATGTTGCCGATGAACTTGGATTTAATGAATCAACGATTTCCAGAGCGATTTCGGATAAATATATACAGACAGAGAGAGGGCTTTATGCCTTTAAAGATTTCTTTTCCAACTCCATCGGCGAAGTTTCGACATCAGAGATCAAGCATTATTTGAAGCGTTTGGTTTTGAGTGAAAACAAAGAGGATCCGTTTAGCGACAAATTGCTGCATGAAATGATAGAAGAAAAGTTTGGAGAAAAAATGGTGAGACGTGTCATCGCGAAATACCGTCAGGAACTCGATATCCCCTCGTATAAAGAGCGGTTGTTTTTGTATAAGTTAGAGCTGCTGTAAGCAGCTCATTGTTAGCTCGAAGGGGTATCGACAGCTGTGAAGTGGGTATTGGTTTTAGGAGTGGTGCGGGGAGCGGGTTGTGCCAGTGCCGATTCGTCTTTTTCCCCCGTACGGATCCGTTCGACCTCCAAGACAGGGGTTACCCACATTTTACCTGCACCGTGACCCAAATCCTGTGTATGTGCGCGGATCGCTTCCATGGCGGCTTCTTTGTTATCGTTATCGGAAACAACGATAAGCAGCATGACTTTTGGAAACAGGTCCGGTGCATTGTTTTTCTCGGCAATTCCGAGAGAGCCTTTGCCTATGACATCCATTACGGTGACCCCTTCGATCAAATTATCAAAAAGTTCGCGTAAAACATCATTGAGACAGTGTCTGTTGAAAACGGCGGTTATTTGCATCATAATAAATCCTTAGTGGTGATATAGAGAGCCTACTGCATATTCTGTTCTTGATGAGAGGTATGACAAAAATGTTAGATTTTAATGAGAACATCTCTTGCATAAGATGGGAATTATCATTCATCAAGGAGCAATCAATGGCACGAGATACATTAATCGGTGGAGCATTATGGGAAGAATACTCAAATGAGGTACAACGACGTATGAACGATCCTATCAATATGGGAGAGATCACGCAAGAAGAGGCGGATACGGCTCAGAAGCAACTTATTATTGCCGATTTCGGCGCGGAGAGCTGCGGCGATGCGGTACGTCTGTATTGGATGATTGATCCTAAAAATGATGTGATCATCAAAAGCCGATTTAAAAGTTTCGGATGCGGTACGGCGATTGCCAGCTCCGATATGATGGCAGAGCTGTGCATGGACAAAACGGTCGATGAGGCGTTGAAAATCACCAATATCGATGTCGAAAAAGCACTGCGCGATGAAGAAGATATCCCTGCTGTACCCGGGCAAAAGATGCACTGTTCGGTGATGGCGTACGACGTTATCAAAAAAGCGGCATCGATCTACAAAGGGGTCGATATGTCGGAGTTTGAGACGGAATTTATCGTGTGCGAATGTGCCCGCGTGAGTCTCGATACCCTCAAAGAGGTGATACGCCTCAACAAACTCGACTCCATCGAAAGAATCACCGACTATACCAAGGCGGGCGGTTTTTGTAAATCGTGTATCAAACCGGGCGGACATGAGAAAAAAGATGTCTATCTCGTAGATATGCTCGCCGAAATCCAAGGGGAACTCACCAAAGAGGCGATCAGCAAGAAAATCAAAGAGGCAAAAGGGGACGGTAATTTCAATGCAATGAGTTTAGTACAAAAACTCCGTAGCATAGAATCGATCCTTGAGGAATATATCCGTCCTACGCTCAAAGCGGATCACGGCGATGTGGAAGTCATCGATCTAAAAGAAGTAGAAGAGGGGCATGAACTCTATATCCAGTATAAGGGGGAGTGTATGAGCTGTTCGATGAACACGACAACGACGCTTGCGGGGATGCAGGATATGCTGAATTTTAAACTCAAATCCAACTTGCGTGTGATGGTCGTCTAATGTCACACGCAACCAAAGAGGGGACGTTCGGGTATCTCAAAAAATTTGGATCCTATACAAAAGATTTTTACCGTTTTAACGGAGAGCTCTTCTTCCCCTCGCTTGGGATCGGAACCTATAAAGCCGAACCGTACAAAGAGGAAAATTACATTATCAATTATTCCGAAGCGATCAAGACGGCGCTGCGGTACGGTATCCATTTTATCGATACGGCGATCAATTACCGCTATCAGATGTCGGAGCGGGAAATCGGTGAAGCGTTGAGTGAGATGATAAGTAGCGGTGAGATAAAGCGTGAAGAGGTGATTATCGCTTCAAAAGGTGGATTTATTCCTCTGGATTTCCCGTTTCCGGAGAATCCGTACGGATGGATACAGGAAAATATGATAGACACAGGATTGGCAACCAAAGAAGAGATTATTATCGATCAGCATTGTATGACCCCTGCGTATTTGCGCTGGAGCTGTGAGCAGTCTTTGAAAAATCTTGAACTTGAGACGATTGATATTTTCTTTCTACACAATCCTGAAACACAACTTGGATATGTTGATCAGAAGACGTTTTATGCCCGAATTCAAGCGGCGTTTGTGCTCTTCGAAGAGCTACGGGCTGAAGGAAAAATAGTTGCATACGGAATCGCGGCGTGGAATGGATTTTTGTACGAAGAGGAGCATATGGAGTACATTTCTCTGGCAAAAGTGATGGAAATTGCACAAGCGGTAGGGGGTGAGGATCATGGATTTAAATATCTTCAAAGTCCGTTTAATATGGCGAAACCGCACGCGTACAGTTATGCCAATCAGCGGTGGGAAGACGGGATGTATTATCCGCTGATGCAAGTGTGTGCACGGTTTGGACTCAGTTTATTAGGATCATCTCCGATGTTGCAAAAAAATCTTTTCAAACGGCCGTTTGCTGCCAAAATCGGGGAGCTTATGCAAACGAGTGAGTTGAGTGATGTAGCAAGTGCGTTGCAGTTTGCTCGTAGCACGGGAGCGATCACGGCGATTTTTGGTGCTGTTGACCCCTCTCACGTCATTGATAATACGATTTTGGCATATCTTCCCACGGCGTCGGTGGAATCTATGAATACACTGATGCGAGATAGTTATGCTGTATGATGTAATTGTTGTCGGCAGTGGCATATCGGGACTTTATGCAGCACTTTATGCACGTCGTGCTGGGCTCAATGTTGCCCTTATCTCTAAAAGTACCCCTCTTCGCTCCAACTCTGCCGTCGCGTCAGGGGGGATCAATGCGGTTCTTAAAACCACCCGTCACGATAGTTGTCGAGATCATATTTCCGATACGTTAAATGGGGCAGATAAGTTAGCCCGTTTTTCTGCCGTGAGCTCGATGGTGGTCGGTGCTGAAGAGATCATTGAAGATCTCCAAAAAATGGGGGTAGAATTTGATACCCAAGACAACGGGAGTATCGCACAAAGACCTTTTGGCGGAACCAAGGCAAAGCGGACGTGTTACATTGCCGATAAAACGGGAGCCTCGATCACCCAAACTCTTTTTAGTCAATGTCGAAAAGAGGGGGTTAAAATCTTTAGCAACCATTTAATGCTCAGTATCGCCACCTACAATGAGAAACTCTCCGGTATCACGATGTTACGCCGACGCGATTGCGCAGTGATCGCCTTCGCATGCAAATCACTCGTTCTTGCAGGTGGCGGATATGCGGGGATTTATCGCGGTCACTCGACAAACTCACAAGAATCAAGCGGCGATTTGGTCGCAATTGCTTTGAGAGCCAAAATGCGTCTTGTCAATATGGAGTTTGTCCAGTTTCATCCGACGACTCTCCTAAACAGCGGAACCCTCATTAGTGAAGCGGCACGGGGAGAGGGGGCGAATATCGTCGATGAAAACGGATGGCGCTTTACCGATGAGCTCCAAACCAGAGACAAACTTTCTCGCGATATTGTTCGTCATCTGTTTGAGGGGCATAAAGTATATCTCGATTTTCGTCATTTGGGGGAGGAGTTAATCGATAAAAAACTCCCTTCAGCGCGAAAACATGCCCTTAACACAGCAGGGATTGATATTGTCACCGAACTCCTCCCGATTACCCCATCAGCCCACTATACGATGGGGGGTATATGGAGCCGTGATGATACTTCCAGTGACATAGATAATATTTTTGTCTGTGGTGAGTGTGCGTATAGCGGTGCACACGGTGCGAACCGTCTTGGGGGAAACAGTTTGCTGGAGGGGGCGTATTTCGGAAAACTTGCTGGGATTAATGCTGCCAAAGCGGCGAAAAAAGGGAAATTTCACCCGATTGATTATGGACAGGTAGCGAAAGAGTTACGCTATATCGACATGATTTTAGAGGGGGAAAGCCGCTTTAATATCAACACTATGCGTCGTAATTTAGGGAATATTCTCTATAAAAATGTGGGGGTGTTTCGAAACCATAATTCATTGGTGGATGCTCTCGAATATGTCCATTATTTGATGAAAATGTCATCAGGTTTGTGTTGTGTGAACAAGGAGCGTACCAATAATGTCGAACTGATGTCGATACTGGAGTTTCGTAATTCTCTTACGGTTGCAGAAGCTGTGGTGATGTCTGCATTGGCCAGAGAAGAGAGTCGTGGAAGCCATTATCGTGAAGATTTTCCGACCAGCAATGATCGTGATTATAAAGTCAATACGATTATACGACGCCTTGCAGGTACCTTTTTACGGATAAGTTTTGAGGGTCATCTCTCATCAGACTGGTGGCATCGCATTCGGAAGTTTTTTCACGCACAGTAGGGCGATGGATTTATAATATTATTAAATATAAAGGATAGGTTATGGCAAAGGTTATGTTACGTTATGACAGTAAGGGGGCAATCTCATTTTATGTCGCTAAAAAAGATATGGAAGAGACGATCCTCAAAGCAGAGTTTGATACCGATGAAAAATGGGGTGGAGAAGTGGAACTTGGTAATGGTGAAGTGTGGTTTATCGAGCCAGGAGTGAAAAAATTTCCCTCGGAAGTGATGGCAAAAAGGCTGAGCGACTAAAACTCGATGCCGTATTGCTTGATTTTATATCCGATCTGGCGTGCGGTCATTCCCAGTAGCCGTGCTGCTTTGCTTTGGATCCCGTGAGAGTCTATAAGTGCTTGTATTATAGACTCTTTTTCCAACTCAAGAAGATTTTTTTTCGTCATCGGTGCACCGCTTTCCTGAGGCGGTAGTGGTGCAGGGGGACTCATGTAGGTGGGCGGTGTCATCGTCGGTACTTCTGGCTGCATGTAGAGTTTTTGGTAGTTAAACGGCAATACATGGCTCAGCATCTCCGGCTGAATTTCACCATCCGGACAGATGAGGACAATCCTCTCCATCGTGTTTTGGAGTTCCCGTATATTTCCAGGCCATGGATAATCGAGTAGCAACTCCATGGCAGCCTTGGTAAAGTGCATATTTTTACGGTGCAGTTTCATAAACTGGTGCAAGTAGTGCTCTATAAGTAGCTTCACATCCTCATACCGTTCGCGCAACGGGGGGAGATAGATGGGGATGACGTTGAGACGGTAAAACAAATCTTCGCGAAACTCACCCTTGCGTACCATCTCTTCCAAATTACGGTTGGTAGCGGCGACAAGTCGGACGTTGGTTTTGATCGTTTTACTCCCCCCGACACGCTCGAACTCCTGCTCTTGCAATATACGGAGCAGTTTTACTTGCAAAGTGGGGGTAATGTCTCCAATTTCATCCAGAAACAGCGTCCCTCCATCGGCGAGTTCAAATCGTCCCTTTCGCATCTCTCGAGCGTCGGTAAAAGCCCCTTTCTCATGTCCGAAAAGTTCAGATTCCAGAAGTGTTTCGCTGATTGCGGCACAGTTGAGTTTGATGAACGGACCGTTTTGACGTCGGCTTAGATTGTGGACCGCTGTTGCGATAAGCTCTTTTCCTGTTCCGGTTTCACCCCGAATAAGAATTGTTGCATCCGCGGGAGCTACGGTATTGATAAGACTGAATACGTGCTGCATTTTGGTACTTTTTCCCACAATATTCTCAAATTTGTACTCTTTTTGGCTCTCTTCTTTGTAGTAGGTTTTGAGCTCGTTGAGTGACTCTTTTTCTTTGACGATGATTTGCTGTACTTTCATGGATCCCACAAATAAGGTCCCTACGATCGTGAGCATACGGACGATTTCGTCGAAATTTAGTGGACTGTTTTTGCCGATGTTTGCAGAGATTACCCCGATTATTTCGTCGTCTTGGAGCAGCGGTACGGCGACATAGGAGACCATTTGGGTCGATATGTTCCCCATTTTATTGAGATAGTTGATGTTGTTATGGATGTTTTCGATAACAATAGGTTCACGGCTTTTGGCGGCCAGTCCCGTAGCCCCCTCACCGAACCGATAGGTTGCCATTTTCTTTTGATAGGGCTCAAGATCGATAGAATTTACGAGTTCCAACTCATCTACATCTTCTTTCTTTTTGAAAATGGCGCATCGCTCGAGATATCCATTCTGTTTGAGTTTACGCATCGACTTTTCAATACTCTCATTGATATCGAGGGCGCTTGTGAGTATCACCGCAATTTCATACAACAGATTGATCTCTTTGTATGCGAACGTGAGGGGACAGGTCTGGCACTCTTCTCTATTGGGTATATTTGCTTCAAATGTCATCATGATTTCATCTTTTATCTATTAGTGATAAGTATATTGTAGTACAACTAAGAAGACAAAACTGTTCTTGTGGTGAGTAAAAAATAGACAGTTCCCTAGAACCATTTTTGCACACTATTCTCAAAATCAATGAGAAGGATTGACAATGCACATTACCGTACACGGAACCCCTACACCATTAGAGGGAAAAGAGATGACAATTTGGCGTGAAGCTCCGGCATCGCGCGTAACCAACCTCGATGGAACACAAAATGTCATCGGCATGATCGCCCCAACCGCACAATTGCTCATAGCGATCCCTTCGCTCAAAACTGAAGTGTGTTCGTTGGGAGCCAAAAAATTCAATGACCTCATCAAACAGTTCAAAAAACTCAAAACGATCATGGTCACGACGGACGATGTCGAGTTTGTCAAAGATTTCGTTGCCAGCGAGGGGATTGACGGTGCCGATGTTGTGATTGATACCAACCGCGATTTTGCCAAGCGTTACGGCTTGCTTATCGGTGAGGGGAAACTCAAAGACCGACTTGCCCGTGCGGTATTTGTCATCGATCAAGAGGGGATGATCTCCTACAAAGAGATCGTTCCTGAAATCACCGATGAAGTGGATTATGACAAATGCATCGAAGCCGTCGATAAAGCGGCCAATTTCAAGAAAAAAGGGCACGACCACGAAAACTGGATGGGCGTTTAACGTCTGAAGTGCGTGAAGAAACCCTCCTTAGCCCGCTCAAAGTCGCCCAAAAAACGACCTTTTTAGAGTGGGATACACAACCTTCTCTTTTTAAACATTACCCCCATTTTTGCTATCGTCTCTCCTTGCATAACGTACCGGCGCTATCGTGGCTTTCGCATTTACGGTGTATTACATCACTGCGTACCGTTGCCCAAAAACCCTACTATCAACTCAATGTCCCCTCTGCCGGTAATCTTCAACCGCTGGAAATATACGTACAAGTCCGTAATGTTGAGGGGGTACTGTGCGGTATCTATCATCATGATGTCGTATCCGAGCAATTGGTCTTGATACAGGAGATTGAGGCTGACGGTGTGGAATCGTATGTCGGGATGCAAAATCGTTTCAACGGCTTTATGGTGATGGTCTCGCTCGTCCCCTTTCGCTCATCTTGGAAATACGGTTTGCGCGCATGGCGATACCTCTATCTTGACCTTGGGCATCAGCTTGGTGCGTTGAGTGCCACGGTACGACATTATGGACAGGAGTTGACAAAAATGTCGCAGATACAAGCCGAGGGTCTTAATCGGATGATGGGAATGGGAGAGGATGAGTTTATTGCGGCCGTTTATGGGATTGGAAAAGCGGGTACACGTCTTGTAAAGGAATTGAAAAATCCCCTTATGGTCGTACAGCCAACAGATTACACGGTTAAAAATGAGAACTTATCCGTAAATATTAAAAATACCCCCATCTATTCGCAAAACATTTATGTCACGCAGTGGGACAATTATCCCAGCATCAATCGTACCCGTCGCAGTGCCAGAGAGTTTAAGTCAGAGGCTATGAATGATGCCGTAATAGGTATGGTGATGCAGTTAATGGTTCCTAAGTCACTGGAAGTCGTTGCGATCGTCTTGCAAGCACACTCTATGCAATGCGGTGTGTATCGAAAAGGTCAATTATCCATCACAGGCAACTATCATCGTGAAACGATACATTTGCTTTTAGAACAACGCTTTATTGCGGGTGCAAATATGGTATTATTAATTTACGCGGAGCAGTTTACGGCGCACACACATATAGAAGCAGGAGTTTATGCGCAGGATATGTATCTGGCGTGTGAGGATCTTGGTGTCGGATGTAGCGGAATAGGTGCTTTTTATGATGAGGAAGCTTCGCAATGGTCGGATAAGCCATTGCTCTATGCAGTCGCAATAGGAGGAAAAACATGATAATCGGGATTCCAAAAGAGATCAAGACGGATGAGTTTCGTGTCGGTATCACCCCATCGGGTGTTAGAGAACTGTGTAAATACGGCCACACCGTATTCGTAGAGGCCAAAGCAGGTTTGGGAAGCGGATTTGAAGACAGCGCCTATGCGGATTCAGGAGCATGTATTATTGACAGTGCCGATGAGGTATATGGACGTTGTGAGATGATTATGAAGGTAAAAGAACCTATCGAAGTCGAATATGACCGTTTACGTGAGGGGCAAATTCTTTTTACCTATCTTCATCTCGCTGCGGATAAGCGGCTGACTGAAGTGCTGTGCGAGAAAAAAATCACAGCATTGGCGTATGAGACACTGCGTATAGGACGTCGACTCCCTCTATTAGAGCCTATGAGTGAGATTGCGGGTCGGATGGCGACACTGTTCGGTGCGGTACATTTGGGACGATACAACGGCGGAAGCGGACGTTTGCTAGGGGGTGCGGTCGGGGTTGAAACCAACCGTGTTGTTGTCCTTGGTGCCGGAGTCGCTGGAAAATCGGCGGCGGATGCGGCGGCAGGTTTGGGGGCCCAAGTCGTGATGTTCGATATTAATACCGAACGTTTGACCTATTTGAGGGATGTGATGAGCCCCCGTGTATCGATGTTGTATTCAACGCATGATAGTATATTAGATAATATAAAAGATGCCGATCTCGTTATCGGTACGGTTTTATTGCCCGGCGCAAAAGCGCCTAAGCTCATAACGCATAAGATGCTCTCGATCATGAAACAAGGATCCGTTCTCGTCGATGTTTCCATCGATCAGGGGGGATGTTTTGAAACCTCTCATCCGACCACCCATTCCCACCCGACGTTTGAGGTGGAGGGGATCGTCCATTATTGCGTCGCCAATATGCCGGGGATGTATCCGCGTACCTCAACGATTGCTCTTACGAACGCGACATTGCCGTATGCTTTGAAGATTGCTTCGACATCTCTGGATCTCCTTTTAAAAGACGAAATCTATGCAAGCGCACTCAATACGTACGAGGGGCATATCACCAACGAAGCGGTAGCAGTTGCTCACGATATGCAATGGAGGGCTATTTAATGAATGAAGTCGATAAAGCGCATGAGATATTAGCAATCTACCGGTTTTACAAAATGGATGGGAAGCTATACCACTACGATGAAGATGACCGTCTTGATGATTTGTTCGATGCAGTTGTCCATGCAATCAATGATTGCGGTATGCTCAAACCGCTTCTCCCCAAAGAGGAGTTTGTTGTTCCGTGTCGCGGATTGTTGAACAAAGAGCGTGCATGGTTACAGCGGTTTGAACATCAAGATACCCGTGCCTTTTTCCTCAGTGACATATACGATTTTTTGAAGCTGTTTACGGGACGTACAAAACTGCGAGTAGGGTGACTGGGTATCACTTTTAGTATGAAATATGCATCTACTTTTTAAACGTACAAGGAGTCTGTACTATGAGAAGTAGAGAGCATGATATTATGTTTCGTGAGATAGATGGCTATCTGAAAAAATACGCTATTAACGAAGAAGCACGCTATTGCATTGCGCCGTTGATTGCACTTAAATCCCTAGAGATGAATCATCTGTATCAAGATTTGGGATTCAAAAGCCGCACGCAGATGGGTGCCTATATGGCTCAGTACTTTCCCCGTCTGGCACAACTCAAACCCAAAGATAAGCTTTGGAAAAAATTCCTTTACGACGCGATTGGTAAAGTAGCACCTGCATGTGTATCCTGTAACGATCAAGAACATTGTTTTACGTGTTTGATCTCTGAGGCATCGGCGTGAAAACACCCTCGATTACCACGACAGAGCTTTATACCCATCTTAATACGCTCATAGAAACCGATATACCCGTATTTATCCACGGCTCTCCGGGGATCGGAAAATCGTACATTGTCGCCGATGTTGCTGCAAAACACGGATTGGAGCTTGTGGATGTCCGTCTCTCTCAGATGGATCCCGTCGATTTGCGCGGCGTCCCCGCAATCCGTAATGAGCAGACGGTGTGGATGGCTCCCGTTTTTTTTCCAAAAAATCCAAACTCAAGCGGGATATTGTTTCTCGATGAGCTGAACTCCGCACCACCGTCGGTACAAGCGGCGATCTATCAGCTGGTACTGGATCGTAAAATGGGGGAGTATGAACTGCCTTACGGGTGGCGTATTATTTGTGCAGGCAACCGTATCAGTGACCGTGGTGTCGTCTTTCGCCTCCCCACACCGCTGGCAAACCGTATGGTCCATTTGAGCGTTGAGGCACGGTTTGAGGACTTCAAACTTTTCGCAATACGTGAAGCGCTTCATCCGTTTATCATCGGATTTTTGGGCTTTCGTCCCGATTTGCTGACCTGCGAACCCGTGAGTGACGATGACAGCAATCCGGCATTTGCAACCCCTCGTAGTTACCACATGCTCTCCCATATTCTCAAACATACTGATAATACTTCCACAATAGCACCCATTATCTACGGATTGATCGGTTACGGGGCAGGGATAGAGTTTTTGTCGTATGTGAAGGTGTATGAAAAACTTCCCGATATTGGAGCCATCTACGCAGGAGAGTATCCGCAGATAGACCGCAGTGAGCCTGCCTTGCTCTATGCATTGGTATCGGCGCTGGTGGAACTGTATCGCGGAAGCTCTGAGCAAACGACTCATCTTTTTGGATTTTCTGAAAAACTTCCGACCGAGTTTGGGGTGATGCTGATTAAAGATGCGATTGTCAAAGATGAAAATATTGCATCATGTGCCGAATTTGATGCATGGATTGAACGCTATGGGGATTATATTCTTTAGAGTGAATAATGATCTTCAATCTTGCGTTGTAGTATTGATACAATGCTCTCGAAGCTTCTGGCACTCCTGTCCAAACCCCCATCCAGTTTTTTTCATCCATTTGAAAAATCAATGATTCCGACATGCCCTTTTAGATGGTCATTCAATACCCAATAACACTCTGATGCGGTATGGGAAAAAGCGAGATCGATGGTTGAAATGTCAATAAATCTATCCGACGAACCGATAGCCTATCCCCGTTTCGGTAACAATCCATTTCGGTCGTGCAGGATCGGTTTCGATCTTTTGGCGAAGTTGATTGATAAAAACGCGTAGATAGTGGGTCTCATGTTGATAGCCGACTCCCCAGATTGCTTTTAGCAGCCATGCATGAGTGAGAGCTTTGCCCTGATTCTCCATAAAAACGCGGAGAAGTTTAAACTCTTTGGGTGTCAATTTGATGAGTTCGTTCTTTATACTCACAATCCGATTGGTAATATCCATACGCATATCTGCGACGATTAAAATCGGCGATGTCGCTTGTGCGGGAGGGACACGGCGTAGGTTGGCATTGATACGGGCGATGAGTTCATCGGTGTTGAACGGTTTGGTGACATAATCATCTGCACCGGCATTGAGGGCGGCTATTTTATCCGATTCATCATGGATTGCCGAGACGACAATAATGGGAGTCTGTTCATCTTGGCGATAGCGTTCCAAAAACTGCACTCCACTCATATCGGGTAATCCTAAATCGAGTAAAATCAAATGGAAATGCTCATCGGCTCCTTTTTTCAGTCCCTCTTTTGCCGTTGATGCACTTTCTGTCATAAATCCAGCAAAGGCGAGTGTCATTGCTAGCAACCGACGTATGGAGGGATCATCATCCACGATTAAAATACGGTGATTCATGATTCGCTCCGTAGGCTCACACGAACACAAAAGTAGCCATTATCCATATCAATTGCTAAGGTTCCCCCATGCACCTCGATAATGTTTCGCGAAAGGCGTAATCCGATCCCTGTTCCTGGTTTCCCCTCGGAATTATCGAGCCGTCCCGAGATATTTCCGAGTGAGGCTATCGTATCGGCTGAGGGGAGATCGCCGTTATTGCAGATAATAAGGGTAATATCATTAAAGGCAGAGGTAAGCTCAACGCTTACGTCATCTCCGTATTTAAATGCGTTATCGAGCAGATTTCCGATGGCAAGTTGGAGTAAGGCTATATCTGCGCTGAGTGGGGGAAGATCGGGGGGAAATGAGAGTTTAGCCTGTCGTTTCCAATCATTTTCGGCTACGGCTAGTGCAGAAGAGACCACATCATCTATCCGAAGCATCGTTTTGTTTAGAGGTGTTTTCCCCTCACGAAACCGTGCGTTTACCAGTAGGTTGTCGATCACTTTTTCCATGCGGCGTGACCCCTCGACGATGGTTTGCACCATCTCCTCTTTATCATTATCTTTAAGTGCAAATTGGGGATTGGATAAGTTACTGGCCGCTCCTCGTATCAGGGTGAGCGGGGTTCGCAGTTCGTGAGAGAGGAGATCGATTAAACTTTTCTGCATGGTTTCGACGACTTTGTTCTCTTTGAATCCACGGGTGATGAGATTCAGAAATGGTCCGGTCATAATGGTTGTTGCCAGTGCCATGACGACAAACATTGTAAAGAGTTCTGTGGAGAGTATCCCCATCTCATATCCGATATTCAGAACCACCAACTCCATGAGTCCCCGTGTATTCATAAGTATCCCCAGAGCAAATGAATCGCGCCAGCTAAATCCCATGTATTTGGAGGCAAGGGCACTTCCGAACAGTTTACCGAACACCGCAAGGACGATGATTCCGCCGCAGATCAGCCACGCATCTACACTGTTGAGTAAACCGATTTCACTGCGTAATCCCGTTAGGGCGAAAAAGAGGGGCAATAATACCAAAAGGCTGACGTATTCCAAACGCGGCGCGATGAGTTCTTTGAGCCTCGACATTGCCGATGAGGGCATCATCGCCCCCGCCATAAATGCACCGAACAGCGCATGTACCCCTATCGCTTCGGTGGCAAGAGAGGAGAGGAGGAGCAAGACGATAATAAACGACATACCGTTCATACTGAGCCGTTCACTTTGTGTATGACCGATTTTGGCGAAAAGGGGGCGTATGACGTAAAACATGATAACAACATACAAGGCGATGAGGAGTAATAATACGAAAGAGGAACTGAGCGATCCCGAAACGGAAATGGCGATAATCAGAGCTAAAATATACCATGCCGTAATGTCATCGGCGGCGGCACAGGTGATTGCCATGGAACCGTAACGGGTATCACCGATATTTTTCTCTTTGATAATCCGAGCCAGTACGGGAAACGCGGTGATACTCATCGCGATACCGATAAAAAGGGCAAAAGGGATAAAGGAGATGTTTTTGGGGGCGAAGATCGGATAGAGCCAATAGGCTAATGCCACCCCCAAGAAAAAAGGGAAAATGATACTGACGTGGCTGATAAACACCGAAGCGCTTGATTGTTTTTTGATTTTATCGAAATCCAGCTCCATCCCCACGACAAACATAAAGAAGATTAAACCGAGTTGGCTGATGAGATGGAGATTGCCGAGTGACTCTTTGGGAAAGAGAGAGATAAACATATCGGGAAACAACGCTCCCATGAGTGAGGGACCGAGAATAATTCCCGCAATAATCTCACCTACAACCGTCGGTTGCGCGACAAAGGAGACCAGATAGCCAAATAGCCGTGTGATAACCATGATAACGATAAACTGGATTAGCAACAAAGGGAGCGGATGGTGGAGCTGTTTGAGAAATGTATCGCCAATCGTTGTCGGTAGTGACGAAGCCGCAGGGGCTATGACTTCAGAGAATAGATGGCTCTCTAGCAGCGTTCCGTAATGGAGGATTCCCGCAATGGCGATCCCGAAGAAAAGGATCAATGCCACATAAATTAATAGTGTCTTTTTCATACGGGAAGTGTAGCGCAGATTGTGTCAGGAAAGTATCAATTTTTCTATACTGAACTGTCAACACTATATGAGACACAGAATAAGAAAGATAGTACAAGAGTTGCATTAATAGAGATAAATTCTTTAAGGATGCTCCCATCAAAAACCGTCTCGAAAAAATACGGGTACAGTTTCTCTTTGATCATCCATTTTTAAGCGTCCTTGCCCTTTCTATTCCCCATAAATATCAGAGTAATAAACATATGCTCTTCGAGACCGATGGAGTAAGTATCCGTGTCGATGAGACTAAAACGCTTGGGTACGACGATGCCCGTTTCAAATACCTTTATGCCCACGTACTACTTCATATCCTCCTAAAACATCCGTTTCGTATGCACGGACGCGACAAGCCGACATGGAATCGCAGTTGCGATATCGTGATTGGTTTACTTCTAAACGATTTTAATCGGGTTGGAAGTGCGGATGAAGAGGCGATGGTCATCGAGTCCTTTCGCGACAAAAGTGTCGAAGAGGTATATCACGCCCTTTATCGTGAAAGCAATGAAGGAGAGCAAAGCGAAGAGAATCCGACACAGCAAAAGATGGATATTATCGAGCATGATGGGGATACACGTGTTGCAGAGGAGGAAATAGATGCCTTGATCATCCAAGCGATGGGTGCAGCGCGCAAGCAGGGGAATATTCCCTCATCGCTGCTGGAGATGTTCGATGAGATTACCAAACCCTCGATTGATCTGCACACGCTGTTGCACGCCTATATGTCGGAGAGCTTTTTTGACAAAGAGTCTGATTTTTCCCGTCCAAACCGCCGTTTTATCCATCAGGAGCTATATCTCCCCGGATACCGTTATGACCGCAACCGTTTGAGTTTATTTATCTTTTTGGATCGTTCGATGAGTATTACTGGTGAAGTGTTTGCACGCTTTTTGGGGATTATCGACTCTATTGTTCGCATGAGTCACGATTTCGAGGTGAGTGTACTCCCGTTCGATGAGCGGGTCTACAGTGAAGAGAAAAAAAGCTACGATGCGCAAGGCATATTAACTAATATCAGTTTTGCAAAAGGGAACGGCGGAACGCAGTTTGCCCCTGTTATTGAGTATTTGAATGCTCATGCAGGAGAAAAGAATCTCGCCGTTATTTTGAGCGACGGCTATTTTACGGTGGAGAAAGCTCCTGCCATGCAGACCCTCTTTTTGTTGAGCGAGAAAAAAAATTTGAAAAGGTTTGAACGCTATGGAGACGTCGTCTATTTTGACCTATAGAGAGCATATCGAAAATCTCAAAGACGATTTGGATTTTGAAGAGCAGGGGGATAGTATTTACTTGTATCATGAGGACGATGAGGCACGTTTATTGTGGGCATTTCATCGCCCAAGCGGTTCCCACATTGCTCAAGTAGAAGATCCCAATACCGATGTAGCGATTATGGCATTTAACCACTCCCGTCTTGGAGCCTTGGAACGCTTTACACGTCTGAATCCGATGGTAATCAGTGATCCTGATTTACGCCGTCATATTCGTAACCGTAGCCGTATGCTCTTTCGTGCCTTGGTCGATAATGATTTTACCGAATTGCTGGCGGTTTTGGAATTTGCCCCCGTTTTTATCGATCAGGCATGCGATCAGATGATCAACGGTCGTATCTGGAATGAGCATTATGCCTCCGCCCTCCATGCTTCACAGTTTTTGGAGTTGGCGGTAGAGCATCACAATGATAAGCTTTTTGAAGGAGTTATTCGGCGTTTACGGCCGCTGAAACACCAAACATTTGATGAGGCAAAAGGGCTTTTATCCGAGCTGGTTAGTCAAGCACAGAAGTTGCATTTAGAGATCAAAGCACATTATGTCAAAGAGTTTGAAACATGGGTGAAGAGCGAGAAGCTTCACCCGCTTCAAATGATCGTGCTGAGAAAACAAGTTACTCTATTGAAGGAATCCCATGTCTGAGACAAAACTAAAAGTGATGAAAAGCATCTTCAATCTTAGCGATGAATGGGAATACAACATTTACGAATCGGATGATATTGCCGAGTATGCACAAATGGACAAAACAGAAGTTAGAAATATCATGTCTGAACTCTATGATGAGGGATATTTGGGTGAGTGCATGAGCGTCGGGGATGATGGGTATGATACCTTTTACCTCAACCGTCGCGGACGTGCAGTAATCGGGATAGAGTAATGATGAAGTGGGAATGCAGAGTGATATAAAGTGAAATGCATACACTGCTGAAGTTTTGGAGCTTGAGGGAAGAGCTGGATTCCGTGTCGTAGCACGGAATGACGAAGAAGATTATACTACTCCGAAAGCAAGTTTGCCTTGAGCGGTTTGTGTTGCTTTGATCTCTTCGTAGGTTTTGTCGGCGATGCGAAGATTGGTACGTTTAATCTCATTGCACACGGCGTCGATTTTTTCTTTGTCGGACATCTTTTTCAAATCCCCTTTGGAGAGATCCGCGTAGTCAAGCACTTCATTCCACACAGAACTTTCATCCAATGCATAGACGTAGAACGTGATTCCTTCGTAGACAATTTTACCTTTTCCGTTAATATCGGAGACAAAGAGAAGATATTTTCCCTCAGGAGTCATGTAGTCTTTGTATTTTTCGACAAATCTTTCGAACAGGTTAATCGTAGGGAGTTCACACGCCAAAAAGTCGATAGTGTCGCTGTTGGTAGCGAGCAAGACTTGTTTGACAATCTCTTTTGGAGGAAGAGTATTTTCGGATGAGATCACTTTACCCTCGGTAACGATGAGGCATCCTCGATAGGCATAGTTGTATGACTCTGTTTTGCCGTTGAATACGATCATCCACTCTAATTTGTTCTCGGCGATATAGTCTTGAATTGACATGGGGTTCCTTTGGGTTTGTATAATCAAGTCAATACAATTATCGTTCTAGCACTATAAATGATCAGAATAGTCGCACGATCCATCGAGTTCGGTAATTTCTTGTATTGAGTGTTGTAAATCTTTTACATAGTCATGCAAAAGTGAAGGGTTGATATTGGAAGAGAAAGCAATCTTTTCGATCTCGTCTGAGCTGATCGATGGATTGCGCAACTGTTTGAAATGATCTATTGAGATTTCGATATGAATGGTTTTGGCAGAAGAGCGGAGGGTGAGTATCATCCCTCCATGCTCTTTAGCGCTTCATTAATCTGTACCAATGCCAATGATTTGGCGTTTTCTACCTCTTTGTTATCCCACCAGTATTCGATGATAGCGTGTTCGATCTGCTCGATTTGATCCATACGTAAGTTGGCAAAGACTTCATTCGTATTGATTTCATCGGGGCTGACCCCTTTGGCTGCCGCGATCTTGCCAAGGGTTTCGACGATGCTCTCTTCGAGAGGTTTGGGGTTAAATTCCGTACGGGCATGATCGATCCATGCGCATATCTCCTCCTCGAGGTAATCATGACCCCATACTTGATAGCACAAAATACGATTTGTAGTGTAGATGATAGTGTGATCATCGGTTAAGACCTCGGACAATATTACTTTATCATCGTAAATATACACTTCTAACCGTTCATTGTCCCGCAGTGTGCAAGAGTGTTCAAAGGCTATTTTGGCTTGTTTAAGCACTTCCCTTTTTAGATTTTCATTCATGTTAACTCCTTAAGATACTTTTGTATTGTGATAATCCCACAGCCGTTTGTAATGGCTGTCGAGTTCGGAGAGGGTTGAATCGACGATTATGAGTTCATTCGTGCGATTAAAACGTTTCATATTTGTCTTATACCATTCTTCCATCTCCATTTTGAGAGTATTGCGCTTGGCGGCCGTTTGGGCAATGAGATGACGTATCTCTTCCATCTCTGCTGTTATGATGTATTCCATGTTGGTTCTTTTCACGTTAAATTAATTTCACTTGTGCAATTTTTATTCTTTAGGCGTGAACAGCAATTGCAATGGTCTTCGTAATAAGCAGTGAAAACAGGGAGCAGCTATGGAAGAAGAGACATTGATGCAACAGGCGATTAAAGCCTACGATGCAAGAGATTTCAGGAGTGCAAAAGCGATATGGGAATCTCTTGGCGAGTTTAACAGTAATGCAATGGTCAATCTTGGAACCATGTACGTAAAAGGTTTCGGTATGCCGAAAAATATCCATAAAGCGTATGCACTTTTTGAGCGTGCAGCATTATTGGGGCATGAAACGGCGGCATTTTATCTGGGCGGAATGTATGAAAACGGAATTGGTGTCACAGCAAATATGGCAGAGTCGATTCGTCATTACACGGTAGCTGCTAATGCCAATATGCCAACTGCACAGCTGAAACTTGGAATATTGCTTCGAAATGATGACGTACTAAATTCGATGAAATGGATGATAAAAGCGGCGCATGCGGGAGAATCTCAGGCGCATTCCCTGTTGACCTACGTAAGTAACCAAAATAAAGAGTGCGACATAAATGTCGCATTTCGTTCTTCCAATGAATCCGCCCAAAGAGCAAAGGTTGAATCCGTGATTAGCGATAACCTCGGACCCATTCTCGCAAGCGACGGCGGCGGGGTGGAATTGGTAAATTATATTAGCGGGGATACTCCTGAAATCTGGCTTCGCTATTTGGGTGCGTGTTCGGGATGTCATCTGGGGCCGACCTCGACAGCGGGGATGATTTTAGAACAGTTTGAAAACATCATTGATAAAAGAATCGTTATCTATCTTTGGTAGGAGTTTACTATGAATGCACTGTTTGCGAAAGTTGAAGATATCAAAAGCGATGAATTTTTTAGCTGCATCACGGTACGGGTGAAAGAGACAATATTTAAACTTCTCAAAACCGAGGCACCCAAATGGCTCCGAATCGGTGATGAGGTGGAGTGCCGTATTCAAGAGGCGGCAATCGCGATTTGCATGGGGGCAAAAGAGGGGAGTGTCTCCATCGAAAATCATCTAGCAGGTGAACTGCAACATTTTCGTAAGGGTTTGGTACTGAGTGAAGTGAGTGTCGAGACCCCGTGCGGAATTATGAATTCGCTTATCACCACCGATGCATTTGAACGGATGCAATTGTGCGAGGGGTGTGCGGTGACATTGCTGCTCAAAGCGGTCGACATCAGACTGCTTCCCGTGTTGGATTCCACCTCGTACGAAAAATGCAAAGACAAATTATATCAAATCTCTTAAGGAGTCTATTATGGCTGTAATGATTACCGATTTATGTATCAATTGTGATGCGTGTATTGATGAGTGTCCAGTAAGTGCGATTGCAAGCGAGGGCGATTCACCGCGTGATGATTGGGAGTTTACCTACGTCAAACCTGAAAAATGTATCGAGTGTGTCGGTCATGCTCAAATCCCTGCCTGTGCTGCAGCATGTCCGACAGAGGACTGTATTGTGTGGGATATGCCGTATACGGCGGACTACAATGATTACTATGTGAACAGTTCGGATTATACGATCAGTTCAAGCAAAAAACGGGGATTATTGTCTCCTGAAATCTCTCCGCAAACGTTTCGTGATGATGTTTCCATCGCACAGCGCCAATCACGTGAAGCGGTAGCCGTCTAAATGTTAATCGCGTTCGCTTCATCGGATGGAATCTCTGTCAATCAACATTTTGGATGGTCGAAGAGTTTTGAGCTGTATCGTGTCACGTCAGAGACAGCCGAGTACATCAAAACACTCGACAGCTCCCAAGACGCGATCGAAGACGAACACGAAAAACTGGGGTACAAAATCGGGACGGTAAAAGAAGCAGACATCATGTTTTGCTCCCAAATCGGTCCGACGGCGTCGAAGATGGTGTTAGCTGCCAAAATTTATCCGATGCGTTCGGCTGAGAATGAACGGATAGATGAAGCAATTAAAAAACTTCAAGAGTTATTATTGGGCAATCCGCCGCCGTGGCTCTTGCGTATAGTTCACACTACAAAAGATAAGGAATAAGCTATGTCTGTAATTATCGATGATACCTGCATCACGTGCGATGCGTGTTTGCAACAATGTCCGGTCAATGCAATTGTGGATGATACCGCAAGCCCGATGGGAAACAAGCGTTATTACGTAGAACCTGAAAAATGCATCGAGTGTGTCGGTGTGTATGATGATCCCCAATGTGCCGCGATTTGTCCGAGCATCGGATGCATCACGTGGGATATGCCGTTTACGAAAGAGTTTGATGCACATTTTCTTAATGAAGAGATCTATAAATTAGGAACAAAAAACGGTGTCCCAAAATCTCCTGCCTTTAGAGAGAAAAAATACCGCAAAGATATTCCTATAGAGATACGTGGTGTAGGGCATATCGTCCAAGAAGAGCCGGAAAACCTCGAAGAAGTAGGGTAATGAGCTCCATTGCCAAAGTTGCCGCCAGACTCGATACTTTTGGCAGAGATTGTGCGGTGACGGTTGCTTTGAAAATCAGTGATGATTCATGCAAAATGGATGAGGAACAGCGCTCTGTCTTTATGGCTCTTTACGATGTGCTTGAATCTTTTGAGAGTGAACTTTTTGATAAGAGTGTCTACACGTTAATCCATACTGCTCGAACTGCTCCATCCGCAACACTTTATGCCCAGATCAAAAAAGAGCGCGAAATGGCAATGGCGATCATCACCCAAGAGAAAATGAAAGCGTTTAAAGCTTCCGTACGAGCCGCATTGCTGATTGCACAGTTAAATCAATAAGACGAAATGTTCCCGTGCCGCAGAGGCATAATCTACATCACTTATCGTTGTGATACCCTTATATTACCTTGCTGTTTAGAAATTTAGAAGAATGGGCAAAGATGATTAGCCCAAAAAAGAGTGCGGAGATACCCCCTAAAATGAGGAGAAGCCATGTCTCACTCGGATCGACTTCCAACAAAATGAGTTTTCGGATGATAACGACAAATCCGATTTCAAGCAGGGTAAGCGCATACAAATAGCCATTACGTATAAAGAGCGTTCGGACGATTGCCAGTACAATCAGCGTAAACAGCGCATCAGTCAAAATAATTTTCATATTTACGAAGTCGAGGGCGCCATGTTGCAAAGTCAAGTCGATAAGTTTGCTTGAAAGACCGATGAGACAGGAAAAAAGATAGATAATCATAATAGCAATAAAAAAGAGACGGAGAAACTGAATACCTACTTGCATAAACTCTTCGATTTTATGTTCCCAAACGGGAGTCATTTTGGAAATAGGTTCAGCTGTGTCACTCATTGTAGACTCTTTAGTAGAAATTTTTATGATTATAGTAATATCTCACTTCGAAAACAGTGAGGTTCTTTGATAAACAATAATTTAGAATTCTGATTTGGCAATGCTCACCGAACAGGTCATTCCTGCAGAAAGAGCCATCCCTTTTGGTACCTCGTCAATATGGATACGAACCGGAATCCGTTGTGCTAAACGAACCCATGTAAAGATAGGGTTGACGTTCGCTAATAGCCGTCCATCCGTCACATTGTCTCGATCGGCAATACCTCTTGCTATACTTTCAACATGCCCTTTGACAGTATATTTCGTTCCCAGCATCTTCATCTGGGCCTGATCACCGATATGGATCAAGGAAAGTTTATGCTCCTCAAAATAGCCATATATCCAGAATGAACCGCTGGTAATAATAGCCATTCGCTTTTCACCCGCTTGAACAAAATCTCCTTTTCGCAACAAGAGGTTAGAGACCCAGCCATCGGTAGGAGCACGGACAGAGGAGCGCTCACAGTTGAGTTCTTCGGTCTCTACTTGTGTCATCGCCTCTTCGTAGCGGGCATGGGCAATTTGTGCATTATAAAGAGCATCGTCACGGTTTTCGGCTGATACGATCTCATCGTCAGCGGCATTCCGTCGGGCAGATTGGTGCTTTTTCATCTCATATTCGGCTTTGCGTGTCTGTGCAATGGCTTGTGCTTCATGCAAAGCGTGGTGAAAACGGACTTCATCGATTTGATACAGGAGTTCTCCTTTTTTAACAAACTGATTGTCAACAACGGCGACACGGCTGACCAGTCCTCCGACATCAGGTGCAACCATGACGACGTCAGCACGGACACGGCCGTCCCTTGTCCATGCGCTGTTCATATAGTTGTCCCATAACATCAGACCTAAAAAGACCGCCAGAGAAACCACCAAAAAGGTGATGGCAAAACGTAAAAGTTTTGATAGTTTGCTGTTTTTATTCATTTTAACTCCTTAGCGATAAATTAGTAAACACGGAATCGTAAACAAACAGACGAATACCGCCGTTCGAAACAGCCCGGGATGCCAAACATGATTGTAGATACCGGCATCCGACATCACACGGTCCAATAAAATTTGGACAACGGCGCTTATAACGAAAATAGGGAGCAGCGTCGGCATCTGTATCCCGAACAGGGTTATATCTAATGGCATGAATCCTCCGTAACCACCGGAAAGGTTTGTGAATTGAGCAAAACCGTACGGATAAGGGCCAGTTCAACGATGAGTGTCTGTACGCGCTTAAACTGAGCTTTCTCGCTTGGCATTTGCGTTAAACGCAACTCTTGTAGAGTGTTCTTTAATGTATTAAGAAGCTGCTCCCGCTGGGATAGTGACGGTGTTTCAAAATAATCTTTAATTGATTCCAAGGCAATATCGATACTTTTAGAGTGATAACGGAGATAAATCCGCAGAAGAGTGCGTCGTATTGTCAATATTGCACGTCCGATCTCAAGGGTGGAGAGAAGCCATTCAAACACGAGACGGCTGGAACGCATATTCAGTCTTCCCTGCGTCGAAAACTGCTGTACCAGATCGCGTCCCGTACTTTCGAGGGCACTACGCTCTACATTCAACGCTCCCTTGCACAGACTCACAATTTGGCGACGTAATATTTTTGCAACCCTCTGCTGTGTGAGCGAACAGGACCAGAAATTGACCAGTAGGTAGGCAAGACCGCCGAAAACTATGCCTATCAAAGCCGCCAAAGAACTCTCCAAAAACTTGGTCGGTTCGATTTTATAATAGGGATCAAGGGCGCATTGACTCATAAACATGAAAACAAACCCGAAGGAAAAAATGGCTAATTTCGGTCTTGTCGTCATCCATCCAATGAATGCTAACGTAGGAGAAAGGAGCAAACCGAGGGTTAAAAGATCCGATGTATACGCCGGTATCAGATAAAAATCGTAGAGCGCGGCGATAATGAGCGCAATAACTGCCCCTTTGAAAAAGTCTTTGACACCATCGAGCGGACTGGGCATTGTTCCAAGCAGCAGTCCGATGACAACCGCCATCGTGATTGTCAGTGTAGCGTAGGGCCATGCGGTTAGTATCCAAAAGAGCATTGTTAAAAGCAACACACCGCTTCCGCGCAAGGCGGCGAGCCCTACGAGAACATTATCGGTATGGGTCGAAAACTGTACCATCCGACCAAGCTCGCGGGATCCGTTCCCCGATAAACGGTGTTTGTGCAAAGAGAGATACGTGGCGCAATGGTTGTGCAGCTCATTTAAGAGGCGGATGATCAAATGCGCTGCCGATATATATTCATCTTCTCCCTCTGTGTGGGTCAATACATACAAGCGTTTATGCTCTAACTCCTCTTGGATTGTTTTTTTGGCCTCTAAAAGTTCTTGTAGTAGATTCTCCAAATCTTTTGGTGTCAACAGTGTGTCTGGAAGTGTTGTTAAGACGGATGCGATAGGGGCATAAAGAGATTCTAACGCACTTAATATCTCGTTTCTTCCACGATCTTTTATTGCCGCTATGATACTTTTAAGGGAGTGAAACGTCGTAGAGAGATTCATATACTCGTGGTTAAGATGCTCATAGTGCTGCCGTTCTTTTTGGTCGGCCCCGCTTTCAAAACTGCTGTTGATCCGCACCGCATTGAGTCCAACAACCCCGCTTGAAAATCGGCTGACGGCCGGGTTAGTATCATCAAATGTACCGAAAACCGACTGCGGATCAGACAATGTTGAGAGGACGTTGAAAAAGCGTTCCTGCTCACTCGAAATCAACGAATCCAAAAGACGGCGGGGGAAAAGTACATCGCTTACCACCGTTGCGCACATGATACCGATGATAACTTCTGAAAAACGTGAAACGGCAATATCAAAAACCTCCAAAGGTGTTTCAATGACGGGAAGTGCAACAATGCACAGCGTGTATCCGGCTAAAACAAACCCGTAGAATTGGAAATTGCGATATTTGAATCCCGCCGCTGTAGTAAGACCGATCCAAAGGGCGAAAAAGGCGATAAACCACATCGGATCCTGCGCAAACATCCCCATGAGCACAAGTGAAATACCTACACCCGCGATCGTTCCCAAAACGCGGTAATAGCTTTTGGAAAAGACAAGCCCGCTTTGCGGCTGCATTACAATAAATACGGTGAAAATAGCGGTTCGCGGGTCGGGCATGTTCAAGGTCATCGCAATCCACAGAGCTAACAGCGCGGCAATGGTTGCCTTGGCCATATAAATGAGAACCGGAGCGTCGATTGAGAGCCACTCAGACAGCGTTCGCTGCCACGGAAATGTTTTAAAAGAGGTAAAAATCACGTTAGCGGCTTGCATTAGTATCCTCTTTATCGGTGTATCCGCCTCCTAATGCTTTGATCAAATCAATTTGTATCAATGATTTGGTTTCGTTCAACGATAGTGTTTCGATCTCCCCTTCTAATACGCTCTTTTTGGCGGATAGGTAAGGGAGTTTATCGCTCAATCCTTGTAAAAGTTTTTTGCGCGTAATAGAGACATTCGCTTTTTTAGAATTCAACTCCTCATCGTGGAGTTGTCGTTGTTCCTCTAAGAGTTTGGATTGTTTGAGTAAAACAACGACCTCATTTGCTGCTTTAATAACGGCCTGATTGTAATCATATACCGAACTGTTGTAATCGCTTACACTGTTTTGCAGATTTGCCTTTCTCTCTCCCCAGTCCAGTAGCGGAAGGGATAAGGCTATTCCTGCGGATGGTGTGTAGGAGGAGTGTGTGATGAGTTTCGCCCAGCTAAATGAGGTAAAGCCGATGAGTCCTGAGAGAGTGATATTGGGATAAAATTGGGCTTTTCTTTGCTCAATCGTATGGCTTTTACTCAGAGCCGTGTATTTTGCGATGGCAACATCGGGACGGTGGGCGAGAAGATTGAGCACAATCTCTTTTGGTAAAGGAACATTGAATCCATCGCTGATATGGGGAGCTTGCATCGTAGCTGCATAAGAGGGGAGGAATCCTCCCAAAACGCAAATAGCCTCTTTTTTTCCCTCAATAGAGCGTATAAGTTCGGTCTTGCGCTGCATTATTTTAGAAAGAGAGCTTTTTTTATCATTAATCGCAATGGCATCGATCAATCCCAACTTATATTGCTTTTCGACGATTCTGAGCTCGTCGCGGTTTGTTTGCTCCATTGCGCTTAACACGGCTAGCTTATGCTCATCGTAATTCCATGAGAGGTAGATTTCACAAATAGCGCTGGTTAATGCCACTTTGGAAGCTTCGATAGATGCTCGTTGTGCCAAAGCACTGTTTTTAGCTGCCATAATATGCGAGCCACGCGCGTTCCAAAAGTCAAAGTCAAAATCGAGTATCAGTGCGGGCTGATACTGTGTATACGTACCGCCGCCAAGCGGCGGCGGAAAAATGTGGTTTTCACTGAAGCGTTCCCGTAGGACGCTTGCATTCGCAGAGAGATGGGGAAGATTACGCGATTGAACGGATTGTATGATACTGTTGGCTTGTGCAAATTTTGCTTCGATACTTTGAAGGGTAGGGGCTTTGGAAAGGGCTTCGTCGATGATTTTATCCAGCTGCGGATCGTTGTATCCTCTCCACCACTCACGTACGAGATGAGCCTCTTTATCATCAAATAGGTCGATGCTCTTTTGCAGATCGCTTGTTACGGCTGTTTCAGTGAGTGTAACAGCCTTGTTGATTTTGGGGACACATCCTGTTAGCAGTAAAAGGGGCAAACAGATAGTTATCACTATTTTAGGATACACAATGAATTCTTTAGGGAGTATCATACATCATAGCAATATTACTGCATCCATCTGCTACACCGCCATGGCAAGCTTGCGTGTAGAGAAAAACGGCTTTGTACATATTTTGTGGTAAACCATCCCCTTTTTCATACAGTTTACCAAGCTGGAAACACCCTTTTGCATTGCCGTTGTCACACGCTTTTTCAAACTGTGCAACCGCTTCTGAATAGATTTTATTCTCTAACGCTTTTGTACCATCTTGATATGCATCAGCAAAACAGGTGGAAACTATTCCCATAGTCGTAAGGGATAGTACAGCTATACATAATTTCATCATAATCTAATTCCTTCTTGTGTTGCGTTTAACTGCGAGATGTGGTGTTTTTGAGATTTTCGTAAATCGATTGAAGCATGCCGGAAAGCTCCTCTTTTTGCCCATCGGACAATCCTTTTAATGCTTTATCCATCACATTTTCACCCATTTGAATGAGTGGGTCTATAAGCTTTTTCCCCTCAGGAGTAATCGTGACGATATACGCTCTACGGTCATTTTCTTTTGCTGAGCGCTTCACCAACCCTTTTAGCTCCAGTTTGTCGAGCATAAGAGTGAGATTAGATTGCTCGAAATAGGTGTCTTGCGCCAACTCTTTTTGTGTCAGACCGTCTTTTTCAGACAGCCGTATTAGAATAACCCGATGGGCATACGAAATAGAGTAGGGTTTGAGTTCTTTTTCAAATTCATTTTTGAGGACATTGCGCGCTTTGGCGATAAGAAAACCTATTGACTTGTCAGATTCGAAACTCATAATAATCCTTTTTATAAATTCTCAGAATTGTAGATCAAATGTGCTTAAATAGTTATTATAATAACTATTATGATGATAAGTCACCTATTTAAATGAGTCCCTAACAATTCTTATTCTATGTCTCATAACGTGTTGAGAGATCATATTTCGGGGTATACTTTCAATAAAAAAGGGAATATTATGAAAAAGCTTATCCTCTTTATCCTCCTTGGGCTCTCTGCGTATGCCACAGACGTACGCGCTAAAATCGACCATATTATCGTTGTCTATCTCGAAAACCGCAGTTTTGATAATCTTTTTCGCGGATTTGCAGGGGCGGATACATCGGATAAACCCCTTAAACCGTATCCTCTGCAAGTCGATACCAGCGGCACCGTGTATCAATTTCTTCCGATGGGAGAAGAAGCGATAAAAGCAGGGTTTCCGAAGGAGATAGAAAATAAGCCGTTTTTACTCGATACCTATGTTTCACAAGAGGGGATTATCCCTGATTTAATTCATCGGTTTTATCAAAATCAGCAACAAATTAACGGGGGTAAGAATGACCGTTTTGTCGCAGTGAGTGATGAGCAAGGGTTGACAATGGGTTATCACGACATTCGTACAAGCGCATTGTGGAAATATGCCAGTGAATATACCCTGTGTGATCGTTTTTTTGCTTCGGCATTTGGCGGATCATTTTTGAACCATCAATGGCTTATTGCAGCGCGGACACCGTATGTAGGGATGGAGTCTAATATTTCACGCTATCTATTAAATGCAAACGCTCAGGTGGTAAAAGATGGTATTCTCACCCCTGACGGATATGCTGTTAATACGATACAGCCTTATAACCCACCGTATAAAGCCAAATATTCTGATCCACTAATGCGATTAAAGCCGCTTGAATATGAGTCGATCGGTGATCGGCTGAGTGACAAAAATGTTTCATGGTGTTGGTATAGCGGAGGATACGATGAAGCGGCTGCAGGACGCGGCGATGAGATACACTACCAGTACCACCACAACCCGTTCTTGTATTTTAAGAAATATGCACCCGATACACAGGGGCGTAAACATCTCAAGGATGAAAAAGAGTTTTTCAGTGAACTCAGAAGCGGTAATTTCCCAAGCGTCGTATTTTTCAAACCTTCGGCAGAAGACAATCAGCATCCCGGATATGCGAGCGTCAAAGCGGCGGATGATAAACTGTATCAGATCGTAGAAGCGGTCCGTACACAACCTGACATTTGGGAAAAATCGGTGATTATTGTCACCTATGATGAAAACGGAGGATTATGGGATCATGTTGCCCCGCCTGTTGTTGATCGATGGGGTCCGGGGACGCGGATCCCGGCGATTATCATCTCACCCTATGCAAAAAAAGGGTTTGTCGATCATACCGATTACGATACGACCTCGATTTTGCGACTCATAGAATGGCGTTACAATTTAGAGCCGTTAGGGGATCGCAAGAGCAATAATTTGTATAAAGCGTTAAAACTTTAGGGAGATAAAGCGCTCCATAACAGTTACAGAATTTTTTATATCTGCAATCATATATGCGCTAGAGAAGGGTTATTTGCGAGCCGTTGGATTGTTTTAAAGCGGTTTCAGCACGCGCAATGATAGTCATGATATTTTCTTTATTTTTTTGAACCGTTGATCCTAGACGCATACTGATTGTATTTAGGCTCTCAAAAGGTTCTTCTTTCATAACACTCATGAGTTTTCGGCTGAATTTCATGGCATTATCTGGGGTGTCAATGAGATACGCCAATAAAAAAATCTTTTTTTCCCAGCGTACGAGCATATCGCTTTGGCGGATGTTAGATTTGATACTTGAGCTAAAGGCGTGTAGATATTGTTCGGCATCGGTATCGGATGATAGCAGTTCGATCATTGTTATTCCGATCGCTTTTTCATTGAATTCTGCCGCATTTTGAAAGCTTTTTGCCGTATGAATAAAATAATCATGATTGTAAGCACCGCTCTCTTTGTCAATACTCACATCGTTTTCGATCATGATCCTCTTGATAAGATCTTGTGAGATATCGGTAAATGAGACAATGGTATACTCCTCTACGGGTGTGGCTATGGCAACAGAGAAGGCATACGGTTCGGCACGGAAATTGATCATACTGACGATTCTGTCTGCCTCAGGCAAAGCGGCAAGTGCGGTTGTCCACTCGTCTGGATTTTCGGCTTTTCCGGCATGAAAATAGGCATCATGCGGGACAAAACGGTTTGGAAGCGAGCCGAATTCACGGAGAAACTCTTTGACAGTTGGAAGGTTTGTGAAATTTTGGAAAGCTTTATTGAAAAGAATAGGGGTATTGCGGTGCAGTAAAACAATTAAATTGTTTTGTGTATCAATAGCTGATAGGAAAAGCTTGCTGCACACATTATCTTCATTTATAAACAAAACGTCATTCTGCGATAGACTCATTCAAACCCTTTATGTAGGTATATCGCAGAATGATAACACATAGAAAAGGTAAAATAGCCTTATCCGACCATTTTCTCATTAGTATATGCATACGTCGAGGAGATAGAGCGCAAACGTTCTGCCGCTTTGATAAAGACGTCGATGACATAATCGATCTCATCGGCTGTCGTAAATCGGCTGAGGCTCAGACGAATTGCTGTGTGAGCGAGTTCCGGGTCTTCTCCTATAGCATTCATAACGGGATTGGCCTGGAGCGATTCAGAGGCGCATGCGCTTCCGGTGGAGGCTGCGATACCGGCACGGTTTAGATCCCACAGCATCGATTCCCCCTCGATACCGCGTAAAGAAATAAGAATCGTATTTGGGGTGCGACGAGCGCGATCACCGACAACAATCGTGTCGGGTATTTGTGAAATCGCATCTTCGAGACGGTCGCGTAATGCCCGTACATCACTGTTCATCTTGTCCAAATGCCCGACCGATTGTTTCATCGCCAATCCCATTCCGATCATATAGGCAACATTGAGTGTTCCGGCGCGATAACCACCCATTTGTTCTCCACCGTGAAGGAGATTCGGCAGCTCTTTCCCTTTTTTGACGTAGAGTCCGCCGATCCCTTTTGGACCGTGGAATTTGTGCGCGGAAAAGGTGAGATAATCGATCGGTGTTTTGGTGAGATCGACCGAAACTTTTCCGATTGCCTGCACCGCATCCGTATGAAATAAAATCGCTTTCTCTTTCGCGATTTGTGCCACTTCATCGACAGGGAAGATCATCCCTGTTTCATTGTTTGCCCACATCATCGAAATGAGGATGGTTTTGTCCGTGATAGCAGCAGCTATACGCTCGGCACTCACATAGCCGTATTGGTCAACATCGACAAAAGTGACTTCCGCTCCATGCTCTTGTAGAAAATGTAGCGTTTCAAGAACGGAAGGGTGCTCAACAGCGGATGCAATAATGTGATTTCTACTAGGATCAGGGAGGATATGTTTGAAAAAGATCCCTTTTAGAACCGTATTGTTGCTTTCAGTCGCACAGGAAGTGATGAGGATGTCATCGGCATCGGGAGCATTAAGGGCATCGTATATATATCCCATCGCCTCGTTCAAATATGGGCGTACTTCAATACCGTATTGGTGAAGCGAGTTTGGATTTCCGTAAAACTCTTCAAAAAACGGTTGCATTTTCATTTTGACCAATGGGTCTAGTTTTGTGGTGGCATTGTTATCGAGATAGACGCGTTTCATGTTTTGTCCTCATGTGTCGTTATTATGAAGTCTAATGCAAGATTTGTTCGAGAGGATATTTTTAAGTTTCTATTTGTCCTCGTTATTTTTTAAATAATGCAATCCATTCTATTCATAACCCTAATGATTTTTTTTTATAAAATAATAATAATTAGAGTGATAAAGTGTTTATAAATAATGTAGAGCACAGAAGGAGGAGTAGTGTTCGATGATTGTAGGTAATCCTATCAAAATGGTGTCATAAAGATAGTAGCTGGAACGGTGGAATGGGATGAGTAGCTTTTCTCTGGATAGAAATTAGACAACATAAAGGAAGCAGTGTGAATATCATTAAAACAAACTCTCAAAAAAAGACTCATTCAACGAGGATGAATATTGCAATGGCAGCAGCTGTTTTATTAGCTACAGCTGTTCCCTTGTTTGCATCGGATACAGACGATAAAATCGAATCGTCGTTTAAAAAAAGTTATGTGTATAAAACGTACCTCAAAGACGAGCACATTGCTATCGATTCTAAAGACGGAGTCGTTACCTTGTCGGGTGATGTGTTGGACGAATCGCATAAACCGATGGCACAGGATACGGTTGAAGCGTTGCCGGGAGTCAAAAGTGTCGAGAATAATATCGTCATCAAAAACGATAAATCCGATACGTGGCTTAAGATGAAAGTACAAACAGCACTTGTATTTCACAGCAATGTCAATGCCCGCAAAACAGAAGTATCGGTAAAAAATGGAGTGGTTACCCTCAAAGGTAAAGCCAATAGCCAAGCCCAAAAAGAACTTACCGCTGAATACGCCAGAGATGTCGAAGGGGTAAAAGAGGTAAAAAACGAAATGACAATAGCAAAATCTGATGATACTATCGGTGAAAAAATTGATGATGCTTCGATCACTGCTCAGGTAAAAATGACATTGATGATGCACAAATCTACAGGGGTTATCCGAACCAGTGTTACCACGAACAATGGTGTAGTCACACTGAGCGGTCAAGCTAAAAATGAGGCTGAACGCGATTTGGTTACAAAGCTTGCCGAAGATGTTGAGGGCGTTAATAGTGTTGTCAATAAAATGACCATTGAATAAAAGGGGTCAAAGTGAGATTCCGTAATCAAAAGTTAGATTAAACAAAAAGGATAAATGATGAAAAAAATAGTTTTAGCAGTTTTGCTTACCGGTTGTGGATTAATGGGTGCTGAGAATGTTAGCTTTATCGGTGCGAGCATCGGAAATGCTGAGTTGAAAACCAGTATAGGGGCGGGTGATTTTGAGTCGAAAAACGATGATACACATTATACCGCTACGTTAGGGCAGTATGTCGGTGAAAACGGACGTGTATCACTCTCGTATACGTATGTTGAACCAACAGGCAATGTTCAAAACAGCGATGGGGCATCTTTAGCGTTTGATTTTATTATTCCGGTTGTGGAAAATACTTTTTCACTCTATGTTGGGCCGGTAGTCGGTTACACCCGTTTTGAAGCGGAATCCGCGGGTGTCGAGTTGGATCTTAGCGGAATGCACTACGGTGCTCAAGCAGGTGCAATTGTCCGTATCGTCAAAAATATTGAAATCGAAGGCGGGTATCGCTATCTGGTTGAAACGGGAAGTGACACTGTTTTAGGGGTAGATGTTGATGCTGATGATGTGCGTATGTGGTATGTCGGTGCTAATTTTCGGTTTTAACCAATCTTTCTAAATTTTCTCTTTTAGAGGAAATTTTACTCTCCAATACGACTTAAAGGAAAAAACATGTCTATGTCAAAAATGATTTTATCATTCGTAGTGAGTATAACATTGTTTGCCCAAGTTTCATGGGCACAAATGGCTTCAACAGAGGCAGTTTTAGAACAACCTGTATCGGTTTCATCACACGAAAAAGTGAGTCAATTTGTTGCCCGTGAGGATGTTGCTAAAACATTTGAAAATATGGGAGTTGATCCTAAAATGGTCGAAGAAAGAATTGCTTTGATGAGCGATGAAGAGGTATCGAAAATCTCTTCTCAAATCGATACATTGCCGGCTGGTGGTGATGCTCTTGGAGCGATCATCGGTGCTGCTATTCTTATTTTCATTGTTTTATTGATCACAGATATTCTCGGATTTACAAAAGTATTTGGCTTCACTCGCGCAGCACGTTAATCTCATGATGAACTACTGCCGTATAGTATTTTATACAACCGTTGCCTTATTTATGGCAACGGGATGTGTCCCTAAAGAACCGTTTCCTCCTGAACAACATTACGCATCATCCGCTATCAATGTCCCTTTTATCCCTCCACGCTCGGAGCTGTGCGGTTCAACATCCATAGAGATGGTGGCTTCGTATTGGCAATCACAAACGGATTTTTCTCCAAAACTCTCCACAGAAGAATTGGATGCTCGTACCCTGATTCCGGCAAAAAAAGGTACATTACAAATAGAGTTGATCACAGCAGCACGTTCTATTGGACTGATCGCTTACCCGTTGGAGCCAACATTTGAAGCACTATTTTCAGAGCTTTCTGCGCATCATCCGGTTATTGTATTGGTAAACCGCAGTTATTCATGGCATCCGCTTTGGCACTATGCACCGATAATCGGATACGATGAGGAAAAACGGAGCATATTAGCCCATTTTTCAGATCAACCAAATGAAGCAATAAGTATTGGAACTTTTGCCGCATTGTGGAAACGTAGTAATAATTGGGGAGTTGTCCTTTTTCCTCCAGGGGAGCTTCCTGCATCGGTTTCACCAAAAACATTTCTGCGTGCTGTATATGAGTTTGAGAAATCAGGAAATAGTGAGGAAGCTATTGTGGCGTATCAAAGCGCACTGAGACGATGGCCGGACAATACGGATCTTCTTTTTGCTTTGGCGAATGGCTCTTATAACGCGTCACATCTGATTGAGGCAGAGGAAAACTACCGTAAACTTTTGGCTCTGAATCCGTCGCATCCTCTTGCACTGAATAATCTATCGATACTTTTATGTCACAGCGGCAGATCAGATGAAGCATTAAAATTGCTCGATAAGGTTGTGAGTGATGAGACTAAAATACAATCTATTATCAAAGCGACACGTGAAGAGATTGTGGGGGGATGTAGAGATTAAAACGGGCTCCCAAGCGCTAGCTTGGGAGTGTGTTGTCTCGCTTACGCTTGGGCGTGTTCTTCTTTGTATACGTAAATCGGTTCATTGGTTGGGTCTTCGATGACCGCTTCAGTGATGGTGACGCTTTGGAGGTTTTTCTTGGAGGGACAGCTAAACTGCAACGGCAACATCGCTTCTTCGATGATACTTCGTAGTCCCCGTGCTCCGACGCCTCGGTCGATTGCTTTTTGAGCAACGGCATCGAGGGCTTTGGCTTCGAAATTCAGTTCAATACCGTCCATATCAAAGAGTGCTTGGAACTGTTTGATGAGGGCATTGTCCGGTTCTTGGAGGATTTGCACCATTTGCTCTTTGGACAGCTCGGTCAGCTGTGCGACGACGGGAATACGCCCGATAAACTCAGGGATGATTCCGTAATGGACGAGCGCTTTGGCATCGATCTTTTTGGGTTTGATAACAGTTTCGCCAGTGCTTTTGCTAAATCCGACTTTATTGGACTTTTTGGTATGGGTATCGGGTACTAGTCCTACGAATGCACCGCCGCAGACGAAGAGGACGTGGGTGGTGTTGAACAAAACCGTCTCAGTCGTAGAGTTTTTGCGGCTCCCTTTTACGGGGACGTAGACTTCTGCCCCTTCGAGTATTTTGAGAAGCCCTTGCTGTACCCCTTCGCCTGACACATCACGTCCCATCGTGGAAGATTCCGATTTGCGGGCGATTTTATCGATCTCGTCGATGTAGATGATTCCCCGTTGCGCGAGTTCGATATCGTAGTTTGCAGCAGCAAGGAGACGAGATAGGATACTCTCAACGTCTTCTCCCACGTATCCGGCTTCGGTAAGGGCGGTTGCATCGGCAACGGCGAACGGTACTTGCATGATTTTCGAGAGCGATTTGGCGAGGAGTGTTTTACCGCTTCCGGTCGGTCCTACGAGGAGAATATTGCTTTTCTCCAGTTCGACATTATTGTAAATAGGGTTTTCTATCCGTTTGTAGTGGTTGTAGAGGGCAACTGCAAGGACTTTTTTCGCATCGACTTGACCGATGATGTATTTGTCCAAAAATTCTACGATTTTTTCAGGGGTAGGGAGCTGTTGCTGCATTTGCGAACGCTGTTCATACCGTACCTCTTTTTGCAAAATTGCAGAACAAGTAGTGATACACTCGTTACAAATATGGGTTGTCTCCGAAGAGAACATTTTTTTCACTTCGCGCTGACTACGACCGCAAAATGAGCAGGTTTTTTCAGTATTCATGTGTCAATCCTTCGCACTAAATTTAGTCAAAATCGTATCTGCCAAACCAAACTCGATCGCAGCTTCGGCTTCCATGTAGTTGTCACGGTCGGACTCTTTTTCGATGATTTTGGCACTTTTGCCGGTTGCATCGGCTAAGATGGCATACAAACGGCGTTTGAGATTGAGGATATGTTTCGTATGTATCTCGATGTCGCTCGCCTGACCCGAATACCCTCCCAATGGCTGATGAATCATCACTTCCGCATTGGGAAGCATATAACGATGCCCCTTTTCCCCGCAGGTAAACAACACTGCCGCCATCGATGCAACCATCCCCATGGCATAGGTATGTACGGGGGCATTGATTAAGTTCATAGTATCTAATATGGCTAATCCGCTCATCACTGAACCACCCGGTGAGCTGATGTAAACATGAATCGGCTCTTCGGAATCCATTGCCTCAAGGTAGAGGAGTTGAGAGACGATAATCCCCATCATCTGATCATCGATCGCTTCGGTGATAACGATGACGCGGTCGCCTAAAAGTTTGGAAAACAAATCGAAATAACGCTCTCCGCGAGGCGAAACATCTTTAACGGTAGGTAAGTACGGCATGAAATCTCCTTTTATACAAATGCTTGAATAAATTCGTTAAGTGACATAGGGATCACTTCAATATTGTGTTTTTCGATGAACTTTTTCTCTTTTTTTCCCAGCTCTTGATCGGTGATGACGTATCCCCCCTCCAAATCAAAGCTGAGTTCGTTGGCGACCATCCGATCGGTATCGTGACCGAAGGATGTCCCTAAAAAGAGATATTTTTTCGCTTTACGGTAGGTTTTGAGCACCTTCGGCACCGCAAATCCCCCCATCGCTTCGGTTAGCCAATCGACGTAATCGGCATCGGATATGACAAAGGTCGGATTGGGAAGCGGTGATCCCATCGGTTTAAAGAGGATTTTTTCGGCGTTGTCCAGCACCTCGTCATCTACGAGAAAATACTTTTGATTTTCGACGTCGTATTCATACGTTTCATAGCGGTTTAGATCCCCCATGATACGTGATTTTCCGATGATCAAACAGTGCGGGGTAAAGGCCAAAAGCTCTTGAAACTTCGTGTCGCGGTTGGTATCGACGATGTAGCGAGGAAGCATATCGATAATTGTTTTGTGCAGCGGTGTCGGGTCAAAGGGCTTCGTATAGATATGGTTGATGAGCTGTGTCATGTACTCCACACCGCGACGCTGTTCGAGATGCATCGCAGCACGTGAGTACTCAAACATCAGGCGTGGTGCCATAGCCCGCCCGCCATTCATCGCCAAAATTAGCGAATCGCTGTCATGAGGAACGGCTTCACCCTCTTTGGTCATACTCCCCTCAAACACACCCAACCCGAAGTAGGGGATAGTTGTCTGATTACGTAACTCTTTTTTGATTGTTTCGATTTGTGTGTCCATTAGTGGCATCCTTTTCCGGTATAACAGTTCATCGCCGCAGCGATTTTCGGTAATGCTTTTTCGAGTAAAAAAGACTTATTTAGATCATTCAGTATTTCATTGTAAAACAGCGCACCGTCTTTGGAAACGATGAAAAGCCCTTTGGCAAACTCTCCTCCAAGCTCTCCTTTGGCGATACGCATTCCGTAGTAATCTCCGAAGGCCTCGTCAGTATCGATTCCAAACAGCCATCCCTCCATCTGGGGATTGGTGTGTTTTGGATTGGCTACGACAAGCGCTTTGCTGATACCTTGCAATGCATTGAGGCTTAGCAGGGTATCAATCTCTTCGAGTTGGACGAGAAACCCATTATCAATAAAAGGGGTCGAAAGTATGAGCTGTGTAAATCCGTTTTGCCCTCCGATGGTGAATGTCTCATCCTTGTGATTTTTGAGGCACACTTTTTCAGAGGCATAACCGACATCGAGGGGCATATCTTCAAGATACAGCGTGGATGTGTTGTAATTTATCTGCAATTTCAACTCCTATAATAAAATGGTTGATCGCTGTCTCTACGTCTTTTACAAACGGGGGAATCTTATAAATTTTTATTCCGACGTTGTGCATTGAATAGAGGGTATTTAGACAATAGTGATCGACAAGGAGATAGTCCGCTTTTCCGATCGCTTCTAATACCATATAGTGTTCGCTGATGTGGTGTGGATCACCAGTGAGATCATTTGGACATTCACACGCTTTCATCTTTTTATCCAGTACCATTTTCCCCTCAGATTTTTCCCAAGGATTGTGTTTGGTATCGATAAGACGATAGAGTATCTCTTTACGGTCCCCAGTGAGTTCATACAAAGCAAACATTGTAGCCGTACATGGATTCTGGTGATAAACACGCTTCATGGCATCCAATGGTATGGCTACAATCATTGCTAAACTCCTTATACTCCAAACGAATGCAAGTATTGTTCTTGTTTGCTTTTCATCAATGGATACGACTGGAATGTACTGTTGAATACAAAATTGTCATGTTTCTGCACGAATTGTCCATAATCGATAAGAACACCATTTGCATAACACTCACTAGAAAATGGTTGGTGCTGGATGAGGCAGATCATTGAATACATAATGATAATACCAAGGAGATACTATGAGCTGTTCATCTACTGGAACCGAAGCTTTTATGCCCGATGATATCAAGGAAAAGATCCACAATCATCCATGCTATTCAGAGGGTGCCCACCACCACTATGCCCGTATTCACGTTGCGGTTGCCCCTGCGTGCAATATCCAATGCAATTACTGTAACCGTAAATACGACTGTTCAAACGAGTCACGCCCCGGTGTAACTTCTGAGCGTCTCTCGCCTGTGGAAGCCGCGAAGAAAGTTATGTTTGTGGGCGGAGAAGTACAACGTATGAGCGTACTGGGGATCGCAGGTCCCGGCGATGCGTTGGCGAATCCGAAAAAGACATTTGAGACGTTTGGTATGGTGCGCGAATTTGCCCCGGATCTTAAACTGTGTCTCTCTACGAACGGTTTGGAATTGCCAAACTTCATCGATGAGATGGTCGAATACAACATCGACCACATTACCGTTACGATCAACAGCGTTGATGAGACGGGTGAAATCGGCAGTCTGATCTATCCGTGGATTTTTCATAATAACAAACGTATCTACGGAAAAGAAGCGGCCAAAATCCTCCTCGAAAATCAGCTTGAGGGGATGCGTAAATGTGTCGAAAAAGGGATTTTGATCAAAGCCAATTCGGTTTTGATACCGGGTATTAACGATCAGCATCTGCCGGAAGTATCCCGTAAACTCAAAGAGATCGGGGTGTTTTTGCATAATATTATGCCTATCCTCTCCGAGCCGGAGTTCGGAACGGCGTTTGCCCTTGCTGGGGTCCAAAGTGCGACCGATCAAGAGCAAATGGCAGCGCAAGAAGCGTGCGGTCATGATATGAAACTGATGCAGCACTGCCGTCAATGCCGTGCCGATGCCGTAGGACTTATCGGTGAAGACCGTGGCGGAGAGTTTACAAAAGATACTTTTGCAGGGCTTAGTTTCGATGAACTACAAATCAAATACGATCTCGAAGCGCGTCAAGAAGCACAAGCGAAGATCGAAGAGTTCCGATTCTTCCTCGACCGTGCAAACGACCGTGTCCGAAAAGAAAAAGAAGAACTCAGCTCCAACGGTGTGACGATTCTCGTTGCCGTAACGACTGCGGGCGAGGGGATGATCAACATGCACTTTGGAAGCGTTAAAGAGTTCTTGATTTATGAAGCGGGTGACAAAGGTATCCGATTTATCCATCACCGCAAAGTCGATGCAGAATATTGTGCAGGTCCTGACGGTACCAATCCCCTCGCACCGATATTAGAGAAACTCAAAGATGTCCAGATGGTTCTTACGGCAAAAATCGGCGGATGTCCACAAGACGATCTCAAAGCAGCGGGTATTGTCGCCGATCAAAGCTATGCATATGAGCCGATAGAAATTTCGGTACTGAAAGCATCACGCAAATATTTCGGTGTGGATGAAAACGCGGAAGTGAATTAATACCATGGCACTCATAAACGACACCACATTACGCGACGGAGAGCAAGCCGCTTACGTCGCCTTCAATACCGAGGAAAAAATCCGTATCGCAACGCTCTTGGATGCGTGCGGAGCGGATGAGCTCGAAATCGGTATTGCGGCAATGGGTGTCAAAGAGCGTGAGGATATAAAAACACTCCTCTCTCTAGGGTTACGGGCGCGTATGATGACGTGGAATCGGATGAAAATGGAAGACCTTGATGCATCGCTTTCGTGCGGTGTAAAAGCGGTTGACCTCTCTATTCCTATTTCCGATATTTTGATCGATGTCAAATTTGGCGGAAGTAAAATAAAAGTATTGCACGAACTTGAACGTGTCGTTACGGCTGCTACCCGCGAAGGACTGTTTGTCTGTATCGGCGGTGAAGACAGTTCACGGGGCAGTTTTGAATTTATCAAAGATGTGATGGAACTCTCCCGTGAATGCGGAGCGCAGCGTTTCCGCTATTGCGATACGATCGGTATCATGACCCCTAACCAAACCTACAAAGCAGTCAAGTCACTATACGACCTAAATCTCCTCCCGATTGAAATGCACACGCACAACGATTTTGGACTCGCCAATGCAAATGCCCTCAGCGGTATTGATGCAGGGGCAATCAGCATGAACACGACTGTAATGGGTTTAGGTGAGAGGGCGGGCAATGCTTCATTTGAACAGATTCTCATGGCATTGAAACATCTTTACGGCGAGGCACGCCCCATCGACCCTCTGTTGATACGAAATCTGGTTGGAACGGTAGCAAGTGCCGCTAACATGACACTTGCCACCAATGCCCCTATCGTGGGTGAACATATCTTCGCCCACGAGAGCGGCATTCACGCAAGCGGTATGATGAAAGACTCTCATGCATATGAACCGTATGAAGCGCATGAAGTAGGGCTTAAGAGTTCGTATCCTATCGGTAAGCACTCCGGAAGTGCGACGATCCGCTACCATCTAAAGCGGATGGGTATTAGTGCAGACAACACAATACTCAGTGATCTTCTCCCAAAAATCCGAGAGATTGTCACCTCCCGCAAACGGGTTTTGGATGTGTTTGAGCTAAAATCTCTCTACCAGGATGCAGCATGTATATAGGGTGGTTGAAGTTCGTTGATGTTCCTGATGTGATTAAGATTGCAGAAGAGACGGGATGGCTTCTGGATGGCTATCATGTCAAACTCATGATGATGCACGCTCCTCATTTGTGCTATGGGGCATACGATGAGGGGGTGCTAGTAGGTGCTGTGCTGGCAACCCCGTTTGAATCCTCGGCGATGATAAAATATTTCATGGTCAAACCCACCCATCAAAAGCAAGGGATCGGACGACGGCTTTTCAATACCCTCTTTGGTGTTTTAAAAGAAGAACACCCATCGCTGTATTTGCACGCCAATCCTCATCTGAAAACTTTTTTCGAACAGAGCGGTTTTAAAGCGGTTATGGAAGTAGGGCGCTTTCTCAATGTCGGCAAAGTTCCCCCCTTTAGTTTTACGAATGCACAGGCGAAGGAGCTTGACGGCGGAAACTTCGACGCGATGATACGTAAGCTTGATTTTGAGACGTTCGGTGAAAACCGTATGGGATTTATGCTCGATGAGATGGAACGCAACAGTTCCCTCAAATTTGCCCTTCCAAACTCTTTTCAACACTCAAGTGTTATTAACGCACGGGGAGTATATTTGGGTCCATGGCAGTGTAGAGTCGGATTTGAAGAAGAAGCCGAAAAAATGATGCAGGGAGTCCTATATTTTAGAGGTCTGAAAAAAGTCCTAGCCGATGTTCCGATGGGGAATACAAAAGCGGTCGAATTGTATGAGCGGTATCATTTTCAGCAAAAAGGGACGTTTTTGCATATGACGTACGGAGAATCTCGTAATGTCAAGTTTGAAAACATCTACGCATTTTCACTGTGAACAAGATTTGCATATAAACTTAAAAAAAAGGAATCGATTATGTCTGAAATGACCGAACAAGAACACAAAAAAGAGTTGGCAAAACTCAAACGATTGGCGATTGAAATTGCCTCTGAAATACACGATATTGTTGAGGATACGGTGTGGACAAATCATGTTAAGATGCCAGAATTGGCTGAAAAGCTGTACGTTGCAGTTGAAAAAGCAAACAGCTATAAAGCAGAGTACTCTCTGTAAAGGAGGCTCTTATGCCTACGGTAGAAGATGTTTTAGCCAGCGAAATATGCGAATGCGGCGGGAAGAGCGTAGCCGAAGCAATCAAAATATTTCAAGAAACCTCACTTCCCTATAAAAAGGCAAAAAAACTCGTCACGCAGTGTGATAAGAGCTGTTGCCGCGCAGCCATTACCAGACTTTTTGATATGGCCTATTTTGGCAATTTTGACTACGATGAGATTGATCGTCTGATACAGCTACGTCATGATAAACTGGGTAAAATCCTTGAGAGGATGAAAAGTGGTCGGTAAGATTATTATCCGCACAGCACAGGATGATGACGTGAAACAAATGGCGGGACTGCTGGCAGAGCTTTTTTCTATAGAAGATGATTTTGTCATCGATACGGAGAAACAGATTTTTGGATTGCAACGGCTTTTTGAAACTTCTTATTCGACGGTATTGGTAGCGCAAATGGATCATTGTGTGGTCGGGATGGTGTCGATGCAGTCTCTTGTCTCTACGGCAATGGGTGAGCGTGTCGGATTGATCGAGGATATGATCGTTACACGTGATTTTCGACGCATGGGGATCGGTAGGATGCTATTGAAAGCAATGATTCACATATCAGAAGATTTGGGCTATGCGCGTCTTTCTCTCGGAGCCGACATGCGCAACGATGAGGCACTCGCTTTTTACCGCACGTTTGGGTTTGAGACGAGCAATATGGGTCTGATGTATAAAATAGCGTAATTGAGCGATTAAGCTCTGTCAACCACAACCCTGTTTTTCCCCTGTTTTTTTGCGGTATACATGGCATCATCTGCCTTTTTGATGAAGGACTCGATACTTTCAACTCCATCATACTGGGCTACACCGAGGCTAACCGTTATTGGATCGATATCTTTAAAGGTTGAGTGTTCGATCTCTTTTCTGAGTCGCTCCGCGAAGGCTATTGTCCCCTCAATGGGGGTGTCAATTTGCAAAATCACAAACTCTTCTCCGCCCCATCGTGCGAATATATCGCTGTTGCGTACCATCGTATGGACGATTTGAGAAATTTGTATCAGGACATTATCCCCTGCGTTATGCCCAAAGGTATCATTGACTTTTTTGAAGTCATCGATATCAAAGAGGATAAGGGCAATCGATGTGTTAAATACACGAGCCTGATCGGTTGCTGATTTGAGCCATTTGTCGCACTGCAACCGGTTTGCCGCACCGGTCAGAGGATCGGTAGAGGCCGCTTTTTCCAACTCGTGTTCAAAGAGGACACGTGAGGTGATATCTTTACCCGTAGAGATAAAATTGGTGAGCTTCCCACGCTTGTTTTTTAGAGGAACAATGGTTTTGAATTCATGGTAGAACGTTGTATCTTTTCGTTTGTTGGTAAGAACACCCCGATAGGTTTCCCCTGAAAGGATCGTTTCCCATAGGTGTGCATAAAAGGGATTTTGATGTTCTCCGGAGCGGAGTATATTTGGATTTTTGCCGATAACTTCCTGAGCCAAAAATCCTGACTGTTGTTCAAAGGTACGGTTGACATATTCGATTGTCCCCTCTATATCGGTAATAACGACGGTATCACCGCTCTCTTCGAGAGCCTTGGAAAGTTTAAGAAGGTGGAAGTCGGTTTGATGCTTAAAAAGTTGAAGAATTTTAGTAATAGCATAGCTTGCAGCGATGGCGCATAAGGCACGAAAGAGCTGAACCGGTAATCCGGTTAATGCTTCAAAAGATTCTCCATTGAGTACGGATGCCGGAAAAAAATCTCCGGTGGGGACAATGAGCCCTGCGAGGATACCGTAAATGAAAAAAGTGAGCGCAAGGGTATAGGTACACCGTTTCACGGAGTCATAATAAGCTGACCCTTGGACGAGATAGAAGGGGTGGGAAAAGATATAAGCGGTTAAAAAAATTCCCGGAGCGCCGAGGAAGTAGCGAGCAAGAATATTGATATTACTTAATGAAAAATGATGAAATACCATCAGCAGCACAAGCGATCCTATAATAATGAGGCCAATGAGCTTCGTCGCAAGATACCGATCCCAAATAACGCGCAAAGCAAAATAGAGGAGTACCGCATAAGAGAGACTCATAACAATAACGTCAGCTAGGTTAAGCAACTCCTTGGCCGCTCCCGTTTCCAGCAATTTGAACATGACCAGCCATTCGGAAGTTCCGTGAAGAATCCCGAAAACTCCCAGATACTTTAATTCACGGGCAAATTTGAAAATGGAGTTTTCCATTGGGTAGTGTAGGATACTAAAGCCGAAGAGGAAAAATGCTAGGCCATAAAAAAAATAGATGTAGTCAATAAAATGTAGCATTAAACTCCGTACGGTGAAAGTAATGGATAGATATGTATTACATAATTTTACCATGTGCCTACTTATAGATACGAATAACAGCAGTACGTAAGGTCTCACGTGACGTATAAAAGGTTATTGTTTGTCGGTTGTACCCCCCCTGCAATACCTATTCCTACAAATTTGTTCGTAACGTCTCCTTTTGTCACGTATCTCTTGGAAAATGTTCATAAAACAATAGAACACCCCTTGCATCAACCTAAGTGAAGTTCAAAAATAAGGGGATAACATGGCTGGAGCAGCTAGCTTGCGACAAATCGCGTTCTACGGAAAAGGTGGGATCGGTAAATCTACCACATCTCAAAATACATTGGCAGCAATGTCACACTATTTCGAAAAAAATATTATGATCGTCGGATGTGATCCGAAAGCGGATTCAACACGTTTGATCTTGCACGAGAAAGCACAAGATACTATTCTTTCTCTTGCAGCGGAATTAGGAACCATCGAAGATGTTGAGATGGAGCAAGCGCGCCTTTGGGGTAAAGGTCTTTTTGATCAAAAAACTCCAGGCGGTTGGATCAACTGTGCAGAGTCAGGCGGACCAGAGCCAGGAGTAGGTTGTGCAGGTCGCGGTGTTATTACGGCGATTAACTTCCTCGAAGAAGAGGGTGCATACGATGAAGAAGGTCTTGACTTCGTTTCTTATGACGTTCTTGGTGACGTTGTATGCGGCGGATTTGCAATGCCGATTCGTGAAGGTAAAGCACAAGAGATCTACATCGTTATGTCAGGTGAAATGATGGCGATGTACGCGGCCAACAACATCTCTAAAGGGATTTTGAAGTACGCAAACACGGGTGGAGTACGTCTTGCAGGTCTTATCTGTAATGCTCGTATGACAGACAAAGAGTATGATTTGGCATTAGAGCTTGCTCAACGCCTTGGAACACAATTGATCCACTTCGTACCACGTAACAACATCGTTCAGCACGCTGAACTACGCCGTATGACCGTTGTTGAGTACAGCCCATATTCGGATCAGGCTCGCGAATACAAAGAGCTTGCTCGTAAAATCGTTTATAACGATATGAAAGTTATCCCTACTCCGATCACAATGGACGAACTTGAAGAACTTCTTCTTGCATTCGGTCTTGAAGACGAAGTGGATGAAAGCCAAGTCGGTAAAGCGGCAGAGGCGTAAAGAAAACGGTTCCTCTTTTGAGGAATCTTCAATGGCTGTCATGCAAATGACCAATAACATCTTGTTAATAATGAAAAGAAAACAACAGAAAAAGGAGATTAGATGTTTGTATTAGGTTTTCACTTCCCAGCTTCAATGGGGAATCACATTCCAGACGAATTAGTTGCAGAAAAAATTGCCGATGTTGATATCAGTGACGTTAAAGAGATCAAACTTTTGATGGGTACTAAAGAGAGAGATAAAGAGTGGTTGAGCTACACGAACAAAGATACGTTCTTGTTCCGTGCAATGGTCCATTATTTCAAAGAAGAAAATCCGGATAAAGAACAAAAGTACATGATTTATATGAATCGTTACCAAATGTCAGAAATCTCAAAACGTGTTGATGCAGCAGATGATGAAACAATGAAATTGTGTCATAACTTAGATTCGATGGAACAATTCCGCATCGAAGTCGCGTAAGGAAGAGGTGTATTATGGGACCAGAATCACTCGAAGCCAAACAAAAAGCGGCCATTGAAGAGATCTTAAAAGCATATCCTGAGAAAGCGGCGAAAAACCGTGAAAAACATCTCGGTGTCGGATCTCCAAATGATGAAAATCAAAAAACCTGCGGTGATGTCCGCTCTAACAAAAAAACCGTCCCCGGTGTTATGAGCCAACGCGGTTGTGCATATGCCGGGTCTAAAGGGGTTGTATGGGGTCCTGTCAAAGACATGATCCATATCAGCCACGGACCTATCGGATGCGGTCAATACAGCCGTGCAGGCCGTCGTAACTATTATATCGGTGTAACCGGTGTTGATACGTTTGTTACGATGAACTTTAGCTCGGATTTCCAGGAAAACAACATCGTTTTCGGCGGAGACAAAAAATTGGGTAAATGTATCGACGAAATCGAAGAACTTTTCCCGTTGAACAACGGTATCACTGTCCAATCAGAATGTCCAATCGGTTTGATCGGGGATGATATCGGTGCAGTATCACGTGTAAAAGCAAAAGAGATCGACAAAGTTATCGTTCCGGTTAACTGTGAAGGTTTCCGTGGTGTTTCTCAAAGTTTGGGTCACCACATTGCAAACGACACGGTTCGTGACTTTATCTTTGACGGTAAAGTAAATGTCGATATCAGCGACGTAACAGCAACCGATTATGACGTTGCGATCATCGGAGACTATAACATCGGTGGAGATGCTTGGTCAAGCCGTATCCTTCTCGAAGAGATGGGTCTGCGTGTTGTAGCACAATGGTCTGGGGATGCAACACTCAAAGAGATGGCATTGACACCAAAAGTGAAATTGAACCTGCTTCACTGCTACCGTTCAATGAACTATATCAGCCGTCACATGGAAAAAGAGTACGGGATTCCTTGGATCGAGTACAACTTTTTCGGACCTTCACAAACCATCAAATCTCTCCGCAAAATCGCGGCGTTCTTTGACGAAACTGTACAAGCTAAATGTGAAGAGGTTATCGCGAAGTATCAACCTATGATCGATGCGGTTATCGCGAAATACAAACCACGTCTTAATGGTAAGACCGTAATGTTGTTCGTCGGCGGTCTTCGTCCTCGTCACGTTATCGGTGCATACGAAGATCTAGGTATGGAAGTAATCGGTACAGGTTATGAGTTCGCTCATGATGACGACTACAAACGTACAAAAGATGAGATCTTCCGTTCAACCGTTATCTACGATGACGTTAACGAGTATGAACTCGAAGCGTTCGTGAAAAAACTTCAGCCTGACCTAGTAGCTTCAGGGATCAAAGAGAAGTATGTATTCCAAAAAATGGGTCTTCCGTATCGTCAGATGCACTCATGGGATTACAGCGGACCGTACCACGGGTACGACGGATTTGCTATCTTCGCTCAAGATATGGATTTAGCGATTAATTCACCAGTATGGGCGCACTCAAAAGCACCATGGGAAAAGGAAGGTTGAGGTCATGCAAGAAGTAGAAAAAATCGTTAACGGGAAAGACCTGTTTAAACGCCCTGAGTACCAAGAGGTACTCGCAAACAAAAAACAATTCGAATCCTCTATGCTCGCAATCAACCCTGCGAAAGTAGAAGAGATTGCAGAGTGGACAAAATCATGGGATTACCGTGAGAAAAACCTTGCCCGCGAAGCGATCACCGTCAACCCTGCTAAAGCATGTCAGCCTCTAGGTGCTGTCATGGTTGCACTCGGGTTTGAGGGTACTATGCCGTACGTACATGGTTCACATGGCTGTGTTGCGTATTTCCGATCCTACTTTACCCGTCACTTCAAAGAGCCGACTCCGTGTGTTTCTGACTCTATGACAGAAGATGCTGCGGTATTCGGCGGATTGGTAAATATGAAAGAGGGTCTTAAAAACTGTGCTGCTGTTTATAAACCCAAAATGATCGCCGTTTCTACCACCTGTATGGCAGAAGTTATCGGAGATGACTTGATGGCGTTTATCATCGCGGCAAAAGAAGAAGACGGCGGACAATATTTGCCGGCTGAATACCCGATTCCATACGCTCATACACCATCATTTGTGGGTAGCCATATCACGGGTTATGACAACATGATGCACGGTATTATGTCACAGCTTACAGAAGGACAAAAAGGGGAAACGAAACAACGTATCAACATCATCCCCGGTTTTGAAACGTATATCGGAAGTCTCCGTTCTGTAAAAAGCATCGTAGAAGCGTTCGGCACAGACTATGTTATGTTGGGTGACCACTCTGATCAGTGGGATATGCCGGCAGGTCAATACGAAATGTTCCAAGGCGGAACAAAATTGGATGACGCAAAAGATTGTATCAACTCTAGTGCTACTATCTCTCTACAAAAATATGCTACTGTTAAAACCATGAAAATGGTCGAAAAACGTTGGAAACATGCGGGTGGATTCTCTAACCCGGTCGGTCTTAAAGGGACTGATGAATTCGTTATGAAACTTGCAGAATTGACAGGGACAGAAGTACCGTCAAAACTCAAAATTGAGCGCGGCCGTTTGGTTGATGCGATGCAAGACAGCTATCCGTATATGCACGGTAAAAAATTCGCTATCTGGGGTGATCCTGACTTCCTAATCGGTGCAGTATCATTCCTGTTAGAGATGGGTGCAGAGCCTACACACGTTCTTTGCCACAATGCACCAAACGGTTGGGAAGCAGAGATGAGAGCAATGCTCGATACGTCTCCTGCAAAAGACAGTTTGAATGTATGGGCTGGTAAAGACTTGTGGGCTATGCGTTCACTTCTCTTCACAGAGCCTGTCGATTTCATGATCGGTAACAGCTACGGTAAAGAGTTGATGCGCGACACGGGGACTCCGTTGATCTACATCGGATTCCCAATCTTCGACCGTCATCACCTACACCGCTACTCTATCAGCGGATACGACGGTGCGTTGAATCTTCTTACGTGGATTACGAACAAAGTTCTTGATCAGTTGGATGAAGATACCAAAGGTATCGCAACGACCGACTATTTCTTCGACCTTATCCGCTAAGGTCTCCTTCTCCCCTTGTGGGAGATACCTACACAAAAAGATTCCATGATGTCTATCCAAGAGAAAATTAAAGCCGAATTACTCCAAGAAGCGTACGCCAACATCGACCGTACTTACGACTCGATCGATCAACATTTTCTCCTCGATGAAACCCGTCGCGACAATATCATCAAACACCTCAATATCCTCAAAGACGAACTCTACTTTGTTTTTAAAACGACTCCGCTTTCTTAGCGTGCTTCTTCGTCTTCAAATACCTTAAACGCTTCAGTAAGATCGGATGGATTGACGATTTCTTGATCCATTTTCTTTATCTCTTCTTCTTCCGCAACCTTTGCATGCGCCTCTTCAACGTATTCTATAAACATTTCGATCTCTTGCTCTGGTTTATAAAACTCTGCATACCCTAAAGCAATATTAACAAATTCTGCCCCGCATCCAAAATCGATTAATTGCTGTTTTAAATCCATTGTATACCACCTATTTTAATGCACAGTATTATAGGCAAGAATAGTTGAAATATCAATGTAGAACACCGTATGCATTTATTCTCCAAATCATCATTGGAGAAATATTATGGATCATCATGTTGTTGTTGAAAAACTATGCGCATGCGCAAAACGTAAACAAATGCCTCAGATAAAGACCTTGGATGACAAAGAAAACGCGATGCGTATAGCACGGGCGTGGGCACAAGAGATGAACGAAAGTTTCTGCGGACAGCATTCATTTAATGCCGTTGAAGTAGATGAAAACTATGTGATTACAGTGGGTGAGGGTAGTTATTAGAACAAATCATACTTCTGTCACACTTGTCACACCGCTAATTTAGTATTTTTAGAGAGGGTGATTGCACTTTTTTCATTATGCGTTAGCGTTAATCATTCTTTTTCTATTTTTCAATTATAATACTGACAGTTATTACAACACAGGTTATTATAAATGAAATTTTACAATCGTGAAAATGAACTTGCTATTTTGAAAAAAGCGGATGAGTTAAAAAGTCGTCGATCAGTGATGACTATTTTAATTGGTCGTCGTCGTATTGGGAAAACAACACTTGCACTGCAACCTTTTACTGAAGGAAAAAAACTCTATTTCTTTATCTCTAAAAAAGAAGAATCACTGTTGTGTGAAGAGTTTATTGGCGAGATCAAAGAACGGTTAGGAATACCGATTTTTGGAAGCATTACAAAATTCGAAGATCTTTTTGCTTTGTTAATGGAGTGGGGCAAAACCAATCCATTTACACTGATCATCGATGAGTTTCAAGAGTTTATTCGGATTAATCCCTCTATCTATTCATCCATTCAAAAGTTATGGGATCTAAACAAAGACGATTCAAAAATTCATCTGATTTTTAGCGGTTCGGTTTATTCTTTGATGAAAAAAATATTCGAAGATGCTCATGAACCACTCTTCGGTCGTGCAGATTTTAAAATACATCTTCAGCCTTTTACGATATCAACACTCAAAGAAATCCTTCGAGATAATAATGCCTATTCAAGCCGGAGTTTACTAGAATTTTTCATTTTCACCGGTGGAGTAGCGAAATACATTGAGTTATTTACTCTGTATGGTGCATTCGGTAAAACCTCTATGATAAATGAAATCATCAAGCCACACTCTCTCTTTTTAGATGAAGGGCGTAATCGACTTATTGAAGAGTTCGGAAAGGAGTATGGTGTCTATTTTTCCATACTCTCATTGATCGCAAATTCTAAAACAGCTAAAAGTGAGATTGAAAGCGTATTGGATAAAAATGTCTCGGGATATCTTTATCGCCTTGAACATGATTACAACATCATCCGAAGCATAAAACCATTTAATGCTAAACCGAATTCTAAGGTTCAAAAATATGAGATAATCGATAATTTTCTTGCATTCTGGTTCCGATTTATTTATAAGTATCAATCGTTAATTGAGGCAGAAAACTATGATAGGCTTAAAGATATTGTAATCCGTGACTTTGATACGTTCAGCGGTAGATTTTTAGAAAAACTATTTATTGAACTCTTAAAAGAGGAAAAAAAATATACCAAAATTGGATCGTATTGGGAGCGAAATAACCAAAATGAAATTGATATAGTCGCTGTAGATGATCTGAACAAAGAGATCCTGATCGTTGAAGTAAAACTCAACCCTGATCGATTGAGTGAAAGTGTGCTTAGAGATAAATCCAAAAATATTATCAAACAATATCAGGATTACAAAATTATCTATAAGCTTTGGAGCTTGGATGATCTTGTATAACAGCTCAAATATTGATACACAGGGGATAGCAGGATGAATATACGAGTCTATTACGAAGATACAGACGTTGGCGGTGTTGTCTATCACTCCAACTATTTAAACTTTTGCGAGCGGGCACGTAGTCAGCTTTTTTTTGATGCGGGGCGTTCACCGATTTTGGAGGGTGGGCATTTTGTGGCGAAACATATCGAAGCGGATTATCTGAAAAGTGCAAAATTCGGGGATCTACTCACCGTTGAAACGGCATTAAAAAGTATTAAAAATGCCTCATTCACGTTGATTCAGAATATTTATCGCGATAAAGAGATGCTTTTTAAAATGGAGATACAGCTGGTTCATTTGAGTCATGAGGGGGACATTACACTGATTCCCGAGGAAGAGAGAGCTTTTCTTCTCACACTTTTTGTATCAAAATAGCTTTTTTAGTTTAGGTTTTGTTTTTGTTTTACTGATAGCTTCCATGACATCTCTATTCGTACGTAAAACAGCAATATCTTCAGGTGTCATTCCGTCCAAACTCATTGCTTTTGCAGATGCCCCGTGCTCGAGCAAATGCAATGCGATATCCGTATGGTCTCTCCAGATGGCCAAATGCAAAGCAGTTGCCCCAGAACTGTCGGCAGTATTGACATCAGCCCCTTTTTCAACTAAAACTTTGACTGCTTCGGTATTCCCGATCCATGATGCGTACATCAAGAGCGTTTTATTATTATCAGATCGGGCACTGTTGGCATCTTCTACCGTAACGATCATTTGACTGAATGCTTTTGTGTCATTACGATCAAGTGTCTGAACCAATGTTAAAATATCGGCACCGCAAAGATATGTTCCCAAAAGGAGTAAGAAAAAGAGAATTTTTTTCATTGTTTAAACTGTGAAACAAACTTTTTTAATATCATCAAATAACGTACGTTTTGCCATTTTTCATCTTTTATTTACAAGTTAAAAATACTATAGCAGTGAAACTCTTAAATAAGAATAATTATCCTTAACTATCTACTGCCAAAAGGTTCAAAACCAAACTCTTTTGGCTGCATAAGCTCTACGGGATAAATGATTTGAGAGTCGATGATTCGCAGTGAGTATGCCCGCTCAGTTTTGCTGAGATTGGCTATCAAATAATCAATTCCGACGCTCGTCGTATAGTTGATCCAATCAAAGGTAAGATCATTGTTCATAAGGGAATTGGTCTCATAAATAGAGGGAACTTGCTCGATGATTGAATTGGCAACGATCATATTTTTTCGATCTTTGTACTGGGTTAGTGTGATTAAAGTCGGATCAAAATTGATTTGCGTGGAGAGGATATTGTGTTCACGTGCCCCGCTAAAGGTAAGGTGAGCCACCAACATTGAGGTTTTTACGACGGGAAGATGGATAACGACGCTTTTTTTCGTAAATAACGAGGGTTTAGCCAAATATTTAACAATATTGGAGCCTTGGGTATCGATGGAGTAGAGAGTCGATTTTTTAGATTTTTTCGCTTCTGAGGCTATATCTTGTGTGGTACGGCTTAGCGCTAAACCGATAGGGGAAGGATCGTAAAATACCGCTAATGTATTTGCCATATAGGGGAGAAGCGCTTCGATTTGGGCCTGATAATCGATGGCTCCAAAAATAATCGTTTCGGGTGCTGCCCCTATATCACGTTTGTGTACGGTAGGGATAAAAATAGGGGTGTCGGTTTTACAGATGGCGAGTAAATTTTTCACACCGCCGAGGGTGAGCGGCGCTAAAATTGCCTGCACATTGTCACGGCCGATTTTTTCAAGAGTTTGAGAGAGTGCTGCTTCTGATTCATTTGGAAGGTCGTATGCAACCAGCTCAAAAGGTTGATTGGAGGCCATAAGGGTTGCAAGGGATACATTATAGGTGGATTGGGCGTAGCGGCCTACAACAGAGGGGGCTGCTATAAGGGCGATTTTTATTTTTGGTGTTTCTACATTTTCATTGGATTCTCCCCATACAGAGAGAAGAATAATCAGAAATAGCCCAATAATTTTCATTTTAAAGCCTCTTTAATGGTCTGGAGATCACGCATTGCCTCTTTTTTAAAAGAGGGATTCCGCACTAAGTAGGTAGGATGAAAAATGGGGATAATAGAGCTGTTTCCAAACGGAATAATGTGTCCTCGAACACGCTCAAAGTCGCTTTCATCATGTGTCAAGAGGCGGTACGCTTCGCTTCCTAAAGTGACAATGAGAGAGGGGGCAAGCATGTCGAGCTGCTTGTGTAAAAAGGGGGAGCAACTGTTGCATTCGCTGGGGGAGGGTTGCTGAAAACCAAAAGGTTTGCATTTTACTGCGTGGGTTATATAAACATCTTCAAGAGCAAGGTGAAGCACTTTTTCGATCATATCGCGCAGCATACCCCCTGAGCGACCTACGTAATAGCCGTTAGACTCATCCTCTGCACTCGATACAAAAGCATCCAGAAAGACGATTTTAGGGCGCAGACTACCATACCCAGGCATGCTTTGACGACGTGATTTACTGAGGTCGCAGAGATGGCACCCTTTGATCGCTTCTAAAAGTTCTTCGTTGGAGCTGGGAAGCGATAGCGATTGTGTTTGGATTTTGTTGGGGTTGATCGGATCAACATAGTTAAACCCTAACGATTTAAGTCGGTAAAGATTTTCTAGTAAAGCAATATTTTGGTAGGAGTTCATAACAGAAAGTATAAGAAAAAGAGCGTTAAAAAGAGATAAAATATTAAGAACTTAATAACTAAAGTTAGTTATAATGCAAATCGTTTATAATATAATAAGGTGAGTGTGTGGGCAAATATCAGCTAATCAGCCATTATTTAGAGAATTTTTTGAGCGATGAAGTGCGCAAAACAGGTTTTAAAAAAGTAGTAGTGGGACTTAGCGGCGGACTTGATTCGGCGGTTGTCGCTGTATTGGCGCATCGTGTGTTCGGTGATGATTTGCTGTGCGTAAAAATGCCGTCGCACTTTTCGTCTCAAAGCAGCTTGGATGATGCCGATGCGTTGTGCGAGAAATTTTCCCTACGCACGGAAGTACAGAGTATTGAGCCGATGTTACGGGCATATTATACGTCCGATATGTCACCGCTACGAATCGGTAACCTTTCAGCACGGTTACGAATGGTGACGCTGTTTGATATATCAGCGCGTGAAAATGCTCTCGTTCTTGGTACAAGTAATAAAAGTGAATTAATGTTAGGATACGGGACGTTATACGGTGATTTAGCCAGTGCCCTCAATCCGATCGGTGATTTGTACAAAACGGAAGTGTTTGAGCTGGCACGTACGTTGGGAGTGAATGAGCCGATACTTACGAAGGCACCAACAGCTGATTTGTGGGAAGGTCAAAGTGATGAAACAGAGATCGGCTACCCTTACAGTGATCTGGATCGAGTTCTACGAGGATATGTCGAAGCGCGTCAGACAAAAGAAGAGCTGATAGAGTCGGGTGAGCATGCCGCATTGGTTAATATGGTGATAGAACGGATCTATAAAAACCAATTTAAGCGGAAAATGCCACTTATTGCAAAATTGACATCGCGAACGATTAACCATGATTTTAATTATCCAAGAGATATAACTTTATAGAGGAGTTTTTATGAAAATCCCATTTTACCGTGTAGAAGTTGGCGGAGACGAACGTGAGAAGATAGATGAAGTTTTTGAGGGGGAAGCCCCGAATATTGTTGAAGAGCTAGAGTCTGCATTTGAATCGTATATCGGTGCTGGGTATGCGTTGGCTACGTCTCATGGTACGTCTGCATTGCATTTGGCAATGTTGGCAATCGATTTGAAGCGCGGAGACAAAGTATTGTGTTCGATCAATGCATACCCCTCTGTGCCTGAAGTCGTCCGCCATTTTGATGCAGAGCCGATTTTTATCGACATACATCCTGATCTTTTCAGTATTGATTTAACTAAGCTTGAGGCATATTTGGCCGAGAATAAATCCAAAAAACTCAAAGCGGTGATTGTATCGCACATTGCAGGGCAAAGTATTGATTTGGATCGTTTGTATGGTATTGCCAAGATGTACGATGTTAAAATTGTTGAAGATGCTTCGGATGCATTTGGTGCGACATACAAAGGGAAAAAAATCGGTTCAACGGGAGGAGATATTACCTGTTTTGATTTTAGTCCCCATTTGCGTCCTAACGTGTGCAATGGCGGTATGCTTGTCAGTGATAATGAAGAGATTATCGAACGTGCCAAATCATTGCGTCATCACGCACTTGCCACCGATGACGATTCTCTGGGGTATGTGTACGATGTTACCGATATTGGTAGTGAATATACGATGAGTCCGCTCGATGCAGCGACAATATTGATTCAACTTGAAAAACAAGATGAAATTATTGAGCGTCAGCAAGAGATTGCCGCACTTTTTAATCAAAGATTTGCGGACACTCCCCATATTTCTCTCCCTGTTGTAGAGCAGGATCACGCATTTTCACTCTATATTATTAAGGTTGATAAAAATCGTGATTCGTTTGCCCGTGAACTGAGCACACGTGGAATCGAAACGGGATTGCATTATATACCGATACATTTACTGAGCTATTATAAAGCAAAGTATTCACTCCGTATTAACGATTTTCCTGTGGCGCTTCGTAATTACAGCCAGGTTCTTTCTATTCCTAATTACGCTGCACTAAGCGATAAAGAGGTTGAAGCCATTTGTGATGCAATTTTGGATGTAGCTTCTACTCGCGTTTGAAACGGTTGCTAGTACAGTGGGGTGAGAGATATCTCTATCACCCCTCATCCATGCAAAAACTCCTCTCCTTTTTTCTTTTACCCTTAAGCTGGCTTTATTGTTTGATCGCTTATATCCGTTACCGTCTTGGTACTCCTAAACAGTTGGAACTGCCGGTCGTGAGCATCGGAAATTTGACTGTCGGAGGAAGTGGAAAAACTCCGTTGGTGATCGAACTCGCGCGTCATTTTGAGAGACCTGCTGTCGTGCTGCGCGGATATGGACGACAAAGCAAAGGGATGGTGGTGGTCAAAGATCGCACTATTTTGTGCGATACTCTGGTCAGTGGTGATGAGGCGATGTTATATGCGTCCACTCTTCCAGATGCCGTTGTGATTGTCAGTGAAAACCGTGAACGGGGAATTGCGGAAGCCAAAGCCATGGGGTGTGAGATGGTTTTTCTTGATGACGGATACGGTAAACATCAGATTAAGAAACTTGACGTGGTGATCGATGTGAAAACACCAAATACATTTTGTCTTCCCAGCGGTCCTTATCGAGAAAAACTGTGGAATGGGAAAAAAGTCATCATGGTGCGAGAAGGGGAGTCATTCACGCGTCATGTGAATGTTCAAAATCAAACACACCAAATGGTATTGGTTACGGCTATTGCCCGTCCTGAGCGTTTAAATCCGTATTTGCCCGATGTGAGCGAAAAAATTTATTTTGAAGATCACCATTTTTTCACCTATGAAGAACTTACAGCTATTATAGCCCGTACGGGTGCGACAAGTTTGCTCGTTACTCAGAAAGACTTTGTTAAAATAGCGCACTTTAATCTCAACCTCTCTATTTTAGAGCTTTCCTTGGAGCTTGATGAGGGGTTGATCACCACCGTAAAGGATTATGTTTATGCTACGCAAAATTGAAACCGTTAAAACCCTCATGGATGCGATGCCGTTCATCAAAGAATTCCGTGATGAAATTATTGTCATAAAATATGGGGGATCCGCGCAAAGTTCCGATGAACTCAAGGCGAAATTTGCCCAAGATATTATATTGCTACATCTTGTTGGTATAAAGGTCGTGATCGTTCATGGCGGGGGAAGCCGTATCAGTCAACTTTTGAATGATTTGAATATTCCGACAGAGTTTATTGACGGTGAACGGGTTAGTACCCCTGAGGTGATGCGAATCGTCGAGATGGTACTAAGCGGTGAGATTAACAAAGAGATTACCTCCCTGCTGAACTCCTATGGAGCTAAAGCAATCGGTATCAGCGGAAAAGATGCCCATTTCTTGATGGCTAAACCTAAAGATGCAGTGAAATTCGGTCTTACGGGACGTGTAGAGAGTGTTAAAGCCGATGTTATCCATAATTTGTTACGTGAAGGTTTTATTCCTGTCATCGCCCCCATCGGTGCGGATGAAGCCGTTGGACATCCGGGATACAACATCAACGCCGACCTCGCAGCTTCGGCAATCGCGAGCGCTATCGGCGCGTGTAAAGTCATTTTTATGACGGATACATCGGGTGTTTTGAATAATGAGAAAGAACTTTTTTCTACCCTCACCGAAGCAGAGGTAGAAGCGCTCAAAAAGGATGGAACCATTCATGGCGGCATGGTACCGAAAGTCGATTCATGCCTTGAAGCGGTAGATGGCGGTGTCAAGAAGGCACATATTATCGATGGACGGATAGAGCACGCGATTTTGCTTGAACTCTTTACCTCAGAGGGTGTTGGGACGCAAATTACACTCTAAGCCAACCATGAGAGAGGCTTCGATATAATTTGGCAATTTTTTACATTGGGGCATTTAACGATGAAATTTATTGAAACACGCGGAAACGATGGAATACACTCACGCGAGGTCACGTTTTCAGAGGCGATTTTAAGTCCCATGGCATCTTTTGGTGGACTGTATGTCCCTCAAGAGCTCCCTCTTTTAGGGGTACCATTTTTAACCAAGCATCTAAACTCATCGTACAAAGTGTTGGCAAAAGACCTTCTTGCCACCTTAGCGATTGATATAGACACCTTGGTTATCGATGAGGCGTTATCCTTGTATGATAAATTTGATGATCCCTCTAACCCCGTTCCTGTAGTCAAAGTACGGGACGATCTATATGTAAGTGAATTGTATCACGGCCCAACCCGTGCGTTCAAAGATATGGCGCTGCAGCCGTTTGGCGTTGTATTATCCTCTATCGCGCAAAAACGTGGTGAAGAGTATCTGATTTTGGCGGCAACGAGCGGTGATACGGGTCCAGCCGCACTTGAGACGTTCAAGAATAGGGCGAATGTCCGCGTCGTGTGTCTCTATCCTGATGGGGGAACCTCGGACGTTCAGCGTCTGCAAATGGTGACAGAGGATGCTCCCAATCTTAAAGTTATAGGGATTAAAGGAAATTTTGACGATGCTCAAAGCGCACTCAAAAAACTTTTGAGTTCTGAAACGTTCAAATCGACGTTAAAAGCAAAAAATATTTCTCTCTCAGCTGCGAACTCCGTTAATTTTGGACGTATTATTTTTCAGATCATCTATCATATACACAGTTACCTTGAACTGATACGTCAAAACGTTATTGTTATGGGCGAAAAGGTTTATTTGAATGTACCAAGCGGAAATTTTGGGAATGCTTTGGGCGGTTATTACGCAACTAAAATGGGACTTCCTGTTGAGAAGATCATTATTGCATCCAATGAAAACAATGTTCTTACCCGTTTGATCAATACAGGGCGTTATGATTTACGCGGTGAAAAAGTGATCCCGACTACATCACCCGCTATGGATATTTTGGTTTCCAGTAATGTTGAACGTGTTTTGTTTGATCTTTTTGGGTCCAAGCGTACCAAAGAGTTGATGGAGAAATTGGAATCTGACCGTTTTTATTCCCTTAACGATGATGAGACGATGAAGCTACAATTTTATTTTGCTGCGGATTATTGTAACGGCGAGGAAGGTAAGGGGTATATCAAAGAGGCATTTGACGGTGGGTACTTGATGGATCCCCATACGGCAACGTGTTTTAAAGCGTACGATTGCTGCGCTACGAAACCTCTTAAGTCCATTGTTTATTCAACGGCGGAGTGGACGAAGTTTTCGCCGACGATTGCCAATGCGTTGAGCGGTGAAGTAGATTCTCGTGATATTGATGCCCTTAAATCGATTTCCAAGCGTGCTTCCGTGCCGATTCCTGCAATGATTCAAGGATTGTTTGCAAAACCAGTTGTGCAAGATACGATTATTGACAAAGAGAATATAGAAGCAGAAATTTTAAAGTTTTTGGCGTAGTATCTTCCCCGTTTAGGGGGAAAGAGGAATAATTGAGAGATTTAAAGGTTAAATCTAAAGTGCATAATGTCACCGTCTTGGACGATGTATTCTTTCCCTTCTAAACGCATTTTCCCTGCTTCTTTGGATTTCGCTTCTCCGCCGCATTCAACGAAATCGTTATATGCGATGACTTCTGCACGGATAAACCCTTTTTCAAAATCATTATGAATAACAGCAGCTGCTTTTGGAGCGGTAGAGTTTTTATGTATTGTCCATGAACGGACCTCTTTGACCCCTGCGGTAAAATAGCTCATATATCCCAGTTTATCAAAACCTTTTCGGATAATTTGCTCCAATCCTGATTCTTCAATACCTAAATCACGTAAAAATTCATTTCTTTCTTCATCGTCTAATCCGATAAGCTCTTCTTCGATTTTGGCACAGAGTTTGACGACTTCACACCCTGTTTTTTGCGCATGCGCTACGAGTGCCAAAACGTGTTTATTATCGGTAGTCAAACCCTCTTCATCGACATTTGCACCGTAGATAATCTCTTTAGCGCTTAATAATCGTATATCGTGGTTGAGTTGTCCAAATAATTCGGTATTGGCTTTTGGAAAATTGCGAGCAAGATTCCCCTCGGCCAAAAACTCTGCCAGTTCTTGGGCAAATTCTGCCATTACTGCGGAATCTTTGTCGTTTTTGGCTTGCTTATTGAGTCGATCGATCCGATTAGTCAGCACTTCAATATCAGCAAAGATGAGTTCGTTTTCGATAATTTCCACATCATCCAATGGATTGATACGTCCTTCGGTATGGACGATATTTTCATCTTCGAAACAACGGACGATTTGCAAAATAACTTCCGTTTCACGGATATTGGAGAGGAATTTATTTCCTAATCCTTCCCCTTTGCTTGCCCCTTTAACGAGACCTGCTATATCGACAAAATCAAGCGTAGAGTGTTGGATCCGTTCAGGATTGACGATTTTTGCTAATGCTTCAAGACGTATATCAGGGACGGGTACAGTCGCTTTGTTGGGTTCGATGGTACAAAAAGGGTAATTGGCCGCTTCAGCATTTTGTGCTTTGGTGAGTGCATTAAAAGTAGTTGATTTTCCGACGTTTGGTAGTCCTACGAGTCCGATACTAAGTCCCATGTTTATTTGTCCCTTGTATTTTAATAATTTCTATTGCTAATTATAGCCATCTTATGGTATGTTCTTGGTAAAATGGAATTTTTGGTTCCTTGAGGACAGCTCACAAGATTCGTTAATACTGTAAATAAGGTTTAAAATGAGCTATGTAACTTTTTATGTAGTGTTTGTAATATCCGCGCAAACAGTAACGTTACTTCATATGCTCTATCTGCGGAGAAATCATAGTACCATTCTTGCCTGGTTTATGGTGATCCTCATGTTTCCATTCCCAGCTTTTATCCTCTATTTTATTTTTGGCAATAGAAAGATACGGCAAAAAAGCAAAAAAAGCACTCTGATTCTTCATGAAGAACATCAACCGAAGCCTACACCCTTCAATCCGATAGAAACAGTATTAGAAAGCCACGATATCGCCGGTACAACTATGGGCAATGATATTCAACTCTATTTTGACGGGATTGCTGCTTATACTGTTTTGCTACATGAGATTATGTACGCGCAAGAATCCATTTGCATCAGCACCTATGTTTTTAAAAACGATTTGACCACAAAAGCCATATTGGAAGCATTGACACAAAAAGCGGCAGAGGGACTTGATGTCAAACTATTGATTGATGCCGTAGGATCATACACGTTGTACTTTTGGCAAAGCCCGCTACGGGCATTTAGGGATGCAGGTGGAAAAGCAGTATTTTTTATGCCGATTTTGAAACATCCGTTAAAAAATTACATCAACCTCCGCAATCACCGTAAAATCTATCTTTTTGACGAGCGTATCGTTCTCTCTGGCGGAATGAATTTAGGGGAAAAATATTTAGGCTCGAAGCCGGTAAAAAAGCGATGGATCGATATGATTTTTCGTATTGAAGGGGAAGCGGTTTTCTCTTATGCAGAGATTTTTATGGCTGATTTTGGATATGCCTCAGGTGAAAAGACGGTTGCGAGAAAAAGAGAAACGAAATCTGCCGGGATAAATGCCATTCAAGTCGTCCCATCGGGCCCTGATATGAGGAGTGATGCCCTTTATGAAACGTTATTGAGTGCTATCCATTCTGCGTCGCAAAGAATATGGATTGTTACCCCCTATTTTGTCCCTGACGAGACCATTCTGCGGGCGCTTATTATCGCCAAACACAAAGGGATTGATGTCAAACTGATCACTCCCTCTACTTCCGATCATTGGATAGCCGACATAGGAAGAAGCAGCTATATGCGGGAATTCGAGGAGAACGGTATTGAAGTGTTGCTATATAATGGTAATATGCTTCATACTAAAGCCCTTTTATTTGATGATTATGCCGTGATGCTGGGATCGGTTAATATTGATAACAGGAGCCTTTTTCTAAACTATGAAGTTGTCAGTTTCGTCTATTCAAAGTCGGTTATTGTTGCAATGGATGAGTGGATAAAAGAACTTATAGGACACTCGGTTATGGGAATGAAAAAAGGATCAAAAAAAAGGGTAATTTTGGAAAATTTTATGAGAATATTTTCTCCTCAATTATAAAGATGTGGATAGTATGCTGAAACCAAAAGTGGTAATACAAAGTTCTCTTGGTAAAACAAAAGAAGAAGCATTGCCTTCTGAATTTGGCCTGTTATGCTGGAATGTTCATAAACAAAACCTGAGGTTTCGTTTTAATACGTATTTTGACGAGTTGACACGGCAGCATGAGATTGATCTCGTAGCACTGCAAGAGGTGAAGATCAACCCAAACAATCAACACTTTTTTTATAATTTTCACTTTTCATTTGCCCCTAATATTACATTTTGGAATCATACGTATGGTGTTCTAAACGGCTCTCGTATTGCGGGTAAAGAGACCTTTTCCCTTCTCTCGACGTATCGGGAAAGTTTGATTCAAACCCATAAAAGTGCGATTTTTTCCTATTATCCGCTACATGAGGGGAGCACTTTGTTGCTGATCAACCTCCACGCGATAAACTTTAGAACAACGAAGATATACAACAGGGAAGTCGAAGCGATCTTCGAGTTGGTGCGTCATCATGAGGGGGCAATGATTGTCACGGGGGATTTTAACAGCTGGAATCGGAATAGAATGAATGTTGTCATAAAATTGATGGACGCGTTAGATCTTCAAAGCGTTAATATGGATCACGATCATTTGATTAAGTCGTTTATGAAATACAAACTGGATCATATTTTTTATCGGGGATTGAAACTAAAAGAGAGCTATGTTATCGATGTCGAAAGATTTTCAGATCATAACGCATTGTATGCCCGTTTTATGTGTATCTGAAATGTACAGTTTTAGTAATATGTTGGGGTAACTTTGCATTCCACAAAAAGTTAGTGGAGATCGTTTTCCCAGATATGCCGTAATTTTTGGGTGTAATAGAGGAGGGCATCACAGCGGCTCATCCTTTTTGGTTTATCTTTGATGTGCAGCGTAGAGATAAATTTCCCCTCAATCATCTGTATGCTTAATAGTTCATCGTAAACGCACTCTCCATAGGTTCTACCTTGCGGGTACTGGACTTGTATGGGATGATTGTTTTCTGGTATTAGCAGATTGGTAGACACGTTAAACCTCCTCATCTCTTTTATTTAAAAGATAAATCTCAATGTTGAGACGCTGCTGGAGAGTAAATGGCATACAATATCCTTCTAAAATGGTTAAAACAGATTGTGTTGATGTAATAAAAACGAATTGTACCCTCTTTTAGAAACAATATGGACATAAAGATGCCGAACGGATAATCTAAACCCTATTTTTGGTACAATGAAAGATTCATAATACGGCTTGATCTGGCTATGATAGAAATTAGGGAATATATATGGTTAAAACGGCAAATTTGGCAGGTGATTTTTGGGGTGGAACGGCAGCGATGCTGGTGGCTCTTCCTGCTGCAATTGCATTTGGGGTAACGATCTATGCTACGGTTGGCGGTCATTACGGTGCGTATGGTGCTATTGCCGGTATTTTAGGGGTTGTTGCGATCGGAATTATCACTGCCCTCATAGGAGGGACAGATAAACTGATTTCAGCCCCAAGTGCTCCCGCTGCCGCAGTTTTGTCGGCATTCGCCCTCGAATATATAACGAGAGGGGTCAATGCTGATATCGTCTTTGTCTTGTTGATGGTTGTTGCACTATTGGCAGGTCTGTTTCAGATAGTTTTTGGTGTTATTGGATTGGGACGGCTCATTAAATATATGCCTTTTCCGGTCGTAAGCGGATATCTAAGCGGGGTAGGGCTCTATATTATTGCATCACAAACGCCGATATTTTTAGGTCTTCCGCAGGGGATCCATTTTTTTGAGTCACTCCAGCTTTCGAGCGCATGGCAATGGCAGAGCATTATCGTCGGTTTTACAACAATCCTTATTATGATCTATGCCGAAAAAATATTTCGGGTTATTCCGGCTGTTATTATGGCACTGACAATGGGTATTGGAACGTATTTTATACTAGCACTCATCGATCCTTCTCTTTTACACGCGAACAATCCTTATGTCATCGGTGAACTTGGCGGAAGTGGAGAGATTGCTTTCATACAGATAGTTACGGGACGTTTTGAGGGGCTATTAAAACTTTCATGGGAGAATATTATTTCTCTCTTTTTCCCCGCATTGACGTTGGCTGCACTCCTCTCGATCGATACGCTCAAAACCTGTGTTATTGTGGATTCTATGACCCACTCTTTCCATAATCCAAATAAAGAGCTCATAGCCCAAGGCACAGGCAATATCGTCTCTTCAATGATCGGGGGGATGCCTGGATCAGGGACGATGGGGGCGACGATGGTCAATATCTCCAGCGGCGGTTCTACGCGTATTTCAGGTTTTACAGAAGGGGTGATGGCTATTGTCGCTTTTTTGATTCTTGGAACATTTATCGCTTGGATTCCTGTTTCCTCATTGGGCGGCATTTTGATGGTTATCGGTTTTCGTATGATCGATAAAGAAAGTATTCAACTGCTCAAATCGCGTAAAACGGGTCTTGATTTCTTGATTATTGTTGCCGTTGCGTTGACGGCAATTTCTGTCAGCCTTATTGCTGCTGCAGGGGTAGGTTTAATCTTGGCAATTGCACTCTATATCGCTCAACAAATCGGTACTTCGGTGGTGTATCGCCATCTTGATGGAATGGATGTCAGAAGTAAAATTGTACGAAACAGAGACGAAGCAAATCTTTTACGTGAAAATAGGAAAAATTTTTCTCTCTATGAGTTGCATGGAAGTCTCTTTTTCGGTACAGCAAATCAGCTCTATACAATGTTACAAGAAGATTTGCAGCAGAAAAAATACATCATTATGGATATGAAACGCGTTCAGACAGTTGATTTGACGGCAGTGCATATCCTGTTACAAATCAAGGATATTCTCCAAGACCAAGACGGCTATTTGCTTCTGTGCCGATTGCCACATAAGCTTCCAAGCGGAGATGATCTGGAGAGTTATTTCAACCATGTCGGCTTGCTTAAACATCTCAGTCCGATTAAAGTTTTTGATGATCTGGAGGATGCGATTGAGTGGGCCGAAAATAAGATTATCAAAGAGGGGCTTATCGAAGAAAAAGGGGAAGAGCTCCTCGAACTTGGGAATTTTGATCTTTTCAAAGGGCGCAATGAGGATACATTAGAGGAAATTCAAAGCCTCGTAGAGAGTCGATTTGTAAAAGAAGGGGAAATAATCTATTCGGAAGGGGATTCGAGCGGAGAAATATTTTTGATACGTCGCGGTTTTGTCCGTACTATGCTCCCTTTTGCCGGAAGAAAGAGTGTCCATCTCAGTACGTTGGGGCAGAATAATTTTTTCGGCGAGTTTTCATTTTTGGAAGGGAGTCCTCATTATACAGATGCCATTGCCAGTAGTGATACGGATCTCTATATGATCTCACGAGAAGCATTCGATCAGTTCTCTGTACACCATAAAAAAGCGTCGTTTCATTTTATGCAAAGTCTCGCGACGGTATTGGCTGAACGGCTGCGTGTAACCCGATCCGAACTGGGTGCAGAGTATGATGTATAAAAAGCTTTATCTTCCGTAGTACGAAAGGATCGTCGCTTTACCGATTGAGTGGGCGTTGATCATATCTCTTACCTGTACTGGTGAGGCATTGTTATTCAGATCTAAGTGATTGACATTGAGGGCATAAACAGTAAACATATAGCGGTGCGGACGCTCCCCTTTGGGAGGACAGGCTCCGCCGAATCCTGTTTTGCCAAAGTCTGTGATGCTTTGTCGTGCATTGATCTTTTGCGATTTGGCCGTATTGCCAAAATTAACCGGAAGCGACGACACCGATGCGGGAATATTGAAAACGACCCAGTGCCACCAGCCGCGCCCTCTTTGGGCATCGGGATCGTAGACGGTTACCGCGAAGCTTTTTGTCCCTTTTGGAATATTGTTCCAATGCAATTCGGGAGAGATGTTTTTTCCGTCGCAGCCAAGTCCCGAAAATTCCTGTGTCTTGGTCAGTTGACTCGAGAGATCGTTACTATGGAGAGTAAACTCTCCCGCCGAAAGAGGAGTCGCACCGAACAAAATTAGGCTTGTAAAAAGCAGTGGGAGACGCATGCTATACTCTTTACTGGGGAGTGTAAACTCTCCGGCCGAAAGAGGGGCACCGATCAAAATAAGAGATGTAAAAAGTAGTGAGAAACGCATGCTATCCTCCTTTTAATAATTCCATACTATTGTAGTATTTAGATATAAATTGTTTCTTTTTATTTATATAAATATGATAAAATTAATATAAAAAATAGAAATTCAGAGATGTGAGAGTTCAAACACATTTTATAAAAGGGGTTCAGATGAAAACATATATTCATAGAGCTGATGAACGGGGAATCGCTGAGCACGGTTGGCTACACAGTCGATTTAGTTTTAGTTTTGCCGAATATCACAATCGGGAGCGGATGGGATTCGGGGTATTACGGGTTATTAATGACGATATTATTGAACCTTCAAGCGGTTTCGGGATGCATCCTCACCGCAATATGGAGATTATCACAATCGTAACCAAAGGCGCACTGGAACATAAAGATTCCGTAGGGAACCACGGGATTATTACGGCAGGGCAGATACAGTATATGTCAGCGGGGAGCGGTGTCCATCACTCCGAATATAATCCATCGTCCCACGAGCGTGTTGAACTGTTTCAAATATGGATTATTCCGCAGACAAAAGGGCTAACTCCCCGCTATGAAGAGCGTGATTTTCGTGATCTGGATATCGAAAACCGCTGGGCGATCATTGTCAGCGGCGATGGAAGAGAAGGGTCAATGCCGATCGTTCAGGATGCGTGTATTAAGACGGCGCGTTTGCATCCGGGAGATACACTCGTCTGCGATCCTATCAAAACGGGGCACGGCAGACTTCTTTTAGTCATCGACGGGAAAATAAATGCGTGCGGTTATACCCTCGGACGGCGCGATGAGATGCAGGTGCTCGGGGAGGAATCATTTGAGATTACGGCAGAGACGGGTGCGCATCTGCTTTTGTTCGATGTACCGATGGAATATAATTATTGATATGAGGTCGTTCATAGCGGGGATCTCATTAAGAGGTGCGTTACAGTAAATCATGATATTATTCCATCATTAATGGTTCGGTGATTTTTTGTATACCTGATAAGTGAGATTGAATAGAATATGAATGATACGAAAAATACGACGAAGTACGTAATCTGGATGATTGTGGCGATGCTCTTTTGGGGTTTTGCGTGGACAGCGGGCAAGGTTGCGGCAGAACATTCCAATGCGCAGGTAGCCGCTTTTTGGCGTTATGCGATCTCTTTTATCACAATTATTCCCGTTATTTGGCTTTTGAAAACGCCGCTTAAAACCGACAAAATAGGTTTCTTGTATATGCTCGGAGCGGGGATATTAACATCGCTGTTTAATTACCTTTTCTTTGCGGGACTTTCACACGGTCAAGCAGGGTATGGCGGTACGATGGTGACCTCTCTCGCCCCTATTATAACCTACATCCTCTCTATCTCTTTTCTGGGGACGAAGGTGACATCAAGGCAAATCACAGCCCTCTCTATTGGGATTTTCGGTGCGCTGATTCTCCTTCGTGTGCCGTTTGATGGGTTCGCTTTTTTGAATATGGAGAGCTCTTATTTCCTCGGATGTGCAGTGGTATGGGCATTGGTCACGGTTATTGCTCAAAAAGCTTCCAGAAGAGCCCATTTGATGTTTTATACGCTGGTCGTATTCGGGATCACCGCTTTTATCAATATGCTTTTTGCCCTGCCTCACCATCCGTTTGATTTCGCTGCGTATGACGGAGTATTTTGGGTTACGATCATATTGATAGGAGTGCTACCCGGTACGTTTAGCACCGCATTGTATTTTGTTTCAGCGGGTAAAGTCGGAGCGCACAGAACGGGAGTATTTATGTTTATCGTCCCGGTAGGTGCGATTCTTTCGAGCTGGGTAGTGTACGGCGAGAAATTGGCACTCTCAACGCTCATCGGATGTCTGTTGGCATTTGCGGCGGTGATCTTGTTTAATATGATAAAAACTTCTAATAGGATATAAAATGACATCAGGGCGCATCGTTGATAATCTGGACATTTTTGCAGAGAACTTTGAGGGGATTAACCTTCATGGAATGAAGATTACAAAATCGGAGTTCGAGGATTGCACTTTTGTCTCATGTGACTTCAGTGAAACCTTTTTTTCCTCGTGCAAATTTATCGAATGCCGTTTTGAAAACTGTAACCTGAGTCTGATGAAACTGACGAATAGTAAAATGAGCGATGTCGATTTTGGTTCGTGCAAGATGATCGGAATAGATTGGACAATGGGCGATTGGAAAAGCCTCCTCAATGCCGATCCTCTCCATTTCCGTGAGTGTATTCTCAATGACAGCAACTTTTTCGGCTTGAGCTTGGAGGGAATGGTAATGAAAGAGTGCCGTGCGAAAGAGGTCGATTTTCGCAACAGCGTCTTGAAAAAAGCCGATTTTACAGGTACCGATTTCAAGGGGGCGTTGTTCGGCAACACCCACCTCGAAGGTGCCAACTTTACCGACACGAGTAACACGATGATCGATATACGCACCAACCATCTTAAAGGGGCGATCTTCAGCCGGTATGAGGCGCTGTTTTTACTGGAAACGATGGGGATCGTGTTGGTAGATTAGCCTTTATTCATCCTCTTCTTTTTCCAACGCCAACAAAAACTCTTTTCTCCAAACTCCGCCGCTGTATCCACCGATCCCGCCGTCGGAGGCGATGACACGGTGGCAGGGGATGAGGATCGCGATGGGGTTTCGGCCGTTGGCGTTTGCGACGGCACGGACGGCTTTGGGGTTGCCGAACACTTTGGCTTCCGTGGCATAGGTGATGGTCTCGCCGTAGGGGATCGTGCCTAGTCTCTTCCATACCTCTTTTTGAAACGGAGTTCCGCTTGGAGATAGGGGGAGGGTAAAGGTTTGCCGTTTCCCCTCAAAGTATTCGTTCAGCTCTTGTTTCAAGGAAATTAACAGAGGATTTTCAGAAGAGGTTTGGTCAATGATTTCATCCATAAAATCGAGGGAAGCAATCCCATTCTCATCGGCAGCAGCGATCATTTTTCCGATCGGGGTGTCAATGATGAGAGTATCATAAAAATTATTCGGTTGCATGATATGATTATATCCAAATGAAAAAACATTGAGGAGTGGAAGATGAATCCTGTAAAAGTAGTCCGAGAGAAAGTATCCAAACTCACTGATTTACCCAATATCGGTAAAACGGTAGCACATGATCTGACTTTAATCGGGATAACACAGCCTGATCAGCTCAAAGGAGAAGACCCCTATGATCTGTATGTCCGTTTTTGTACGGCATTCGGGGAGAAACAAGACCCGTGCATGCTCGACGTGCTGATGTCGATCACCGACTTTATGGACGGCAATGAGCCGCGTGTATGGTGGGATTATACAGCCGAGCGCAAAGCGCGCTACGGAGATAAGATCAGACTCTAGGCGTTTTTGAGTATTTCTGCAATCGTTGGAGTGGAATATTCTTCCCCCATTCCCCACAATATCGCCAACCCGTGCGCATTTTCGGCTATCTCAGCAATACGCTCTCGTGGAATATTTGCTTCGGCTAAAGTGGTCGGTGTGCCGATAGAGCTAAACCACTTCTCTAGGGCGGTGATCCCTTCTTCTGCCGTTTTAAGTCCAAAAATCTCTTTGGCAAACCGTTCAAACTGTGGAGTATTTTTTTCTTTATACCATTTCATCCATGCAGGGATGACAATGGAGAGGCCTGCACCGTGGGCGATGTTAAAGAGTGCCGAGAGGGCGTGCTCGATCATATGGTTGGGGAAACATCCTCCCCCCGTTCCTGAGTTTGTTAAGCCGTTGAGCGCTTGGGTAGAAGCCCATGCAAACTCGGCGCGTGCATCATAGTTGAGCGGCTCTTTTAGGAGAATTTCGGTCGTTTCGATGACGGTTTTAATGATCGATTCGACGAGTCGGGATTGGAAGTGGGGATGGTCGGTGGCCGTAAAATAGACTTCGATCGTATGGGCGATGATATCTGTTGCCGAATAGGCGAGATACTCAGGGGTGACCGTCATCATCAGTTCTGGGTTGATGATGGAGATTTTTGGATTGAGCAAAACGGATGCGATAGAATATTTTTGTTGGGTCGTGTCGTTCATCACGACCGAGTTGCCGTTCATCTCGCTGGCGGTTGCCGCGAGTGTCATGATCGCATAGACGGGAAGGGCTTCGGTGATGGAGGCTTTTTGGACGAAAAAGTCCCATACGTTTCCACTGTAAAGGGCCCCTGCTGCGATTGCTTTGGCTGAATCGACGACGGAGCCTCCACCGACGCCGATAACTCCCTCCAGATTATGCGATTTGATAATATCGATTCCATCCTGAACACGCGAAAGGAGCGGATTGCTTACAACGCCGTCTAGCTCTTCATACGCGATCCCCGCTCTTTTCAAACTGTCGATTACCCGGTCATATAAACCGTTTTTCTTGATCGAACCGGTTCCGTAGACGAGAAGAAGCCGTTTGATTCCCTGTTCGACGATCATTTGACCGATAGTGTTTTCTTTGTCACGTCCGAATTCGATACGGGTCGGGTTATAGTAGGTAAATGGGTTCATAAATTTCCTTGTGATGATGAGATAAATTGTTGTAGATAAACAACTATTACGTTTATTAATCTGGGATTGGTCGAACATTTTATCGGAATTTGACTTCATGCGTGGCTGGTAGCCTATGCTGGGCGAAATTTTATTTCATCATATAATTACTAAATATTATTTATTATTTTATAAATAGTATTGTGAAATAATTTTTTTTACATCTGATGAGGAGTGTATTATGGATCTATTTTCACCTATAAAAATTGGAAATTACAATTTAAAAAATAGAATATTTATGGCACCGATGACACGTTGCAGAAGTCTAGAAAATAATGTTGCCAATAATATGATGGCACACTATTATGCCCAAAGAGCTTCTGCAGGTCTAATCATTACCGAAGCTACGCAGATTTCGACACAAGGTATCGGCTATCCCTATACCCCAGGCATTCATACCGCTGATCAAGTGAAAGGGTGGAAAAAAGTGACTAAGGCCGTACATGAGAAAGGAGGGACGATTTTTCTACAGCTTTGGCATGTAGGGCGTATCTCTCATCCGGCGTATCATAACGGAGATCTTCCGGTTGCCCCTTCCGCAATTAAGCCTTCAGGCAGTATTTATACGTATGAGGGGATGAAAGAGTTTGTTACACCGCGAGCACTTACCCTTGATGAGATTAAAACCGTTGTTCAAGAGTATGTTACGGGTGCAAAAAATGCGATGGAAGCAGGGTTTGACGGTGTTGAAATCCATGGGGCTAACGGTTATCTGATCGACCAGTTTTTGCGTGATGGAACAAACTGCAGAGATGACGGTTACGGAGGTTCTGTTGAGAACAGGGCAAGATTTCTTTTTGAGATTGTAAAAGGGATTAGCTCTGCCATCGGTTCGGACAAGACAGGGGTGCGACTCTCTCCCAGCGGTACCTTTAATGACATGAAAGATTCTGATCCAGAAAAACATTTTTCCTATATCTGTGAGAAACTTAATGCGTTTGATCTTGCTTATCTTCATATTATAGATGCCCTTGCGGGTGATATCAGACATGGCGCTAATGTCGTTGTGCTCAGTGTCCTTAGGGCAGCGTATAAAGGTATTTTAATTGTGAATGGAGCGTATGATCAAGAGCGGGGGAATTTAGCCATTAAAAATGGAGAAGCGGATGCAGTCGCCTTTGGTGCACTCTTTTTAGCAAATCCCGATCTTCCTGAGCGTTTTAAAGAAAATACCGAGCTTAATACTCCTAATGCCGATTGCTTTTATACCCAAGATGAAAAAGGATATTTGGATTATCCGAGTATCCGATAAGGAGAGCCTGCTTAGACCCCTTTTTTGAAAATCAGATTTTTGAGACTTCGCTCATCATCGCTAGTGGGAAAGCTCTCTAAATTTTCCAGCCTCTCGACATAACGGAACTCCGGAGCGTTCTTGCGGAAAAGAGTTTTAATAAATTCAGTATCAAGCTCGGGTGCATTGAGCGCCGATAAAACGGTACACTCCTCTGCCGCGAACTCATTGAGCCTACGGATGATCTTCTCATAGTCGGAAGTTGCCGCAAAAGAGCCTTTCTGAAAGCTGGGGGGATCAATGATAATAAGGTCATACGGCCCCGCCTTGCGGATACGGCTCCACGATTTTAGGATATTGTAGGGCATAAATTGACTTTTTTTGGTGTCGAGTTCGTTTAAGCGGTGGTTCTCCCGTCCGATTGAGAGGACATTTTTGTTCATATCGACGTTGACGACTGATGCTGCACCGCCGGCTATTGCTGCGACGGAGAAGGGGCACGTGTACGAAAAAAGGTTTAAGACATTTTTCCCTTTTGCATTGTCACGGACAAATGATCTGCCTATTTTCATATCGGGGAAAAACCCGATATTTTGGCTATTGAGGAAGTTGATATGGTACTTGAGTCCGTTCTCTATGGCAAAGCTCTCTAGAGGTAATTTACCTGAAACCACTGCAGACGGCGAAGTTTGAAGGTAGCGTTGCTGGATAACGAGCGCTTCCCACTTTTCTTCGTTTGCGTAAAATTTCTGCAACATGCTGATAATTGCTTCTTCCTCATCGTCAGCGGCAAAAAAGACAGCGTAGAGAACCCGGTTGCCGCTGTCAACGGTGAGGAATTTATACCCATCATAAAAGTTGCCGCGCCCATGAAACAATCGGGTGTATTCCTCTGCACAGTTGCGCGCATTAGTCATTAATAGGTCTTGTAAATTTTCTAGGTTCATTCAAGTATCTTTGGTAAAAGTGGTGAAATTATAGCAGGTCTTTAGTGCAGGGTATCGGAAGTACAGTGCAACACATACGGTGAGGGTATATTATTACCCTCACCGCATTAACTATTTGTGAGTTATTTTAAGTAAAACTCGCATGTTGGCTTTTGCCGCTTTTGAGTTAATATCACTTGGATTTTCCTCTTGTAGAGCAGGTCTTGTCTCTCCATATCCAATAGTTGAGATTTGATCTGCTGGGAAAAGCTTTTCTTGGACTAGAAAGTCTTTAACAGATTGTGCTCTTCTTTCGCTCAAGTTTTGGTTGTATTCCTCTGTACCGCTTTCAGACGCATATCCTGCAACGAGCATTGTAATGTTAGGATTTTTCTCTAATTGAGCGATATCTCTTTTAAGTGCATCTTTTGCCTCTTTATTGAGTGTAGACTTGTCAAACTCATAGTGGATATCCTCAAATACAAGAACAACAGTTTTCTTTTGTGTTACGCAGTCTCTTATCTTTTGCTCAGCATCCGCTGCGCATAGAGGAACAAGTACCTCTTCTTCTTTTGGAGCAGGGGCGATTGCCTCTTTTACTTTTGAAACAGGAGCAACTTCTTTTGTTACACCAAATCTATAAGTAAGACCAACTGAGAAAAGATCTATATCTCCCATATTGCCGACTGCATCGTTAATACGATAGCGTTCTGCTTCTAGGCGTATTCCTACTGCATCCGTTATTGCGTATTGAAGCCCCGCTCCAAACTTGTAATTAAGATCAGACTTTTTAGGATCAGTATCTGGAATAGATAAGTTTCCGGTTGTACTAAAAGAGTCTTTTGCTTGAGCGTAGTTCGCTCCTACTCTACCAAATGCTGAAAATTTTTCTGTGATAGGTAAAGTAGCAACTGCATCAAGGTTTATTCCCATGATTTTGATATTGCCCTCTGCCGTTCCTGACCCTGTGGATAGAGCATAATCAAACTTGCCAAGATTAAAATACCCGCCCTCGAGGGCAAAATATTTGTTAAACTGGTAGCCTCCAAAAAGCTTGTAACCAAGGTCTCGCTCGTCATCCGTGTATGATGTGTTTATTAGATTTTGAGTAATTTTCTCTTCATCTATATTCGCAGTTGAAATACCGATGTTACCACCCATGTACCAGCCTGAACTGTAATCGGTTTCAGTTTGTGCTATCAATGGGTTGCCAAAGGTAGCCACCAGTAAAAATCCAGCTGTTTTCGTAGCTCTTATAACTGTAGTTCTCATTTTTTTCCCCTATAAAGTGCTAAATTTTCTTATATATCTTGATACAAACCATCAGAAATTATCCTTTAGGTTTGTATCTACTGTTTACGCTTTTTTACTGACATGTTCCAGGTGCAAATGGGTTTCCAGGTACTGAAACATGATTAGAATCAAAGACAAATAAACCATCCGTAAAAGCACCGGCAAACAATCTGCCGCATGAGCTTGCGCCGGTAACCATTGTAATACTTCTATATGCAAGTATGTTGCCATTCCAAATAGTATTTGTTTGGAGTGTTGCATCAGATCCGGCTTGCCAATAGACATTGGATGCTTTAGCGCCGCCTACTAATAGTATTTTAGCATTAGGCATCGTACCAACAGTTGAAGCTGATTGGAAAACGAAGGTAGCATCTGGGTCGCCCTGTGCATCGAGTGTTAAGTCACCCGTTATGAGAATGGATGTGTTGGATGTATATACACCGGTAGTGAAGTAGTTGTCTCCCATAACCAGAGCATTTCCTGTTGGAGCACCCAAGGTGGTTCCAGCTGCTATTGAAGTTCCTCCAGGCATATTTGCAGGAGTAATGCTGAGATACGCTGCGCGTAGGTCATCCGTAACATTTTGCGCAGTTGTTGTATCTGGATAAGGTGGATTAACACTAGCTACTGTTCCATTAATTAAAGGAACATTAGCCGGACCGCCACAAAGACCAATACCACCAGCACCATCAACTGCAACACCATTACATGTGGCAGTCGGATTTAACACAACATCTCCATCTACCTGTGTTCTAGGCAAGGTAGGAGTGTTAGTTATCCCTGCAGTAGCAGCAATTCCATACGTTGAAGCTAGACCAAGTGCAACTAATGGTGGTGGGTTGATTGATGATGCAGCAGTTACAAAAGTCCAAATTTTATTACTTGCCATTGCGTTGCCTGCCAAATCTTTTGCCGCAGTTGTAATGGTAGCCGTGTAATTCGTATCTGCTTTTAAATCAAGAGTTGGATTAAAAGAAGCAATTTTGTTGATTACCGAGTACGTTGTAGTTCCGGGTACATTTGTAGAGGTGTTTGTTTCCATCACAGTAAAAGTTCCTGCTGCAGTGATTGATGAGGACAGCATTGCCTCACTAAAAGTTGCAGTAATTATTTTTGTGATTGATACATTGAGATCACCATTTCTTGGACTGGTTGAGATAACAGTAGGAAGCTCTAAATCGTGTAGCACTCCTGTAGTAAATGTCCAAAGATAATTGCTAGAGAGTGCAACGCCGTTTGCATCTTTGGCAGTAGTAGTAATAGTAGCGGTATAAGAGGTATTAATACTTAGATTTTCATCAAGAGTAAGATCTGCCACTCTATTTAAATAGCTAACTACTCCTGTTACGAGCACATTTGGAGTACTGCTTTTTGAGAGCGTAAAGCTAGCTGTAGTCAGTGTTGTTCCGTTCATTGGCACACTAAATTCGGCTGTAATATGTTTAGTGTTATAGAAAACATTTGTTGCACCATTCACAGGTGCTACAGCAACTACTGTAGGAGCAAGACTTGTATCGCTAACAGAATGTCCGAGAATCGAATCTTCTCCTAAGCCGCATCCCGTAAGAAAAAAGCTCATAATTATTGGTATAAACCAAACAATGATTTTATTAAACACATTAACTCCTTTAGTTGCAAACTAATATTTTAGTTTTGCAATGATTTCAGAGTACTCTCTTTTACCTTAAACATATTGTTTAACAAAAAAAAGTACATATCAATATAAAAGGAGGTTATTCCAATTGATGGCAAAAGTGAATTTTATTTGAAAGGGTTGAAAATTATAGTGTGGGTAAGGTGGAATTTTTTCTAGGGTGGAAATAGGGTGGAATCCTCTTTTGGATTCAAACCTTAAACGGGTTATATTTACAACAAGAAAAATTGAAAAAGAATAAAATTGCAATGTAAGATTAAAGGAAATATTTTTAGAAGAGTTCGTGCAGGGCTTTAAAGTGGCTATTTTAGGGGTTTGTTGGTTGCGGAAGCAGGATTTGAACCTACGACCTTCGGGTTATGAGCCCGACGAGCTACCGGACTGCTCTATTCCGCGAACTTGAAATTATGTTATAAAAAGAAGAATATTAATATTAGAAGAAATAATATCTAGACTTGGTTGCGGAAGCAGGATTTGAACCTACGACCTTCGGGTTATGAGCCCGACGAGCTACCGGACTGCTCTATTCCGCGATATAAAAGTGGATGGGGTGGGAGGACTCGAACCTCCAATCTACAGTACCAAAAACTGTTGGCATACCATTTGCCTACACCCCAACATTCTCGTTGTGAGGCCGAAATTATAGAGTAATTTTTTCAATATGTCAAGAGTTTTGAATGAAATAGTGTAAAAAAATAGCATTTCTATAAAAAATCATTTTTTTAGTCCTTTTGGACTATAATAAAAATAACTAAAAGATGAAGAGTTAATAATGTCAGCAACGCAAAGAGTATTAGAAGCGATTGAAGAGTTTAAAAAAGGGAAAATGGTCATCATGGTAGATGATGAAGATCGTGAGAATGAAGGTGATTTAGTCTATGCCTCTGTTTTTTCGACTCCCGATCATGTTAATTTTATGGCGACCCATGCCAAAGGGCTTATTTGTGTGGCTATTAATCCTGCCATTGCGAATCGTTTGCAATTGGAACCGATGGTTAAAACAAATTCATCGATGCATGAGACGGCTTTTACCGTTTCTGTCGATGCAACAGCAGCGACAACGGGTATTTCGACGGCCGAGAGAGATATGACGATCAAAATTTTGGCGAATCCTATCAGTCAACCCCGCGAACTGGTGATGCCAGGACATATTTTTCCACTGATTGCTAAAGATGGTGGGACTTTGGTACGCATAGGACATACGGAAGGGTCGGTTGATTTGTGCCGTCTCTCAGGTTTGGCCGAATCGGCGGTAATTTGCGAAATCATGAAAGAAGACGGTTCGATGGCAAGACGTGATGATTTGGATCTTTTTGCAGCAAAACATGATCTTAAAACGGTATATATTTCCGATATTGTTGAGTTTCGTCTTGCCAATGAAATTTTAGTAAAAGCGGTCTCCGAAGAGGAAATTGAATTTTTCGGTGTTCATGTCAAAAAATACGGTTTCGAAGATCACCAAGGTGACAACCATACTGCTGTTGTATTTTACAAAGCAGGGGAAACAGCGAATGTTCGCGTTCACAATGTGATTCCTGATATCGATCTTTTGTTGAATCAAAATAAATATACACAACTCATCGATTCAATTCAGTATCTAAAACAAAACAGTGGCGTATTATTGTTTATTAATAAGCCAAATCATCAGTATGCAAACATTAAGGAATATGGAATCGGTGCTCAGATACTTAAAGTTCTTGGTGTGCGTCATATGCGTCTAATAGCTGATGCTAGGACGGCCGATTTCGCAGGGCTCAGTGGATTTGGGCTCGATGTTGTTGAAACTATCAATCTTAGCGACGAACATTAATCGCCTTTTCTTTTCTAAAACATTGTCCCATTGCGGGACGGAAAATCTTCACTAATACCAACCCTACTATCAATCCCGCAGTATCAGCCAAGACGTCTTCGATTGAAGCACAGCGTGTCGGCAAAAAAGTTTGTATGATTTCAATAAAAATTCCATATCCGATAAGGGTAAGCAATATCTGCTTGCGAGAATGAGGATAGGAGAGGGAATAAAGGATGGATAAAACCGTAAAAGCTACGGCATGGTTGATGAGATCGCTAACGGAAACGATCGAAGGGAGAGTAGAATAGTCGGGTAGAAATGCAAGGATAGAAATGGCTATCAGCGCGCTAAAGAACGAGAAACGAAAAAAAAATGTCAATTCTTCATCGCCTTGATGAAAGATTCGTAAATATTTTCAAGATGTAAATCTTGCTCTAAAATTTCTTTATTATCCTGCACCATAAAGTGTTCCAAAACGGCAACCCGTTTGAGCAGATACTCAAACATCTCTTTGTTGATGTCGGGAAGCTTGTTGTGGCTGAATGGATCTTTATCTCGTCCTTTTTGGATGACATGTGCAGGTATGCCGACGGCGGTACTGTTTTCAGGAACATTTCGGACAACGACGGAGTTGGCTCCCACTTTGGAGTTTTCCCCGATCGTTATGTTCCCGAGTATTTTGGCCCCTGCACCAATAACAACTCCGCGTTTGATTGTTGGATGACGCTTTCCTGTGATCAAACTGACACCACCCAAAGTCACACCCTGATAGATCAAAACATCATCTTCGATAATAGTTGTTTGACCGATGACAACACCAAATCCGTGATCAATAAAGACACGCCGCCCAATCGTTGCACCTGGATGAATATCAACGTTGGTGAGAATTTGATTAAATCCCATAATAATACGAGCCAAGGATTTAAAGTTTTTGCGATAAAGGCGATTGGCAATACGATACCAAAAAATAGACCATACACCCGGATAGTTAAAAAGAAATTCACCCCACGAACTAATCGCGGGATCGTTCTTGTAAACGTTTGAAAAATCTTCGCAGATATCGGAAAAAAGTCTCAAATAAAATCCTTACCGTGTTGTGCGTAAATACCCGTTTTGATAGAGGTACATCTCGAGTTTTTGTAGTGTATCAGTTTTTTCTTCTTCTGTACTAAAATCACTGGTAGCCAGTTTATTTTTAAGGTTGGTTAAAAGTTTGGAACTGTCGTAGCCGATGTCTTCGAGAATATTGAGAATATTGTCAGATTCGGTAAAATTTTCGATCTCGTATCCATTATCATTAATGAGAATGGTGCATTCACTAGGGTGGACGAAGAGGTTATGATTCATCCCCAACGTCTCTTGATAGGCTCCGACATTGAAGAAGGCTAGAAAATACTCCTCTTCGTCCAAGTCGATATCATGCAAGTAGAGAGGTGTCTCGGGTTTAAAACGGATCTCTCCATCGCTATCGCAGGTAATATCCCAAAGACTTGCAGCACGAATAGAAGGGACATCAAGACGATCGAGCGGCATAATAGGAAATTGTTGCTGTAATCCCCAATAATCGGGAATGCTTTGGAATATAGAGCTGTTGATAAGGTAACGCTCTTGGAGTTTGACCTGAAGCCGCTCGATTTCGGGGACCAGATTGTCTTGCGAAAGATAGAGCGATTTTTTGATAATTTGGTGCACTAAAATCTCTGCGTTGGAGCGATCAAGAAGATCGATATGCCCTAAATTAAAGAGTGTCAAGAGTGATTCCATGTGATCCAGTGCGTCGTGCATATACTCGATGCAGGTGCGTGGAGAGAGGAGGGAGTTTAGTTCACGCAGCTCTTCGATAAGTGGTGGATTTTTTTCTTTGAGTTTGAGCGATTTTTCCTGATAATCATGGGAAAAAAGTTCAAGTACAGGGGTAATTAATACCGAGTGCGATGCAACGACAAATCGTCCTGATTCGGTAAAAATATTGGGATGTTCGACCCCTTTTGCATTCATAATTTCACGGAGCAAAAAGACAACACTGTTGGAGAACTCCTCTAGGGTATAGTTGCGCAGGCGGTTGGAGGTGTGCTGCGAATACTCAACCGCCAATCCTCCACCGATATTAATGGCATTAAGATTATCCGCTCCCATTTTTTTAAGCTCGGCATAGATGTTTCCAGATTCACGCAGTACCCGTTTGAGAGTGGAAATGTCTTGCATTTGAGAACCGACGTGAAAGTGAATCATCGTGAAATGCTTGACCATATTGTGCTCTTGGAGCATATTCATAGCCTCGATGAGCTCCGTCGACGTGAGACCGAATTTAGCACTAAGACCACTGCTTTTTGCCCATATACCAGACCCTTCACTTTGTAAACGGATTCGTATCCCAATATTCGGAATCTTTAAATTGCATTGTTGTGCAACATCGATAATCCATTCGAGTTCACCGATCCCCTCAATGGTAATGGTGATGTCATGACCCATTTGCGCTGCCATAAATCCTAGTCTTACCATCTCTTCGTCTTTAAAACCATTGACAGTAATGGGTGAACCGAGGGGGGTTTTTGCCATTGCAAGGGCAAGTTCTGCTTTGGAACCTGCCTCTAATCCGTAGCTGAATTTTTCACCGTGTTCGACAACAGCATCAACGGCTTCGGGAAATTGATTGACCTTGAGAGGAAAGACGGCATGAAATTTTCCGGTGTAATCGTTTTCAAAAATAGCACGTTGGAAGTTAGAGTAGAGGAGCCCTATTTGTTTCTCAATCAAATGGGGAAAACGTAAAATCAGAGGACCGCTGAGATTGGTTTTACGTATTTTTTGTGTAATTTCCAGAAGTGACGGGGAACTTTTGTAGTTGACTTTGATCATCCCCTGATCGATCATAAAGTTATTTTCGCCCCAAATGTCTATGCCGTAATTTTTCATGCGTCCTCTTTTGTCGTAAAGTGTGTTAATGGAACCGTCGATTCGGTTTTTCCTACTAAATCTTTGATCCATAGAGCATTGTTTTGACGTTCATTTTCACCAATTACAACGCAATAACGGGCATTGATACGATCGGCTCCTTTGAGATGGGCTTTGAGATTTTTAGCATCGTACTCGACGACAGCTTTGTGAGAGCAACGGAGCCCCTCTGCTGTTTTGAGTATTTGCGGCAATGATTCGGCATCCATAGCACCTAAATAATACCCCTCACGTACGGATTCTGGCATCACGATAAGTTCCATAAGACGCTCAATACCCAGTGCAAATCCTACCGCAGGAGTTGGTTTTCCGTCTAAAAATTCGATTAAACGATCATACCGTCCGCCGCCTGCAATAGCACTTTGAGAACCGATAGCGTCACTGATGAATTCAAAGGCTGTTTTGGAATAATAATCCAAACCGCGAACAAGGTTTGTATCGATTTCATAGTCGATGGCGTGGTTCTTCAAAATCTCTTTTAGCGTATCAAAATCGCTTTGGCACTCTCCACAGAGATTATGAATCAGTTTTGGGGCATTGGTATAAAGATTTTGGCATCCTTCATTTTTGCAATCAAGGACGCGGATTGGATTGGTCGATTTGCGACGGATACAGTCTTCACACAGAGCGTCACCGCATGATTCGATAAATGAGACCAGTTTTTCGCGGTAGGCTGGCATACAGTGCTGATCTCCCAACGAGTTAAGTTTTAGACGATACCCGATCCCTAAAGATTTTAGAATATCGGCAACCATCATGATCATCAACGCATCTTCATAGACCGAATCGACGCCGAAACTCTCAACACCGAATTGGTGAAATTGACGCAAACGCCCTTTTTGAGGACGCTCATAGCGAAACATAGCTCCGTGATAATAAAAGCGGTGGATCCCCCCTTTTTTATCCAGCTTGTGCTGAACGAATGCCCGTACAACACCGGCAGTTCCCTCGGGGCGCAAACATACGTCATTACCCCCTTTGTCAGTAAATTGATACATCTCTTTGCCGACGATGTCACTGCTCTCACCGACAGAGCGTTTGAAAAGGGCTGTTTCTTCAAGCAAAGGTGTTTCGATGTAATGGAAGCCGTATCGTTTGGCAACAGTGGAAGCGGTGGTGAGGAAATACTCATATCGCTCGTAGTCGTTTGAGAGAATATCGTTCATACCGCGCAACGATTGGATCATAAGGCTCCTTTTAAAAGAGAGGTAATCTCTTGGGTAATTGTATCAATAGATTGTGACGCGTCGATTACGTAGGTGGGAATATCCAGAGCGTAGGATGCAGCAATGAGCGAATTCTGGATTTCAAGAAGATAATCAATGCCACGTGCTTCGATGGTGTCATGCTCTTTTTGGGAGAGGCGATAGGCTAAAACATCGGGTGATAATTTCAAAATAAAAACCATTTGCGGTAAATGCCCATTGGTTGCAAGAGTGTTGAGAGATACTAGGGTATCAATATCGCAAATATTCTGCACCATGGCGTAAGCAATCCCTGAAACGGCAGAACGGTCACTGATGATTAATTTATTGATATTTGGTAATATTAAACTTTCTGTATGCTCCGCACGATCGGCTAGAAAGAGGAACAATTCGGCTATTTTGCTTTTTAATGCTCCATCCAATACCATTGAGCGGATTTGAATTCCGACGGATGTTCCTCCCGGTTCTTTGGTATACAATGCCTCCGGAAAAAGGGCTTTTAAAGACTCTATTTGGGTGCTTTTACCTGCAGTATCAATACCCTCTATGGCAACGTACATGATTTCATACTCCCAATAACATTTTGAACCGATGCGGGTAAAAGATGGTCGGTTTTAGCGTTGAATTTCAGCAGGTTGCGGACGATGGAGGAGCTGATAAACGCGTGTTTGAGTTTGGGCATCAAATAGACCGTCTCTATGGTAGGGTCAAGAGAGTTATTGAGATATCCCAGTTGCAATTCAAACTCGAAATCACTCACCGCACGAAGACCACGGATAAGTACCGTTGCGCCTAATGTTTTAGCAAGTTCTACGGTGAGGTTATCGAAACCAACAACCCGTACACGCTCCAAATTTTTGATGGCAAGCTTGGTCATCTCTACGCGCTCTTCGAGACTAAACATGGGACGCTTATCTCTCGAATCTGCCACAGCAATAATCACTTCGTCGAACAGTTTTAACCCCCGCTCAATAATGTCAAAATGACCATTTGTTATAGGATCAAAAGTTCCAGGATAAAGGGCTGTTGTAGGGCATTTCATTCGCCGCTCCACCGTTTGTAAAGATTATTATCGATTTTCATCAAATCCATCCATTTTCCAATCATAAAGTTTTCCATATCTTCAAGTGAAGTTTGTTCTCCGTAATAGGCGAGAGCAGGGGGTGCGATGATAACTCCCATCATGGAGAGTTTATGCATATTTTCCAGTGCAATCGGCGAAAACGGGATCTCACGGGGAGCTAAAATCAATATTTTTCTCTCTTTTATCATGACGCTTGCCGCGCGTGTGATGAGATTGTCGGCGATACCGCATGCTATTTTTGCCAAGGTGTTCATACTGCAAGGGGTAATAATCATGGCATCCGCTCCATACGAGCCCGATGCAACGGAAGACCAGATTTCGTGATTTTGGTGAAGGTGAACATTTTCTTCTTTTTCCAACACGATATGGGCGCTTTCAGAGACAATTAGATGTTTCGTACACTCGCAAGGGAGAGCCTGCAAAAATTTAAGTCCTAGATTCGCACCACTCGCACCGCTGATCCCTACGACTACTTTCATTGTAATTCCACCCGATTTTCTCCTATAATTTTAGCACGAGCGCGTTTACCGTCGGCTTTTTGTATCGTAATAATATCATACAGTCTCCCCTCCTGCGTAGCATGGGCAATAAACTCTACAATAACGGAACCATTTTGAATCGTTGCACTGACTTTGGAACCTCGCAATACTATGGGGAGCAGTTCGATATGACGATCGAGTATCGGAGCCCCTTCTTGGAGGGATGCGCGAAATCGGGAAGGAGTTTCGGGGAGTATAATAAGAGGTTTCCCTCTAAACGTTTCGAATGAGAGTGATTTTAATACGGTGTTTTGTAGTGAAACAGCCTCTTTGCGGGTTACTTTGTGGCTGGTGTGAAGCGTACTCAGGGTTGCATTGATTGAAAAATCAAAATAACGGCGGAGTCCATGGTTGTCGAATACATAAAATGTCCCTTTTCTATTTTTGTAAGCGTCATCCTCGAAAATAACAGTGGGTTGTGGCGGAAGGGAATCGCTGTAAGCATGCGGAAAAATATGTATCTCCTGAATCTCTATAGCAGGGTAGTGGTGTTTGAAAAATAGTGTTACTTGTTCTTTTAATAGTGGGTAATCGGTATTGTTTTTCTTTATAAAATTTACAAAACGAACTTTTTTTGACTCGATTGTACATCCGCCCAGTTCAAACGTTTTAGCAATAATCTGGGCATTGATCCGATACGATGTTTTACCATCAGGAATCCGTAAAATTTCAAAATTTTTCTCACATTCCGAGTCGATCGTTTTAGACATAATGACACTATTATCAAAGAAATAATTGGAGCTCAACTCACCACCGCGAATCATGGTTATGAAAACAAAGAGGATCAAAAAAATGGATTTAATCACAGAAATATTATGCCTCGTATTTTAAGATTATTTATCCCGTTATTGTAGCACGATAAGGGCTTGAAAAGTTAAATCAAGGTACTTTTTTAATAGAATAATATGATGGTAAGAAAGAGGGTATTTGTGCAGTAAGCGATGCCAATCTCATTCATAATGAGAAGAGAACTTACTTATAAAATGCTACTGTACAATCGTTATCGTAATATCCTCGGCGAAAAATGGCACGTGCGCCCAACCGTTTTCCTAGTTTTTCAATTTTATCGGCTTGGAGATAATTATAGGTTTTTGACTGAATTTTCCCTTCCAGAAAATTAAAAATCATCCCTCTCGTAGAAGCACTATAGCAACGTTCAATAAACAAATAGCCTCCCTCCAGTGTTAAAATATTAAGTGCTCCGCTACACACATAAAATTCCCCTTCGATCAGTGGGTCGTGCAAAATGTCACATTGATAAATCGACTGTCCGGTTCGTTTCTGTGCCTCTTTGACCATTATATCCAGAGCGTCTAATCCAGTATAGTGAATCGAATCTTTTCCGTTTACGTGCAAATAGTCAAATAAATCACCAAACCCGCATCCTGCATCGACAATAGAAGCAGTATCAAACGGTAAAAGTGATACGAGCTGGTGAAAGCGAATTTCTTGCGATTGACGTGAGTGCCAACGAAGACCTTGAGCGGTCAAACCGTGTTCTAAAATGCCATCTTGATAAAAATCTTGCTTGTTTACGCGATCCATTATGTTGCTACTTTTATTTTTAAGAGTTATATTGTTTTATTTATGGATGACATTATAGTCCATTTTCTGTAAAGTCACTTTTTAGCCAATAAATCGTTTGCGCATTATAAGAAGAAAACACGCTAATATAAGGGCAGAGACGGAGGAAATCATAAAGGGGAGGGTGCTTCCAAACAAATCCCATAGCCATCCACCAACCGCTAAGGATGTGAGTGTAGCCACACCAATAGCGGTATAGTAAACCCCATAGGCGGTCGCTTTAAGTTCCCGAGGAGCAGTATCGGAGATGATTGCTTTGGCAAGTGCATTGAATCCGCCGGCAAAAAAGCCATAGATACCAAATCCGAGCCACGCACCCCAGAGTGTACCTGACGCCATAAAGAGCGCTCCTAAGCCAAATGCCATATAGACAGCGGATAAAAGAATCGCTTTTCCGAATCGATCCGCCATCTTCCCGATCGGTATGGCAAAGAGGGAGAGAATAAGATTATAGAGGGTATAGGCCAGCGGAATCATCGCCAAAGCCATCCCATTCTCTCCCGCTTTGAGAATCATAAAGGAATAGTTCATCGCAAAGAGGCTAAAAAGGCTCTGGAATGCGACGAGCCAATAAAACGGTGCACTGAGTGCTTTGGGGCGAAATCGCAGCAGGGGTGAGGGTGTAAAAGGGGCATCGACAACAAAAAATAGGAGAATCGCCATGGCAATGATTCCGGGGATGAGGCTTAAAGCAAAAATAGTGCGAAAGGTCGCTTCGCTCTCTCCTAAAAACCATAGCAATCCAAACGCGCTCAAGCTCCCGGCAACAGCTCCCGCGCTGTCCATCATCTTATGAAAACCAAAAATAAATCCACTTGCCTCTTTGGGGGTAGAATGACTGATGAGGGCATCGCGTGGAGCGGAACGGATCCCTTTGCCTACGCGGTCGGCGATACGGATGGTTGCAATCATGGCGGCGCTTTGGGCGAAAAAGGCAAAAGGTTTGATGAGATTGGAGAGTCCATACCCGATGACTGTGAGCACTTTTCGTTTCCCTAGCCGATCGGAGTAAAAGCCAGAGAGTGCAATCAATAACGCAACACCAAGCTCTGCAGTCCCCTCAATAAGACCGATTTCTCCTTTGGTCGCGTGTAAAAAACGGTCCAAAAAAATGGGGAGCAGCGGTAAAATCATCTCGGTAGAGAAATCGGTGAAAAAACTGTTGGCACCTAAAGCGACGATATTTTTGTTAATTTTGCTCATGAGAATGTTTGATATGTCCATGACATTGTTCATCGCTATAACCATACTTAGCCGTTTCAGGCTGAAGCAAAATATGGGTCGCTCCAGCATGTGAGAGGTCATGGCGGAGCGTTTCGATAATGGCTTCCACTTCTTTGAGAGTAAGTGTTTCATCCATCACGATATGGGCAGAAAAATAGCGCTCACGGCTGGAAGGGCGTATGAAATGAACATCATGAATTTTCAGAACCAATGGATGATTCGTGATTATGGATGAAAATTTGGCGACGATCTTGGGATCACCACGATCCATAAGACTGGAAAACGATTGGGAGATCAGTTTACTGCTGGCAATTAAAATAACTGCGGCAAACGCGAGAGAGAGGAGTGAATCGATCCACGGTATCCCCCACAAAATCATTGCACCTCCCCCTATTACGACCGCAAGTGAGAGAATTGCATCGCTTGCCATGTGCCAAAAGGCAGCGCGGACATTAAGATCGTGGTGGGCTTCTTCATCATCGTGAATATGTTCATGAGCGTGTCCCCCCAAAATCACGGCACTCGCACTATTGACAACCAAAGCAACACCCGCCGTAATCATGGTAAGCCATCCATCCACAGGCATAGGGTGCAGGAGACGATTGATTGCCTCAACGGCAACCCAGATCATCAATAGGGACAAAAAAACTGCATTGATAAAGGAGGCCATCATTTCCGAGCGGACATAGCCGTAGGTCATAGTGCTTGTTGCCGGACGAGCTCCAAGTCCTAAAGCAATTGCCGTTACGACAAGGGCTAGAACATCGCTCAGATTATGCCATGCGTCAGAGAGGAGAGCTAGGGAACCGCTGATGACACCGACGGTACTTTCGATGATGACGATGGCGAGATTGAGCACAATCACCAGCGCGACACGACGTTGATTAATAGAGAGGTTTTTAAACAGTGAGAGAAACTTCATGGGTTCACTTTTTTAAGAATGTGTTCAAATACTGCTGTCAGGGTTTCAGCAGCGACCAGCCCTTCGATGAAAGGCTTGCCGTTAATGAAAAGGGTCGGATCATGAGTCACTCCTGCTTCGACGGCAGCTTGTGTGTCGGTAATCGTTTTTAAGCTCAATCGTAGCGGTAAATGTTTAATACCACAGACTAGACGTTTGGCGAGTTTGAGCGAGAGGGTAGCATCACCGTAGATGATTCCCTCAAAAAGTGGCCACTTGGGATGAGAGCCGTTTAGAACCTTCCCATAACCAAGCTCGGCACACGTTTCCATTAGATCTTATGTTTTGCTAAGAATTTTTTCAAAGCATCGGTGGTAAATCCGCCGATATGACGGTCGATCTCTTTTCCCGTACCATCATAGATAATTTGTGTTGGAATCATCTGGATTTTCATGGCACGCGCCGCGTCACGCTCTTCGCCGACATTAACAAAAAAGATCTTACGGTCAGGATTAATTTGCTTTTCACGGTAAAGCAACTCCCCCATCTCTTTGCACGCCGAACACTGTGTTGATCCAACCTCAACCATCACGGTCTGTCCTTTACCAATCTCTTTTTTGACAATGGCATAAGGGTGGGGCTGAAGTTCAGCAGCAAGGAGGTAGAGAGATAGGGTAGCAAGAAGTGTAAACAATTTCATAAGTATCCTTTTAGAGTTGTTGATAGGCTAAAGTGAAAAAATAGACTCCGATGGCGATAAGAACAAATGAGAAAATCTTGGTCATCCATCCGGTAATAAATGATATTTTACCACTTGAGGCGACCCTTTGAGCAAAGCCGACGGATACTCCTGCTGCTAATAGTAGCAATGAGTGTCCGAGTGCAAAAATCAGTACCAGAACGTATGCATACCAATCGGGGGCATTGGCGGCGACGGCGATAATGGCTACCAGAGGAGCAGACGCACACGGCGTTGAGACGAGACCAAAGAGCATCCCGATGAGAAAAGCTCCTACATAGCGAAGGGTGATAAGACTGCTCATCCAGCGTGATTTGTCGATCACTTCAGGGAGAATCCCAAGCGAATACAATCCGATAGCGATAGCCGCAATCCCACCTGCGATGTATGCTTCCAGCGGTGCAATAGAGAAAAAGTATCCCATCTTGGCAACCATGTAGGCAAGAATAGAGAAACTGACCGCCACACCCAGAGCAAACAGCGAAGCGAAAATATAGGTAAAATGTACCCGCTGGCGAGGTGAGAGGTGCGAGCTCATCCCCAGCGCACTACCTACCAGCAGCGGAACAGAGACGATGGAGCAGGGGGCGAGAGAGGTGAGTGCACCGATACTGAACGCTCCGGCAAAGACCAATGCACCATGCGATTCGAGCACTCCTAAAAGGAAGCTTTCCATCAGTGTCCTTTAATCAGCTCTACGATTTCAGCAACGCTGAGGAGTTTTCCGGTGCTTACAACTTTTCCGTCGATGACGAGTCCTGGGGTGCTCATCACACCATATTCCATGATTTTTATGATCTCTTCGATCTTTTCGATCTGGGCAAATTGACCGCTTTGGGCTACCGCTTGTTTCGTTGCCTCTTCGAGGGCTTTGCATTTGGAACAACCTGTTCCTAAAATTTCGATTTTCATGATTATCTCCTATAATAGTGCGTTAAATAGATATCCAACACCGATTATACCCAATGTCACCGTACCGAAAAAGATGGCGATGAGTTTGAGGCTCATGATACGCTTGAGGATCATCGCTTCAGGGAGACTGAGCGCCGTGATCGCCATCATAAATGACAATGCCGTCCCCATCAACATCCCTTTGGAAGTAAGTACTTCGATGAGAGGCATAACCCCTGCGGCATTCGAGTACATCGGTACTCCCAACAGTGTCGCCAGAGGAACAGCGAATGGATTGTCCCCGCCTGCAATAGAGGTGATAAACTCGGTCGGGACATAGCCGTGAATAAACGCTCCTGCACCGACACCGATCAGGACGTACAGCCAAATCTTTTGAAGAATATCCAGCGTGTAGTTATAGGCATCTTTGAGTCTCGTTTTAAAAGCGATTCGCTCTTCATCAACGTTCAGTTCACCCATAATCGGCTTGACTTCAATGAGAATCTCTTTTTCCAGTCCGAGGCGTCCGATGATGATCCCACCGATAATGGCAACCAGTAACCCAAATCCGATATACAACGCCGCGACTTTCCATCCAAACATCGTTAATAGCATCGCAATAGCGATTTCATTGTTAAGAGGTGCAGAAATTAGATAGCTAAACGTCACACCCAGCGGAATACGCGCTTGCAAAAAGCCTAAAAAGAGGGGAATTGCCGAACACGAGCAAAAAGGGGTAATAATCCCAAACAGCGCGGCCAGAACATTACCGGTGTACTCATTGCGACGGCTGAGATATTCTCTCACCTTCTCCGTTGAAAAATAAGAGCGTAACAGAGTTACAGCAAAAATGATCGTAGTAAGGAGAAAGAGTATTTTTACCGTATCATAGATAAAAAAGTTCAGCGCATCGGAGAGTTTTTCTCCATGAGGCATTTTCAACCACTCATAGACGAGTATATCGACGCTCTCCTGCCACATAATCAGTCACACAACTCAGATTTAATGATCGGTAAAAGTGTCTTTTCGATTAGAGAGAGTGTTTTAGCATACTCTTCTACTTCTTTTCCGCTTGGGTCTTCGAACGCGACATGAATCGTTTTAACCGCCTTTGGGAACATCGGACATGTTTCATGAGCGTGATCGCAGACGGTGACGACGAGATCGAACGGGGTATCGATAACGGTATCGATTACTTTGGAGTGGTATTCCTCTCTCCAGTACCCTTTCTCTTCCAACAGTGCTTGCGCGTTTGGGTTTACTTTTCCGCTGGCTTTAACGCCTGAACTTTGGGCAAATACACAATCTCCCATTTTAGCATTGATAAGGGCTTCACCCATGATCGAACGGCAGCTATTACCGGTGCAGAGTATAAGAACGTTTTTCATAATTTACAGTCTCCAGTTTCTGACAATTTTTGTAACAGTGGAAGATCAATTCCCAAACAATGGATTTCGGCCAATGCTTCGCTTCGGAAACGATCAAGCGGTGAGCGTATAGAGTAATACGCCCATGTTCCCTGACGATCTACCCGTAAAAAACCTGCCTCTTTGAGTATTTTGAGATGGCGTGAGAGGCGTGACTGTATCATCCCGAAACTCTCCTGCAAATCACAGACACATAAAGGACCGTGAAGATTCAAAAAGGCGAGGAGACGAACACGCGTTTCATCATTGAGTGCCGCAGCGGTTTGTAAAAAGATTTCCATGATTTACGAGCATCCGCCGGTTGACCATTGACCGTTTTTAGAAAAGCTCGGGGTACAGCATCCGACACCGCCGGTAAAACTGTCTCCGCCGAACACATCAATCTGCTCCATTGTATGATAGTTTTCCCATATTACGCTTTGTGGATCTTGAACCCAGTATTTTTTAGATGAGGCATAACAGCATTGGGCCTCTTCTTGCTTTTCTCCAGCGATATTTGCATCGATGAGCCGTTTTTCTATTTTTTCGAGCTCGTCGTCATTTTCAACTTGAAGTCCCAAATGGTTGAGCCCGGTAGTCGCTCGGCCGGTAGAAATAGCAAAATTTATATACGGATCATCCAAAAGCCACTGAAGATAATCGGATTTGACTTTTGTTGGCTCGGAACCGAACAAAGCGGTATAAAATTGACGGCTTTCATCCAAATCTTTGACACTGATATGAAGATGCAAACGTTTCATAAGGACTCCTTGGTTTTGTGAAAGTGTAACGAAATAAAAATAATATATCAAGATATATTGATATTATGATACAATTTCCCCAATTAACTCTTGGAGAATGATGATGGCATTGGCAATCGGGGTGTTTTTAGCAACACTTGTTTTAGTAATATGGCAGCCGCGCGGATTGAAAATCGGTACGACGGCAGTGGGTGGAGCCATCGTGGCGCTGGTATTGGGAGTGGTGAGTTTTGCTGATGTCATCACGGTAACTTCCATCGTGTGGGATGCGACATTGGCGTTTATCGGAATAATCCTTCTATCTATGGTACTCGATGAGATCGGATTTTTCGAGTGGGCTGCACTGAAAATGGCACGTCTCTCTGGCGGAAACGGACATTGGATGTTTGTCTATATTCTGATACTGGGTGCATTGGTATCGGCGTTTTTTGCGAACGACGGCGCGGCATTGATCCTCACACCGATCGTACTGGCAAAAATGAAATATCTCAAGATGAAACCGCTCGCCATGTTCGCATTTTTGATGGCGGGGGGATTTATCGGGGACAGTGCTTCCAATCCATTGGTTATTTCCAATCTGACCAATATCGTGACAGCGGGTTATTTTCAGATCGGATTTTGGGAATATGCCCAAACGATGTTTCTCCCCAATCTACTCAGTATCATTGCGTCGATTACCGTATTATGGATTTATTTTCGCAAAGATATTCCGACACACATCGACATTACGCAACTGGCATCTCCCGAATCAGCGATTAAAAACATGACGATGTTTCGTCTCAGCTGGTGGTTCTTGGGTCTCTTGATGATAGGTTATTTTATCGGAGATGCGTACCATCTTCCGATCTCGCTATTTGCCCTCGGCGGTGCATTAATCTTTTTAGCGATTGCGACCTATTTTAAAGCAACAAAACCGATTATGACAATCAAAGCAGCACCATGGCAGGTCGTGTGGTTTAGTATCGGATTATACGTCGTCGTCTACGGTCTCAAAAACGGCGGATTGACAACGTATCTAGCCCAAGTGATTACACAGCTGCAAAGCATGGGAAATGTCTACGCCGTGATCGGAACAGGCTTTTTATCCGCTATTCTCAGTTCTGTGATGAACAACATGCCGACCATCATGATTATGGATATAGCCATTGCGGAAGCAGGAAATAATGCGTTAGCCTATGCCAATATCATCGGATGTAATCTTGGGCCTAAAATGACCCCGATCGGTTCACTCGCAACCTTGCTATGGCTTCATGTTTTGGCACAAAAAGGGGTCAAAATAGGATGGGGCGAGTATATGAAAGTGGGGCTGGTGATTACGCCACCGGTGTTGTTGGTGGCGTTGTTGGGGCTAATCTAGAAAGATCCGAAAACAGTTAAGCCCCGAATCGTAGTGGTATTCGAGTCTAAATCCATGTTTTTTGAGGATTGAATCGGTAATGTATAAACCTAATCCAAGACCTGCCGATGAATTCTCAAAACTACGATTAAACGGCTTGCTAAATGTTTGTTTTTCTATTGGCAGCAGATTGCCTTGACTGTAAATATCAATTGCATGGGTACTGATTCTCAAAAGAGGTTTGCCATCAGAGTATTTCAGTGCATTATCGAGGAGATTTTTCAGGGCAATGGTAAAAAGCTCAAAATCAACTTTTACGATGAGCTGGGATTCTTCTCCTTCGACACAGATACTCTCTTTATCACACAGCAGCACGTCGCAGGCATGGTCGATGAGATCAACGAAACGATACTCTTGAAGATTTATATGCCATTCATCACTGGAAAATCGCTCCATTGTTGCAAATTCGCCTAAAAGATAGTCCATACGCTCAAATATCCGTTTGAGACGTTCTTGATCCGAGGAGGGGTTCAAGCAGTCCGTAGTAAGTGAACCTTTCATAATCGGTGTTTTAAGCTCATGTAAGATGTTGCGCAGAAAGAGGGAACGTGCTTCACGCATTGATGCTATTTTCTCTAATGTATGGTTGAACTCATGGGTGATTTGGGAAATTTCATCTTCACCTGTAATGGGGATATTTAAAGAAATATCCCCCTCTTTAAATGCAATAATGGCGTTTTTAAGACGATGCAGCGGGAGAAGTTTACGGAGTATGTAGGCAAAAAAGAACAAGATGAGAAGATCCGTTCCGAGTAATATTATCCAAAACATGAGCGATGAATGGGGCTGAATGTCTTTAAGAACCATGGAATGAAAATGATTCATCTCAGGCGGTGGCGGTGGTATGAACTCATGTTTTTCAAAAAAATGGGGAGGTGGCGGCGGTCGTAGATTGGCAAAATAGGTACGACCCTCAAACTCTATCATTTTTCCAAAAGGAAGCGTTATTATCGTTTTCCCTTCCGAAAATAGTTTTTTGTGAGTGAGCGTTGAGGGGCGAATCATCAATTGCTTTAATTCGTGCGAAAAATCTTCCTGATTATGATGAAATAACCGATCAGCAAGGAGAAATCGACGTAGCTGTTCCACCTCTTGCTGTTTAGAAAAGTGTTGATGCGCTATCCAAAAAAGTCCATTTATCAAAGCAAAAATGAGGACAAAAAAGAGGGTGATGAGTCTCAATATAGAGTGCTTATTCATTGACAAATTTGTATCCTACCCCTCGTACCGAAACAATATAACGCGGATTTTTAGTATCATCCCCAATTTTTTGACGGATTCGCCCCATAATGACATCAATACTTTTGAGACTGCTCTCATATTTTATCGAGCCGATATTCATCAGTAATTCTTCACGAGAAATGACAAACCGATCTTTTTTGATCATATACGAAACGATGTCATATTCGGCTTGCGTTAGTCGAAGGAGCATACTGTTTTTAGAAATCTCGTGCCGTGCTTCATCCACTTCAAATGGAGTCAGATTCTTAGGCATAGCAGGATGAAGTCGGCGCATAATGGCATCGATTCTAAAAATAAGTTCTTGCGGGTCGTAGGGTTTTGGGAGATAATCATCCGCACCGCGTGTAAATCCCATCATCTTATCCCGTATGTCCGATCGTGCCGAGGAGATAATAATAGGGATCGTACTCTCTTGCCGAATTAAACGGCAAATCTCCATCCCATCCATCTGTGGCAATGAGAGATCAAGTACCAGTAAATCATAAATATTTGTTTGAAAAAGACTTAAACCCTCTAACGGAGTTGAAGCAATTGTCATTGTAATATCATCTTTCTCCAAACGTGTTTTTAACAACTGTGCCAACTCAATATCATCTTCAATCATTAAAACATTAACCATAAAATCATTATATCGGGGGGAAAGTAAATAAAAAGTAACATACCCGTAAAGGCATGCCCACTTAAGCACTGATGCTTAAAAGAGAAGTAGAACTTTCTGTGGAGGTATTGTTCCCATAATAAGAGAGTATGTTTTTGAGCATAACGTCGCTGAATTTTTGAGAGGCATTTTCTGTTTGAGACGTTGAGGATGCTGTAGAGGAATCTGTTGCTGATGACGTACCATTGTTTTTCTTGGACGAATCAGTTTTTGAATTTTCTAAAGTCGCCAATAACTCATCGATACTGACGGTTCCGTCTTTATTGGTATCCATTGCATCAATAATATCACTGCTGCTTGAACTTTCAGATGTTGAGGATGAATCACTTGGCGGAGGGGGAGGCATTCCGCCGGGCGGTGGTGGCATATCCCCTTTGCCCTCAGGCGGTTTCATATTTTTAAGAGATGCAACCAGTTCTTCGGTACTCATACTTCCGCTGCTGTCGGTATCGAGGGTAGAAAAAATATCACTTGCAGATGAACTGCTAGTAGTGCTACTGCTTGAACTTGATGCGAGTGCTTGCGCTGCCGCACTAAATTCTGCTTTATCGATTGAACCGCTTTTATCCGTATCCAACGAACTAAGTAGTTCCTGAGCCATCTTTTCAAAATCGGGTTTTCCTTTTTGTGAAGCAGATGAGACGCCGGAGGAACTATTAGACGAATACGCACTGTAGTTAGAACTAACTGTCATGGTAAACTCCTTATCAGGTGTAGCAAGAAAAATTCTTACTCAACCGAAAGGATAAAATGGATTGAGTAACTAATAGGTAACAGTGGAGAAGATTAGCATTAAAATTTAATAAGAATTTTTAGATAAAATTATTCTATGAAAACACATAAAGCACTCTGTATTATGAGCGGTGGGATGGACTCAACGCTTGTGGCATATATCATGAAATCACGCGGGTACGACATTATTGCGCTCCATTTTAATTATGGGCAACGGACGCTTGTTAAAGAACTGGAAGCATTTCGGGCTATTTGTGCCGATTTAGGGGTGAGCGAAAAATACGAAATCGATTTGGACTTTTTTAAAACCATCGGGGCATCGGCATTGACCGATCATAGTATTGATGTACCGACGACGGGAGTAGAAGAGGGCGTACCGATCACCTACGTCCCTTTTCGCAACGGTATATTTTTGAGTATAGCAACCGCCATTGCTGAAAAAGAGGGGTGTGAAATCATTGCGATTGGCGTGGTTGAAGAGGACAGCAGCGGTTATCCGGATTGTCGCGATGCTTTTATCCAATCGTTTCAACAAAGTGCCAATCTAGGAACCAAAGAGACAACCCATATAGAAATCGAAATGCCGTTAGTACATCTGCAAAAATCACAAATTGTCCATGAAGCACTGCGTCTGAATGCTCCTCTCTATCTTACATGGAGCTGCTACCAAAACGAAGAGTTGGCCTGCGGTGTTTGTGACAGTTGCCGGTTGCGTCTGAGAGGTTTTGAACTCGCTGGACAAAAAGATCCTATCGAGTATGTTTAACGCGTCAACTTCTGATATAACGGTTTTTTTTGCCCCCCGTAATCGCAATACGTACATCCGTATTACACAGGAGGGGGAGGTATGCGTACGGACACCACTGAGGGATATGAAACGGATTCGGACTATTTTGATCGAAAAAGAGGAGTGGATCAACGCCAAACTCATTTCTATTGGTGAACGTGCATCGTATGCTCACACGTTAGGAGAAACTATCCTCTTTCGGGGAGAAATAATGGGATTGGATTCCTTGGAGTTTTTACAAAAAAAGATAGAAAAAGACGAAAATAGTATTCATATTGAAAAATATTACCATCAGTTTTACAAAAATGAGGCGATTTTAACGCTTCCGTCTCGAATAAACCACTACAGCAAAAAAATGGGATTATCTCCCACTGAAATACGGTACAAACGGCTGCGACGACGATGGGGAAGTTGCAGTAGTGCAGGGGTGGTGACATTTAACACACTGATGATGCAACTCTCCTACGTGCATATCGACTATATCATCGTTCATGAGCTGGCACATCTGAAACACATGAATCACTCGCGTGAATTTCATGCTTTCGTACGAACGATTTTAGCGGACGAGAAAAAATTACGCAGTGAATTAAAAGAGATAAAAATATGTTAGGCTAGGGGAATAGAGACAATTTGACTATAATTCCATTCATATGAAACATAAAATCAAAGCCAAAGCGCAGCAACTCGCACAAAATCCAGCAACCAAAAAAGTTTTCCTAGCCATGAAGCCGGAAAAATCACTCTGGGGATTCTTGGGTATTGTCCTGTTTTTAATCGTACCTGAGATCATTGCCTTTATTTGGGGGATTGAGATCACTGCGTATGCAAAACATGAATTGTTAATAGCAACCTCTGCTATAGAGCGTCAATACTATGAACTGCTGTTGATGCTTTTTGAAGAGGGGGGAAGCTGGTTCAATCTCGGTATTGGCATAGCATTGCTCATCTGGTTTTTTTTCTGATACTGTCACAGCGATAGTTATCTCGCTATCAATCTTCTGCATCTGCCATTACAGCAGCGCAAAAAAAAATCATTGGGCATGTTTTATACAATACCGTGTGTGCGGCTCGGCGTGCAGACGTTCAAGCGAGATAGCAGATCCTGTCTCCTCACAAACACCGTATGTTCCATTTTCGATCTTGGCAAGCGCATGGAGGACTTCATCTAGTTCATGCTGCTGCTGCGCCAAAAGAGAGTTATGATGGATACTTTCGCTCTCGAGCGATGCCAAATCTTCCATGTCATTGATGTTATCATCCGTGGCAACCATCTCAAGTTCTTCCCTCAAACGGGAAATATTAGATTCCAAAGAGAGTTTCATCGCCGTTAACTGTTCTTTAAATTTATTTAGTTCGTTCGCTTTCATATCATTCTCCTTATTTTCTGAAACACTGTATCATAGTACGGTAAATGTAAAAAATAGTTTAATGCCGGTATTTTAGAAGTTTTATTATTTCTTGAAGAGTTCGTGTATTGATAACATCGTCTTTTTCGATCCAGCCGCGACGCGCCTGACCGATCCCCATCTCCATAAGTTTCAAATCGTCAATCGAATGTGCATCGGTGGAGATAGCTATTTTGACACCAGCGTCTTTTGCCATTTTGCAGTGCAAATCGTTAATATCCAGACGGTCGGGCTGGGCATTGAGCTCTAAAATAATACCATGATCGGCACACGAGCGGATAATGGCTTCCATATCCAGTTCGTAGGGTTCACGCATCCCCAGAAGTCGTCCAGTCGGATGGGCTAGGATGGTGAAATAGGGATTTTCCATCGCTTTTAGAATGCGGTCAGTCTGCTCTTTTTTGGTGAGATTAAAGCGGTAGTGAACGGCACAGACTGCCAAATCAAGCTGCTGAAGGATAGAATCGGGAAGATCGAGGGTACCGTCTGAGAGGATATCGACTTCGGCTGATTTTAAGAGTCTGATCCCCACCAGCGATTCGTTGAGACGGTCGATCTCATCAAGCTGTTTGAGGATTCTTCCCTCATCTAGCCCATGGGCAATTCGAAGATGGTGGGTGTGATCGGTGATTGCCAGATACCCATATCCTTTCTCACGGGCGGCGAGGGCCATCTCTAAAACGGTATTCATTCCGTCAGTGTAGGTTGTGTGGACGTGCAAATCACCCCGTATATCTGCGGATTCAATAAGGTGTGGCAGGGTGTTTTTGAGGGCAGCTTCTATTTCTCCTTGGTTTTCGCGCAGTTCTGGTACGATGTAGGGCATTCCCAATGCTTGATAAAGTTCCGCTTCGCTTTTCGATGCGATCGTCTGTTTTCCATTAAAAACACCATACTCGTTGATTTTCATCCCTTGTTTGGACGCCATCGTACGCAGTTCGATGTTGTGGGCTTTGGATCCCGTAAAATGGTGCAGCGCCGTACCGAATTCATTTTCTGATACGGCACGCAAGTCGACGTGAATCCCGTTTTTTAGGATGATCGAAGAACGGGTAGCTCCTTGCATAACAATTGATTGGACATCGGGAAGGGCGGTGAAATGTGTCATGATGTCGCTGTTCTCCTCGCATGCTGCGACCAAATCGATATCTTTGGCGGTATCTTTTCGGCGTCGGATACTGCCGGCAATTTCGATACGGACAACACCTTTGGCATGCGAGAGCAGTTCGCACATCTGTTGTGCTATGGGGCGGATATCGTAGAGGCGGTAGCGTTTCGTCTCTGTCATCTTTTTGCCTAGAGCGGTACGCAGCGTCTCGATGAGTTTTGCACCGAATCCAGCGATGCGCTCCAATCTGCCGTTTTGCAGAGCTGTTTTAAGCCCCTCTATCGATTTGACCCGTAGCAGTTCATATAGGAGATGAACTCTTTTAGGACCCATCCCCGGGATTTTGAGTAGCTCTTCGAGCTCCGGATCTACGCGGTGTTTGAGGTCGTTTAGAAATTCTAGTTCTCCTGTTCTGACCAGTTCTGTAATTTTTTGGGCGAGGTCTTTGCCGATGGTTTTGAGGGTAGTGAGATCGAATCCTTCCTCTATGAGGCTCTTCATCTCTTTGGGATAGGAGAAAATGGTGCGCGCTGCATTGCGATAGGCGCGTATCCGAAACGGGTTTGCCCCTTCGATATCGAGTAGTTCAGCGATTTCGTTGAAAGTGTTTGCAATGTCACGGTTGGTCATATTCATATTTTCGCCTTTTCGGTAAAACAAAATATTTTTTACAACCTTAATCACAACATTTCATAATCTTCACTCGGACGCAAGAGCAAGTAATACTGTCCGAGTTTCACATTTCTATAAATTACTCCGTTTTTTCTTTGACAGTAGTTGCCCCATCATTTACTTTGTCTTTGGTCCAATCTTTTGCACTTGTTGTGTCTTCTTTAACACCTTTCCATGTGGCAGAACATCCTGTACATAGGATTAAAGCCGTAGCTATAAGTAGTGAACGTTTCATAAAATCCCCTTTTCGAATAAATTTGAAATCATTGTAGCATAAAATAAAAAATAAAAAATAAAGTTTTTTAATGTTTTTAATTTTTTAAAGTTTTTTAATAGTGCTTCTGACAGGGGTTGAATCTCTTTAAAACTCAAAGAGATCAGTGGTTTTATGATTAATAGCTCATTGAACCTGCATTTAGAAGACCGATAGAGATGGAAATAAATGCCATGATTAGACCCACGGAAATATCGCCGTTGTTGATATGTTTTTCGACGGAAAATTTACCGCTTAGGCGCGTCAGGGCAAAAGCAAAGATGAGCTGGATGGACATGGCAACTCCTGCCCACATAACAAAATCGATATAAGATACGGAATGCACTAGCGCACTGTAAAGAGGGATACAAAGCCCAATGACGGCTCCGCCGAGTCCAAGAGCCGCTGCCGTGTTGTTTTCACTAAAGATCATCTGATAATCATCATACGGGGTGACTTTGGCGTAAAGAAAGAGAAATAAAGCAAAAACTACCATAGCGGTAAGGAAAAAGAGGCCGAACGAGAGGAAATAGTCGAGGAACATAATAATGCCTTTGTTTTTGAAATGATATCCTAAAGATACTAACGCTCTTCTCTTGGGAAGCCTATTGCCCATTATTATATAGTGAAAGTTTAAAAAATGGGTTTAGTCCCATTGGTATTACGTCAAGTTTTTTAGAGAGAAATATAGGTATTATTTTACAGACATAATTAATCAACCTAAAGTGATACTGAATGACAAGACTCCATCCCCAATCTCCTCGCGCACATACTGCGTCTAAAATAATCTTAGAATTGCAATCGCATTTTGTAAATTCCCTCAACGAACTGACTCGTACTCTGGGATCAAATAAATCATTTGTTGCCGTCGAATGGTTTCGTGATGAAGGACGCCATGGTGGTGGGGTCCGGTATGAATCAGCAGATGAGCAGCTGTTCAATCGCGGTTCGGTCAATTATTCACAAGTCCATTATGATGATGACCCGACAAAAAAACTCTCTTCCGCCACAGCTATCTCGACGATCATCCATCCGGCTAATCCCCTTGCACCATCGATACATATGCATATCAGCTGGACCGAAATGCGAGATGGCAGCGGGTATTGGCGGATAATGGCGGATCTAAATCCTAGTAATCCTAATTTCCTAGACACGCAGAGTTTTGAAAACATGTTGAAGGAAGCTGCTCAAACGTATTATGATGAGGGAAGTGCGCAAGGGAACCGCTATTTTTACATTCCTGCATTAGGACGTCACAGAGGTGTTTCGCACTTTTATCTTGAAAATTTTAATAGTGGGGATGAGATTGCTGATACGTGTTTCGCATCTTCTTTTGGTAAAAAAGTTATTGATACGTATATCCAAATTATTGGTGATACACTTCAAAAACCTCACAAGGTTGATGATACAGCGTGTCGTAAACAATTGGAATATCATACTCTTTATCTTCTGCAGGTACTAACGCTTGATCGTGGAACGACATCCGGATTATTGATACATAACCAAAACGATGTCGGTATTATGGGATCGCTCCCCTCACATGTGGATAAAACGTTGTTGCAATTATGGGTGGGAAAACTAAATGGTGTTCAAAACGATCTTTTGCAAGAAATTGTCGATACGTTGGGTGAAGGAGATGTTGTCTTAGTCGATGAAAAAATGAAATCAGAATTAGCCAATATTGTCCGTAAACATTATCAGCTGTATCCTGCTGCGATTTCATTGCAAGCCAGTGGAGAGACGATACCCTCGACGGTGAATAATCATCGTTAATCGAGCGGCTCTCCCCTGTTTTCTTAGCCTCTAGCTGTCACTTCTAAAAGATGGTAGCCGAATTGTGTTTTGATCGGACCGTATAAAACGCCGACATCACCGCTAAATACCGCTTTATCAAACTCAGGAACCATTTGTCCCGGGCTAAATTTGCCTAAATCTCCACCGTCTCTGCTTGAAGGACATTGTGAATGGCTTTGAGCAACGGTTTCAAATGAAGTTCCATTTTCGATTGCTGTTTTTAGTGTGCTACACTCTTCTTTTGTCGTTACTAATATATGTCTTGCGGTTGCCCATGCCATGATGATCCTTTTTTTATTGTTGAGGGAAATTTTACTCTATTTATACTTTGGATAGAAAACGGAGGGTCCCCCTCACCAGAGGTGCATTTATAGTAGATCGGCACCTTTTTGTGTCAATATCAATGTTACACCATCCTCTTGTATCTCGATAATACCATCGTTTTTAAGCTCATCCATAGCAATTTGAAATGGACGATCTTGTTTTGGCCCTAATTTTTTCAAAATAGCGTTGATGACATCTTGCTTGGTCATAATATGACCTTCTAGTGCACGGCTTGCTTTAAACCAGTTTATAAACATCGTTTTGATCTCATTTTTCTGAGTCGTTTCTAAACTCTCTTTTTTTGGGGGTGCTTTGCGTTGAAAATTCTGAGAAGGCTTTGAATAGTCATTCCATGGAGTTTTTTTTCTATTGGTGGCAGATGGTTTGATGTGGAATCCTTATTGTCGTACAATTTTTTTAATAAGGATTTTAGCATATAATTGATAATAAAGTTAACAAGGAAGAGATCAGAAAGTAGGGTGACCCCGTAGGGTCATAAGGTGTATCTTTGGAGTCGGGTGATTATCTACTTATTCAAATCACCGTCTTTCCAATACTTTGTTCCTTGGATCGTTGCCTGCAGCGCCAAACCGTTTTGTGTCAATTTATAGAGCTTGACCCCTGGTGCGACGGTAATGGCTAGACTGATTGCATCTCCTTTGTCTGCCAGCTTCGCAGCGGCATCTGCTTGCGCATTGGCTTCCCATCCCTTATTGACGAACTGGTCGAACACTTCTTTGTTTTCAAAGAGAAATACTGCCCGGAAATCTTTTATCCCAAGTCCGAATCCCACGCCGCCGGAGGCCATGTTCATATAGGTATTCTTTCCTGTTTTATTATCATGGGCCATTCCCATACCCCCTTCTGCCGAGAGCAGCACCAGATTTACGCCGACATTGCTGAATGCTGCATATCCGTAAGAGTTGGCAACCATCTCTTTGGCTTCCGGAGCGTGTTTATAGAGTAACTGCATCGTCTCATTCATGACCTGCTGACGCTCTGCACGTTGCTGATCCACTGTTTTACCGCTCCAAAAACCCGAAAACATCACTACAGCCATTCCAGCCAATAGGATCATCCACAACGATCGAGCGCCTGATACCGATATACATTTGAACTGGTTCATAACCTTCTCCTTTTGATTTGATATGAAACAATTATATCTTATTTTAGTTAATTATTATTAATATAATATGCCCACTCTGCATTCTTAAGGAGGGATACTTATGTCGAATTCATCCCCTTCAGATGTGTTATAGTGAACATTCATTAGCATTTCGATACGTTTCAATATTTTTATGAGGCTGTTGCTCGAAGTTCTGCTCTAGCCGAAGAGAGGATACGCAAAGCAGAATGTAATAGGAGGCTGACAAGAGACAGTGCAACCACAATGTCAGGCCAACCCGAACCTGTGAACCAGACAGCTCCAGCCGCTACGAAAACGGAAAGGTTGGAGGCAATGTCGTTGCGCGAGCATTCCCAAACAGAACTCATATTGATGTCTTCTTTACGATGTCGCCACAGTAGAAAAAAAGAAAGGGTGTTTGCGGCAAGACCAGCAATACTGAATACCCCCATAACCTCGAAGAGGGGGACGCTCGGGACAAAGAGCTTGTACACGATCTGAGCGGCGACAATGATGGCAGCGAGGAGAATAAGTCCCCCCTTAAACAGAGCGACTTTGGCTTTTGTCTGTGTACCTCGCGAAACCGCATAGAGACTAAGTGCATAGGTCAATGCATCTCCGAAGTTATCAAGACTGTCAGCGAGAAGCGAGGTTGAGTTTCCATAGAGTGCAGCAGCGACAATGAGGAAGAACATCACCGCATTGATGATGAGTACCATCTGCAAGGTTCCGCGCTGCCGTTCGCGCAGACGATCTAACGAACAACCGTTATCACAACAACCACTCATCGTATAATCCTTCTAAAACATCTGAATATATTATAGGCAACGGCGCTTATTGACTTCTTGATATATAAAAAATAAAGATACTAAATACAATTTAAAATATAAGCTTTTACCTTTTGCTATTTCGGAAAGGGGAGCATCAAGTGCGAATAGGACATGGTCGGAGTCAGCCATATCCCCAGCAGCACCTCAAGCTGGATCGGATGGCGTACAAATTTGTAAAATAGTTTCTCTTTGAAATTACATAATACTCTCCTGATATTTATCCGTAGAGGTTGTTCAGCGCCGCTTCGATGGTTTTGAACTCAAATTCGAATCCCGCTTCGGGTAGCCGTTTGGAAGTGACGTACTGTCCGCCCGAGATTGCTTCGGCGGCTTCGGAACCGAAGCGCAGCTGTAACAGAAATTTCGGGATTGCAAATAGGGTAGGGCGGTGGAGAGCTGAGCCGAGTGCTTTGGTCAGGCCGTAGTTGGTGGTCGGGTTCGGGGCCATCAGGTTGTAGATCCCTTTCATATCGGGGTGTTCTATGGCAAAGAGATAGGCCCGCATCAGGTCATTGATGTGCACCCAGCTAAAACTTTGTTTCCCGTCGCCGATCGTCCCCCCCAGTCCGAGCTTGAAGGGAAGCAACATCTCTTTTAGTATCCCCCCGCCGTGACCGAGGACAATTCCGTAGCGGAAGATGATAGTTCTGATGCCGAGTTCTTTGCTGTTGAGCGCGGCACTTTCCCAGTCTCTGGCCAGCCGCCCCAGAAAATCTTCCGCGTAGACGGCGTGCTCTTCGTCGTGTATGCCGTTCGCCGCATAGATCCCAACAGCCGAGGTGCAGATAAAGAGTTGCGGCTTTTGTTCCATCTTCGCCATTGATGAGACGATTTTCCTGGCTGTATTGACGCGGCTTTCGTAAAGCACTTTTTTGTAGCTTTCCGTCCACCGTTTGCTGATGGAAGCCCCCGCGAGATGGATAACGACATCCGCGCCCAAGAGCTTTTCGCTAAAAGCCGTGTCGTCAAGATCAAAATCAGCCGTGTGCAGCGACGCCACCTGCCACCCATTTGTTTTGAACATGGAAACCAAATGGGTACCGATAAAACCTCCCGCTCCGCTTATGGCTACTTTCATGATGGTTTGCTTCGGTGCTTTTCAAAGTCGTATCGGGTGACTTTTTTGATATTATGTTTTGTAATCACCTCTTCGAGAATCCGCTCCTGTTCAGCCAGTGCCTCGTCGCTTATGCCGCATGTTGAGACTGCCAGCTCTTCAGAGAGGGCTTGGTCATGCCGATGTGCTTCACTACGCTGTTCTTTGATCAAGGAACAGACCTTTAATATCACTTCTTTCTGTTTTTCCTCCGAAAGCAGCTCCATAGCATCACCGACTACTTTCTTGATCTCCTTAACGCATTCTGACGTATCATCCATCAATCGTCTCATAGTGGCTCCTTTATTTGAAATTTTTCAACTATAGTGTAATCAGCACTGCCGCTTCGGGGTTGATGATACGAAACGTGCAGCTTTCACTTATAAAGAGGGTATAGCTCTCTTCTTTTTCCTCGGCATATCCTATGCTGACATCCAAGCCGTTATAGAGGATGAAATCACCGCCTCTTTGCGAAAGCGCGAGAATTTTGTCGTCCCCGATGCTCTCGCATACAATAAAGAAGTTGGTTCCAAGCAGCATTTCTAGACGGGTTTTGACGCTGACACCGCCTTCGCTCTCGGCTACCATCTTGATCATTGTTGCGGTGGAGAGGACGAGCTTGTAGGGCCCTTCGACAAATGCGGCCCCGAAAGCAGCGATCATCGAAGCGACCGCGTCGATCAACCCCTTGGTATGTTTGGCATGTATCGGTTTGCGTGGGATGTTGTTCAAAATTCCCTCAATCTCAGCCTCATTCACCCCGTCAAGAATCAGCGAATTCTCAACGGCACTGAAATGGTTGGAAACTTTTTTGAAGACCGAGTCGTCAAAATCGGGTTTATCCCGTTTAAATGCCTCTATAATCGATTTAGGCAGATCGAAATCGTACCGTATTTCCAGCATCAGAATGGGTTTTCTAACCGACATCGTCAGTCCATCCGAAGAAGTGAGTGTTTTCAGGTTGCCTGTCGCGACGGCATCTGTTTCAAAAGAGACGGGGGTAAATCCGACAAGTCCGCGCAGTTTGAGACGTTGCGTGAGAAACTGGGTAAAAACAGCATCAATCTGCTCCCAGACTGCTGTTGCTATTGGGGAGGTCTCTCGGTTTAAAAATTTCATGGTCAACTCCTTAGTTATTGCTTCCAATCTTCAATGCCCCTGTTTGCGCAGCGGGTATGGAATCGGTCTGTATTGCTTGATTCGCTGCTGTAAACTCCTGTACAACGATATCGGCGTTTGAAAATAGAAATTTTTGCATCATAACATCCCATACCGCAGAGTTTCGTCTGAGCCATTCCAGTCCCATACATGCGTGTTCTATCTCTTCGTCACGGTTATGCGCCATGATCGCTTTCGCAGCAGTATCAGTCGCTGCCTCGGCACGCTGATTGTACCAATCGATTGCTTGAAGCTCTTCTATTGTACTTTGAATAATGCGATGATAATCTTTTGTACTTTCTGAAAGTAAATTGGGATCTTCGTGAAAACCTTCGTTTGCCATTATCACTCCTTTGGATGTAATCTTATAATTTTAATGATACAGTGCTCAAATAATGGATGTCAATAGGAATAAATATAATTTGTTTTTATTTATTTGTTTTTAAGAATGTGAAGATTAACGAAGTTTTGTGAAGAAGTGGTTGCCCCTTTTTTGGGTAAAATACGGATATTAGAATAGCAGAATAATAAATGGAAACAGACAAGGGGTAAGATGAAAGAACTGGGTACAATGGATTTAATGCTCGCGTTAGGGCAGGATATTAAAATGGCTATTTATACCCTTGATCGATACAATATTGAGGCTAACTTGGCCTTGGTAGCCTGTGATGATTACGATGTTGATAAAGCGCATCTTATTGACAGCGTACGGCAAAGCGATGTCGGTCGAAGAGTGAATGAGCATTATATAGCTGTATTATTTACTTTTGTGGACCATGTCGGCGCTGGATACGCTTTGGAAAAATTGATTAATAAGTACCCGGACTATAATCTGAAAGGGAGTCTGATAACACTGAAAAAAGGGGATACGATCGAAGCCGTTTGTGAGCGATTGTTAAACGCTAATTGCCTGATCCATCAAGCCCCTGACAATCTCCGTAAAACCACACCACCCTGCACGGCAGCTTCACTGACTGAGGGATTGCCAAAACCAACCATGATGTAACCGATACCGTTTCTTTTAATTTTTAATTAAAAAAGTAATACAGGAAAAGATAAAAAAATCTTATGTTATTATTGAATAAAATTAACAAGGAGTCAGTTATGAAAGTTTTGGTTGTGTACTACTCTATGTATGGTCATATCTATCAAATGGCACAGGCAGCAGCGGAAGGGGCTACATCGGTTGATGGGGCAGAAGTGGTGTTGCGCCGTGTCCCTGAAACGCTTTCAACCGAGGTTCTTGAAAAGATGGGAGCAACAGAAGCCCAAAAAGGGCAGGCCGACATTCCTGTTTGCACACTGGATGAACTTGCCGAGGCTGATGCCGTGATTTTCGCCACGCCGACGCGTTTTGGGAACATGTGCGGTCAGATGCGCCAGTTTCTTGATGCGACCGGTAAACTGTGGACCAACGGAGCTTTAGTCGGCAAGGTGGGAAGCGTGATAACCAGCTCCGGTACCCAGCACGGCGGTCAGGAGTCGACGATTCTGACATTTCATGTCACGCTGCTGCACCACGGGATGGTGATAGTCGGACTCCCCTACACATTTGCAGGCCAATCGTTTTCCGATCAGATTACCGGCTGTTCGCCCTATGGCGCATCGACGATTGCGGGAGGCGATGGCAGCCGCTTTCCCAGTGACAACGAACTCGCCGGAGCCAGATATCAAGGCAGGCATGTTGCCGGTATTGCGATGAAGCTTACCCGATAACCAGTATTCAGGGTGGAATTTATGATTGTCTGTACTATGATTTTCAGTGTATCATCTTGAATAGTTTCATGATTTTGTAGCGATGATCAGCCGGAGGATATCAAACACTTTGTACTGCGATATGCATACCGTGAATCCTGCTTTTTCTATCCCTTTTTGCGTTTCTCTGAGCATGGATGTTCCTAGGAGCGGCGTAGCCACCTTTTCCATCATCCATAAAAGAGCATTGAGCCATTTTGAGTCGCTTTTCATATGTTCGAGAAAGATTGCTTTGCCGCCTTGTTTGAGGACACGGTAAAGTTCGTGTAGCCCTTTGTCGGGATCGGGAACGGTACAGAAAACGAAGGTGCTGATGATCGTATCGAACGTATTATCAGGGAAGTTCATCGCTTCGATGTCCATTTCTATCAAAGTTGTATTATACAGACCGAGTTGAGCCGCTTTTTTGCGGGCGACGTTTAGCATTCCGCTGCTGAAATCGATCCCGATCAGATCGGCAGAGTGTTGATAATACGAGAGATTTTTCCCCGTACCGATTCCCACTTCAAGAATTTTTCCCTCCGCTCGTGCAATCACTTCTCTGCGGAGACTGGAGAGATGAAAAATCTCCAGAGGCCACTGGAACAGATCATAGAGTTTGGCGATTCGGGTATATCTTTGGGCTGTTTGAGATTCCATCTGTTTCTCCCTCCAAGGGTATCAATAGAAATAGTATAGCAAAATAGCAAAAAACGAAAATAAATATTTCCTTTGTGCAATTCCCCCATTATTCGCTTTTAAGAAAATTTTTGGCAAGCTAGAGTAGCATAACTGATCTCGTATCTCTATCTCCATAGGTATCAAAAGAGAGCAAAAATATTTCAAAAGGGAAAGAGTATAATATTATGATAGTACGTTTTATAATAATCTTTTTTTTTCTATTCTCTCCCCTTTTCGGAGAAACAGATAAATCCAAAAATGATATTTTATATGCCAATCTAGTCGGTGCTGCCTTTATTACTGGATGGGGTGTCGTCAATTGGGATTATGGAAAATCTGCCCCCCATACCAGGAACGAACAATGGTTCGGGCGGTATACGAAATCAGGGGGAGCCGATAAAGTAGGGCATTTGTATGCCTCTTATTTTCTCTCTACAGGACTCATAAACATGTATGAAAACTGGGGATATGGGAATCAAGAGGCCGTATTGTACGGATCCCTCTCCTCTTTTTTTCTGATGAACTATATGGAAGTCGGTGATGCCTTCAGTGATAGCTTGGGCTTTTCGTATGAAGATTTCATCATGAACACTTTCGGCTCGTTCAGTGGGTATCTTTTTGCAACCTATCCCGACCTCTCCCGGCGTATTGATCTTAGGATGGAGTATATTCCCAGTCTGACGACAGCCGATTTGATCACCGAATATGAAAAGATGAAATACATCATAGCCATCAAAGCCGAAGGGTTCGAATCGATCACCAACCCCTATTTGCAGTATGGCGAACTTCATCTTGGGTATTACACCCGCCACTACACAGATGGATTTTCGGATGAAAGTGAACGTATCCTCTACGTCGGGGTCGGAATTAACCTCTCAAGGCTGGCCAGACAAAGCGGATATCCGACGACGGGGCGATTCTTGAATTACTATCAACTTCCCTACACCTACTTACCCTTTGAAAAAGATATGAACCGATAAGTTATCACAGCCTCTTCTTTCGTATGGGAGTAAAGCTAATCTTTCACATTTTTGGCGCGCTTTAGAATCGAAGATGCCATATTCCCAAAGATGAGATGATGTATAGGGATTAGTAGATACCAATACAATCGTCCGGAAACTCCATAGGGATAAAAATAGGCACTTTGAATCAGCTGATGATCCTGTATTTTAAACTCCAGCCACGCTTTTCCGGGCAATTTCATCTGTGCAAAAAGGAGAAGCCGTTCATTCTCCACCAGATCGACGACTTTCCAAAAATCGACACTGTCACCGATACGAAGATGGTGGGAATCTCTTCGTCCCCGATTGATTCCGGCCCCTCCGAACAGTTTATCGATCACACCCCGTACTTTCCAGAGCCAGTCGTATCCGAACCAGCCCGATTCTCCTCCGATCATGCAAAAACTGCGGTAGACGTTTTGTGGCGGAATCTGACCGAAATCGACGATTCTGCGATCCGTAAAAATAGCATTTGCGATGTTGTCCGAAGAGTCGGCCTGTGCAGAGCCAACCCCGCTGTCGCTCCATCGGCTGATTACCTGATTGGATTCGATCTCTTCAACCGCATGGTGTACCGCCTCTTCGAGTGTGTGAGGATGGATATCAAAGAGTTCATGGCGCAGCGTATTGGTCGTGACCACTTCACTCTTCAACCCCTCTATCAAAGAGCTGGCCACCCCGTAGGGTACGGGAGTAAACAGTGTCAGCCAGTAGGAGGAGAGTTTCGGTGTGAGGAGATTGACGGGAATCAGATACCGTTTTAGCCCCATTCCTGCCGCAACACGAAGCATCAAATCGCCATAGCTCATCGCCTCTTCGCCCAAATCGATCATACGATTTTTGTTTTCGTTCAATGCAAGGGCCGCTACCAGATAACGGATCACATCTTCCACACCGATGGGGGTGATGAGGGTCGAGACCCATTTTGGGGTGATCATCACCGGCAGTTTTTGTACGAGATTGCGGATGATCTCAAAACTCGCACTTCCCGAACCGATAATCACACCGGCACGAAACCAGATGCATTGAACCTTGTCCGGCCTGGAACTGAGGATTTCCCCCGTCTCGATACGGCTGAGTAAATGCTCGCTCCCCGTTTGTTTATCCCCAAGACCGCCCAGATAAATGATTTTTTTTACATTTTGGCGGATGCAGGCATCGAGAAAATTTTGGGCGCTTTGACGGTCCAAATCACGAAAATTGGAATGGGTAAGGCCGTGGATAAGATAATAGACGACATCCACGCCCTTGAGAGCTTCATCGAGAGACTCAGGAGCCATTACATCGGCTTTGACAATCTCGCACTGCTCTTTGGCTGTTGCTGAGAGGCTATCGGGATTGCGTACCATCAACCGGAGGGTAATACCCCCTTTTTGGATGAGGGCATGTTTCAGGCGTCGCCCGATATAGCCGTTTGCACCTGTGAGTAAAACACGCATCTATTTTCCCTTTTTTTCTAAAGCTTGTAGGTGATTCTACATCTTTTTACGTAAGAAAGAATAATGGATGATTGCGTACGTGATCTCTCGTCCCACTCGGGAGAGTGGGAATGTGGAATTGGTTAGTTTCTTGGCTTTTCAAAACAAACACTACCGCTTGTTCCAATTTTATTACCAGTTGTGTATTCAGAGATGTAGACCATTCTCCAACCATCATATTTTTGAAAAAGTTCATTCATTGCAGAATTGCTTCTCATATCTACTTCTTCACATCGTGTCATCATATTTGAATTCGCATCTGAACTTCTAATTTGAGATTGTATATTTGCTGGCGCACAAGCTGTAAAGAAAGTAGCTACAGCAATACCTAATACACTTACAGATAATAGTTTTTTTATGTTCAATTGAACCCCTATAGTTGATATTTATTATCTTTACATAACTATACTTATTGTCTGGTAAATATAATAATAATATTAATTATTATTTCTATATTGTGCAGTTTTTATGTTATTCAGTAACATGTAAGATTTCTCGTTACCATTCAGGCTGTTGCTCCTGTGTCATGGATCATGTCTGATCATATTGAAAGAGGTCGCAAGGCACTCGATTTTTCAAATTGGGTGAATATAGATGCTGAAGTGAAATTAGAACGATTTCTAGTTTATTAGTCTGAGTGTTTAAATCTTACCTAGAGAATCAATCCGAACCTAACATCTTCTACTATTCCAATCAAAGCTTGGGAGTTTACTGAGTTGTTAGGTATTAGATTTTGTAAAACTTTTAAGCCTATTTTCCAAACCCAAAAGGACTTCATCCATTAACTTGTAGTGTATTCTTTCAACCGGAACCACATAGGATAAAAGATGAATAAATCGATTATTTATCTCTAAATGTATTTCATAATCTACTTTTGTCTGACCGTTCGTCTCGCTAAGCGTCCAAACTCCCAAACCGGTGTAAATACCTGAATATTTCATAACCAGTTTGACAGGCTCAACACTCTGAGAAAACTCACACATAAACGGTAATCCGCCGTAGGGTCTGACTTCTACTCGGGAGCCTATAAGATCTTGCGTAGCGTTACGTATTTTGACTTTGAGTGTCGTAGGCCACCATAGAGAATAGGATGGTATGTCTGTAAGAATCATCCATATTTGTTGGGCTGTAAATGGTATGGTAATGGAATTTACGGAATGTATCTGTTTCATCTTAAATGCCTAACGTTAAATCGTTGACGGGTAACCATTCCCCAGTACGGATCGTCGTAGGACTCTTCGGTATAGGTAGTATCGTTAAATCGGTCGATGGTTTTTCGCCAAAATTTGGTAGCATATTCGGCTCCCTGAATCTGTTTAATCTCCCAATCTCCGGAGTAACTTTCCCAGATAGCGTGGGCAAACCGCATTCCGATAGTGTTTTTCCGAAAATAGGGCACAACGTAAAACTCGCATACCTCATAACTATGCCCCTCTGTGCACCTGATCGCAGCGATTCCGGCGGGAGTATCATCAATTTTGAGCAGGAAGCCTAAGGTATCGTCTCCCAGATGGGTATCGAGTTCGAATATCCCCGAAGCGTTCGGTTTTTTCCCAGTCAGAGGTGAAAACTCGGCTTCGTAGCACTGAGAAAGGTTGTGATAGATATGAGAGTTGGTTTCGGTAATGGGGATAATTTGCATAGAATTCAATTGTACTCTTTTCTCTCTATACTGTTTATATCAGGCACTTTTTTCTCGTTCCCACTCGGAAGAGTGGGGGTGAGGAAAAAATCTATCTGTTCCATCGGTATCTCTCTTTTTGCCATAATGTCAAATACCCCTTCGATTGCTTGTTCTTTTACGCCGTTATCCTGACCGATATATCCCACCGGAATTGTTGTCTCGGCAAAATAGTATTTTTTCTCCTCAAATGTCACATAGGAGGAGGGGTGTTTGATCTCTTTTTCGTTTGGTATATGAACGCCGATAAATCCATGATCTTTTGTTGTTATCAAAAGGCATGCATAATGTTTTTGTAAGAGCAAAGTTGCCAGCAAAAATGATTTTTCATCGCAATCACCGCCATTTTGATTGATGACGTCTGATGGATTGCGATTGGCAGAGCTTTCTTTGTAGGGAATTTTAAGAACATATTGATAAGCTCGATCAACCTCGCAATACGCATCACCATTGCACCCTTTTGTCAGCATATCCACAATAGGCTTCATTTCATCATGCTGATACACGTCGTATTTGTAAAACCGGTTATGTATTTTGACCATCCCCTTTCTTTTGCAATACTCTGCATCTGTCTCAGGCGGAACATTGGCTTTGGCATAGAGTGTGAATGCAATGATTCCAGCCACTGAGTATAACCCTATACGGGAAAATAGCCGTTTATATATGATGCTCATATTCGATGCCTTTTTCTCGTTGGGAACGAGGGATAAGAGAAAAAGCTGCCTTACATCTTTTGACGGTAACCGGTGCCGTTTTGGATTTATTGCTGACCTTCAAATCCATCAACCAATGATTTGTATTTTTCATGAATCATGTTTCGATCAAACTCCCAGAACTCTGCCAGCATATTCTGATCCTCTTCATCAGTAAAGTATTTTCTGGATGAGGGGAAAAACACGTTATCTTCTTTATCGATATGTTTGGGATAAAACTCGGTAAGGGTTTTAAGATTAGCGGCAATGTCGGTTAAGGCGGTCTCATCACCATTACGATATCGTGTGTTGGCTTCAACAAGTGCTTTGGTTGTTTGGCGACCGAACACATGTTCTTCCATTAGTTCTTCCATAATTTGACGATCTTCTACCGTCAACTGTTTATTATTTAATTCTCGAAAGAGAATATCTTCTTCCTTCCCATGGTGCGTCTGATCGGCATAAATCCGGATAAAATCGACCACTGCATCAATAAATACAGGATCGGCTTTGTGTTTCGATTCTATTTGGGCTAAAACACCTTTGATTACCAAAAGCATTCGTTCAATGAGACGATGCTCTGTCATAAGTGAACCGCGTGCCTGCATGATTTTCTCCTCCTACGTTGTTATCCTGTAATAAAATAAATATGTCAGATACCAAAACAACGAATATTTTGTATCTGCTTCTGCCTATGTGGATATTGTAGTGGTAACTTCTTTAAAATATAAAGAGTGTATGCATTCCCACTCAAGAGAGTGGGAACTATCATTTGACCCCTATTTTCGGTTAGCCCCCCGTTTTTTCGATCATATGGTTGATGACAATACTGTGTTCGTGTTGAGGGCTGAACATTATGATCTCAGCGTCTGCGTCAACCCTAACGTTGTGACCGGGCGGCCAGTAGAAGAGATCATTTGCATTGACTGTTTCTTGGATACCGTGATCGTCTGTCGTGGTGAGCTGACCATGCAAGACGAAGCCCCAGTGGGGGCTTTGGCAGGAATTGCTTTGCAGTCCCTGAAACAACGGAGTTGTATCGACACCCGCCGAAAGAGTGAAATATTCGCAACTGATTTTACCTAGCCCGGTTGCGTCCCCGAAATTCATATGCTGACGAATCACAGCACCTGGAATCTGCATTCTGACGTCTACATCATCTTTGGCTATACGCATGATATTCCTCCAAACATAGTAAATCTATACTTTTCAACAATTTTACATTTAAACACTTAATATTATTTTATGATTTTATAAGTGTGTTTTTCTTTTTAGAAAAGACAAGTAGCAAAAGGAAAGTGCTCTCGCACTAGATTGTTGACGGTACGCTTTCTCGCTCCCAAGCTCCAGCATGGGAGTGTATAACATTAGTTTGCACTTCCTGCGAGGAAGTTGGGAACGAGGAATATGAGTAGGGGAATAGAAAAGTGAAGATTGAATACCTGACCCCTATATTAAAATGATTTTTGCATACTGCGAAAAGAGTGGAAAATTCCCGTGATCCAAAACCTAGAGCTGTTACGGAGGCAGTAGTGCCGAGAGGAACATAGCGTTCTTGGATCGCGGTATGCTCTTTTGCTACTTTTCGGCTAAACAGAAAAGTAGGTAAAAAGTTTGAAAGTTGGGTGAAGGAAGGGGAATAAAAAATGAAGATTAAATACCTGACCCTTAGTTGGTTAGTTTACAATTCAGGAGAGTGGGAACGAGGGGAGTTAATTACGAAGCCATCGCCAAAAAGCATTAAAATTAATACCGATGCCCATAAAATTCGGTTTTATCTCAACTATATCTTCATTTGAAGTTTTCACATTTAATGACGCTTCATTATTTTTAGCTTTTAAGCCTTCAACATTTTCGATTTTTGCAAAAGTATCGTTTGATGTTTTGTTGCTATCAAGTATTATATTTTTTGAATCTTTAATATCAAACATCATCTATTTTTTCCTTTGTATTTGTATGGAATAAGCAGTGAAACACACGTATACCAGCTCAGTACAATACGAAAATTATGTTTTGAATTATCAGTATTATTTAATGCTTGAAGATTATTAACATTTCTGGCTTTTAAGCAAGTATTCGTGTTGTCAAATATTGTACTAACTAAAAAAATATCATTACTATTTGAAATATCGATACCAGTTTTAAAATTAGATATATAACAATTAGTTATTTTTATATCTGTTGCATTTATAATTTTAATAGCAGTATTCAAGGCAAATTCTTTATAATGTAGTTTTTAGAATTAATGCATTAACCATTATAACAAAAATAAAAATTAATAAAATTAATAATAAGGATGGATTCCCGCCTAAGCGGGAAAGAGAGAAGGAAGTTTTACAGCGCCTTAGCCATAATACGGTTAAGCCGTGCGATAAACCCTGCGGTATCCGCAAGCGTTTCACCCTCATAGAGTTTCGCCTGATCGAGCAATACATGCGCCGCATCGTCGATAAGATTCATGTCTGCACTGTCCGAGAGCTTTTTAATCAACTCATGGTTTGGGTTGATTTGGAGGATTTGTTTCGGTGCTGGGATGTCTCCGCCCATGTTGCCGAATTGTTTCATCATCTGTGCCATCATGTAGCCTTGATCTTCTTTATCGACTTTCAGACATACGGCAGAGTCGGTGAGGTCGAAGGTTGTTTCGACTTTCGATACGCTCTCACCCAACGCGCTTTGGAGCTGAGTGATGAAGCCCTCTAACCCTTTGGCTTTCTCTTCGTGCTCTTTTTTCTCCTCTTCGCTCTCTTCGAGAACCGCATCGGTGACGTTGATAAATTTGTACTCTTTGTACTCGCTTACCATAGGGAAGACGATCGTGTCGATCTCTTCGTTCAATACGAGAACGTCAATCCCTTTGGCTTTGAAACGCTCTAGTGCAGGAGAGTTTTTGAGCATTTGGAGAGACATTTTTGCTGTGATGTAATAGATCTCTTTTTTCTCTGCGTCTACCCCCTCGACGAACGTGCTGAACATAACCGGCTCGGCAGAGTTTAGAGTGTTGAGTTTGAGAAGTTCTAGGATTCTCTCACGGTTGCCCATGTCGCTGTAAAGACCCTCTTTGAGGACGTTGCCGAACTCTTTGTAGAACGCGTCGTAGGTTGAAACGTCGTTTTCAGAAACTTTTGAGAGTTCTCCGAGGACTTTTTTGACCGATGCATTTTTGATCTTCGCCATAACGCGGTTGCTTTGGAGGATCTCACGGCTGACGTTCAACGGAAGGTCGGCAGAGTCGATCACACCGCGCAAGAAGCGGAGATAGGTCGGCATAAGCTCTTTTTCGTCGTCGGTGATAAAGACACGGTTGATGTAGAGTTTGATACCGCTTTGATAATCGACGCGGTACAAGTCCATCGGTGCTTTGGACGGTACGTAGAAGAGGGTAGTGTACTCTAACGCCCCCTCGGCTTTGTTGTGCATCCATAGCAACGGCTCGGATGAATCGTGGGCGATGCTGGAGTAGAAGTCTTTGTACTCTTCATCGGTGATATCGCTTTTTGAGATGGTCCATAATGCGTTGGCTTTGTTGACTTGGACGTTTTTGGTTTCATTATGCCCTTTTTCTTCCCCCTCGGCCGGTGCTACCCACTCCTCTTTGTCCATGAAGATCGGGAACGGGATGTGGTTGCTGTATTTTTTGATGATACTTTCGATGCGGTGGGTCTCTAGGAACTCTCCCTCATCGTCTTTTAGGTGCATGATGATGCTTGTACCGTGAGTATCACGTTCTGCAGGCTCAAGATCGTACTCGCTCCCTGCCATAGAAGACCATTTGTAGGCTTGCTCTTCTCCCGCTTTACGGCTGATAACTTCGACTTTGTCCGCTACCATAAACGACGCATAGAAACCGACACCGAACTGACCGATAAGGTTGGAATCTTTTTTCTGATCGCCTGATAGTTTTTCGAGGAAGGCTTTGGTTCCCGATTTTGCAATCGTTCCGAGGTTCTCTACTAAATCCGCTTCGTTCATACCGATACCGCTGTCGCTGATCGTGAGGGTTTTTGCCTCTTTGTCAATGATGATATCAACACGCGGGTTAAATGAAATCCCTTTGTACGCGTCGTCGGTGAGGACGAGCATGTTGAGCTTATCGAGGGCATCTGAGCTGTTAGAGACGAGTTCGCGAACGAAGATCTCTTTGTTGGAGTAAAGTGAGTGGATCATAAGATGTAAAATTTGTGAGACTTCGGTTTGAAATTGATGTTTTGCCATTTTGTATTCCTTTGGTTATTTTTATGTGGTGCGATTTTAACGAAATAAAATTAATAATGCAAGGCGTATCAAGTAAGTTGAGTCACTTAGGCTAATATTTAATATGCGTTAAATAAAGACCGTTATGGGGAGCGATATTGGTGCTGTGACGTTTGATCCCCGAGAGCTGTTCGATAAGCTGTTCTTTGGTCGCTTTCCCCTCGGAGATCCGGAGCAAAAAACCGACCATCAGGCGGATTTGTGACCGTAAAAAGCCGTTTCCCTCAAAACAGAGAATCAAATGTCCTTTATAGGTATAGGCGTAGGCACGATATATGATGCGGATATAATGATCCATATCGGTGCCACTTTTTTTAAAAAGTTCAAAATTATGGGTTCCCTTAAAAAGTTCAATGGCATCGATGATGGCGTGAGGATTAAGTGAGGGGATGAAACTGATAAAGTTATCCTCAAAGGGATTGCTTTTCCCCTCTTTTAGGATGTAGCGATACGACCGTTTTTTTGCACTGTATCGTGCATGAAACTCATTCGAAACAAATTCTATGCGCCCAATACGGATGGAAGAGGGGAGCTGCATATTGAGCATATCGGTGAGACGTCGCAAATCGTTCCAATAATGGGGGAGATCAAGGTGCATGACCTGGTGCGTTGCATGTACACCGCGATCGGTTCTTCCTGAACCTTTTGGCGCTGTGTGTATTCTCAGGCGTTTGAGGGCGATGAGGAGCGTTCCGATGACGGTTTCGTGCGTTGTGGGCTGTTGTTGAGAGCCCATAAATGCGGAACCGTTGTAGCTCATGGTGATTTTGACACGATTCAAAAGCGATTTCCTACCAATCGTCGATAAAATCCGTAGGTGATGATCAGCCAGAGTGTTGAGAAAATGGGAATTGCCCACAAGAAAAGCCATTGATACAGAAGCATACTTCCCGTATAAAAAAGGATGATGCTCAAAAAGAGCCACAGATAAATCCAGCGCTTTTGATGACGTGCGTGAACAACGCCCAGTCCAACGATTAAAAAAAGCGAAAGAATCGGAAATAGACTTAAGAGCGCATTGGTGGTGAGGAGGCGATTTCGGTACTCTTGGTCGATGGATGAGTTCCAATAGTCGAGTGTATTTGTATAGGGGGTTTCATCGTTTTCTACCACATCATTAATCATAAGGGTTTTGTATTTCATCCGCTTGAATGTATCGTCGTTGTAGGTATATCCCTCCCCATCGCTAAGACGGAGCTGCAGATCGCCGTGCTGATTGAGAAGTTCGGCCTTCTCGGCGACCAAGAGAACCTCTTCCTTTAAATTTTTGTTAAACAAGACAACATTACCATAAGCACGGTTGTTATTATCGCTTTTGTTGATAAACAGCATCCAGTCTCCGAAATTGTGTCCAAACTCTGAGGCAGTCAGGTTGAATTTTGCTTCTCCCTGTTTCTTCTGTATAAAATTTTTAGAAATGGATTTTATATAAGGGGTAACCATCAGATAATCGACGAACAATAAAAGGGTGAGGAGGAATGCGGGTGTTGCTAATACACGCAGCAAAAAGGCCGGTGAGATTCCCAATGAAAAAACGATAACCATTTCGTTATCGTTGGAGAGGCGATAGAGGCTCAGCGCTCCTGCTATTATGAAGGCAATAGGAAGGGTATAAAAGAGCAGCTCCGGCAAAACGAACAGATATAGTTTCCCCATCTCAAAGATATTGAGCTGGATGACCGCAGTGAAGGTTGCGAGTTTGATCATAAAAATGACCGAAGCAATCGTAAACAATGGTATAAAAATAGAGAAAAACAGAACGTTTAAATGGCTATAGAGATAGCGACGAAGGTTATCCATACAATGATTCCAGATAGAGACTTACTTGGGTATCAAACATGAGGACAATCCATGTGGCCAGCGCCAAAAAGGGGATAAACGGAAGCTGTTGTGATTCTTCAGTCTCGCCACGTGTGAGCAGCAGTGCGGGAAGGGCTAACACAGCCGAGATAAAAACGGCAGCAATCGCGAGTTTAACCCCGAGTACTGCCCCCATGGTTGCGGCGATCATGATGTCTGCCTCCCCCATGGCCTCTTTTTTGATAGCGTAGGAGAGATAAAATCGGATAAGGGTAAACCCCCCTGCAAATAAAAGAGCATTGTTGATATGGGAAAAAAATTCACCTATCGAGCCAACACTGAATATAGCAAACGTCAATGCGCTCAGGTTGATACTATCAGGTACCATTTTATAATAAAAATCGATCACGGAGAGGGTAAGAAGCAGTGTAAAGACCATCGCTATTCCAAAGGCTTGTATGCTGATTCCCATCTTTAATGCAGTAAAAAGAAAAATAAAACCGCTAAGGGTTTCAACGATAGGGTATTGTGCCGATATTTTTGCATCGCAAAAACTGCAATGTCCCCGTAAAAAAATCCATGAAAAAATTGGAATATTGTGCCATGCACGCAGCGGTGTATTGCAGCTCATGCAATGGGATGCAGGAAATGAGACACTCTCATCGCGGGGTGTTCGAACGATCAATACGTTCATAAAAGAGCCGATAGCAGCACCTAGTGTAAAAATCAATATCCATTCCATTAATTAAGCCCTCCCCAAGGAATATTACTCACAGAACATACGCATGGTTGAGAATTTGGAGCGCAACTGTCAGTTTGTTTCCTTTGGATAACGCTACGCTGCTGAATGGGGAAATAAAATCGATTTGATTGGTATCACTACCAAAAGGATTTTGATCGTTTATAATATTAAGACAAACAGCGTCTACTTTTTTCGTTGCTAATAGATTTTTAGCATTTTGTGTTGCCGTGATTGGATCTGTCTCCGCTTTAAATGCGACCGTTTTTATCCCCTCTTTGTTGATCGAGGAAAGAAGGTCGCTGTTTTGTTTCATCTCTATCGTCCAGCTCTCTCCCAGCATCTCTTTTTTGAGTTTACCGCTTTGAGGATGAGCAGGGATATAATCGCTCACTGCTGCTGCCATAAATAAAAATGGCTCTTTTTGTATGAGTCCGATCGGCTCGTCGTGGATAAGAGAAGGTTTGGAGAGTTTCCCTTTTTTGGCAATACGGATGGAGTCGGTGAGGTATTCGCCCATTTCCTGTGAGCTTTCTACATCGATAGTGTGTATGGTATTGGGAAGATCATTTTCAAAACGGGTTGCAATGAGATTGACATCTGCACCGCGAAGATAAAGGGCGGTCGCCAATGCCGAAGCCATTTTTCCGCTTGAAAAATTACTGATGTAACGTACATCATCGAGCCTCTCAATTGTTCCGCCGCCCGTGACGATGCAGCGGCGATCAGACCAAAAATCGTTTTTGAGCAAGATTCGCGCCGTATTCCAAAAAATCTCTATTGGTTCTGCCATAGCACCATCACCCGTCGTCTCGCAGGCGAGTTCTTTCGTCTGCGTTGATACAACGTCATAATTGGCAATGGCAAGCATTTTTAGGGATGCTTGTATCATAGGGTTTTGGATCATGTGCGTATTGGCTGCGGGTGCGAGGAGTTTTACGCCGCTAAAGGCGAGGGCACATTGGGTGAGGATCGTATCGGCGATACCGTTGGCGAGTTTGGCGATGGTGTTTGCAGTAGCGGGGGCGATTACCATGATGTCAGAGCCTTGAGAGAGCTTGATATGGTTAAAATCATCCCCTGCCCACGATTCATTCGTGTCGTCCAACACCTTGTTACGGCTCAACGCTTCAAAGCTGAGCGGACCGATAAATTTTTTGGCAGAGGGGGTCATGACAACATGTACCGTAGCCCCTGCTTTGATGTAAAGGCGTAAGAGTTCGAGTGATTTATACGCTGCAATAGAGCCGGTAACACCAAGGAGAATTTTTTTACCCTCTAAAAGGTTTTGGGGGATTAGCACGACGCACCTTTGCCGAAAAATTTGGTGAAAAATCCGGCGACTTTTCGGATGGGGGTACGGCTGAGAATCAAAATATCACTCTCGTATTTGCCCGACGTAACCGTTGTCCCTGCCGCGATCATAACGTTATCGGCTATCTCTACGGGGGCGACAAGCTGGGTATCGCTTCCGACAAAGACATTTTTTCCGATAATCGTTTGGTATTTTTTGACGCCATCGTAGTTGCAGGTAATCGTTCCCGCACCGATGTTGCTCCCCTCACCAATCACCGCATCGCCGAGATAGCTGAGATGTCCTGCTTTAACCCCACTCAGAGTTGATTTTTTTACCTCGACAAAATTACCGATATGGGTTTTTGTTATGGCGCTTTGGGGACGGATATGCGCCATCGGTCCGATATCGGAATCTCGGATAATGCTCTCTTCAATAACGCTGTGGGCTTTAATATGGGAGTTGGAAATCAGGGTGTTTCCGCACAGACGAACGCCGTTTTCAATGATACATTCCCCCTCAAATTTCACCCCCTCTTCGAGATAAATGGTGTGCGGTAGCTGCATAATAACGCCTCCGTCCATCCAGCCACGGCGAAGACGATCCATCATAATCTGCTCAGAAACAGCAAGATCATTTTTGGAATTAACCCCTTTAAACTCTATCTCTTCAACGGTGAGAGGAGAAATTTCCAGCTTATCTGCACGGGCAAGGGCGATAACGTCGGTGAGGTAATACTCACTTTGGGCATTGGCGTTGCTGAGACGGGGGAGATAGGTTTGCAATACATGATGTTTGAAGGCATAAACACCTGCATTGACAGTTTTGGTGGCTTTTTCATCTTCTGTTGCATCTTTTTCTTCAACGATACGGAGGACATGATTTTCTTCGATGATGACCCGTCCGTAGCCGCTCGGGTTTTCGAGCTCTATGACCGACATGACAATGTCGCTTGTGCTATTCATAAACGCGTCGATCGAGGTACGGGTGATGAGAGGCATGTCGCCGTTTAGGACCAATACATCGTCGTATTTCGGAGATACACCCATCATCGCTCCCCCTGTTCCGGGAAAATTTTCTGTGTCTTGTGTTACAAATGTCAACCCTGTGAAATGTTTTTCCATGGCACGTATAACCATCTCTTTTTGATGAGCGACCACAACGATGACATCATCGGTGATTTCACGTGCTGCTTTGATACTATAATAAAGCATTTCACGTCCGCAAATCTCATGAAGCACTTTTGCTTTGGGTGATTTCATACGAGACCCTTTTCCGGCAGCAAGGATAACGATAGAGAGAGGTCGTAGCATAGGGGCTCCTGCGAATAATAGTAATGTGATTTTATCAGAATTAATCGAAAATCACACTAAGGTTGTGGTATTATTCTCTCTTTAATATTGGGAGTCTAGATTGGGTCGCATAGTACTTTTACTTTTGATGATCCCATTGGCAATGTGGGGAGCAGATCCACAGATGCCTACAATGAGTTTCAATCTCGCTGCGCCCGAATCTCCTCAAGAGATCGTGAGCTCGCTCAACGTCTTGTTGATGCTTACCGTCCTCTTCCTTGCACCGAGCCTAGTGCTTGTGATGACTACCTTTACCCGGTTTGTTATTGTATTTGGATTTTTACGTCAAGCGTTAGGGACGCAACAGGTTCCCCCCACGCAGCTTCTCGTGATGCTTGCCCTCATTTTGACCGTATTCGTGATGGAACCCGTTGCACAAAAGTCCTACAATGAGGGGATTAAGCCTTACTCAGAAAATAAAATCAGCTACGATGAAGCATTTGAAAAAACGACAGATCCCTTCAAAAATTTTATGGTTCGTAACACCCGTGAAAAAGATTTAGCTCTTTTCCTCCGCATCCGTCATATGGAAAATCCCCAATCGATCAAAGAAGTTCCTTTGACGATCGTGATCCCTGCCTTCGTCATCAGTGAACTGAAAACGGCGTTTGAGATCGGATTTTTGCTCTTTTTACCGTTTTTGGTCATTGATATGGTCGTTGCGTCGATATTGATGTCGATGGGGATGATGATGCTGCCCCCTGTTATGATCTCGATGCCGTTTAAAATATTGGTTTTCATCATGGTCGATGGGTGGAATCTCCTCATCGGAAATCTGATTGCCAGCGTCAAATAGGGGTTTTAATGGAGTGTGAGTATTTCGGAATATGTGGTAGTTGCCGTCTTTACGAAGATGGATATCAGGGGCAGTTAGCGACTAAAAGAAAAGCTGTTGAAGCACTGTTTTCCCCTTATTTTCAAGGAAAAATTGACATTTATGAATCCAAGGAAGAGCATTACCGCTCTCGTTCTGAGTTCAAAATTTATCATGATGATGAGGGTTCGTTTTATGCTATGAACCGTGCCGATAAGCAAGGTGTCGTAAAAATATCAGGATGTTCCATCGTCCATGAGCAAATTGCACGGGTGATGCAGCCTCTTTTGACAGCGATTAAAAAGCACGAATTAGGGTATAAACTTTTTGGTATCGATTTTCTGACCAGTAACAGCGGGGAAGTGTTGGCGAGCCTCATTTATCACAAAGCATTGGATGAGGCTTGGCAGGAACAAGCGCGCGCTATAGAAAAAGAGCTTGGTATTTATATCATCGGACGCAGCCGTAAGCAAAAAATCGTTTTGAGCCAAGATTATGTCACCGAAACGCTCCGTATCGGTGAACGGGATTATCGCTATGTTCACATCGAAAACAGTTTTACCCAGCCCAATGCACTTGTCAATGAGAAAATGGTGGCATGGTCGTTAGCACAACTGGAGGGGATAGGGGGAGATTTGCTCGAACTTTATTGCGGTGCGGGCAATTTTACGATCCCTTTTGCGACCCAATTTGATCGTGTTTTAGCAACCGAAATTTCAAAATCCTCTATTGTTGCCGCTAAGCGTAATATGATTCTTAACAGCGTTGATAATATCGATTTTGTCCGTCTGAGTGCAGAAGAGTTTACGCAAGCCCTCGACACTACACGGGAATTTCGTCGTCTTGAAGGGCTGAAGGTGAGCGATTATCGTCTCAAAACACTTTTCGTCGATCCTCCCCGCAGCGGCTTAGGAGAAGAGCCGTGCGCTTTTGCCGCGCGGTTTGATCATCTGCTGTATATCTCGTGCAACCCTGAGACATTGTTACGGGATTTGGAGATGTTGAGTCAAACACATGAGGTTCAAGCGATGGCATTGTTCGATCAATTTCCGTACACCCACCATCTGGAGATGGGTGTTAAGCTTGTTCGGAAAGTCTAATACACTTTAATGCTCACATCCACATCCATGCTCGTGATTTAATATCTCGTGAATCTCTTTTTCGGAAGCTTCGTGAACTTCTAAAACAGTCCCCTCGAAAACGAGATCCATTCCTGCTAGTGGATGGTTTCCATCAAGAGTAGCTTTGTCTCCATCTATTTCAGAAACCATATAAATCGTTATGTCTTCAGAGTCTTCATCCATATAGCCGTCAATTTCCATCCCGACGATTAGTCCTTCAGGGAGTTCGCTTAAGTCTTCCGTGATAACCAGCTCTGGATCGTATTTTCCAAAGGCTTGCTCGGAAGTCAAAGCAACTCTAAATGTATCTCCAGCCTTTTTTCCCTCCAAAGCGTCTTCAACAGCTTTAAAAATATGACCATAGTTACCGTGCAGATAGATAATAGGCTCTTCTTCTTCGTGAAGGAGTTTTCCCTCTGTATCATTAATGTGATAATCAACGGTGACAAGGCAATCTTTTGTAATAGTCATGGTGGTTCCTTAGGGTAATGGTATAAGAATGGGATTAAATGCTTTAGAAGAAATTATAGCGCGTCCCCCTATATATAGGGCTGAAGCCTCTGTAGAGCTTACTACGGTACGAACAACTGACGAACCTACGAGCAATGTGACGATGACAGCGGGGAAATCTTCTTCGATTTTGAGAACCTCGCCGATGAGTTGCAGTTTACCGCTGAGGGTTTGGGGAGAGAAAAATTCCATCGGTGGGCAAATACGTTTAATGCATCCTAATTCGATTACTGCAAGACGGTCGGAGAGTTTGACCGTTTCGGCGATGTCGTGGCTCACGAGAAGTGTTGTAACACCTAAGCGTGAGTGGATCAGTGATAGTTCGTCCTGGAGTTTTTGACGCATACTGGGATCAAGCGCTGAGAGGGGTTCATCGAGGAGTAAAATTTTCGGATGGCGCACCAATGCACGGGCTAGGGCGACACGCTGTTTTTGCCCCCCTGAAAGAGTGGCAGGGAGACGTGTGCTGAGATTACTTAGTTCAACGAGTTCGATCAGTTCATCAACATTTTTGCGTTGCTCTGTATTTTCGGCGGCAAAGATGAGATTATCGCGGACGCTCATGGTCGGAAAGAGGGCGTAGTCTTGGAAGACAAATCCGATGCTCCGTTTTTGGGGAGGGAGGTTGATTTTTTTTGTGCTGTCAAACCACACCTCGCCGTCCACTTCGATCACGCCGCTGTCCGGTATCTCCAGCCCCGCGATAAGACGCATCAACGTCGTTTTTCCGGCACCTGAGGGGCCGAAGAGGGTGAGAAACTCGCCATCGTTGATAGTGAGCACATAATGGGCTTCGAGTGCCCCTTCTGCGGTATCGAGATGCTTTTTAATATTAACAAATATCATCGTATCCCCCCTAATGATTTTTTATTGAGGGTATAGACGAGGAGGAGTATCGCAAAGGTAACGACAAAGAGGGTGAGGGCGTATTGGTGCGCCATCGCGTAGTTGAGCGATTCGACCTCGTCGTAGATCGCGATAGAGGCAACACGGGTTTCGCCGGGGATATTTCCCCCGATCATCAATATCACACCGAACTCTCCGACGGTATGGGCGAACGCGAGAACGATCCCCGAAATAAGGCCGTGACGGATAGAGGGAAGAATAACGCGTATCATCGTTTCGAGTTTCGATTTCCCGAGAGTATAGGAAGCTTCAAATATCGAACGTGGCACTTGTGCAAGAGCCGACTGGATCGGATGCACCATAAATGGGAGGCTGAAGAGGACAGAGCCCATGACTAACCCCTCAAAACTAAAGGCTAATCGTATCCCATGTTCGGTGAGAAAACTCCCGAGTGCGGATGCGGGGCTAAACGCGAGGAGGAGGTAAAAGCCTAAAACGGACGGTGGCAATACGAGGGGCATACTCACGATCGTTTCGATAATGCTTTTGAACCGCATTTTGCCAAATGTCAAAAACGCCGCAAGGGGAATCCCGATGATGAGGAGGATAAAGGTCGTAACGGCGGCGAGTTTGAACGTCAGCGCCATCGTACTTAAAAATTCAGCTTCCATGATGACCTCTCAAGAGTGATATTTCGCTCGGACTCACCAACCAAAACACGTTGTCTCTTTCACCGAGACCGAGGGTATTAAAGGTGAGCGTCGGGACGAGGGCGGTGATCGTCGTATCATGATAGGTGAGGGTGATTTGGGAGAGAACGATCCCTTGCTCGATCTTACGTACGATTGCACGATGGACATTGGCCGTGGTAGGGGTTACATCTTTTGAGAGGATCACTTCGGTCTCTTTGAAGGCTAAAGTTACACTTGTTCCGAGTTGTGTATCGGAAACTTCGGCGAGGAGAAGATGAAAAGAATCATCCCCGACGGCAACGGTGAGGATGCTCATATGCTCGGAAGCAGTCACGGCGGTGATGGTGGCTTTTAGGGTATTCATAGTGGCTCTAACAGTATCATTTTTTGGTATCCCATCCGATAAACGCCCATTGCATAGGCTTGGGATGGCGGCTTTCTCTGACGATAAAACGATCATAATATTCTCTTGCTTTTAACACCTGTGCTTCATCCATTCCCCCAAGGCTCCAGATGAGCGATTCGACGAATTCATCCACATTGCCACTGCGGATACTTCCTCTGCCTGTGGTGATATAGTCGACGCGGGGGAGGTAGCCGTTTTGGTAGAGAAGAATCGGAAGATACCAATAGTCGGGTTTGGTGATGATTTTTTTACCGATATAATTCAAAATCTCCATATCGACAAAGCTTCCACCCACTTTGTAAGTGAGATAACATGCGCGGCGTGCATAAGCTGACATTTTTGCCAGTGCTTGCGCCGCGTCACTTACCTCCATGGAGCGTGAAGCGACGGCAATATCGACCTGAGGAAGAACACTCCAGTCGTCTTCCCAACCGATATGAACTGTTTTAATATTAGTCACCCCTTCGCGCGCGGCGTACGCTTCGAGTTCGGCTAGCATTTGCGTGGAGAAGTCGATGGCGATGACCTCTTTGACCCGTTTGGCGAGAGGGATGCTTAATGCTCCCGGACCGCACCCGATGTCGAGGATCACTTCATCCCCGTTTAATTCCATACGGGAGATGAAATCATTGACGTAGGGGCTATCTATTGTTGAAGCAGCCATATCTTTGGACTTTTCATCCCAATCGCTACTAGTCTTTCCTTTGAAATCGGTGGCACGCTTGTGCTCACGGTACATTTGCGCAAAATCGATCGGTTCTAAAAACATTGAGGCTCCTAAATAGTTCTTTAATTATACTGCAATCTTCATACTAAGATTAAAATCGATAGTTTGCTTCGAGACGCATTTCACGGTTGGATGAATCGAATACATTTGTCGTGGTACCACCAATTACATTGGTTTTATCAATATCATTATTTTGATCCATAAATCGAGCAAACAGCTCTAGACCTTTTAAGCTTCCGGAACATTTGTAAAGAACATCAAGATTCCATTGCGTCGTATCACCGTTTTGATAAGCTCGGTTTGTCATACTCTGATAGGGGGTTTTACTCGGATCACGATCATATATCGAATAACTAAGCATCGTACTAAGACCCGTTACCATTTGTCCTAAATCATAATTCAATTGCGCTTTATACGCATCGGTATTGGCATTCCAGTCGGTTTGGGTCATACTGCGTGTATACCCTTGTGTCAAAAATCCACGCCATGGCGCAATCATGTCCGCACCGTCATCGGTATGTGAAGTTGAAACGAGTAATTGTGTCGAACCGTAATTGACTACAGCACGAACAGCCCATAGATAAGAATCTATACTGTTATCATTATCGCCGTTACCAGTAGTGCTGGTGGTCGTAAACGGTTTGATGATTGCACCCGCTCCCTTATCGTTTTGTTTGATAAAACGACCGCCTAACGTGACGATAGCATCTCCCGCTTCGAGTGTATAATTGGCTTCAATTAAACCTTGATCGACTAAATCCGGCCAGTGCATCACCCATCCTTGAAGCTCCAATCCATCAATTGATTTATTGGTCACACCGGCGATCAAAACATCGGGTGCATCACCGTGCGTTCCGGCATTGGAATAGGTAGTTTTGTAGTAGGCTTTGATCGCATCGGGTGTATCGCCCGTATCGGCCATATTCCCGAAATGGATCATCCCCCGCTCTTTGATCTTCTCGGCATAGTCGATTTGAATCGTCGTATTCGCTAAATCGTATGATTTGATCTCCACCCCTTCGATGGCAATGGGAATCATCTTGGTATCGTTGGGGGTTATCCACGGATTGGTCATTAAAAAACGACCTGCTGTTGCTTTGCTTTTCTCAATATCGTATTGGAGATAGGCTTGAGCTAATACGGCATACCCTTCGCCATAGGGGACAAGTGTTGTTGGATTAGTTCCCGATAATGGTGTAGCACCAGAGCCTTCACGTAAAAAGAGATCATTACTGGTCGTCGCGTTAAACTTGGTCGGTGTGGTCATATTCCGACCATCATCTTCTTCCGTCCAACCACCTGGATTTTGTGTTGTGTAAAAACCTGCCCCAGCACTTAGCCCATATAAAGGAGAAGTTTTATATAAAAGGCTTCCTCCGACTGCAAATCCAGTTGCGGTCGCATCTTTATTCGTACCGTCATGCATATCCCAATCGGTGAGAAAATATTGGGTACGGATACGCCCGTCAAATTTCCCATCCTTAAAAGCTGATGCCAAATCATCTGCTTAGCTGCTACCGCTGTTCCTAAAAATAGTGCCGTTACAATGCTTAGTTTTGTCATAGAATGTCCTTATTTTTTAGCAGGTAAGCTATACCCGTTTGCTTTTAATATTGAAATCGCTTTTGGTGAAGACATATAACGGAGGAATTTTTTCGCCGCGATCTGATTTTCAGGGCTACCGTTTTTGAGTCCTACCATTGCCTGATCGATGTTGTTGTAGGCTTTATCATCGATTTCGACCCATTTTCCGACATTTTTCATCTCAGGAGAGAGGACGATTGATTTGGCCATAAATCCGACATCGACCGCTTTTGTTGTGACATAGGCACCCACTTGGGAGATAGATTCGGCTGTGATGATTTTACCTACCGCGTCATCGGCAACTTTGTAATACTTCATTGCGTTCATTGCTTCGATACCGTATGGAGCAGTTTTGGGATTGGCAATGGCGATTTTTTTAACCGATGGATCGGCGACAATGGAAACACCTTTGGATAAATCCACACCCATATCACTCCATAAAATCAATGAACCGTAGGCATAAACCTGCGCGGGTGTTGTGGTAAATCCACCATTAGCAAGTTTCGCAGGATACTCAACGTCGGCAGACAAAAACGCATCATACGGCGCACCGCTCATAATTTGTTGTGTGAGTTTCCCTGATGCTCCCGTAATAATTTTCACATTGATACCTGATTGTTTGGTAAACTCTTTAGCAATATCTGTTACCGCATATTTCATATTAGCCGCTGCGGCAACAGTGATCGTTTGGGCAACCAATGCGGAGGCAAAGACGAGCGAGGCGAGGGTGAGTTTGAACAGTTTCATGAAAATTCCTTTGTATCTGTTTTGATATAACAGTAAACACAAACACAACATTGCAAAAAGTATTCTTTGAAAAGTACAACATTTTCGTTATGTTTTGTAAGATATAACGTATTATAGAAAAAAAATCTTAAAATTGGTCGGGAGTCGATAATAATGTGTTATAAATGGAACGAATGAAGTTTTGTATTCCGTTCGCCCTGTGTTTATCGAAGGTGGAGGTTCATGGTTCGACAGACGCACCACGAACGGGTAAAAGTGAAGATTGAACACTTGCCCCCTTTATCTTATCTAGATTGAATTGATCCTTTTTGGAATCTATTGGTTATAAACAGCATTGTCTACATCTCCTTATTTTAAACTTTAAAGAAGTGATTTAAAAAGTAGTTTGTCTCCTATTTAAAACTCCTTTAAGTAAAAGTACCTGACTTTTATTTTAGGAGTTACCACTTCTTGAAGAAATCTACTTGTGCTTGTTCAAGTGCTATCCCATTGGCCTTTTTTTGTGTAAGTGCTATCCCATTGGCCTTTTTTTGTGTAAGTGCCATCTCTTTGAATTTTTCTTGATCAAGTGCCATCTCTTTGAATTTTTCTTGATCAAGTCCATTCTCAGAGGACTTAGGCAAAGGAATCGCGTTGTATTGATGCCGCTGGTATTCGTTTGATGCTTGGTTTGTTGCCACATTTGCGGCGATGTTTGTGGCACCGACACCCATCGAAAAGATGATCAGGGAGTTCAGTATCCAATAAATACCACGTTCCCAGACTTTCATTGTGGAGGCAGTGAACACTACTGCGCCAATGACAAAACTTAGTATGAGCGCAATGTATCGAAAAGGAAACTCGGGAAAATTGATGCACACCGTATTCGCAATTAACATCATGAGGGCGCCAGCTACGCCCGGTGTTGACATGGACCTTGGATTCAAAAACTGATTCATAGTATCTTCCTTTTATAAAATGTAACGTGGGTATATCATACCCCTCTTGAATACCTAAACATTTTATGCAATACAACACATTAGGTATTTATTTTTACTTAAATAAGTGCCATTCTAACCAGCCCCTTATTTTTCTATTTTTAGAGCAATTTCACGATTAAAGGTACAACCATTTCTGCGAGACCTGTTATATTACGTATTGCCTCAGCTTTTTGAGAATTTGTCTTAGCTGCATCATTAACAAGAATAATCAACTCTGAGAGTTTATCCTTGTCTACTTCTGCTTCTTCAATTATTGCCGATATTTCTTCTTTACTTAAATGAAGAATACTCGATGCTTCTAATGCATATTCATCGTTCGCCATATTGCTTGCTTTTTTTCTTAACTTTTTCCATTCTTGATCATTCATTATTTTTCTCCTTCTTTATCAGCTTTATTATTGAACAGCATTTTGATTTTATTAACAAGTTCGATGCTTCTTCCAGCGTCTTCACCACCTTTTAGTACAAATGCATCAAGTTCAGTAAATATCTTATCAAGATCAATTTTCCCTTCTGTAGTATTAGAAATTGATTTGAAGGCTTCAGATCTTGCCTCCTTTATTGTAACTGCAGATTGAAGTAACCCCGTAATAGACGAGTTTGCCTGGTTAAGTGAGAGATAGTTTTCGTTCAATTTCTTAATTATTAGAATCCTTGCTTTCTCTAACTCCTCTTTTGCACTATTGTTTCTGGTACTTAAATTCATTACATCACTTGCCACATCCACCAATTGTCTCCTGTTCAAAGTTATTGTTCCAGATGGCGTAAGAGTTACAAAGTATTTATTTAATGCCTTTTCCATAGCTTCATCTAAGCTGCTTCTTTTTATAGTGAAATACAGATTCACAAGATCAACCTGAGATTGATGCTGTTTCTTTATTCCAACACCCACTTGGTTACTCAGGTCAACGGATTCTTGGTGAATCGTTGCACACCCTGACAACAACACTGCGGCAATTAATCCAACAATGAGTGACAATTTCATAAGACATCCTTTTTGTGGCGAGAAAGATGCTAGCCTGAAATTCTCTTTCTTAAACTCATAATTGAGTATGAAGAATGATCAGATTTATCTTTTGCCAAATTGTAGAGAGCCAGATATTAGCATCAACCATTATAAACTAATAAACATAATTCAAAACATTATATATTTATTAGTATAGATTTTTCTTAACATATTTTTTTAGATACTAATCAGAGATTTGCAGGATGAAATGCTTTTTCGAGGAATACTCTGCGCTCGTTTAAGAATAAAGGCTTAAAGTTTGTAGAAGAGTGATAAAAAAGTGTTATAAATGGAACAATAGAGTTTTTAATTCCGTTCGCTCAAAGGGTAGACGTTCATGCTTCGATATGTTCACCACGAACGGGGAATGACGATAGGTTATAAACCAATAATAATATGCAATGGGGAGATAAGAGCGTAAGCATTCATACCGACTTCTAAATTTTGAAGTCTATCCTGCTTTTCGAGAGCGATGAGGAGGGTGCCGCCGTTCAACCGTAGCGCGATCTCAATATTCTCTCCCGAAGATTCCAACGATTCGATTGTTCCAGTAAGGATATTATCGGCAGTATTGAAAGAGGGGGGATTGGTGAGGACTTTTATGTCACTCGATTTGATAATCGCGTAGGTGTCACACCCAACACTCAATCCCATATTTTCTACTGATTTGGCGGTGATAGTGGAGAGGAGGGTGTCTGAACCTGCGAGAGAAAGGGTAAGGGTAGAATGGAGACCATTTTCCTCGATCGACGTTAAGACTGCTGGGAGCTGATTGCGTGCGCTGGTGGTAAGAAAGGTTCGGCTTAAAATCCGTGCTAATCTCTCCGGGTCGTTGCCCGCTTCAGAAAAACGGTCGATAAACTGGCGATGGAGCTCATTTAGACGATGATAGGTGGCGATCAGTTCGCGGGCATACGGGGTGAGTTTGGTTCCTCCGCCCCCTTTGCCTCCGGTTGTCCGCTCAATGAGAGGCTGGCTTGCTAGGAGATTCATCCCGTTGATCCGCTCCCATGCCGCTTTGTAGCTCATTTTCATCTCTTTAGCCGCCGCATTGATGGAGCCTGTTTTATCGATCCACTCCAGCAATTCTACTCTCCCTGAACCTAAAAAGCTTTGCCCCTCTTTGGTCAGCCAAAAACGTCCGTCGATTTTCATAAATAGATTTTATTCTTCCGTCTCGTCGATTGTATCCTCTATCACACCCTCTTTAACGGTAAAATTGAGAAGCTTTTTTGTGATATTAACAGGACAAAAGAAAAGAATTTCAAAAATAGGATTCAGTTGTGTGGTTTCATCGTCGATTATATCAAATGCCTTGCCGCTAAACCCTTTTCCCTCTTCTTCGGTGTGCATCGTGACGGTAAAGTTTAATGACCCCAAAGCACGGAGCATATTGGTAACGGCTTTATAGTTTTTATGCTCTTTGGAGACCATTAGGTTTTGGTTCTCTTGTGTGCGTGCATTCATTTGCGTGCTAAGAAGGGTTAGATTGTCCTGATGAACAGTTTTGTTCCATCGAACGAGCCCTTTTGGAAATCGTAGGAGTGAGGTTTTAGAGATAAGAGGATTGGGGGTAGTTTTTCGTATTGTCTCTATGAGTTTAAGAAAAGCGTTTTTTCCCCCGATAGAATTAGCTAGAGTAAGGAGCTGGGCTTGCAAAGAGATTTTTTCAGCATCCGATAATTGATGTAAACGGCACATTGGCGGCCTTTGAATTAAGATACGCCATTATAGCGTACTCGTGAATCAATACCCATCCCACGGCATTTTAGAATCTTTCCATCCGAACATAAAGCCATTGTCGAGATTGTAGGCTTTGATCCCCTCTTTTGCGAGGATATTGGCCGCCGCTTTGGAGCGTGGTCCACTGCGACATATGAGGATGACAGAGTCAACCTTGCGAAGTTTCATCGCACTCATGACATCGGTAACGAAGTTTTTGTTGATGACCTCTTTGGCATCATAGAGCTTTTGCGTATCAATATGCCCTTTGACTTTATCCGTTTTGAGTTCAAACTCGGCACTTCTTACCCGCTCTTCGATGGATTTTGGTATATAGGTCCACTCGTACGCGGGAATATTGACAAATCCCTCACCGTGGCCTGTATAGATAAACTCTAGAGTGGTACGAACATCAATGATAATTGCCTCTCCTTTTTTTTGCATCTCATGAGCTTCAGGTGCGCTCAAATCACCTTCGTAGATATCATCGGCATAGAGGGAGAAGGCTAAAAAGAGCAGTAGAACAATTTTTTTCACGGAATAATCCTTTTGTCATTTTATATAAATGGAATTCTATCCTAAATAATTAAACAAGTTAAAGCATAGTAAAGCGCTATGAATACTTGACATTCTCTTGCTAAGGTTTTAAAATGGTAGAAAAATATAAGGGGAACTTATGTCACAGACTTGTCCTTTACTCTTTCGACAGATCGATTCCACGATCGCTAAACTCAGTGCCTCTTTCGTTATGAGCGGTGTAGTTGTTTATTTAATAACGATGCAAAAATGGATTTTAGTTTTTTTGATACTTGATTTTTTGATCCGCCTAAGCGGTTATAAAAAAATGAGCCCTATTTTTCAGCTTTCTATCACTATACAAAAACTCTTTAAACTCCCCGTCCGATTGGAAGACGCGGGAGCAAAACGACTGGCTGCACTTTTCGGTCTATTTTTTATGATCGGAATGTTAGTAGCTGATACTGGAGGGTGGAGTATTGCCGTTTGGGTGATTGCGGTTGTCTTTATGAGCTGTGTTCTTTTGGATTTGCTTTTTGATTATTGTATCGCATGTAAGGTCTACAGTTATGCAAAGAAAATTTATCCTAAAGGATTTGCGTAATGGCGCTCCTTTCTACAAAAGCGGTGTATGGATTGGCAGCGATGCATGTGCTCTCCCACGCACCGCATGGGCGGCTGATGCAAGTACGTGAAATCTCAGCAATGACACAAATTTCTCATGGATATTTAGAACAGCTTCTCTCTATTTTACGCCGCTATAAGTTGGTGGTTAGTATTCGCGGTGCATCCGGCGGCTATAAATTAGCACGCGCTGCGCATGAGATTGATGTAATCAATATACTCGAAGCGTTAGAGGGACCCTTCTATAAGATAGAGGGGAATGTGGGATCGAGTTTGATTTTGGAATATTATTGGAAAGAGACAGAAGAAAAGATGAAAACCCTTTTTGGATCAAAACTGTCCGAACTCGATCAAGCGTATCAGCCTCATTTTTATGATATTTAATCGTTAGCGTCTTTTGTGTTTTGCCTCGATAAGTTTACGATTTTGCATCATCATTATTTCTATCTCTTTTGCGCTTTTGTTTTCTTGGCTAGGTTTTTTTATTTGAAAAATCTCTTGATAAAAATCGGCAAGCGTTTTCCCTTTTCGCGTTGTAGGGGGTCTTTTGTACGATGTATAGAGATTGATATGGGGCGGTTCGATGAATTGTGCAAGAACAGCCTCACGCAATTGGAATTTAGTCATCTATTACCTCTTTTCTTAGTGTAGAAAAACATAAGCAAAAAAAGTTCCAATCACAACCCCTCATTAAGAATAGTCCAAAGACGCTCTATCTCAATATCATCCAAAAATAGGGTAGAATGGTTCTCATACAGCCAGCTAAGCCCTGCTTTATTAATAGGAAGCGTATGAGAACACTCTTTGTGCGCCGGCAAAAAGGAGCGGATAAGAGAAATATTGTTTTCGATTGGTTGATCGCAAAAAAAACAGTTCATTTCACGGTGCAATCTCCCTTCATGCTCAAGCAATCGTATATAGGCTTCGATTGCGAGTCGTTTGGGATTTTGTGTTTTCCATTTTTGAGCTGTGGATTCGAGTAAATCATAGTAAAAGCTACCAATGGCTTCAGAGTGTTGCAAATGGGGGTGAAAAAGGGCAATAAACTGCTGCCATATACGAATCCGGTCATACTCTCCCATCCAAGAAAATCCCAAATGGAGTACATCACGCATTCTTGGGATACTGCTTTTGAGAGAAGTTTCTGCCTCATAATCTATTTTAAATCCCAAGTTGATAGGACTGTGGCGTGCGCCGTAAAAACGATAAAGGGTTGTTAAGTTTTTCTCCGATATGATAGTGACGATTAAATCTTCGTCTTTCACTCGGCTGAGTTTGATGATAAATCCCTGCATATTTTGTTACTTCACCGCACATTTGTTTATTTTATTCTCTAAAATTCCCCTAATTTTAAAACTTTTTAACCAAATAACTGGTAAAATAAAGAAATTCCTATCCTCTTTAAACTATAGTTGTTTAAAAAGAGATTAAAAAAGGTGATTTATCAGTGGAATACCAAGATTTATTACGATCATTTAAAGATAACTGCGGATTTGGTTTGATCGCCAATATTAAAAACCGTCCTTCTCATGAGACACTTGAGCACGCAATTACTGCGCTAGAGAGAATGATGCACCGTGGTGCTGTTGCTGCGGATGGCAAAACAGGTGATGGAAGCGGATTGCTTCTTTCTATGCCGCATGAGTTTATGCGCTCATGTACGTTGCAAAAGGGTATTGAATTACCTGAAATGTATGCGATAGCCGTTGTATTTACTACGGATGTTTCTCAGCTTGATGTGTTGGAGCGTACATGTGCCAATAACGATTTGAAAGTCGTATTGAAGCGACAGGTTCCTCTTGATACCAATGCTCTCGGAGAGCAGGCGCTGGAATCACTTCCTGAAATTTACCATATTTTCATCACTCCCAATTCGTTAATGGCGTCACAACGTTTTGATGCATTGCTTTATTTGAGTCGAAAAGAGACGGAGCATGCACTTATAGAGGATCAAAATTTTTATATCCCTTCTATGTCCTCACGCGTCATTTCGTACAAAGGGCTGATTATGCCCACGCACATCAAAGAGTTTTATACCGATTTTCAAAACGAAAATTTCAAAATTTCTTTTTCACTCTTTCATCAACGCTTCTCGACCAATACCCTTCCGAAATGGCGCTTAGCACAACCTTTTAGGACGGTCGCACACAATGGTGAGATTAACTCTGTGGAAGCCAACCGTTTTAATGTAGCGGTTAAATCGGAATCCATTAAAAGCGAAGTCTTTACCGATGCAGAGATTGCGCGTCTTCTTCCGATTTTACAACCCTACGGTTCAGACAGTGCAAGTGCCGATAATTTCTTCGAATTTTTGATTGCCAACGGTATGGACTTTTTCAAAGCGGCGCGCGCTATTATCCCTGCACCGTGGCAAAATGCTCCTCATATGGATCCCCAATTGCGGGCGTTTTATGAATACCATTCGACCGTTTTTGAAGCATGGGACGGTCCTGCAGCATTTTCATTGACAGACGGCCGTTATATCGGATGTGTTCTTGACCGTAACGGTCTACGCCCTTCCAAATACATCATTACCCATGATGATACGTTTTTAATTGCCAGCGAATACGGTGTTATCGATATTCCTGAAGAGAACATCAAAGAGCGTGGACGTCTGCAATCGGGTCAAATGATCGGTTTGGATTTGAAATTTGGAAAAGTTCTCAAAGACGAAGATATAAATCAATATCTAAAAAGCTCTAATCCTTATATGAAATGGTTAAATGACCATATGATCTACTTGCAAGAGCATGTTGAGAATCAATACACTACCAAATGCGATTGTTTGTCCGAAGACTTTATTGCACGTCAACGTTATTTTAATATCACACAAGAGATTGTTGAACAAGTCATTGAACCGATGATGCGTGATGGCAAAGAAGCAGTCGGCTCTATGGGAGACGACACTCCTCTTGCCGCTTTCAGTACCGTTCAACGCAATTTTAGCGATTTTTTCAAGCAGCGTTTTGCCCAGGTAACCAACCCGCCGATCGACCCTATTCGTGAAAAAGTGGTCATGAGTTTAAATACGGGATTCGGTGAAATACATAATATTTTAGATGAAATTCCTTCACATGCCAATCGTTTAAAAGCAATTTCGCCGATTATGCTCAAAGAGAAACTTGAGGTGCTCAAATCGTTTGGTGATAAAAAATCACCACGTTTTCATCCTTCGTATACGAATGAATCTTTCTCAACAGCGTATCAGGGCTCTTTAAAAGATGCTTTGGATGCACTCGTTGTGTGTGTTGTCAAAGCAGTAAAAGAAGAGGGTGTACGGATCATTATTCTCGATGACAGTGGATTAGATTCTGATCACAAAACCATACCGATGCTCATGGCAGTAGGGCGTATCAGTCACGCATTGTTACATGAAAAAATACGTCATTTAGGCTCTATTGTTGCTGTCACTGGTGAAGTCTTCGATTCGCACGGTGCTGCAACATTGATTGCGTACGGTGCAAGCGCAATTTATCCAAACCTTTTATTTGCAACGATCGCGGCACGTGTCCAGCAAAGCAATGAAAATGAAGAAAATTGTGCCGAAGCGTTTAAAGCAGCCCATCATGCTCTTAATGCCGGATTGCTTAAAATCATGTCGAAAATGGGGATTGCCACCATCGGCTCATATCGAAATTCAGGGCTTTTTGACATTATCGGGTTGAGCCGTGAAATGGTAGATGAGTGTTTTGGAGATTCACACGCCCTTATTCCGGGACTGACGTACGAAGATATCGATGAGCGTTTGTCTAAAAATCACAAAGAAGCTTTTGAAAAAAATGGGTTTAACCGTATTTTTCCTCTTAAGATCGGTGGATTTTATAAATTTTACAATGATCAAGAGTATCATGCTTTTAATCCGGATGTGATCCATGCCATTCATGCTGTTTCAAAAAGTGGCAAGAGGGAAGATTTTGATCGTCTAAGCACATTGGTTAACAAACGCGGTCAAAAATTTATCCGTGATTTCTTTGAATTTGCATCGGATCGTTCTTCGATCGATATTAGTGATGTAGAGCCAAAAGAGAAGATTTTTAAACGCTTTGCTTCAGCAGCAATGAGTTTGGGGTCTATTTCTCCTGAAGCACACGAATGTTTGGCGGTGGCTATGAATACCATCGGAGCGCAAAGTAACTGTGGAGAGGGTGGTGAAGATGCGGCCCGTTTTGGTACCCTTAAAAACTCAAAAATCAAACAAGTAGCCTCAGGGCGTTTCGGGGTAACACCGGCCTATTTGCGCAGTGCCGAAGAGATACAAATCAAAGTAGCGCAAGGGGCGAAACCCGGAGAGGGAGGACAGCTTCCAGGACATAAAGTAAGTGGTCTTATCGCGCGTCTACGTTATACGATGCCAGGGGTAACATTAATCTCTCCACCCCCTCATCATGATATATATTCAATCGAAGATTTGGCGCAGCTTATTTTTGACATGAAGCAGGTTAATCCAAGTGCAAAAGTAGCGGTCAAACTGGTTTCTGCAGCAGGAGTCGGGACGATCGCCGCAGGTGTTGCCAAAGCGTATGCGGATAAAATCATTATCTCCGGCGGTGATGGCGGTACGGGAGCAGCACCTCTTACATCGATCAAATTTGCAGGAAATCCTTGGGAATTGGGACTCTCCGAAGCGCACAATGCGCTAAAAGTCAACAATCTTCGAGGACTTGTTCATCTACAAACCGATGGCGGGCTCAAAAGCGGTCAGGATGTTGTGAAAGCTGCATTACTGGGTGCTGAGAGTTACGCATTTGGTACGGGGGCCCTCGCAATTATCGGCTGTAAAATGCTTCGTATCTGTCATGTCAACAAATGTTCCGTAGGGATCGCAACACAAAATGAAACATTGCGCTCTGAGCATTTCAAAGGAAATGTGGATCAGCTCATCAACTATTTTACCTATCTGGCAGAAGATGTACGTCAAATTATGGCGAAACTCGGCTACAAAACAATGGAAGAGCTCGTCGGACGCAGTGATTTGCTCAAAATCAGCGACAACGATTTTGCCCGTAAATTTGATTTTAGCAATATTTTACACCGTGAAGAGGGTGTAAATACGTGTCAAGCAGCATCTAACAAACCGTTTGATGACAACGCTTACGAGATCGATGTTTTAGCAGAAGCAATGGATGCCATTAAAAATCCGGAACGTCCGATCCGTATTACGCGCGATATTTGTAACTTAAACCGTAGCTTTGGTGCGCGTATAAGCGGTGAAATTGCTCAATATTACGGGGACAAAGGGCTTAGAAACGATACGATAAAGATTGATCTAAAAGGGATTGCAGGTCAAGCATTGGGTGCATTTTTGATCCATGGTGTCTCGATACGTCTTGAGGGTGTAGCGAATGATTACATCGGAAAAGGGATGCACGGCGGTAAAATCGTTATTAAATCACGTAACCAAGGGGAAGCGTTCGCCGCAGGCGGTAATACTTGTCTCTACGGCGCAACAGGCGGTAAACTCTTTATAGCCGGATCTGTGGGTGAGCGATTTGCTGTTCGTAACTCAGGTGCATTGGCAATCGTCGAGGGGACAGGGGATAACGCGTGTGAGTATATGACAGGCGGTATCGTCGTTATACTGGGTCAAACAGGTATTAACTTCGGTGCAGGTATGACGGGCGGTATCGCATTTGTATACGACGAAAATCATAGCTTTGTTGAAAATGTAAACCGTGAGCTTGTCGATGCATTACGTATCGATACCGATGACGGAGATGAAGCACGTCATTATCTCAAACGACTGTTAAAAGATTATGTTGCGGAAACACAAAGTGAAAAAGCGCAAGCCTTGCTGGGTAATTTCCGTAATGAGATACGAAATTTCTGGCTTGTACGCCCGAAAAACTTAACCAAACTGCCACTTAATCCTGATAAAGGGGACTGATTATGAGAGAATTTTTAACCATTGAACGTATCGATCCCGTAAAACGGGGAGTCGTCCAACGACTCAAAGATTTTAGTGAGATTTATGAGCCCGTAGAGGCACACGAAGCGACAGGACAAAGTGATCGTTGTATCCAATGCGGTGATCCGTTTTGTCTCAACAAATGCCCATTGCATAACTATATTCCGCAATGGCTCAAAGCGGTGGCGGAAAAAGATTTGAAATTCGCTTTCAACCTTTCCAACGAGCCGTCACCGTTTCCTGAAGTTATGGGGCGTATTTGTCCGCATGATAGATTGTGTGAGGGAGATTGTACTCTCAATGACGGACATGGAGCCATTACAATCGGTTCCATAGAAACATTCATTAACGAAGAGGGGTTTAAGCACGGGCTTAAACCGTACTTTCCGGGTATCACCACAGATAAAAAAGTAGCGATTATCGGTTCAGGACCGGCGGGACTCTCTGCAGCGACGTATTTGCTCCGTTCCGGTATTTCGGTCACGATGTATGAGCGCAGTGATCGTGCCGGCGGATTATTGACGTACGGTATTCCTAGCTTTAAATTGGATAAAAAAATTGTTGAGCGTCGTGTCGGGTTCTTATTAGATGCAGGTTTGAAACTGGTTCTTAATTGCGAAGTAGGCAAAGATGCTGAATTTGATGCTATTGCCGACAGCCACGACGCAGTATTTATCGGTATCGGTGCGACCAAAGCCAAGGGTGCCAAAATCGCCGGTGAAAATGCTCAAAATGTTTATTCATCAATGGATTACCTTACCGCTATTCAGCGTAAAAATTTTGGACTCTCTTACGATAAAAAATTTGATTTTAAAGATTTGGATGTCGTCGTTATCGGTGGTGGAGACACGGCAATGGACTGTGTTCGTACCTCCAAGCGTGAGGGAGCTAAAAATGTAACCTGCTTGTACCGCCGTGATGCTCACAATATGCCAGGATCGCAAAAAGAGTATAAAAATGCTGTCGAAGAGGGTGTAGAATTTGGTTTCCATGCATCTCCAAAAGAGATTATTTTAGGCAATAACGGTAAAGCCGTTGCCGTTCATATGGCAAAAACCATTTTAGGTGCTAAAGACGAAAGCGGTCGTCAAAAAATGGAAGAGGTCAAGGGTTCTGATTTTAATGTCAATGCGGATATTGTAATAATGGCACTTGGATTTGATCCGGCTGTTCCGAGCTTTTTGGCAGAAAATGGAATCAACGTCAACAATTGGGGCGGAATTATTATTGATAATACCTTGCAAACCACAACCAAAGGTATTTACGCGGGCGGGGATTGCTATCGCGGTGCTGATTTAGTCGTTACGGCGGCGTATGATGGTCGTGAAGCGGCGCGCGCTATTGCAAAATCGTTATTAGGCTAATGGCTAATCCTTTTATCCATGCTGTGATACGTGCACTTTTAGAAGTGCGCGACACATTACAAAATTCTCACGATCTTTCTCTTTTTGATTCTTTTGAAAAAGGGGAAGGTGGAGATGTAAGCAGCGGTTTTGATCTCAAAGCAGAGGCAATATTTTTCAAATATCTGTACTCTTTTGGTTCTGTTTTTTCCGAAGAGAGTGGATGGATGTCTCCCCAAGATGAGTATACTATTATTCTCGATCCTATTGACGGAAGTGATAATTTTGCCTCTTCTTTCCCCTATTACGGTGTTTCGATTGCACGGGAAAAATCAGGTAAAATGATCGAAGGGATTGTGTGTAATCTCGCAAACGGAGATATTTTTGTCCGTACCGTGTGTGACTATTACCGTACAACATTGGATAAACCAACCCTTAAATCACCGATCATTACAAACACAAAACCGAAAATCGGCCTTTTTGAAAAAGGAGCTGAACATCCTCGCTTGGGTGAAAAACTCATACAAAATCATTTGAAATATCGTACTCCTGGAGCACTTGCTCTTTCGTTGGCGTATGCCCCATTGGTAAAATATGTGTTATTTTTAGGTACAATGCGCTCGTTTGATATCCAAGCAGGCTTATTTCTTAGCCAACATCTTTATGGAGTGAGCAATGAGAAATATATTCTCATAAGCTCTTCTAAAGAGGTGTTTGAACAGATACGCATTATCGTTGAAAAGGAGTATTTTTGAGTCTATTTAATCTATTTAAAGATTCTGAAAAAAAGAAACAGCCCACAAAAAGTGAAGCACCATCGCACTGGGTAAAATGTCCCGCATGTCAATCTTTGATGTATTACAAAGAGATGGAAAAACAAAATCATGTGTGTCCTAAATGCGGATTTCACCTTCGTATCGGCGTCAATGAACGTCTTGCTCTGATCGCGGATGTGGGGAGCTTTGTCGAATACGATGCATCTCTGAAACCGATTGATCCGTTGAGCTTTGTTGATAAAAAAAGTTACGCTGCCCGCATTGAAGAAGGGTATGCCAAAAATGGGCGATACTCATCGGTCGTGAGCGGTGAATGTACAGTCGAAGCCACACCGGTACAGCTTGTCGTATTTGATTTTAACTTTATGGGTGGATCTTTGGGGTCTGTTGAAGGGGAAAAAATTGTTCGTGCCATTAATCGTGCACTAGCAAAACGTCAGGGGTTGATTATCGTGAGTGCCAGCGGTGGGGCAAGAATGCAAGAGAGTACTTTTGCTCTTATGCAAATGTCGAAAACTTCCGCTGCATTGGCGCGTCTCTCTGATGCAAAACTTCCCTATATCTCTTTGCTTACCGATCCGACAATGGGAGGAGTAAGCGCCTCTTTTGCGACGCTCGGTGACATTATTATCGCAGAACCGGGTGCGTTGATCGGGTTTGCAGGGCAGAGAGTTATCAAGCAAACTATCGGTTCAGATCTTCCGGAAGGATTTCAGCGCGCAGAGTTTCTCCTCGAAAAAGGATCGATCGATATGGTTGTAGCACGCAGCGAGCTCAAAGAGACGCTCGGCGACCTGCTCAAACTTCTCCTCCCCTAATGCAGCTCTATGCATTGTGTGATCGTGATGCGCTTCGCTCACGAAATATCGGCTTGGATGAATTTATCCAAAAAGCCAAAGTGTATAATCCTCAAATTATTCAATATCGCAATAAACATGACGATATTGCCGCTATTAAAAAAGATTTAATTCTTTTACGTCGGTTGTATGACGGATTTTTGATTATTAATGATTATTATGAATTGATTGCCTTTTGCGATGGCGTACATATCGGTCAAGACGATCTGCTCTCTATAGATCCCGATCCTAAACGGGCGATTACTATATTGAAAACTGCCATCGGCAATGATAAGATTATTGGTCTCTCTACGCATAATAAAGCCGAAATAGAGAGTGCCAACATGTTGGATATCAATTACATCGGACTGGGTGCTTATCGCTCTACTGCGACGAAAAGTGAAGCCAAAGTTTTAGGGGAGAGTCTTGATGAACTGGCATCATTTTCCAAGCATCCCGTAGGGGCAATCGGCGGAGTAAAAATCACAGATACGTTCCAATACGTGACGTACCATGTTATAGGCACAGGATTACTATGACTATTTCTTTGATTTCCATAGCCAAAAAAGAGCGCTCGATCTATGATCCTCTCTATCAAGAACAGATGAAAATGATCTCCCGTTTTGCAAAGCTGGAAGACATTGAGCTCTTTCCAAAAGAGATAATAAAAGCCCATACGATCAGTCCTGAAGCGTCCAAGAGTGCCTATACAAAGGTATTGGAGCCGATGATAGGAAAAAGTTATTCGATTGCGTTACATCCTGATGGAAAAAAAATGGATTCTTTGGCATTTAGTAAGCTTATAAGTGATAAAATCGCCATACAATTTTTCATAGGAGGGGCGTACGGCTTTGAGGAGTCGTTTGTTTCGAAATGCGATAGCATTATTAGTCTCTCAGAGATGACGATGAGTCATAAAATTGCCAAAACAGTTTTACTTGAGCAGATATACCGTGCTTTTAGTTTATTGAGTAACCACCCCTATCACAAATAAGGAATCGCATGAGAGAGAATGAACTGCAATATTTCGAGGAAATTTTGCTTACCCGTAGAGTACAGATTATTAAAAATTTGCATGGTGTTGAAGCAGAAATGATCCAATTACGTGAGTGCGAACTAAATGACGAGGGCGATTACGCATCGATCAGCAATGATAATATGGTAGAGAGTGCGATTGGTGCTCAACAGTCACAAGAGTTGGCTGAAATCGAAGCTGCATTGAGTAAGATAAAATTAAAACAATATGGCATTTGTGATATGTGTGAAGATGATATTGGATTCCAGCGTTTAAAAGTTAAGCCACACGCTAAATACTGTATCGTATGCCGTCCAATCGTTGAAAAAAACAGAGCCTAAAGGAGAAGCCAATGCAACTAAAACGTTACACCATTGCCTCATTAATTTTGATGTTGTTAGTAGGAATTGCTACGTATAGTATCGATAACGAAACGGTCTCCTTCGATTTGCTCGGGGTTCATTTTCCTAATCTTCCTATTGCTTTTTGGGTAGTAGTTCCTGTTGCACTTATGTATCTTGCCAGTATTATGCATATGGCTTTTCATGCTCTGATAGGAAATATAAAACTACGTAAGCTTAACCGTGACAATGAAAAAATGGTTGACGCGCTTCGTGATGCGCTTCTTGGGGTACATGATCGTAATAATGTTTATAAAAGCGATGCCTATAAACTTATGGGCAAATTGATCGACAATTCACTGATCCTCCCTCTTGAAACGCTTAAAGAAGTTGGAGATGAGAAAATTGATGAGGCGTTGCATTTATTGCGTGATGTTAAAGAGAAGAAAAAAGTAGATATTAAAAAATTCCATTTAGCAAATTCGACGTCACTTATGATACAAAATAATCTCAATCGTCTAGAACGTAATGAGATTAGTGCGGATGAAGTATTATCACATGCGGATATGTATGGTGATGTTGTGTGCATCAAAGCGTTCGAGTCCTACGTCAAAAATGCGTCTGTTGAATCTATTTTAAAGTATAAACAACTCTTTACCCTGCCATCCCTTTTGACATTCCTAGAGCGTATCAACAGTGCGGATAATGGGATTGAAATGAGTAATGATGCGTTGATTTCACTCTTCAAAACGCTCAAACTAAATTCCGATGATTACATCGATATCTCTATGGCTCTCTCCAAAAATATGCTCCCTGAACAGCGTATTCGGTTGTTTGAAACGCTGAGCGAAACGAATGACGATGCGATGGAAGGATATTTCTATACCTTGTATGACTTGCAAATGATTGATACAGCCAATGAAATTCTCAATAATACCTCAAAAGATGATTATTTGATTTTCAAAGCGTATCGCGATCTTAAACGTGCCAACAAACATTACGATATTGCACTGTTTTTACGAAAATAAATCTTTTGCCCTCCAGGGCAAGAATAACTCCCTCCCTCAGGTACATTATGACACCAAAACTCTCTTTTGATACTCCCGTATATGCCCTTGCTCCACTGGCTGGATATACTGATTTACCGTTTCGCAATGTTGTTAAAAAATTTGGTGCTGATTTGACGGTCAGTGAAATGCTCAGTTCCAATGCTCTCGCACACGGCTCAGCAAAAACATTTAAAATGCTTGAACGCAGTCCCAATGAAGATCCCTATTCGGTGCAGATAGCAGGTTCCGAAGAGGAGGTTGTTCGTCGCGCCGTTGAAATTCTCAATACACAAGAGAATATTGATATTATTGATTTAAACTGCGGGTGTCCTGTTCCGAAAATCGTATGTCACGGATCGGGCAGCTCACTTTTGAGTGATTTGCCCCGCATGGCTCGGATTATCGAGACGATTAAAAAAACCTCCAACAAATCGACTCTCAGTGTCAAAATCCGTCTTGGATTTGAATCTAAAAATCATATCGAGATTGCGAAACTTGTTCAGGATTGCGGCGCCGATTTTCTCGCGGTTCATGGGCGTACACGTGCCGGAAAGTTTAAAGCACCTGTTGATTATGACGCTATTGCAGAAATCAAAGCTGCCATATCCATTCCTGTTATCGCCAACGGTGATATCGACTCGTATGAGAAAGCGCAATGGGTATTAGAGCATACTAAAGCCGACGGTATTATGATCGGTCGGGGAGCCGTCGGTGCACCGTGGATTTTTCATCAGCTTAAAACGGGCAGCGCTACCGTCGATCCTCTCATCAAACATGCGATCATTATGGAACATCTTGATGGTATGATTCGGTTCTACGGAGCACGCGGCGTTATAACATTTCGTAAACATCTCCATACCTATTCAAAAGGATATGAAGGGGCATCGGCACTGCGCGATCTGGTTAATCGGATTGATGACCCTGTCCATTACCGCGCGGTTGTGGATGAGTTTTTTCTCACCCATCGGCAGATAGGGGAGGGCTTTAAAGCTCACGACATAAGTTGTGAGTGCTAAACACTTCTTTATATCGCTTCCGTTCTTCTACATTAATCCTCTTATCATAGATTATCGTTAGAGTATTTTGATAGAATCAATTTTAAAAATAAGGTTTTAAGAAAATGATTGTAGATTTTTACGTTACTGCTATGAAATACTATGAAGTCGGTCGTTTTAAAGACGCATTCGATATTCTCACCACTTCACAAGATGATCCGCGATGTCTTTATGCACTGGGGACATTATTTTATAATGGTCAAGGGGTAGAACGCAGTTTTACCAAATCGACGGAATATTATTCGCAGGCAGCCGAGGCTGGGATATTGCCGGCGCAAGTGAGTGCAGGGTTTGCATACGCCAATGCGATGGGAGTACCAGAGGACTTTGACAAAGCGGCTTACTATCTCAAAATGGCAGTAGCCCGGGGAGAACCCGCCGCCAAAATAACACTTGCAGAGATTTACGCCAAAGGATATGCCGGAGGAAGCCGTAAAGAGGCTGCTGAAATCATCCGTGAGGTTTTAGCGACTACGGGTGGAGAAGAGGCGTATGAGGTTTATACTCGTTATGAGTTGAATAACGCTTAGGGGGCTAATAGTCCCCTGAAGCTTTTTCTTTGTACGAATCAAACGTCTCATCTTGATTATGTCCAAGTTGAAAAAAGCTATCAAGCTCTTGATGTTTTGTCCGCAAAAGGGTATCAAATTCATTTTGTGTGATAGGGATATTGTCTTGAAATTTATCCAAAAGAATAGTGCTATTGCCCAAAAGAACCAAATAGCTTTGCGTTCCGAAATCCAGCATGGCAACGGAGTGGGTAGTATCAAGCGTTTTTTGAAACCGGATTTGTACCCCGCTGCTTTCTAGAGGATTGCTGGATATCGGTGCGGAAGCGGGGGTCTTTTTTGCTAATGAGCTAAAAGACCATGGTGTTTTTGGTTCGGCGTGCAAGGCAGTAGCTCTTTTCGCTATGTTTTGTTTCAACCAAAATAAAATGACGATACCAACAATTAAGATACCAATAACGACGTAATAACTACGTTCAAATTCGCTGCTATTCTTTGTCGGGAGCGGGGAGAGGGTTGCTTGATCTTTCATTGTACCGGCACTCATCAAAGGGGTGGAAACAAGAGGGGTAAAACGAAGTCTCAATCCATACGAGTCAGACGTTTTAGAAGCTTGCAAGATGACATTGCTACCTACTTGTGCGGTGATTTGTATCTGGTCGCCAATAGGGGTAATGGTGAGCTTTTTCAAATATTCAGATGAAATAATTTTATTTAAAGGAGTATCAATCGATGCTTCTTCGAGTTTGATTGTAATCACATTATCTTGCGTATTTTGGCGCAAAACACCCTCGTAAGGGGTATCAAACGTAAACATAATATCTACCCGCTCATGACGATCATAAATATTATAACTGAGGATTTTAGATCCCCAAACAACGGTGCTTAGCAGTAAAAGCAGGGCTAGTTTTTTCATAGTCTCTCTTTGGATAGATAATAAAGGACGGCACTGGAATCGAGCACTTCATTGATACGGATGGCAAGATTTTTTTCATAAACCATTACTTCACCTTTGCCGATAATACGATGATTGACATAGGATTCAACGCTCTCTCCCGCAGGTTTTCCTAGATCGATGACAGATCCTTTTTCGAGTTTTAAAATCTCACTTAGACTCAAAGTAGTTTGTCCTAAATCGGAAACAAATTCCACTTCCATGTCAAGCAAGCCCTCATAGTCCATCCATCCAAGCTCTTTCTTTGGATCAAAATGGTTCTCTTTTTCGAATTCAGATTGAAGATTTAAAGTTTCATCCATGATCACAAAGCCTTTATTGCAATAATCATTTCACCCTCACCAACAGTAAAAGTGTAATTTTCATCTGTTGTTGGAGTGAAGTCGTCGTGGTCGAAAAAATGGGGTGTTGAAATAGTAAAAGAGCTACTTACTTGCTCTTCGGCAAGCACTTTGGCACTCCCTACAATCATATTAGTGGTTTCTAGTAACATATCTTTTAGTGTCTCCGTATCGGATAATTCTTCACCCAAAAAAATTTCAGTAATGCACTGAATAAGAACATCATCACATCCAATGTAAACACGATGTTTTTCACCATTTTTACTTTCTATATCAAGATAAGCAAGAAGTGTTCTCTTTTTTGGTAGGGGTAACTTAATACTATAAGGTAATCTAATTTGGTGGGCATAAAAATTCTCTGCTGCCTGTCTAATAAATAATATCATTTTTATCCTATCTTTTGTAGTTATAAAATTTAACTATTCATTGATTATAGCGTAAAGTTAGAAGGAAATAATAGTGGTAAAGTGAGTATAATCGCAATCACTAACAACAGTAAGTAGAAAATGATGACAATTGAATTAATAATTTTAGGGATCATGGTCGGGACGTTGTCAGGATTTTTTGGTATAGGGGGAGGGACTGTCACTGTTCCTTTGCTCCTTTATCTTGGATTTGGGATCAAAGAGGCAATCGGTATATCGGTGATGCAAATGGTAGCAGGTTCACTGATGGCGGCATACGTTCATCAAAAGAAAAAAACCTACGAAATGAGTGACATTAAATATTTTGGTTTTGGGGGTTTGGCTGGGGCAATGATCGGCGGTATGTTGGTTAAAGTGCTTGATCCGTCTATTTTGGAGTGGGCGTTTTTAGGAATTGTCACCTTTACTCTCGGGCGACTTATGATGTCATCCCCTGCGCCTACGCGTGCTGAAGTGGTCAGTCATCCTTTGTATGTTGCTATTGGAAGTGGTATCGGGGTGTTTTCGGGAATGCTAGGGGTTGGTGGGTCGATTATGATGACCCCCATTTTAGTCAGTTTTATGGGCTTCGAGCTTAAAAAAGCATCGGCTGTAGGTCTCTTCTTTGTTATGTTTACCTCTGTCTCGGCATTTGTGACGTTTGCTTTTTTTGGAATGCTGAACTGGAGTGCGGGTACTATAATGGCCCTCTCGTCATTGGCAGGGATACGTATAGGGATTTGGCTGGTTCATAAAACACATTTGACCCATTACAAACAGATTTTAGTCTTTTTTTATATTCTTATTTTTAGCCTAACGGCTTACAAACTCATTGCGGGGTAAACCAATGGATACAATCAAAATTATCGGTGCACGCGAGCACAATCTTAAAAATATTTCATTAGAGATTCCTAAAAATTCATTGATTGTTTTTACGGGAATCAGCGGGAGCGGAAAATCAACATTGGCATTTGATACCCTCTATGCTGAGGGACAGCGCCGTTACATTGAGTCTCTCTCCTCGTATGCACGACAGTTTTTGGATCGTGTAGGCAAACCCGATGTGGATAAAATCGAAGGATTGACCCCCGCTATTGCGATCGATCAAAAAACTACCTCGAAGAATCCCCGCTCAACCGTGGGGACGATTACGGAAATTTACGATTATTTGCGTCTTTTGTATGCTCGTATCGGTATACAATATTGTCATCTGTGTGGTAAAAAAATCTCGAAAATGTCGGCGCAAGATATTATTGATCAGGTCTTGAAACTGCCTGAAAATTCTAAAATTGTTATTTTGGCTCCGCTAGTACGGGAGAAAAAAGGGGCGTTTGCCGATACGCTCGAATCTCTCCGGCATAAAGGGTATGTACGTGCTATAATTGATGGTGTTATGGTGAGGCTCGATGAAGAGATAGAGCTTTCTAAAACCAAAAAACACACGATCAAAGTCGTGATAGATAGGCTGGTGGTTAAAGTTGATAACCATGAGCGTGTTGCCCAAGATGTCGAGAAAGCACTCAAAGAGAGTTATGGGGAAGTGGAGATAGAGATTCTGAATGCCGAAGAAGTCGGGTTGCATGATAAACTTGTCCATTATAGTGAGCACAGTGCCTGTTTTGATTGTAAAGTGAGTTTTGATCCGTTGGAGCCCCTCTCTTTTTCATTCAATTCTCCCAAGGGGGCGTGCAGCGAATGTGATGGTTTAGGGATACGTTATGCCCTTGACTACGATAAAATTATCGATTCGGACCTTTCTATCGAGAAAGGTGCAATCAAAATCGTTTATGGATTTAATAAGGGGTACTACTTTACCTTTCTGAAAGCATTTTGTGCCACAACGGGTATTAATGTTACTGAGCCGTTTTACACTCTCGAAGAACATCAGAAAAAAGCGATTTTACACGGTACTATCGATGATGTAGAATTTAAATGGCAAGATCATCCGATAAAACGGACATGGCCGGGGATTGTCCGTATCGCCTACGATATTTTCAAAGACGAAAAAGACCTAGCCGATTATATGTCAGAAAAACCGTGTAATGTTTGTAATTCTCACAGGCTAAAACGCGAATCATTGGCTGTACGTGTGGCAGATAAGGGGATCGGCGAACTTATTTCAATGCCGCTTAAAGATTCTTACGAATGGTTTACCAATCCTAATACATTCAAGGAACTGAGTGAACAAAATGCAATGATTGGCGCTTCGATTCTTAATGAAATCCGTGAAAGGCTCTTTTTTCTTTATGATGTGGGGCTAGGTTATCTCTCGCTTAGCCGCGATGCACGCAGTATTAGCGGCGGTGAAGCACAGCGGATCCGTATTGCATCCCAAATCGGAAGCGGTTTGACGGGAGTGATGTATGTCCTCGATGAACCAAGTATCGGGTTGCATGAGCGTGATACGCTCAAGCTCATCCGAACCTTGCGATCACTCCAAGAAAAAGGAAACACCGTTATCGTCGTCGAACATGACAAAGAGACGATTGAGCATGCCGACTACATCGTCGATATTGGTCCGGGTGCAGGGAAATTCGGTGGAAATGTTGTTTTTGCCGGAACATTAGAGGAGATGAAAAACAGCAATACCCTGACAGCGGATTACCTCTCAGGGCGTAAAAAAATTCAATATTATTATAGACGCCCACAAAAAGAGTGGATGCACATCAAAAACGTGACTCTTAATAATATTATTGATTTAAGCGTCTCTATTCCATTAAAAAATTTCGTTTGTGTTACCGGGGTAAGCGGCAGCGGAAAAAGCTCACTAATTTTACAAACACTTCTTCCAGTGAGCCGTGAAATTCTCAATCGTGCCCGCAAGGTGAACCGCGTCGCAGGAGTTGAGGTCGAGGGGCTCGAAAAATTAGATAAAGTGATCTATCTCGATCAAAGCCCGATTGGGCGAACGCCGCGCTCAAATCCTGCTACCTATACCGGGGTAATGGATGAGATCCGTACACTATTTACCAAAACCAAAGAATCCCAGATTCGTGGGTACACGGCGTCACGCTTTAGTTTCAATGTCAAAGGTGGTCGTTGTGAGAAATGTCAGGGGGAGGGGGAGATCAAAATCGAAATGCATTTCTTACCCGATATTATGGTGAAATGTGACGCATGTCACGGCAGCCGCTACAATCTCCAAACCCTGCAAGTGGAGTACAAAGCCAAAACTATCTCTGACGTGCTGAACATGAGTGTCGGAGAAGCATTGGAATTTTTTGCCCCCATTCCGAAAATCAAAGTGATTTTGCAAACTCTCAGTGATGTGGGGCTGGACTATATCACCCTGGGCCAAAATGCGGTAACCCTTTCAGGCGGCGAGGCACAGCGTATCAAGCTTGCCAAAGAGCTCAGCCGCCGCGATACAGGAAGCACTTTATATATCCTTGATGAACCGACGACAGGATTGCATTTTGACGACGTAAACCGTCTTACGAAAGTGCTTCATAATTTTGTCGAACTGGGTAATTCGGTACTTGTCATTGAACATAATTTAGATATGATTAAAAATGCCGATTACATCATTGATCTAGGCCCTGAAGGGGGATCCGGAGGTGGTTTACTGGTAAGTGAAGGAAACCCTGAAACGGTTGCCGGCACCTGGGAAAAAACCGGAAGTTTTACGGGAAAATATTTAGCAATTGAATTGGATAGGGTATAATACAAAAACATACAGAACCTAATCTGCTTCTAAATAAGGGATATTAATAATGAAAAGTTCGATGATTAATACTATTAAATCGTTACCACCCCTTCCGAAAACGGTTATCGATATGCAGAGGGTGTGCAATGATCCTAACTCATCGATTAGCGATTTGGTGAAGACGGTTGAAGGCGATCCGATGATCGTTGCCAATTTGCTCAAAGCGGCCAATTCTCCACTCTACAGTCTTCGTCGTGAGATTATAAGCGTTGCGCAGGCGGTCTCCTTATTTGGTATGAGTATGACCCGCTCTATCGGTTTGGGTAATTCGGTACGAAAGCTTCTCAATGTTGATATGGAACCTTATGGGATCAGTTCGGATCGTTTTGCGGAACTCTCTTCAATGCAGGGTGTTTTAGCACACAGTTGGTACATGCAAATCGATCGTACTAAAGCAGACAAACTGTTTCTTGCCGCTTTTTTGCAAGAGACGGGGAAAATTGTCATCGCGAGTGATATTATCGAAGAAGATTTGACGACAAATTTCAAATCGGACATTGATACGGCGATCGATATTTCAATTGTTGAACGCAGTTATGTAGAATCAACGACAGCAGAAGTGACAGCAGCTATTTTTACCCATTGGAATTTTGATCGGGAATTTGTTCAGATGATTGAATGTTCCGATGCACCCGAAAAAGCTCCTAAAGAGATACAAGAATTGTCAACTGTTTTGCATATCATTAAAAGTGTTATACCGATTAATGCCCCTTTATCAGAACGCTCTATTACGCAAGGTCTAAAAAAAGCAGAAGCTGCAGGATTGAATGTGTCTGCATTGCAAAAATCAATCAATGAAATGGTTGAAAAACTAGTCTAATTGATCATTACCGACATCATCGGATCTTCTCCCCATTAGTGGGGATACTATCCACTAAAAAAATATATCATCACTAAGATTGGTTCCTGATGCCACAACAAACCGTTACTATAATCGATACCTTCGGATTTTTTTTCCGCTCATTTTATGCCCTACCGCCCCTTAAAAATAAATACGGTTTCCCTACAGGATTGCTTACAGGTTTTATCAACTTTATTGCTTCGCTGCATAAAGATCACAGCAGTGATTACCTCATTTTTGCCCTCGATGCTAAAGGTCCTAGTTTTCGCGCCGAAATTGACCCAAATTACAAAGCCAACCGCTCTCCAGCACCGGAAGAGCTTTTGAAGCAGCTCCCTATTGCAATTGATTGGATCGAAAAAATGGGGTATAAATCGCTATCGATGAGTGGCTATGAAGCCGATGATATGATAGCCTCTGTAGTAAAACATGCAAAAGAGAAAGGGTTTTTAGTTCGGATCGTTTCGCACGATAAAGATTTGTACCAATTGATAGAGGACGATGTTGTCGTTCTCGTCGATGCACTCACTAAAAAAGTCCTCAATGAAACCCATTGTTTTGAGAAATACGGTGTACACCCTTACCAATTTATCGATTATCAGGCCCTCATCGGCGATACGGCGGATAATGTCCCCGGAGTCAAAGGAATCGGAAAAGTAACGGCCAAAAAACTTTTAACGCAGTTCGAAACACTGGACGCCCTCTACGAAAATCTTTCTGAGGTGTTGCCGGTACGTATTCGTGGGTTGTTGGAGACCTACCGTGAGGATGCATTTCGCTCACGTGAGCTCGTGAAATTGCGTCGAGATGTCTTTTCCCATCTTGATTTTAGTGAGTATGCAATGCACTTTGAGAACCCGTTTCTCCCTATTTATGATGACTTGGTTCATTATGAGATGAATGCTGTATTGCGTACCCTGAAGGCAAAAGCACTTTTTGAAGTCTCCTCCAAACCTATCCCTATTATTGCGGCAACACCATTGGTTTCTTGTGAAGTTTTGAGCGGGTGCACTGTATTGATCGATACGGATGATGCACTATTAAAACATGTCGCCGCAATTGCTGAAGATGCAATGGTTGCCTTTGATACGGAAACAACAGGGCTTAATCCTCATACCGATTCCTTGGTCGGATTTAGTTTCAGTATTGACGGAAAAACGGGTTATTACGTCCCGATGGGACACAGCTATTTGGGAGTAGGGGCTCAAGTGAGCCGAAGTGCCGCCGCGCAAGCGATACGCGAACTTTTCAAACACCGCGTTATAGGTCATAATATTAAATTTGATCTCCATTTTGTTACCCGATTTTTAGGGGTAGAGAGCCTTCCACTCTATGGCGATACGATGGTGATGGCATGGCTCACCGATTCATCTCGCTCGCTTTCTATGGACAATCTCAGCCACACATTGCTAAACCACGAGATGATACATTTTAAAGATACGGTAAAACGAGGGGAAAACTTCAGCTCGGTTGCCATTGAAGATGCATGCAAATATGCCGGAGAAGATGCCTTTATCACTTACAGACTGTATGAAGTATTGCATGAACAACTGTTTTTCAAAGGAGGGGAGAAAGCGTTAGACGAAGCACAAAATGTAGAGTTCCCCTTTCTTCTCACATTATTAGGGATGGAAAAAGTCGGTATTGCTGTCGATGTTCAGACGTTGGAGACATTCAAAACGGAAGTATCCCGTGAACTTTCGGCATTGACCGAACAAATTCACACTTTATGCGGCACGGTATTTAACCTCAACTCTCCGAAACAACTGGGAGTTATCCTTTTTGAGACATTAGGATTGGCTCACGGTAAAAAGACAAAGACGGGATACAGCACCGATGAGCAGGTGCTAGAAGGGCTAAAAAATGAACACCCTGTTATCTCGATGCTGCTACAGTACCGTGAATACCACAAACTCTTTTCGACCTATATCGAACCATTGATCGCATTGGCCCGTTCGGATAAACACTCCCGTATTTATACCTCGTTTGTCCAGACAGGAACGGCAACGGGGAGGCTGAGTTCGAAAAATCCAAACCTCCAAAACATCCCCGTTAAAACAGCTCTCGGGATGCGGATACGCGAGGCATTCGTCGCCCCACAGGGTAAAAAACTGATCGGTATCGACTACTCGCAGATCGAACTGCGTCTTTTGGCCCATTTCAGCGGGGACAAAGTCCTTGTCAATGCGTTTAATGAGGGGACTGATATCCATCTGCAAACCGCCATTGCCCTTTTCGGAGAGAGTGAAGCCCCGTCCAAACGTAATATTGCCAAAACGGTCAATTTCGGCCTATTGTACGGGATGGGTCAGAAAAAACTCTCCGATACATTAGGGATTACTACGAAAGAGGCAAAAGAGATCATCGAACGTTATTTCGAGACGTTCCCGAGTGTTAAAGGATATTTTTCGGGTGTAGTAGAACAGGCAAAATCGGTGGGATATGTCGAAACACTTCTTGGGCGACGTCGTTATTTTAATTTTGAGACGGCTACCCCTATGCTAAAAGCGGCATACGAACGCGAAGCAGTCAATGCCGTCTTTCAAGGTTCTGCTGCCGATCTCATCAAACTCTCGATGAATAAAATCGATGAAATGATCCGTAGCGAGGGACTGCATGCGCGGATGCTGCTACAAATCCATGATGAACTTATTTTCGAAATTGACGAAGATATGGCTGAAGAATATGCTGCCCGTTTCGTGAATGCCATGGAGCATATCTTGGAATTACGGATTCCCCTCAAAACGTCGATGAATATCGGGAACCATTGGGGTGAGTTAAAATAATTTATTTTTTTTGAGGAGTTATCAGTATGGTCGAAAAAATATTAGCCGATCTCGAAAAGTCTAACTGTGTGACAGATACAACGTTTATACAAGCGGTCAGTGAAGTATTGCACTCGTTGGAGCCGATCGTCAGCAGTGATCCTCGTTACGATTCCTATGCGATTTTGGAGCGTTTGGTGACTCCTGATCGGGTCATACAGTTTAAAGTGCAATGGGTAGACGATGCCAACCGTGTCCATGTCAACAACGGCTATCGCATCCAGTTTAATAACTCTCTAGGACCGTATAAGGGGGGACTGCGTTTTCACCCTAGCGTATCGATAGGGGTATTGAAGTTTTTGGCTTTTGAACAGATTTTTAAAAATTCTCTGACGGGGCTTCCGATCGGAGGAGCCAAAGGGGGAAGCGATTTCGATCCGAAAGGAAAAAGTGATTTTGAGATTATGAAATTTTGCCGTGCCTTTATGCGTGAACTACATCCTTATATCGGTGCAAGGGTCGACGTGCCAGCCGGAGATATCGGTGTTGGTGCACGTGAAATCGGCTATCTATTTGGCGAGTACAAACATATTACCCGAAATTACGACGGTGTCCTAAGCGGTAAGCCCTATGCCTTCGGAGGATCGTTAATGCGCCCTCAAGCAACCGGATACGGCGTTGTCTATTTTACCCAAGAGATGCTCAAAGAGGAGCTCAAAGAATCGCTGGAGGGGAAAATCTGTACGGTTAGCGGTGCGGGGAATGTCGCTATCCATACGATCGAAAAGCTTCAGCAGTTAGGAGCCATAGTGATCACATGCAGTGACAGCGGGGGGACAATATATGATTCAAGAGGTATTGATTTAGAACTTTTAAAAAGTCTCAAAGATGAAGGAAAACGCCTTTCGTTAGAAAATTATATTGCGGCTATTCCTTCTGCTGTCTATACGAAAAGAGATGATTATCCTGATGGAGGACACAGCGTTTGGAACTATCCATGCTATGCCGCATTCCCGTGTGCGACACAAAATGAGTTAAGCGAAGCAGATGCGAAAAAGCTGATAGAAAATGGATGTGTTGCCGTCGTCGAAGGGGCGAATATGCCGACCGAGACGAAAGCAATCGAATTACTACAAAAAGAAGGAGTACTGTTTTCCCCGGGGAAAGCTTCCAATGCCGGTGGCGTTGCCGTAAGTGAGTTTGAGATGTCTCAGAACGCCTCGATGGAAAAATGGGATTATGAAAAGGTTGACCGTAAACTCGATGAGCTGATGCGCCAAATATACAAACGGGTTGCGCTTACAGCAAAAGAGTACGGTTGTGAGCGCAATTTTGTCGATGGCGCCAATATCGCCGCCTTCAAGAGGATTGCTGAGGCGATGATTCTTGAAGGTGTTTGATTGTTTAAATGCCATTAACAAACATTTACCTAGATACGACTACAATTATAATAATATTCTAACCATAGGAATCTGATGAACAAAATTCTCTCTCTTTTTAGCTCCATGAAAACCATGGCAGCATTGATGCTCATATTTGCTGTCTCTATAGGCTATGCTACTTTTGTCGAAAACGATTATGGGACGATGAGCGCCAAAGCGGATATCTATAACGCTCTATGGTTTGAAATACTTGTTGGGCTGTTGGCTCTAAATTTGACCATTAATATCGTAAAATTCAAGATGGCACGTCGTGAGAAACTTTTGGTTCTTACCTTTCACGTGGCATTTTTGATTATTCTGATCGGTGCGGCAGTAACGCGCTATATGGGGTATGAAGGGACGATGCATATCCGTGAGGGGGAAAGCAGTGACGTTATAGTAAGTGCTGAACCGTACATCAGTTTTGAGGTAAAAAAAGGGGAGAAAGAGTACAGCTTCAAAGAGCCTCTTTATCTTTCCAAGCGCTCAAACAATAATTTTGTGAGAAAACTCGATATTGACGGTGAAATGATCGATGTAAAACTCGAAAATTATATGGGTGATGCACGCCTTGAAGCCGTTTCTGACCCTAAAGGGTCACCGATTCTTAATATGATGATTACCGCCGGCGGCAGTGGAGAGCAAGTGAGCTTGAAGGAGGGTGATTTTTTTGAAACAAATGATGCTGTTCTCGATTTTGGCTCCAATCAAAAATTTCAAAAACCGGTTATTTATTTGAGTGTTGAGGGGGATAAAGTTGTTATGAATACACCTCTCAATCTTAATGCTTTGAGTATGGATACGCAACAAACACATGCAGTATCTGCCGGTAAAAATATTCTTACCAATCGTACACTTTTTCAAACGGCACAAAGCGGTTTTGTTTTGCGTGAATTTCTCCCAAAAGCGTCAATGCAATTGGTTTCCAAGCCTTCTAAGGGTCCAATGGTTCAAGGAGAAGATGCGTTAACCCTTACCGTTACACGCGGCGATAAAAGTGAAAAGATTACTGTTTTGGGCTCGCAGGGGGTAATTGGTGAGAAGTCAAATGCAGTGATTGATGATGTAAGTGTTAGTGTTGCGTATGGTTCTATTGAGAGAAAATTGCCATTTGCCATTTCCCTTAACGATTTTCAGCTTGAGCGTTATCCTGGCTCAATGTCCCCTTCATCGTATGCCAGTGAAGTAACACTACACGATGAGAGTGCAGGGGTTAAAATGCCTTTTCGTATCTACATGAACCATATTCTCGATTACCAAGGGTTCCGTTTTTTCCAATCTTCCTATGATCAAGATGAACTTGGAACCGTTCTCTCTGTCAACAAAGATCCGGGAACGTTGATTACCTACATCGGATATTTGATGCTGGCAATCGGTATGTTCGGTGTATTGATCATCAAAAATGGCCGTTTTAACAGTCTTAGCGAAAAGCTCAAAAAGCTCGATGCGCAAAAGATCGCAATATCGTTTGCAATTTTGGCGTTGATGGTCGGCGGAGCTGACGTGAGAGCTTCCGATACCGAAAATCCTGTCATTAAAACGGCAAAAAGTTTTGATGCGGCACATGCGGAAAAATTCGGTCATTTAGTAGTGCAAGACAGCAGCGGACGGATGAAACCTCTCGATACCCTCTCGGGTGAGATAGTCTCCAAACTCAGCCGTAAGAATGAAATTATGGGATTAACGCCTAATCAAATCATTTTGGGGATGATGCTTCGCCCTGATGCGTGGCGTGAAATTTCGATGCTTAAAACGGGGGACAAAGAGATTAACAAGCTCATAGGGCTTAGTGAAGATGCGAAGACGGCAGCGTTTTCCCAATTTTTTGAGTATCCCGATGAGATTAGCGGATACAAACTCGCAAAGCTTGTCGAGGAAGCAACCCGAAAGACTCCCGCGAAGCGAAATAAACTTGATAAAGCGCTCTTGCAAGTCGATGAGCGGGTCAATGTTGCCTATATGGTCTATACGGGTTCATTGATACAAATGTGGCCTAGAGCAAACGACAAAAACAACAAATGGCATGCAACGATCGAAGCGATGCAAACACTTCCGCAAAAAGATGCAGAAATGGTACGCTTGATGGCTGTTGGATATTTCGGTGCCGTTGACCGTGCCCTTAAAAGCGGAAATTGGAGCAACGCCGATAAAGCGCTAGGGATGATTGCTAAATATCAACAATTTGCAGGGGCAAGTGTCTATCCGAGTGATAGTAAACTCGCTGTAGAAATTTTTTATAACAAAGCCAATATCTTTGAACAGCTTTGGCCCCTATATTTTGTCGTTGGATTTGCATTGCTGATTTTATCGTTCATTAAAATTTTAAATCCACGTTTTAAACTCGATTTCTTTAGCCGTGCAACATTGGGATTGCTAATCCTCTTTTTTATCGCGCACACGGCAGGGCTTGCTATGCGCTGGTACATATCAGGACACGCCCCATGGTCAAACGGCTATGAATCGATGATCTATATCGGATGGGCAACGGTACTGGCAGGGTTTATTTTCTCACGCAAATCGGCGATTACCCTTGCAGCAACGGGAATTTTGACAGGTCTGATTTTGTTTGTTGCCCATCTTAACTGGTTGGATCCGCAAGTGACCAACTTAGTCCCTGTACTGCAATCGTATTGGTTGAGTATCCACGTGTCGATGATTACGGCAAGTTACGGTTTCTTGGGTCTAGGGGCATTGCTTGGGATGATTACGCTCACCCTTTTTATTCTCAAAAATGCAAATAATTCAGACCGTTTAAACCTCGCTATCAAAGAGCTCAATGCGATCAATGAGATGAGTATTATCATCGGATTGGTTTTGTTGACAGTAGGGAACTTTCTCGGAGGCGTTTGGGCAAACGAGAGTTGGGGACGTTACTGGGGATGGGATCCGAAAGAGACATGGGCATTGGTAACAATTCTCGTCTATGCCGTCGTCATACACCTGCGTATGATCAAAGGGGCGTACAGTGATTATATCTTTAGTGTCGTATCGCTATTGGCGTTTACCTCTGTGTTAATGACGTACTTCGGTGTCAACTACTATCTCGCAGGGATGCACTCGTATGCCAAAGGGGATCCTGTCCCTGTTCCCGATTTCGTACCCGTTACGTATGCCATAGTGGCTATCGTTATCGCGATGGCGTATCCCAAAAGAGTGACGAGTTAAGAGATTGAAAACAATTCTCTTAGTATGTTTTTTGGTTCTTTTTGCAAATGCAATAGAGCTAACTCCATGGAGAGGAAAGGTAAACCAGCTAAGCGATGAGGAAAAACAGGTCCTCATCAACAAAGGAACCGAGAGACCTTTTAGCGGCAAATATATCGACAACACGCAAGAGGGTATATATACCTGCAAAATATGCGGTACCCCTCTGTACAAATCCACCGATAAATTTAAATCGCAATGCGGATGGCCCAGTTTTGATGATGCCATCAAGGGGACAGTCAAAAGAATTCCTGATCCTGATGGACGGCGCGTAGAGATTGTATGTGCCAAATGCGGAGCACATCTGGGTCATGTGTTTGTAGGTGAAGGGTATACAAAAAAAGATACCCGCTACTGCGTTAATTCGATCTCACTCAATTTTCACCCAAAATCCGATAAAGCCAGCGCAAAATACAAAAAAGCCTATTTCTCTGGTGGGTGTTTTTGGGGAGTAGAATATTATCTCGAAAAGCTAAAAGGGGTAAAAGAGGTCAATTCCGGTTTTATGGGAGGAAAACTCAAAAACCCAACGTACAATCAGGTTGTTAACACAAAAACGGGTCATTTAGAGACGGTAGAGGTCCTCTATGACAGTTCCCTTATTTCGTATGAGCAATTGGTTAAAGCATTTTTTGAAATCCATGATCCAACACAGACGGACGGACAGGGTCCCGATATTGGCGATCAGTACCTATCGGCGGTTTTTGTGAGCAATGAGAGTGAAAAGAAAAAAGTGCAAGAACTTATCGGACGACTAAAGGGGAATGGTTTTAAAGTTGCAACCAAGATTTTAGATGTGCAGCCATTTTACAAAGCCGAAGAATATCATCAAGACTATTATCACAAAAAGGGGAGCAAACCGTATTGCCATACTCCCGTTAAACGATTTTAAGTCACTTATTAAGAAGCGGGGTGTTTATTTAAACCACCCTTTAACTCTCTCAAACGCCGATTCAAACAAACTCTCATGAGGTTTTGACTCGATGCCGAAACTCTCTTGGAGTTTTTGCAGCAGTTCTTCTTGCTCTTTTGTAAGGCGGGTAGGATAGGTGAGGGTGATTTGAGCGATCATATCCCCTTTGTTACCGCGTCCGTGTACATCGGCAATTCCCTTACCTCTAAAGTGGTATTGTTGTTTGTCTTTGGTTCCTCTTTCGAGCTCTAGCGTCACTTCTCCATTTAGGGATGGGATAGTGATGTCTTCACCCAGAACAGCTTGGGTGAAAAATACGGGAACTTCGAGATAGACATCGTTGCCGCTACGGATGAAGTGATTATCCTCTTCGACTTCAAACGTCACGTACAAATCACCCCTTACACCGCTTTTGCCCATATTTCCACGTCCAGAAACTCTCAAGCGATTACCGTTATCGATACCGGCTGGGACTTTTACCGTTACTTTTTCTTTTGTTTCCGTGTAGCTCTTTCCTTTACAGTCGGGACATTTTTCACTGGCCATCGTCCCCTCACCATGACATGCAGGACAGGTTTGCGAAAAGGTCATGAATCCTTGGCGCATGTACACTTGCCCTTTGCCGCCACATTGGCTGCACGAGGTTACTTTACCCTCTTTGGCGCCCGTCCCTTTACAGGTTTTGCACGAGGTTTTAGCGCTAAAAGTCACCTCTTTATCGCATCCGAAAACGGCTTCTTTAAAGCTGATACTCATCTCTACACCCATATCAAGAGGGAACTTATCGGTTGGTGCACGTGATTGACGGCTGCGCCCGCCGCCTGCAAACCCGTTGAACATCTCTTCAAAAACACTTCCAAGATCATCAAATCCGCCGCTAGAGCGACGACCGCCTCCCCCTTGAAGCCCCTCTTTACCGTATCTATCATACATACTGCGTTGTTGATCGTCGCTGAGAACTTGATAGGCCTCGTTGCAGAGTTTAAATTTATGTTCTGCCGTTGCATCATTGGGATTTCGATCAGGATGATAGAGTTTCGCCATCTTGCGGTATGCTTTTTTGATCTCATCCCCGTTGGCACTTTTTGTGACTTCTAAAATTTCATAGTAACTTAAATTTTCCATCCATAATCTCCAAAATTTTTGCGAATTATACCACACCTTACTTGAGCGATAAAGACTAAAGATATTTTGCTACAATAGCAGTATGAAACGTTCCCTAGAAAAATTTAATCGCCTTATCGATGCACTCCAACAGCTTCCCAGTATCGGACAGAAATCGGCAACAAGACTGGCGTATCATTTAGTAATGCATGATACGTTCGGTGCCCTTAAACTCGCCCATGCGATCGAAAATGCCGTTGCAAGTTTAAAAAAATGCCGCTCATGCGGAGGCCTTTCTGAAGATGAACTGTGTGCTATATGCAGTGATGAGTATCGTAATCACGAAATACTGTGTATCGTCGAAAATGCCAAAGAGATTTTGATGTTCGAAGAAAATGGACTTTTTGATGGACGGTATTTTGTTCTCGATTCGCTTGAAGAGCTTGATATTTCACATCTGCGTGCCATTATCAACAGTGGGATTAAAGAGGTGATTTTTGCCCTTACCCCCTCTATCGCCAACCAAGGGGTGATGCTCTATCTCGAAGACAAACTCATAGAGTGCGATGTCCGTTTTAGCCGTATCGCGCAAGGGGTTCCTACGGGGGTAAGCTTGGAAAACGTCGATATTCTCTCCCTTAGCAAAGCATTGGAAGATCGTGTGACTATTTAGCTCTCCATAAACTTCTTCGTTCGACTCGTCGCTGCTGCATTACTCGGGTCATCGGGCCAATAGTGTTTTGGGTATCTCCCTTTTAGCTCTTTTTTCACATCGCTGTACGAACCGCTCCAAAACCCGACCAAATCACGGGTCAGTTGGATCGGACGGCGGGCAGGGGAGAGGAGATGGATGAGTAGCGGTATTTTTCCATCCATTACACTGGGGTGAACTCTCAGACCAAAAATTTCCTGTATCCGCACCGCTAATACAATCGATTCGGGATCAGAATAATCCAGAGCAATACTACCTCCTGTCGGGACGGTAAAATGGGTGGGTAATAGGTTGTTTAGACGTTGCGTTTGCTCCCATGTAAACTGTGAGGTGAGAATCATATACAGGTCAAGTGTTTCACACTCACGTAGTGAGGTTTGTGTAGTGAGATGAGGCAATAGCCATCTCTCAAGCGTACAGAGTAATCCTTCATCGCTGAAATCACCAAATGTGTTATCGTTGAGATGATGATGCAGTGCTTGGAGGCGATGGCGAAGGGCTAGTGATTGGGGTGACCAGAGAAGAGTATCAAGCCCATCTGCACGAATCCCTTTGATAAGAGTCCGTTTAACCTCTGTGCCGTCGGGATTAGAGAGGGGACGCGTCTCTACTATGATTGCCCCTAAACGTTTGATCTCTCGTGCTTCGACACGCCCAGCATCACTGTTCCACGTTATTGATTTTTCTATACTAAAGAGTTCGGGAGCGTGGCGTTCCAATAGTTCTATCTCCAGCGGCGCACATCTATATATCCGCGCCATTGTCGTATTACCGTCACTTTGGGAAACTACAAGCCACTCTTCACCGTGCAGGTCGTCATCATCGGATAAGATAGCCTCTTTGCCGTTACTCATCAGATATTTATTCCCTTTGGAATTTCGCAGACAGGCAATTCTGTCAGGGTACGCGAGGGCGAGGAAAAGGGCGATCATAGTAGAAGGAAAATCATCCGATAAACGGAGGGATGATCCTACGCGCGCAGAGAGTTCCCGTGCTGCTTTAAGGACAACATCGGCTGTTTCGGCAATCATAAAGGGGAGAATTTTGCCATTTATTTTGTCACACAAACTCCAAAATCGTTCCCTCATATCGGAGGTGCGGGTATCGCTTCGTGCAAATAGATCACGTTCATTTAGCAGTGATGCGAGGAGAACCGCTTCGCTTTCATATCCAAAAGAACGTCCGATGATAATCATATGGGCAAGGCGCGGGTGTATCCCCAGCCCCATGATGGCTTTGCCATGCGAGGTTATTTTACCATTCTTATCGCTGCCTCCCAGTGCGTGAAGCAACGATATACCGTATTCCAATGCCTTTATGGGTGGAGGATCGATCCATAAAAGTTCCGAACCACCCCATGCCCCGAGTTCTAGTGCCAAAGGGGTGAGATCACAGATGCAAATCTCAGCCTCTTTGTAGGGGGAGAGTGTGTGGTGGGTGGCAACGCTCCAAAGACGGTAACATTTGCCGGCACTGAGGCGACCTGCACGACCTGCTCGCTGATCGGCGGAGGCACGGGAAATTTTTTGTGTAACAAGACGCTCCATCCCACTGCGAGGATCAAACGTGAGCACTTTTTCCAGTCCTGTATCGATGACAATAGTGATCCCCTCAATGGTTAGGCTTGTTTCGGCGATATTGGTGGCAAGGACGATTTTACGTTTGTTTGTAGGGGCAATCGCACACGCTTGCTGTCCTTTTGAGAGTTCACCATAAAGTGGGGCGATGAAAATATCCATTGTTTTGCAATACTCTTTGAGAGCAGCTTGGAGGAGTTTGATTTCACCCGTTCCGGGTAAAAAAACGAGGATGCTTCCCACATCATGTTGGAGGACGTGTTGCAGTATCCCCATTAGTGCGGGGAGGATTTTTTTGGGTTCGATGGGGGAAGAGTTTGGGGGCAAATGCTCTATCGTTATCGGATAACTGCGTCCCTCACTGGTGATCAGATGAGGGTGATTCAGCAATGATTGCAACGATCCTGTATCGAGGGTTGCCGACATTACCATGATTTTAAGATCGTCACGGAGGCACTCTTGGGATTGTAGGGCAAATGCCAAGGATAGATCACTGTGCAGATGCCGCTCATGAAATTCATCAAAAATTATCAGAGCTATGTTTTCGAGAGCAGGGTCGTTTTGGAGCATACGTGTCAGAATCCCCTCGGTTACGACGAGAATTTTTGTTTGTTCACTGAGCTTTTTTTCAGATCGGATCTGATATCCGACACGTCCTCCGACACTCTCACCCAACAGCCCTGCCATACGTGTTGCCGCTGTACGCGCTGCCAACCGTCTGGGCTCTAGCATGATGATCTGTTTATTCTCTAACCACGGTTCATTGAGGAGGGAGAGGGGAACCGCTGTCGTTTTTCCAGCCCCGGGTGGGGCTTTGAGGATCAGACGATTATGATTTTTTAACGTATCTTGTATTTCGTCGATAACGTCGTAAATAGGTAGGGAGGTTAACGTGACCATGGCAAAGCGAGACGTGATGCTTCAACCCCGTGAATGACATAGTAAAGTTCATAATAATGGTTGACGATCGTTCTAAAACGCTCCAAACTTGGGCGGGTTGAGGCGAACAAAAGACGGTCATTGGGGTGTAGGGGAATGTCCGATGTCGGGAGGAGGATAAACTCGCCGTTTTGACGTTTGATCCCCAGCACAACGATTTCGAGGTCTACACCATCATGGTAAGGGTTGTTGAATATTTGCTCCAGTGTCACAGTAGTATGCTCTAAGAACTGTGCCAGTGCGTACATCGTATTTTTGTCGATTTTCATTTCCAGCAATGCAGGCCGTTTATTGACTCTGTCGGTGATGGTGAGGAGGGTATCGACCAGTTTCTCTTTATTAAATTGTCCGATTCCCTCAATAAATTCAAACGTCATCGGACGATCAATGTAGTTGTAGCCATCGAGTGCGGCGATTTGATCGAGAATAAAGATTTTATCGACACGCAGATGGGAGAAGAGACTTCTCTCCTCCATTTCATTCTCTCGTACAATCGCAAAAATACGGGGATTTAGTGCGCGTGCTGTAGCGATGATTGTGAGATTGATAGCATCGTCATTCGTTCCTGCTATGATGCACGATGCCTCTAAAATGCCCGCTTCCAGGAAGAAATCTTGATCGGAAGAGACTTTTTCATGGATCTCTTTGTTGATGTCGAGATAGATGTAGTCGATATTATTTTTGTCTAACGTGTTCTGGATCGTTTTACCGAAACGCCCCCGGGAGCATACGATGTATTTTCCCGTTGGGAGGATATCGCTTTTACTGACGTGTAAATTTCCCCCTTGTACCCAGCTTAAAAGGTTGAAAAGATAGGGTGATTTGAGGGCAAAATCGATCCGCTGTGCAATGATAGAAAAAATATCGATAACATGATCGACGCCGATATTGCTCAGATTTTCACCCCCGTGTTTGACCCCTGAACGGGCAATGATCTCTAAGTTTTCATTCAAAATTCGTGCACGGACGGAGATTTTGAGATTGAGCTGATCGTCATCGAAAAGGGTGATGAGAAATTTACAATTGGGAGACTGTATTCCGGATGATTTTAGTACATCGGTCATAGACGCATCGGCAACGATAGCGGGGATGGAGGGCATATAAAGTTCGCTTTGCAACGATTCGATTTTTTCGACACTTTTATCGATGACGACGATACGGTAGAGGTTGTCTTGATTGAGTTTGTCTATCAGCAATTTACCCGCATCGGTATAGCCGCAAACGATGATAAAATCCTGACTCAGATGCTCAACTTTGCGCCGAAAAGCATTCATTTTGAGTGCGTATATAAACAGTTTATCTTGTAGCAGGGCAATAATGGAACCCAGTGCATAGAGCCATGCCGGAACCGTGGCGTAAATGGTGAGCAACACAACAATACGCTGCTGATAGGTAAAGGGATAGGGAATTTCCCCAAATCCGATAGTTGTGGCGGTATAACCAACAATGTACATGGCATCAAAAAAGCTGAGATGGGCACTGTTTCCCTCTCCATTGATACCGGGAACGAGGGTGAGAAGGATAACAGGGATAGCATGTGCGAGATTGAGGACGATGAGAGGTGCTCTCATCTTTCGTAAAAAAAGCCAGATGGACGATTCGTTATTCATAAAGAAACTATTAGCGTTTGAGTAGCAGTGTTTCACCGACGAACAGTGCAACGGAGATGATATTGGCAACCAAGGCCCCTGTTGCTAATGATACAACTATGGTAAAAAGTTCAGGCGTCATAACAGAGGTCATATTGACGATCCCCCATACGGATGCCGCTGCTATGAGCTGTAAATCGGCGACAAAACTCGTTGCAAGGAGTACGGATCCCGTTTGGGTTTTATCTCCTAGTTTCATAATGGTTGCTATGAAATTAACCACAATGGCGGCTACTAGTTCATAGACACTATGATAGGCGATCACATCAATATCCCCTATGACAAATCCGAAGTTCAAGGTGAGGGCAAGGATAATAAAAAAACCCGATATAACTTTTTCTGAATTCATGTGTTACTCTTTCTTTTATAATTAATATTATAGGCTTTGGGCAATAGAAACAAACTTAAATTACAGTTTGATAAGCCCTGCACCCGTGTAAACATTGCGAGGATTCCACAAAATCCATCCGCAGCTTCCGAAATCTTCACTGGCACGAATTTGATCCCGTATCTCTTTGGCTCCATAAATACGGCGGTCAAAGGCATAATCGCGGAATGCTTGGAGCCATGGACGGTAATTCAGCGCAGTGTTCCCCGATTTTAGCAGTGCTTTATCGAGAGAGTGTTTGACGATCTCATAATTGGCCTTTACGGGGTTTGGGTATCCGGGAATACCGGCATTAAATCCTGATGGGTAGAGCATCGGAGAGAGATAATCGACGTAGGGGGCGAGTGCATCGACACGTTGTCCGATCTCGATGTCGGCATTATGCCAGCTAACGTATCCGAAAATATCGGCAGAGATAAAGATATTATAGGGGGTTAAACGTGTTCGTGCTGCTTCCAAAAATCCTGAAATCGCTTTGACACGATTGGCTTGTGTATTTTCGACAGAAAATTTTATCCCCTTGCGGTCTGGGAAACGGACATAATCAAACTGTATTTCATCAAACCCCGCTGCTGCTGTTTCTGCGGCGATATCCAGCACATATTTATGGGCGTCGGTACGTGAGGCATCGATCCAATACAGCCCCTCTTTATCTTTAAACAAGGTTCCATCGGCTTTTTTTACCCCCCACTGTGGATAAGCAGTAATAAGAGGTGTATCTTTAAAAACGACAATCCGACCGATAGTATAGATCCCCTCTTTTTTGAGATCAGCAACAAATTTTTTGAGATCTTTAAATAAAATCAAATCTTGCGCACCGATTTTATTGGCGATGGGATTAGCCGTTTTAAAAGCGACTTGTCCGCGATCCATCTTGATGTCGATCACCAGAGCATTGATTTCTGTGTTGCAAATAAGGCGTTTGGCATTGCCCATCAGCTTTGAACTGTTAGCCCCAAAGCTTGAGAGGTAGAGAGCTTTAGGGATGAAGCGGTTTAGGTACATTTTCCCGCCGGTCGTATAAAACTTGCGATCGTATCCGACAGCACGTACCCCTATAATCGAAGAAGAAGGGACACAAAAAGAGCCGTTGAGATCGGTACGATACTCTTTATTATTGGAAATAACGATAGCATTAAAAATAGGTTTTGAAGAGATTTTATCATAAACAACTCCTGTTGTCATAGAACTCCAACCTAAAGTAATGGAGAGGGCTAAAAGTGCGAATAATTTCAATATGATTCCTTGGTAATGCTTTATCGCGCAATAGTAGCGAAAAAAAGACTATAAATGAGCTATGAAGCCTTAATATGTTAAAATATATTAACTAAATACCAAATAAAGGTAATAAAATCATGTCATTTACGACTTTAGGCCTTAGTGCCCACTTGCTTGATACCCTTGAAGCCAAAGGTTATACAGAACCTACACCGATTCAGACACAGGTTATTCCTCTCGTTTTACGTGGACGGGATATTCTTGGAGCAGCACAAACGGGGACGGGGAAAACCGCCGCATTTGCCCTGCCGATTATCCAAAAATTAGTCAAAGACACCGAAGCCACACAAGCGAGTGCCCGTGCCCTCGTAATCGTACCGACGCGTGAACTCGCATCTCAGGTTGCATCGGCGATAGAGTCGTATGCCGAAGGACTTGATATTACCTGCATCGCCCTTTTCGGTGGAGCCAATATGGCACGTCAGGCGAAAGAGTTGGGGGAGGGTGTCGATATCATCGTCGCCACTCCGGGGCGCCTGATCGAGCTCAACAAACAAGGTCATATTCCATTATCTCGAATTCAATATTTGGTTTTTGACGAAGCCGATACGATTTTCGATATGGGCTTTATCCGCGAAATCGAACAGATCATCGATCTTCTCCCCCTTAATCGTCAAAATATGCTTTTTTCAGCGACAATGACCCCTGCAGTCAAGCAGCTAAGCGAAAAAATTCTCAAAAAACCTCTTCTTATCGAGATCGATAATCTCAAAGCCGCCGATATGACTCTACGCCAAGTTGTCCATCCGGTCGAAAAAGAGCGTAAAAAAGAGTTATTATCCTTTTTGATCGGTTCCAACAACTATCCCCAAGTCCTCATCTTTACCCGTACCAAAATCGAAGCCGATGAAGTAAGTAATGAGCTGACTTTGAGCGGTCTGAAAAATGTCGTCATCCACGGTGACAAAAAACACGGTGCCAGAGATCGGGCATTGAGTGAATTTCGAGAAGGGACGGCGCGCATCCTCGTCGCAACCGATATCGCCGCACGCGGTCTGGATATCGAGGGGCTCCCCGTCGTTATCAACTACGATATTCCCCACGTAAGCACCGACTATCTCCACCGTATCGGACGTACCGGTCGTGCCGGTAACGAGGGACTGGCAATCACGCTTCTCTCTTCAGGGGAACATCACTCGTGGTCGAAAATCATCGCGATGCTGGGAAAAAACGTTGAAACCATTCTCGTAGAAGGTTTTGAACCGCCAGCAGATCAAGGATTATTAAAAACACGGGGAAAAAGTATCTCTAAAGATGGCGTAAAAAAAGAAAAAACAGCCGGAGCGTTCGGTAACAAGCGGAAAAAAGAGCCTGTACAGCCGAAATTCGCCGGTAAGCGCGGACCGCGTGTAGCACGTGAAGAGCCTGTAGAAAAGGGAAGTAACACAGGTAGAGGAAGTGCTTTTGGGAACAAAAAACCGGCACCGAATAAATCGGGCGGACGGGGAAGATAACAGCGATTTTTAACCAATGTAACAGTAAAATAAAATTTAAATAATCTATAGTTTGGATAAGAATTATGTTAAAACCTCTTTTGATAGAAATCGGTGTCGAAGAACTCCCCGCAGTACCCTTGCTCAAGGAACTTGCAGGAATAGAAAAAAAATGGGCAGACGTTTTAGAAAAAAATGGTTTGCTGTGTGAGTTTGAATTTTACTATACACCGCGCCGTCTCGTGTTGTGGCATCGTGAGTTTAAAACAGCCCAAGAAGATCGAACCGAAGAGTTTTACGGCGCGCCCGTAGAGATGGCGATTAAAGACGGTGTTCCTACTGCTGCAGCACTCGGTTTTGCCAAAAAATGTGGTGTCGAATTTGATCAGATTTCGCATGCGCAAAAAGGGGGAAAAGAGGTTCTCTATTATTCCAAAAATATTTCTGGAAAAAAGAGTGCCGAACTCCTCAATGAGATGATTAATCAGTGGATTAAAAGTCTAAATTTTGGTAAATCGATGCGCTGGGGAAGCAATACGGAGAGTTTTATCCGTCCGATTCGCTGGGTAAATGTGATGCTGGGTGAGCAGCAGGTTGAAACAGAACTTTTTGGCGTCCAATCGCACCCTTCGACCTATGTCCACCGTATTAGCCATTTTGGAGCGGTACCGATAGAGACGCTACATGACTATTTTGATCTCCTCAAAAACGGTTCTGTGACACTGTTTCCGCAGGAGCGTCGCGATAATATACTAAAGGCATTTGTCAAACTGGAGGAAGAACATGGGATCTTTATCGACATCGATGAGGATTTATTGGATGAAGTCGTTGCGATTACGGAGCATCCGACCCCTTTACTCGGAAGATTTGATGAAAGTTTTTTAGAACTTCCTCCGGAGGTTATTATTACCTCCATGAGAGAACATCAACGCTATTTCCCTGTATTTAAAGAAGGAAAACTCATCAATGCGTTTGTCGTCGTTTCCAATGCCCTTGCCGATGATTTTACGCAAGTCATCGAGGGGAACGAGCGTGTTTTACGCCCGCGCTTGAGCGATGCACTCTTCTTCTACCGCAATGACCTCAAAAAAGGGCTCAGCACGGCAGGTCTGGAAAAAGTAGTATTTATGAATGGGTTAGGAACGCTCCGAGAAAAGATCGAGCGTGAGAAGGTCGTTGCCTCTGCTCTTTTACATTTAACCTCTTTAGATATTAATCCAACACACTTAGATCGTGCAATGGAACTGGCAAAAGCTGATTTGATGAGCGAGATGGTGTATGAGTTTACCGAACTACAAGGGCTTATGGGATATTACTATGCCACAGCGCTTGGGGAGTCTTCGGACGTAGCGTTGGCGATCAAAGAGCAGTATCTCCCTAGCGGAGAAGAGAGCGAACTTCCCAGTACCCCTCTAAGCGCTATTGTAGCTATGTCGATCAAACTTGATACCCTTATCGGTATGTTTAGTATCGGTGAAATACCTACCGGTTCGCGTGATCCGTTTGCACTTCGACGTGCGGTAAACGGCATTATTAAAATTGCTCTAAAACATCAAATACCGCTCAACCTCTCACTCCTGATCGACGAACTCTCTACAATCTATCCGTCAGGAAAAGAGGTTAGAAAAAACATTGAAACTTTTGTCAAAGAGCGCTTGCAGGGTGTTTATCCAATCAATCCATCGATCATTCATGCGGTTGTATCAAAAGAGACAGCCGTTGAACTCGATATTCTTGAGCTTGACCGCCGCATCAAGGCTATCAATGCTATCGCCGCTTCTGATGGTTTTATAGAAGCATTTTCTACCTTCAAACGCGTTGCCAATATTTTAAAAGATGAGCCGATAGAGGGTGAATTTGTCGTTCATACCAATCTCCTCGTAGAAGATGCCGAAAAATCACTCTTTGCCTTGGCAACCACTGTTATAGCAACGGAATTTGAGAGCCTAGAAGAGCGTCTCGATGCACTGTTCTCTCTAAAAACTCCACTTGATATCTTTTTTGACAGCGTGATGGTCAATCATGAAAATTTAGAGATACGTGCCAACCGCAAAGCGTTGGTAGGGATGATTTACAGAGAGATCTACACCATTGCCGATATCAAAAACATCACTTTATGATGTCATCATCGTTGGTGCAGGGATCAACGGATGTACCGCTGCCTATTTCCTCCAAAAAGCAGGATTAAAAGTAGCCCTTATCGATAAAGAGGGGATTGCATGCGGCGGAAGCGGTGCGGCTGGGGCATTTATCTCCCCTAAGATCTCAAAAGAGGGTCTCCTGAAAGAGATTATGGGTGAGGCGCATCTCGAAGCATTAGCGTTTTATACGACACTCTTTCCAGAATATACATTGCAAAAACCTCTTCTCCATATTACAAAAACCGCTGAAGAGGGAGAGATTTTAAGAGGTTTCAAAAAAGAGACAGGATTATATCTTACATCAGCAGATAAAACGACAGAAGCGCTTTTGACCATAGAAGCCAGAAATGCAGAGTCGATATGTTTTTCCAATGGAGCCGTTGTGGATGCGCAGGGAGTCTGCAACGCATTGGCAGAGGGGAGCGATTTTTATAGACAAGAGGTGCAATCCCTCCGCTATGATGAGGGTGTTTGGAATGTCGGTGATATAAGGGGTTCTCACATCGTTCTCGCCATCGGAGCCTATCCGAAAATTCTCCCCATCCCCTATCTCACTCTTCGCGGTATATGGGGTCATCGTATCGATATCGAAACTACGACGCACCTTCCCACCATTCTTCATCATTATGTCTCTATCTCCCCAACGTCGCAACAGAACATTATGGCGATCGGTGCCACCCACAATGTCCATTATTCCCCTTCCGATACAGAGCCGTATAATGTGGAAGAGGGGCGAAAAGAGCTTCTCGAAAAAGCGTCAAAAACATTAAAATTAGAGAATATTAAAATAGTGCGCGATTATGCAGGTTTGCGCTCAGGCTCGAACGATTATCTTCCGATGGTGGGTTCGCTCGTTGACGCGCAAGTAACACTCAAACTGCATCCTCAATTGAAAAATGGAAGAGCCGTTGCTCCATCTGCATTTATCACATATCCCCATCTTACGATGATAAACGGTTCAGGTGGATACGGATTTGTCCTTGCACCGTATTTAGCGTTACGACTTAAAGAGTATCTGGTGGAGAAAAAACCGCTCGACGAGAGACTCTCCCCTGGACGCTTTTTTCCGCGATGGGCAAAGAGAAATCAATCATAAACGACTACTCCGTAGTTATCATCAATACGATAGAAACGTGAATCGGCAGTAATGATCAAATCATTCAAGCGCCCCAAATGGACATAGCTTTTTTTACCAAGGGAAATACCGTTTTCCGTAAAAAATCGCTTAAGATTAACAAATTTGATATCATTGACATATTTGTATTCAAACTGATTGTACAGACGCATCTTTTTATAGGCGAAAATATGAGAATCAGCACTCAACGTTGATGCTGCATACTGTGTGGGAAGATATCCAGATAAATCGGTAAGCGATGTTTCAATATGAGAATATTTTTCAGGGAGAGTATTTTTTTCGATAAAAACGTAGCGATTGAGCTTAATGTGGCGACTCTCATTCCAATAGCTGTATGCCGGAGAACTGAGTTGCAGTTTACTGTTAATCTCTCTCCACAGCCAATGTTTATCCAAAACACTATAAAGAGCCGACACTGTATTTTACTCTTTGCCGGCTATATCGCTGTTATTTAAAGCGATGCGTTTGGCATACATAAAACGTTGTTTATAATAGCTTTTATCGATGTTATCAAACTGAACCCGTTTGTTGGAATACGAAGCATGGATAATTTGCCCATCGCCCGCATAAATAGCAACATGAGAAGGCTCTTTTTTGTAGGTTTGGTAAAACATTAAATCGCCTACTTGCAAATCATTAGCATCAACGTAGATACCCAGAGATGCTTGTTCTGCTGCACTGTGGGGAAGAGAAACACCAAATTGTCGAAAAACCTGCTGTGTAAAACCTGAACAATCGGTTTGTAGCGCATTTTGATTTCCAAATCCGTAAGGTGTTCCTAGAAACTCTTTTGCTCGTGCTAAAACACGCTCTTTTGCTGACGTAATGTTTTCAATGATCGATTTTTTAGATTTTGTTTCTGATGTAAAATTACTAGAGAGCGCAGTGGAATCGGGACAAATCTTAGAAATATTGGATTGGGGAGACGTTGGTTTGTTAATAACCAAATACGGCAACGTATTATGTCCAATGGATGGTTTATCGGGAAGAGCTGGGCTGGTGACTGTAGGAGAAGTGGGAAGCATGACGACAAAAGGTGTTTGAGGCTTAGTAGGGGTTAATTTGGTTACAATTTTTTGAAAGGGACTTAGTTCATCTTCGGTTGTAACAATCGATCTCGTAACTTCACGTTCGTATTCTAAAAATAATGAGGGTTCACGCCTCTGAGAGTCTGCATGTAAAAGAGTGCTTAAAAGCACAAGCGGCAGCATAAAATAGCGTCTATTCATCTATCCTCCTATGTTATTTTCCATCTAACTCAACTTATTATAAACTAAAAAACTTTATATTTTATTATAATTGAATAATTTTATTATCGTGTTATGGTACACTATCATAAAAAACAAACAGTAAATAAGGCAGGAATTTAGTGAAAGAAGCAGTAATTCTTTTAAATATGGGTGGTCCCAATAATCTTCGTGAAGTGGAGATGTTTTTGACCAATATGTTTAATGATCCCGCCATTATTCAGACTAAAAGCAATTTATTACGCCGTTTTATAGCAGGGATAATTACGCTGTCGCGTGCCGAAAAATCTCAGGAAATTTATCGCCAAATCGGAGGAAAATCACCGATTGTTGATTTGACCAAATCTCTTGTCCAAAAGCTGGATGCGGCTCTCGGTGGAGAGGTTATAGTCGATTTTGTGATGCGCTATACGCCGCCAATGGCACAAGAAGTGTGTAAAAAATTAAAAGATCAAGGGATCGGGAAAGTCTACCTTATCCCTTTGTATCCTCAATATTCCTCTACTACAACGGCTTCTTCTATAGAAGATTTTGAAGTGACTTCGAGAAACATGAATTGGTTTCCATTAATGGTTGAGATAAAACATTTTTTTACGAATGCTACGTATAATAATTGCTTGTTTGAGTTGATAAAAGAGTCTTTGGGTGATAGTAATCCGCACGAATTTGAGCTTATTTTTTCCGCACACGGATTACCGCAAAAAATAGTGGATGCTGGTGATCCTTACCAACGTCAGGTGAGTGCGCACGTAGAGCTGATGAAGGATAAATTTCACAGTGAGGGGATCTATTTTCGTGGGGTTCATTTAGCGTATCAGTCGAAAGTAGGACCGATGAAGTGGCTAGAGCCCTCGCTTGAATCCATGTTAAAAAGTTTGGGAAAGAAAAAAGTGATTATTGTCCCCATCGCTTTTACGATCGATAATTCGGAAACAGATTTTGAACTTTCTATTGAATATGCTGAAATTGCCCATACATATGGATTTACCGATTATCGGGTGTGCCGATGTCCCAACGATCATCCTCTCTTCGTTCAAACTCTCAAAGAACTGTATGAGAAAATGCGGTGAAAAAGATTGTCATTTTTGATATGGATGGAACGCTCATTAATACGAGTCTTGATATTACTATCTCTATCAATCATGTTCGTTCTCACTGCTATGAACTTCCTCCCCTTAGTGAACAATACGTCATTGATGCGATCAATACATACGAGCGAAATTTAGCAAAACTTTTTTATGAAAAAGAGGTGTATGAAGAGAGGGCCCGTTCTCTTTTTGAAGAACACTATCATAATCAATGTATCCAAAATGTTTACTCATATAATGAAATTGCAGAGACACTTTCCCATCTGAGTTCTCGTGGATGTCTGCTGAGTGTGGCTACCAATGCCCCTAGCGCATTCGCTGTTCGTATGCTTACCCATTTAGATATAGCAGAGTATTTTAGCTGCATACTTGGGGCTGATAATGTTGAGGAACCCAAACCTCATCCAGAGATGATTAAGCGTATTTTAGATCATCATGGCTACAGAGAAAATGTTGACACTGCATGGATGGTAGGAGATAATAGTAAGGATATGAAAGCAGCGCAGAGTGCCAATATCGGAACTATTTTTGCTGCATGGGGATTTAGTAATAAGGGTAAAGGGGATTTTATCGCATATACCCCATCGGAAATAAATACCATCATTTTAGAGGAATAACCTATGTTTGAAACCGATATTTTAATATCCATCGTTCTTATGTCGCTACTGTTTTTACGTCATATCAGTGTCTATAAAGATCGAAACAAAATAAACTACACCCCAGTGGTCGTAGCAATCGGTTTTATCGCAGGACTTCTACATTTTGTGATGCTCGGTGATGGAGAGGGGTGGCTTCTGGTATTGCGCGAATCACTTTTGACGGTAATAGTCGGAAGTATCCTCTCTACGATCATGAGCGTAATAAGCCAAACGCAAAGTGCATCCAATCAACAAGCGGACAATCTTCGTATGGAGAGTATCCAAGAGGATGTTACCTCCCTACAAAACCTTTTTGGTTCTATAAATAGCTCTCTTAGCCGTGTCACACAAATGGAAAACACTACCCACGAACAGCTCAAAAATATTTTTAAAGAAGAGATAGAAGCACTGGGTTCGATTTTACACAACCAAAAGTTCTTTATACAAAAAGTGGAATCGATGATAGCGCAACAACAATCGGCTCAAGAGAAATTTGAAGAGTTTACCTTGACTGAGCTGCCGAGTTTGGATAATGTGGTTCATCGCCATATTGATCTGTTGCGTATTTCAGAGCAGGATCACTTCAATCAGCTTAAAATCGCCATCAAAAGTAGTAATGAGGAGAAAAAAGAGCATTATGAGGAGCTTTTACGTATCCATAGCAGTCTCGATAAATTTCAAAAGTCTTTCTCGATTGAAGGGGTAGTCGGGATATTGGAACACGAATTTTCTCGTATTATTGCCGAATCTTCCCGTCATATCCAAACCATTGGCTCTAAAGCAGAGAGTATCGTGACGACGTTGCTCGAAAACGATAGCATACTCAAAAGCTCAAGAGATCAAAGCGAGTCAATTATGCATCAAATGCTCCTCTCCTCCAATCAAATGCGCGAAATCTCTCACACTACAAAAGATCTCAATGAATCATTACGACCGCTGGGAGCTCTTTTTGGTTCTGCCGAGTCGTTGTTTAACGAATTTTTAGTGGCAAAAAGTAAACTCTCTGAGCTGATTACCACACTCGAATCGTATGAAAAACAGGAACATCGAGCTCTTCGTGAACACCTAGAACACGTGGCCAATACCGCTATCGTACAGATGGAAGCGTTTATTGAAAAAATCGAACGATTTGAGACCGGCTATCACCCTGTTTCACCCAAAGATGTACAAGAATTAGCACACAAGGTAAAACTGCATCAAAGCTATAGCGGCGAATGAGGGATGTTTCGATAAAATAATAAAAAAATATGGATAAATAATGATTGAATACTATGTTCTAGATGAAGAAACCCAAATAAGCCGTATCGAGGTAGATCTTTCGTTGGCGGAGGATGCTCCTGATATGGAGCGTCCATGGCTGTTATGGCTTTTTGTAAAAGTTTCCGATCCTCTGGAGAGTGGATTTGTCAGCTTTAGAGACGACCTTATACAGACCTTGAGTACGCATATCGATGCCCTTTATGCCGGAACCATAGCGAAAGAGGGATGGTGCGAACTCTATTTTTATGCTTCTTCGTCTAAAAAGTTTGAAAACCTCACCTCAGATGCGATGGGACGACACGGCAATTATCCCTACGAGCGCGGCTCTTTCAAAGACACAAAATGGGAGATGTATCAAGAGCGTCTCTATCCGGAACCTTTTACCCTGATCACCATACAAAGCCGTCATACGATAGAAGCATTGGTCGAAGCAGGGGATGATTTGAACAAAGAGAGAGAAGTGGAACATTACTTTTTCTTTCAAACCCCCACTGCATTGGAGCGGTTTACCGCCTCGATGGAAGATAACGGGTTTACATGTAAAGAAAAAATGAACGATGACGAAAGCGATTATACGTATGGGGTGACGCTTGCAAAAACAGAGCCGATTACCTATGAACAAGTAGAAGAGACTACGTCGATGTTGTATGAATCGGTTCTACAAGAGCACGGTCATTATGAGGGATGGAGCACGGTACTGGCATAATGGCAAGTATTTGGAGAGTTCGAGGGGTTGTACCGTATACAATAGCCCTTTTTCTCAATGCTTTTACCGACCTCGGACATAAAATTATCATCCAAAATACCGTTTTTAAAATCTACGACGATCAGACGCAGATTATCTACACGGCACTTCTAAATGCCCTTATTCTCCTCCCTTTTATCCTCCTCTTTACCCCATCGGGCTACATATCACATCGATTTTCCAAAGTTCGCGTCATGCGATACGGGGCATTTTCAGCGATAGTCATTACCTTACTGATTACGCTATGCTATTATCAGGGGTGGTTTTGGACATCGTTTATCCTTACCCTCCTGTTGGCTGCGCAAGCCGCGATCTATTCCCCCGCAAAATACGGATACATCAAAGAGTTAGCCACAGAAAAAAATCTCAGTTCTCTTAACGCCATCGTACAGTCGTTTACAACGGTAGCTATTTTATCGGGGATCATCCTCTATACGATATTGTTTGAAAACTCTTTGGTTCTCCCCTATACGGATGAAGCCGATATCTTGCATCAGATCGCCCCCTTGGGATGGCTTTTGGTCGGGGGAAGCGTAATCGAGTTTCTCCTCACGTTGCGTTTGATCGATGCGGGGGTATCGGTTCAGAGCAGATTTGACTATAAAAAATATTTTACCGGTCGCTATTTCGGCAAAAACTGGCGTTTGGTCCGACGGAAACGGGAGATTTTCGAAGCGATACTTTTTTTATCCCTCTTTTGGTCGATCTCTCAGGTCATATTGGCAGTGTTCGGCGCATACGCTAAAAGTACCCTCGGCATACATAACACGATTATTGTTCAGGGGCTTATGGCGGTGGCGGCACTTGGAATTATCGCAGGTTCGCTCATTTCAACGCGGTTATCGCGCCATTATCTCCACAAAGGATTGATTGTTGCGGGGGGATTGATTCTTACGTTGACGCTCTCTATTTTACCGAATACCCATTCGTTGGCGATCATCGGCGGAACATTTTTTGGTTTCGGTATCGGAGGGGCGATGCTTATTGTGGCGCTTAATTCCCTTATCCAATCCAATACACCCAGCGTCCATCTCCCTTTTGTCTTAGCAGGAAACAACTGGGTACAGAATATTTTCATGGTTGCAGGTTTGGCGCTAACGACCTTTTTTGCCTATCTCGGATTTGATGCCCTTTGGATTTTTTATGCCATGATTTGGGTCTCTCTCCTTCTTAGCATCGGGGCACTGATTCGCTACAAAGATTATTTTATCTGGCTCGTATTCGAGTCCATCCTCTCATTGCGCTACAATATCATTCCGATGCACACCCATAATGTTCCGAGCAAAGGGGCGGTGCTGTTACTGGGAAACCATATCAGCTGGATTGACTGGATTTTGGTGCAGGTAGGCTTGGAGCGGCGTATCCGCTACATGATGGAACGTTCTATTTATGAAAAACCGTTTATCCGTCCGCTTATGGAAATCGGAGAAGTGATACCGATTTCACCCAGTGGTGCGAAAGATGCGTTTAAAAATGCCAGAGCACGCTTAAAGAACAATGAAATTGTGGCTCTTTTTCCTGAGGGTGCTATCAGTACCGACGGCGAGATAGGTAAAATATACCCGGGTTATCAGGTGATTGCTTCACGTGCGCAGGGGGTAATTGTCCCGTTTTACATCGACGGGATTTACGGCAGTCTTTTTTCCCGTTCATCACGACGACATGCAGCGTCCAAATCATGGTTTAGACGCAATGTCCGAATACACTATGGTGATCCGCTTCCAATGGACAGTAATCCAGAAACACTCTATAATGCTATTATGAAACTCAAGGAGAACCATGTCACTCAATAAACCTGAATATACCCTCTTTAAAAATACCCGATATGCCCTCAATGGATTGATCGAAGTGACACAAAACGAAAAGTCATTTCGCCTACAAATACTCCTCTTTATTACGGGGATGACCATTTCATGGTTACTTCCTGTTTCCTATGGACACAGTGCTGTTTTGGGAGTATCGCTGTTTATTCCGGTAATGGCCGAAGTAATTAACAGCTCGATAGAGCGGACAGTCGATTTGGTGACATTTGATCACCATGAACTGGCTAAACGGGCAAAAGATGCGGGTGCTGCACTGGTTTTTCTCTCATTGGTAATGTTGGCGTTCATTTGGATAGTGACACTGTACGATGCATTTTGTTTGTAATCCAATCGTAAGAGATATTTGTCTATAATTTTTATATATTATTTTTATTAAACAGGGGTTTTACTATGGCAACTGCACTCATTATCGGCGCCGGCGGAGTAGGGCGCGTTGTTGCACACAAATGTGTCATGAACAACCATGTCTTTGATCGCATTATTTTGGCGAGCCGTACATTGAAACGTTGCGAAGAGATTCAAAGCGAACTTCCAGAGGGTGCAATTGAGATTGCAACTGTTGATGCAGACAATACGCAAGAGGTCATCGACCTCATCGAGCGCGTAGGTGCAGATATTCTCATCAATGTGGCTCTTCCATACCAAGATTTGACGATTATGGATGCGTGTATTGCAACTAAAACACCGTATCTCGATACGGCAAACTATGAGCATCCTGATGAGGCTATGTTTGAATACAAAGAGCAATGGGCAAAAGATCAGGCATTCAAAGATGCGGGGATCATGGGATTGCTGGGAAGTGGATTTGATCCGGGTGCGACAAACGTTTTTTGTGCCTACGCACAAAAACACTATTTTGATGAAATCCACACAATCGATATCCTCGACTGTAACGCAGGGGATCACGGATACCCTTTTGCAACCAACTTCAACCCTGAGATTAATCTCCGTGAAGTAAGTGCCAAAGGGCGCTACTGGGAAAATGGAAAATGGATCGAGACAGAACCGATGGAGATTATGCAGGTGTGGGATTATCCTGAAGTGGGACCAAAAGACAGCTATCTCCTCTACCATGAAGAGATGGAATCCCTCGTCAAGCACATCAAAGGGCTCAAACGTATCCGCTTTTTTATGACGTTCGGTCAAAGCTACCTTACTCACATGAAATGTTTGGAAAACGTCGGTATGCTGGGAATCAAAGAGGTGGAGCACAAAGGGATGAAAATCGTCCCGATAGAGTTCTTGAAAACCCTGCTCCCTGATCCTGCATCATTGGGTCCACGAACCAAAGGGAAAACCAACATCGGTATCGTAGCCGAGGGGCTCAAAGACGGTAAAAAACGGAAAATTTATATTTATCAGATCAAAGATCACGAAGAGTGCTACGCCGAAGTAAAATCTCAAGGTGTTTCATACACTACGGGTGTCCCTGCCGTTATCGGTGCAAAACTGATGGTCGAGGGAAAATGGAGCGGGAAAGGGGTATTCAATATGGAACAGATGGATCCCGATTTCTTCATGGACGAGATGAACATTCAAGGACTTCCTTGGAATGTTATTGAGATGGAGAGTTAAAAATCTGCCTCGACAGAGGCAAGCTTCAGTGCCATAGCGGCTAGCGCCATCAAAAGGGATTTCATTCCTTTTGTGTTCAAATTTTATTGGAAAAGTGCGCTCGCATATCCTACGACGCGCTCATCGTCTCCGCTTGCGTCGGCGCTGGTGCGATAGTCTAGTAACATAGCTTCCATATCCTTTTTTTTCGCCACACTCAGCATCGCTTCTACCCCTATCATTCCGCACGCTTCGCACCCTTGATGCAACTCTTGAACATTTTCTGTGCGTATCGCCTCCAGACAGATCGAATCGAGTTGCTTTGCCTCTTCAAGAGAATAATAATGACTCAGGTCTGTACTGATAACGATAGCCGTGTCGGGCAAATTCAGAACATACTCGATGATCGGTGCAATCTGTATGGGTTCGGCATACGCATAGACCAGTTCGACAACTTTGACGTCAGGAAGATAGTGTTTGATAAAGGGCATCTGCACTTCCGTGCTGTGTTCATGATGTGCTTGCGCAAAGTAGGGGACACCTAAATTCTTTCTTAGATCACGAACCAATACGGTATCAATAGCTAAATTCCCAAGGGGGGTTTGGTAACTCTCTGTATCGGCAATACTCACCCCCTCAAATCCGACACGGTGAGAGGGGCCGATAACGACAACAGTTTTAGGGTGGGCGCTTGAGAGGACACGATACGCGATATTGGCCGTGAAGCCTGAATAGATCCATCCTGCGTGAGGGACGATGACGGCGCGCCCGGATAGGGTGTCAAAACGTTTCAATTGATCAGGATGAGATTCTAAAATTGTATTAAAATGGTCAATCATCGTCATAATTTCATTTGCCGATGCGGGATAAAAGCTCCCCGCGACGCTCATAGTACGTGACATCATCTAATCCTCCTCTATTTTTTCTACCTGATAGGTATAGACATCAGGATGGTAGGTTAACGGATCGCTTCCGATACCTGCTTTCATCCCTAAATGGGAAAAAAAGGTCTCAAAATCACTCAGTTCTTCCCACACTTGTGGCAAAAATGTCGCTTGATAATTTCCATGTCTGAGAATCACTCCATCGACACCGGTACGAATCAGCGATTTCAACTGAGCTTTATCGGTATAGGTAACCAATTTCGGTTCGCTCAATAGTGAGACTTCAATTTTTATTTCCTCAAATTCTGCCGCTGTGAGAGGAAGAAAACGAGGATCATGAAACGCTGCGGACTGCGCATTGGAGATTAAATCATCAATGAGAGGGCGGTGTGCGATAAGAGAACCGATACATCCACGCAATTGTCCGTGTAACGTCAGTGTCACAAAAGTTGCGTGTTTCAACCCCATTTCTGGGTAGAGCTTCAGAAACCTTGCTTTGTCAATGTTTGAGCCATCAAAACGGGATTTGATAGCTTCTCTAGAAATTTGAAGATAGAGTGAAGAGAGCATTTTTTAACCTCCGTAGGGAGAATATGGTTTAATTAATTAATTCTACACCATTTTAGTAACAATATTACCACAAATAGAATAGAAAAATTAAAATGCTATCCTTTTCATGCTGTGGTACAATCACGCCATTAAAACCTAAGGAATTTCACCATGTCCGGTATCGATTTTTCCAAACTTCCCCATACCCCTATGTACATTTGCGAAGAGGCTCTTTTAGAAAAAAACTTGCAACTTATGGAATACGTTCAGCGTGAATCGGGTGCCAAAATTATTTTGGCACTCAAAGGTTTTGCGATGTGGTCAACCTTTGATCTCGTCGGCCACTATCTCTACGGCTGTACAGCGAGCGGATTGCATGAAGCGAGGCTGGCACGTGAAAAGATGAACAAAGAGGTTCATACCTATTCTCCCGCGTTCAAAGAAAATGAGATCGATGAGATTGCTCGTATCAGCGATGATATTGTTTTCAACTCCCCTGCACAATTTCACCTCTATGTTGATCGGGTCAAAGAGATCAATCCGAAACTCTCCGTCTCCCTTCGCGTTAATCCTGAATATTCCTCCTCTCCTGTCGATTTGTACAATCCGTGTGGAATATACAGCCGATTGGGAACGACACTGGCGAATTTTGACCCTGCACTCGTTTCAAAACTCGACGGGTTGAACTTTCACGCATTGTGTGAACAAAATGTTGACGCTCTCGAAGGGGTACTAGAAGCGTTTGAAGCAAAATTTGGTATGTACATTGACGGACTGAAATATGTCAATTTCGGAGGAGGGCACCATATCACCCGTGCCGATTATGATGTTGAGCGTCTCATTAGCGTTATCAAAGAGTTCAAAGGGCGTCATAACGATATTACCGTCTATCTCGAGCCCGGAGAAGCAGTCGGTTGGCAAACAGGGCCGTTGGTAGCCTCGGTGCTGGATATCATCCATAACGGTATGGATATTGCCATTCTCGATAGCTCTGCCGAAGCGCATATGCCAGATACACTCGCGATGCCCTATCGTGCAGACATACGCGGTGCAGCAGATGCGGGGGAGAAAAAACACACCTATCGCCTTGGGGGAAATACCTGTTTGGCTGGGGATATTATGGGGGATTACTCGTTTGATGAACCTCTTAAAGTAGGTGATAAAATCATCTTTGAAGATCAAATCCATTACACGTTTGTTAAAAATACAACCTTCAACGGAATAAAGCTCCCCTCATTGGCAATATGGAGAAAAGAGGGGAAATTGGACCTCATACATGAGTTTGGCTATGAGGATTATCGAAATCGCCTCTCGTAAAAATTTACCGTTTGGCAAGAACAAGAGAGAGGGCTTCCGCTATCATCTCATAACTTTGAATAATTGGTTCGGTTTGCTCGATGATGGTTTGTAGCGCTTTTGTTTCATAGAGGACTTTCTTTTCCCTCCGTGTAAGTTCTATTTTTTTATTGGCTAAACGCCCTTTGGAGAGTTCTAAGAGGCTTTTTTTACTTTTCTTCCGCTCATGTAGCTCATCTTGGACGTTGTTTATCTTCTTAATCTCTGTTTGTAAAGAGATATTATCCGATTCCTTGGAATTCAGTTGTCCTTTGATCTCTGAAATTTTTGTATCGTTTTCAATCATCAACGTTTTCATGCTTTTCAATTCTTCTGTTATTGTGTCGTAATTTTTTTCTTCGGATTCGATTTCAGCCACACATTCATTCACCCGTCCTTCTGATTCCAAAATCGACTCTTTTTGTGCATTTAATCTGACTTTTGTTTGTTTGTACTGCATCATAACGGAGAGAATTGAGCTGAAATTCCATTTTTGCTGTTTTTCATCGGTAATCGCGTATTTTTGTATTTTATTTCCGTTCGCATCAATAATGATATCATCCGTGTAATATTTAATAAAGATTTCAGCGTTTTTATCCCGTTTTTCGACATAATCCAAAAGATTTTTAGCGGTATAGAGTAAAATAGGGTGAAAATATTGACGCAGTACATAACCGGCTAATCCCTCTATTTTTGCTCTATCCTCTTCATTGATCAGCTCCAGCAACAAAATTTCTATCATGGCACGGAAAACAGGGATAAATTGTTTGTGATAAGTCATGTTGTCAATTGTTTCAAAGTTTAACTTTTCTGCGATCACTTCGCCCAATATCGGCTCAATATAATCCCATCCCCCCTCTGGGAAATAGTGGTGATACATCAACTCCATGGCCTCTATTGTTTCACCTGCAAAACGTTTATCGGCACCGGCTGGAAGTTTTTTAGGAGGCATAAAAGATCGTATTGTAATTTTACCACGAAGAAAAAAGACGATATCTCGTTCATCCAGTTCAAAAATGGTATTAACTTGTTGGCGTGTAGTAGTACGTGCCGTTTCAACGGTTTCACCCAAATGACTAAACTCTTTAAGAATGCCTTGGTAGATTGATTCAGGTATCGACACTAAAAACGGTAAAACCGAAAATTCCTCTTTTCTTTTCAGCGCATCCAACAAAATCAATATATTTTTATGTATCATCCTATCAAACGGCTCGTTACGAGAGGGGTCAAAAAAACTCTGTGTAAGGGTAAAACTTCTAAAAGTGATCTCTATATTAACTTTTTGATGATTTTTTTCAAAATATTCGGTCAATCCCCTTTTAATAGCCCCTTTTTTATCGTTAAAGAATTCTTCTTTCTCATAAAGGGAGAGTTTTTTTAGTATATTTATATACATCTCATTGTTAAAATCTGATGCATAGAGCTGGGTTGGCAGAATCTCATTTAACAACAAAATAATATCAGAAACAATAGAGGGATTAATGGGTTATCCTTTTTGAGAGCACAAATTTATCGCTGCTGTTACAGCATTAATATAACTTAATATTAATGCTTTGTTTTGGTAGGCGATATCAAACGCCGTCCCGTGATCGACGGAGGTTCGGATGATGGGAAGTCCCAATGAGACATTAATCCCTTCGTCAAAATAGAGCGCTTTGAGGGGAGCTAACCCTTGGTCGTGATACATGGCGATATAGTGGGTGAAATGTTCCCGCACCCGCGGTGTAAATGCCACATCAGGGACGAGGGGGCCGAGAAAAATTTCTTCGCCAAGTTCTCTGTTTACCTGTGCTATCGCTTTTTCAATTTCACGTTCTTCTTCTCCTAAAACGCCGTTGTCCCCGGCATGTGGATTGAGCCCTAAAACAGCAATATTTTTGACACCCACACTTTTGTAAAAACGGTGCATAAAATCGCTCAGTTCTTCCGTCGTGATATGCTGCATCACTTCACGAAGCGGGATATGCTCGGTGAAGAGTGCCACGTACATTTTTTCACATCCAAGCATCATGATAGCTTTTTGATTGAAAATATCTCTCAACGCATCCGTATGTCCCTTATAGTGTATCCCCGCCAACATCCACGCTTCTTTGTGAATCGGTAGTGTCACAACGGCATCCACGGTTTTAGAGCGTGCCAAATCCACCGCACTCTTAAAAGAATCAAAACTGTACTGACCGCTGGATGCGGATACTTCACCCGGTATGATAGTGAATTCTCCCGAGACTTTAACCATATTAAAATCATTGGGAAATTGAGTGCCCAACAGCATTGCGGCTTGATGCGCCATTGTATAATTAATGCAATAGAGGGGATCGCATAGATGTTTTATCTGTTCGTGCCCTTTTAAGAGTATTTCAAATCCAACCCCGTTTAGGTCACCAACGCTGATGGCAATGCGTTTTAGCGCTGACATAGGTTCTTCATATCCGTGATGGCTTGAGAGAGTCCCGTGAAGATGGAACGTGCAATAATACTTTGACCGATATTGAGCTCTTCGATGGTGTCAATATCCACGATAGCAGTTACGTTTTGGTAGTTAAGCCCATGACCTGCTGCCACTTTTAGCCCCAAAGAGCGGGCATAGTTCGCTGCATCGACAATATCGCTGTATGCTTGTTCAAGACGATTATCAAGCTCACGGCGCGAAAGACGCAAGCTTTCAATCGCATGATGGGAATGGGGAAGCGAACTGTGGCGCATGGCGTAGAGGTTAGCAAAACTGCCCGTATGAAGTTCAACCCATTGCGCACCCAAACGTTCGGAAAGTTCAACGGCTTCACGTGTCGGGTCGATAAAGAGGGAAACGTCTATTTCGTATTCTTTGAGTTTGTTAATAGCATTTAATATTGATTCAAATTGTCCTGAAACATCCAATCCCCCCTCGGTCGTCACTTCCTCCCGTTTTTCAGGAACCATGGTTGCACGGTGGGGATTCAATCCGCAAACGATTTCAATAATAGCAGGATCAATAGCACACTCCAAGTTGACCGGCAATGTCGATGAAGCAATAATACGAAGGGCATCTTCATCATGGATATGGCGACGATCTTCACGTAAATGAATGGTGATCTGGTCGGCACCCGCTTGGGCACAAATTCCTAATGCCATAAGGGGATCGGGATCATTAATCTTACGTGCTTCACGCAAGACAGCGATGTGGTCGATATTGACTCCGAGTTTAAGCGCTTCTGAGTGCATAAAAATCCTTTTTAAATTCACGAAATTTTCCGGCAATAATCGCTTCTCGCGCTTTGTTGACGAGCCACAAATAATAGTGGAGATTATGAATCGATGCGAGACGAAAGAAGGTCAACTCTTTGGAACGGAACAGGTGGTGCAAATAGGCACGGCTGTAGCGACGGCACGTATAGCAATCACACGCAGGATCGATGGGATCACTGTCGAGTTTAAATCGTGCCCCTCGGATATTTATTTTTCCAAAGTTTGTGAAAAGGGTTCCGTTGCGCGCATTTCGTGTCGGCATAACGCAGTCAAACATATCGACGCCGCGCTCGATGTTCTCGACCAAATCTTCAGGCGTCCCGACTCCCATCAAATAGCGCGGTTTATCGACAGGCATAAGCGGCGTTGTATGTTCAACCGTATCATACATCAGGTTGTTGGATTCTCCGACGGAGAGCCCTCCGATAGCAAATCCGTCATAATCCATCGCACACAGTTCATTCGCCGACTGCGTACGGAAGTTTAAATCCGTCCCCCCTTGGATAATGGCAAAGATATTTTGCTGTACGCCAACGCCAAGGGATTGTTTATGTCGGAAATACTCGATCGACTGTTTCGCCCATTGCGTGGTTCGCTCGATGGAGGTTTTGATCCGTTCTTGGGTAGCGGGGAGGGCGACGAGATCATCGAGGATCATCATAATATCGCTGTTAAGATTATTTTGGATATCGATCACCTTCTCCGGTGTAAAAAAGTGTTTTGAGCCGTCAATATGGCTTTTAAATTCGATCCCTTTTTCGGTCGGTTTGGAAATATCGCTGAGGCTGAATGCCTGAAATCCGCCGCTATCGGTCAAAAAACTTTTCGGATAGGTCGTAAAGCCGTGCAATCCGCCCAGCGCGGCAATGGTCTCATCACCGGGGCGCAAATAGGTATGATAGGTATTGGCAAGGATTATTTGCGTATTCAAAATCTCCGTCATATCGACCATATCAAGTGCTTTTACAGAGCCTACGGTTCCTACGGGCATAAAAATAGGGGTTTGTATAGTGGAATGGGCTGTCGTAATAGTACATGCTCTGGCATTCCCGCATGTGGCATCAATGGTAAAAGTCATAAAGTCTCATTTGTTTTTTCGTATTTTATCCAATATTGTCACGATTGAACTATTACTTGGTTACGTCCGCTCTCTTTTGCTTCATACAGCAGCTCATCTAACCGTTTGAGTAACTCGTCGGATAATTCGTTCTCATTTAAGGTGGCAGCGCCAAATGAGCAGGTTATCGATCCTACTGTCTCAAAATTTTCACTTTCAATGGCCAATCGCAGTATCTCAGCAATCTGAGCTGTCTCTTCGAGAGAGGTACTGGGTAATAAAATGATAAATTCTTCTCCTCCCCAACGTGCGAGAATGTCACTTTTGCGTATCCGCTGTTTGATCAAAATTGGAATATGTTTTAATACCGCATCTCCGACCAGATGACCGTAACGATCGTTGATATTCTTGAAATGGTCAATATCAAAAAAGATTATCCCGAGAGGTTTTTGTTCACGACGGGCCACATTGATGGCATGCTCATAAATCATGCTAAAATGGAGTCGATTCGCAATGCCCGTCAAGGGATCTGTTATGGCAATCGATTGCATATAGGAGATGTCGGTAAAAATCACAACGTATCGGGTCTCCTCATTAAATTGTAAAACAGAAAGTTTTACATCAAATACAGTCGTTTTACCATTAATGGTGATTTTGGCTTTATGACTTATATGAGGGTGTTCCCGAATGTATTCAGTCCAGCGCTGGTCGTTTTGCATCGGCAAGAGATAATCATCGGTATCCCCCTCTTCGAAATACTCACAGACACACGCGTGATCATTCTTAAAATCTTCAAGGGTCTCGTAGGATAAATAGGACAATAAGGTTTGATTGGCAGCCGTAAGCTCCTGTCCGTTGGTGACAATTACAGGGGAGGGGATGGCATCGAGTATGGTTTGGTTGTAGAACTCCTGAAAATGTATTTTATTGGCAACCATCGTGTAGATTTGATTGATAATCACCCCTATTATGATGATCAAGATAATAGCAATAAGGGAGGAGATAATGATCATGTCCACTACATGACTCCCAAAATCAGGGACCGATTGGACAAACATGATTGCCCCCATCGGCTGATTATTATAATTCATCACCGGGACAGCGGAGATAAGAAAAGATTGATTTTTAAGAGTGACAACACTGTTTGCGAGAAGCGGTGATTTACTTGGATACTGTTTTACCAAAGGCAACAATTTGGCGGGGATGTCGATTCCCATATAATCGCCCAGCAGGAGATAGTGATTGGTAGGGGATAATATTCCCACATATTTTTGATGAATCATAAAAAAAGATTCATAATGGGTATAGCGATAAATTTTTTCAAAGAGATAGGGGGTAGATATCCCGAACTCAACAGCACCAAGATATTTTCCCTGATCAAGTACCGGAACAAGAATTCGAAACGCAAGCCCCTGAATCCCCTCTTCAAATCCTGATATTGTTGTGTGATGTTTATGGATATAAGCGACCATCGAGCGCTTCGTGGCGATTGGATCGCTGTATACCGTTGGCTTATGCATTCGTAGCAGCGACGTTCCATCCGCATTGTGGAATTGCATGAGGAGCAATGAAGGGTTTTCTTCTCGCATAACTTCCCAGCGGGGTAACATTAACTGATAGAGTTTCTCATGATCTCTTGCACGAAATGCCTCAAAAACTCCCGGATAATGGAGACTGGCATTCGTTCGTGCCTTGTAAAAACTGATGGTCTCTCGCATGATCTCTTTGTACGTAAGATGAACACTTTGGTGTGCTTTTGCCATCCGCAGATTGGCTTCCTCTTTTTCATGGACAATGTTGTACGTTGTCATTATCGTTGCGACACACAAAATGACGAGGCCAAACGTTACTAATATTTTAATTTTTAAATGGTACATGTTACATCGTGCTATTTGCTTCATTGCTCTATATTTCCGCTTTCTAGAAGTGTTTAAAACAATAAAATCGTAATTAATATTTTTTTATTATACCGTTATTAATGGATATTTTTCTACGTATCAATTGCAATATTTGCAGCCATACTCCGCCTGCCATCAACATGAATACAGCAGCAGATAGCTGCGGCAGTGTAATGGGAGCAAAGCCCAGCATATCACGCAACACAGGGATAAGCAGCACAGCAGCCAGTATGAGGCTTACACCGCCGAACATGTATACAAGCGAAGGATTACTCACAAACCCATTGCGTTGGCCAGTAAGGGGTAAATCACGATTTGCCAAGACCAAGAGAAACAGAGTCGGAACAAGTGCCGTAAATACGCTGATCCGAAGGTCTGCCTCATTCCAACCGCTATTTCGCAATAGAGCATATCCGACCAATAAGATGAGTGCGATGCCTCCCCCTTGTACAACGGCAAACCCTACATTACTGAGAGAGAAAGGGGTAGCCCAAAGGGATCGCGGAGGACGCTTCATGATGTTCATTGACGCAGCTTCGGCTTCAAACACAATGGCGCAGGCGGGATCGATCAACAGCTGAAGTAAAACGATATGAATCGGTTGCAATATGTCCGGCCACTGCATTAATGCAGGGACAAGGGTCAAAGCGATAATGGGTACGTGAACCGCAAATACAAATCGAGTTGCTTTGGTGATGTTATCATAGATGCGTCGTCCCTGAGAAATAGCGGCTACAATACTGCTAAAACTGTCATCCAGCAAAACGAGGGCTGCAGACTCACGTGCCACATCGGTCCCTCGCTCGCCCATGGCAATACCAACATTAGCAGCTTTGAGTGCCGGAGCATCGTTTACTCCATCCCCCGTCATCGCCACTACATTTCCAGCCTCCTGCAATACGCGCACTAAACGCAGTTTCTGCTCAGGCTTCATACGCGCGCATATATCTGCCGACTGAAGACGATGGAGCAGGGCAGTATCATTGAAAGTAGCAATTTCCTCACCCATAATGACATCTGCGTTTTCTGATAGCCCCACCTGTCGCGCGATTGAACGTGCCGTATCCGGATGATCACCCGTGATCATGAGCACCCTAATACCGGCACTGCGGCACTGGGCAATGGCTTCTGGAACCTCTTCTCTAGGTGGATCCAGAAATCCAAGAAGGCCTAAAAAGGTGAAATCAAAGTCATGTTGAGATGCCGGCCACGGTGAACGAGCATAAGCTCCTTGCCACGAGCCTTTCGCAACACCGAGGACACGAAGCCCCCGTTTAGCCATCCTCTCCACATGACTTTGCATACTATGATACTCTGATTCAGAGAGATGACACAAATCGGCAACAGCCTCCGGTGCCCCCTTTGTTGCCAGCAAATATAACAACGGCTTTTCATCGGAAAAGAGACGTGTCATGGCTAGAATGTCACGCGAAAGCTCATACTGAAACTCAGGAATGCGGCCATCATGTATGTGCTCGCTACCGTTTAAGTGTGTATGTCCAAATTTCTGAATAGCTTTTTCCATCGGATCAAAAGGATCGGCTGGAGTAGCCAACATCGCAAATTCGATCAAGATATGAAATTTTTCGGGCAATTCAACATCTTGAGCTACCCTGCATTGACCATTGTATACGGCCAATTCAGCAACTTGCATACGATTTTGTGTCAACGTTCCGGTTTTATCTACTGCCAATACATTGATTGCACCCAAGGCCTCCACAGCTGTTATTCTGCGAGTAAGTACGTTTATTTTACTAATTTTCCACGCCCCTAGCGCTAAAAATACGGTAAGGATAACCGGTATTTCCTCCGGCAAAATAGCCATTGAAAGAGCGATCCCGGTGAGTATGCTTTCTAAAACCGTATGATCATTCCATAGCCAATTGACCACCATTAGCATAAATGCAAGAGTTAATGCAACCATGGTTAAGGTACGAACAAAGGTGCGTGAGGAGTGTTGAAGCCCTGAGGGAATTTCATCGGTTACAGCCAGAGACTGGCCTATACGACCCACTTCGGTAGCAGTTCCTGTGGTTTGTACGATGGCGAGTCCAACACCTTTGGTCACCACGGTGCTTGCGAAAAGCATCGAAGCGGCATCAGAACCTGCTGTTTTGTTGACACTTATTGCTTCTCCGGTAAGGAGTGATTCATCTACTGAGAGCTCTCCTTGCACGATGCATCCATCAGCGGCAATGCGGTCACCTTCATGCAGCACCATCAAATCACCGGGGACCACCTCAAAGCCGGGAATTCGTATCTCATTGCCATCACGTATGACCAGTGCACGCGGAGCAGATAGATCCCGCAAAGATTCCAATGCCCTTTGTGTTTTATGTTCTTGTATCAATGTGATACCGATGACCACAAACACAAAAAACAGTAAAAATGCAGCTTCTGCACGATCACCAAGAGCCAGATAAATGCCGCCAGCTACGAGGAGCATCAAAAACATCGGTTCGCTGACCACTTTAAGAATAATCGTTAATAGGGTTTGAGGCTCGCTTCCAGGTAACCTATTAGGACCAAATTGCTTTAGCCTGTTCTGTGCTTCTAGTGTAGTCAATCCGATTTTTTTAGGTTCTTCACTCATTCTTTTTCTTTTTTTAGCGTTCTCTATTGTAATGAACGATTCTTTAAATTGATCCATATTTTATATTATCTACAAATCTCTGTATTTTCTGCCTGTATATTTTTCAAGATAATATATATTATGTTAACCAAAATGATTTACTTCAAGGATGGATTTGTGATAGACTCTCTATACTCTGTTTAAAGGAACAACCTTATGACGCTAGCTGTATCCTCTTGCCTTTTGGGTCAACAAATCCGATATGATGGCGGACACAAGCGGGACCGTTTCATTACCGATGAACTCTCTGTATTTGCTGAGTTTATCCCTTTCTGCCCTGAGCATTTGGCCTTCTGGACTCCACGGGACTCCGTTCGCCTGGTTAACGTTGAGGGAAATATTCGGGTCCATTCGAACAAAAGCGGTGACGATCTCACCGATGCGCTGATCCAAACCAGCCGTGATGAACTGAGTAAACTCGAATCGAAGCCGTTGTGCGGAATCATCTTCAAATCCAAATCACCCAGCTGCGGGATGAAAAGTGCGAAACTCTATCTCGAAAACGGCTACTGCGAAGGGAAAGAGGACGGTCTTTTCATGAGTCTTTGCCGTGAGCGATTTCCTCTGCTGCCAATGGAAGAGGAAGGACGGCTTGAGGATGCGTGGCTGAGAGAAAATTTCGTGATGCAGATCTTTGCGTATGATGCGTATGAGAAATTCAAAGCATCAAACCCCTCGATAGGCGATTTGGTTCGCTTTCATACGATCAACAAATTCATGCTTCAAGCCAAAGACGAAACCCTCTACCGAGAGCTAGGCAACCTCGTCGCCAACCGAGAGGGGCATACGTTGGAGACACTACTTGGGATGTACGAGCTTGGATTTAAAACCGCTATCGCGCGAAAAAGCTCGATCAAAAAAACGCGTAATGTATTAGAACATTTGGCAGGATTTTTCAAAAATGAGCTGAGCAAAAGTGAAAAAGAGACACTGCATACTCAAATAGACGACTATGCCTCTAAAATCATCCCCATCATCGTCCCCGTCTCGACGATCCATCTCTATGCCAAAAAATACAACACCGAGTATTTACTCGATCAGACGTTTCTACACCCCTACCCTAAAACACTTTCATTACGTTCCCATATCAACAGCGGAAAATGAGGATGCGTCGTATTTTATGGTTTCGGCGTGATCTAAGAATAGAGGATAATCGTCTCCTATCCCAAGAAGGGGACGTCCTCCCCATCTTTATTTTTGATACCGCCATACTCGAAAAGCTCTCCCCGCACGATCGTCGGGTTACCTTTATTTTTAACGCGCTTATACGATTAAAGCGGGACTTAAAAACCCGTGGACTCGATTTGGCGATCTTCTACGGAAAGGCGACAAATGTGTTTCAATGGCTTTTAACACAAGGAGATTTTTATGATGTGTGCGCATCGGGAGATTATGATTCCTACGCACGCGAACGGGATCGTGATGTGTCGCATCTCCTCCCTTTTACCTACCTACACGATACGTATATCTTCCGTCCTGATGAAGTACTCAAAAGCGACGGCTCCCCCTATCTGGTTTTTACCCCGTTTTACAACCGTGCTAAAATTGTGTTACGGCCTGAACATAGGGCGGAATCGGTAGCTGTTCCTCAGAGCCTTATCCCCTTTGATTATGAGGGTATCCACCGTATCGAAGGAGATATTCATACCAAGCTTCCCCTCTCCCTCGCCTCAATCGGGTTTATAGAGCAATCGTTGACACCTGCTCAGCAACTCCCTCCTGATGAAAAATTAAAACAATTGGCGTCAAAACTGGATAATTATCCCCATGATCGTGATTTCATGGCACTTCAGGCGACCTCGGGACTCAGCACGGATCTCCGTTTCGGAACCCTCTCTATCCGAACTCTTGTTCGGTGGCTGGTAGAGCAAAAAAAAGGGGGGATCGATACCGAGCCGTTTTTTCGTCAGCTCATTTTCCGTGAGTTTTACGCGATGCTTTTGTTTCATTTCCCCCATCTGGCCGATAAAAACTTCCGCTATCCGTTTAAAGGGATCGAAAACACTCTCTATTTTGAGGCATTTTGCACTGCCCGTACCGGAGTTCCCATCGTCGATGCCGGTATTCGCGAACTGTTGGAGAGCGGAGAGATGCACAACCGTGTACGGATGATCTGCGCGTCGTTCTTTACTAAAAATTTGCTGTTGCCGTGGCAGTGGGGGGAGCGGTTTTTTGCTCGGCATCTGATGGATTATGATGCGAGTTCCAATATCCTCTCATGGCAATGGAGTGCCGGGACGGGGGTCGATCCACAGCCTTATTTTCGGATTTTCAACCCCTATACCCAAAGTGGAAAATTTGATCGCGAGGGGCTCTATATCAAAACCCATCTCCCTGAGCTATCAAACGTCCCTTCTAAAATATTCTCCGATGAAGCGGCATTGACCCAATATACGTGGGGAGAATATCCTAAACCCATCGTTGATCATAAACAAAGCTCCAAGAAAGCATTGGAATACTTTAAAAGCGTTGATTGAGTACCCTGCTCCGGTAGTGATCAAACATTATGTGAGAAGTCTAAGTAAACCTTAGTGCCCACCCATTATTTTTTCAATGTCTGAAGGTTTGTCGTGAATACCGAAACGGTCGATAATCGTTTGAGTCGCTTCATTATGCCCGATCACTTCGACCTCTTTGCCCATATTGCGAAGCTTGATCACCGCTTTATCGAGAGCATAGACAGCTGTAATGTCCCAAAAGTGGGCGTGTGTTACATCGATAACAACATTTTTAACCTCTTCTTTGTAATCAAATTCATCGGCAAAACGATCGGCAGAGTTGAAAAAGATTTGCCCGATGAATTTATAGATACGGGTATCGCTTGTCTCTTCATACGATTTGTCACAATACATAAAGTGGCTGATCTTGTTGGCGAAGAAGAGTGATGCAAGTAGTACCCCGCTTAAAACGCCCAACGCAAGATTGTGGGTCGCAACGACAACAGCAGTTGTGGTGATCATGACCAGATTGGTAGAAAGGGGAAGGGTTTTGAGCCCTTTAATCGAAGCCCAGTTAAATGTCCCGATGGAGACCATAATCATCACCGCTACGAGCGCTGCCATCGGGATGATGGAAATCAGATCAGACATAAATACGACCATGATGAGGAGCAATACCCCCGCAATCAGAGTAGAGAGACGCCCTCGTCCACCGGACTTGATATTGATGACCGACTGTCCGATCATCGCACATCCTGCCATACCGCCCAGACATCCTGAGGCGATGTTGGCGATCCCCTGCCCTTTGGCTTCACGGTTTTTATCACTGTCGGTATCCGTCATATCATCGATAATGGTTGCCGTCATAAACGATTCAAGCAAACCTACCGCCGCCAATGCGGCTGAGTATGGAAAAATAATCGCCAGTGTCTCAAAATTCAGTGGAACATCCGGCCATAAAAAGATCGGTAATGTATCGGGAAGCTGTCCCATATCACCGACCGTTCGGACATCGATTCCCATAACTGCGACAACTGCGGTAAGGACGACAATCGTCACAAGCGGTGAGGGGATCAAGGTGCCCAGCTTTGGGATATACGGGAAAAGATAGATGATCCCAAGCCCTGCCGCCGTCAGTGCATAGACGTGCCATGTGACATTCGTCAGCTCCGGAAGCTGCGCCATAAAGATCAAAATTGCCAGTGCGTTTACAAAACCGATCACAACGGTACGGGAAACAAAGCTCATCAAAACACCCAGCTTTAGATAGCCAGCAACGATTTGCAATACCCCTGTCAAAAGGGTAGCTGCCATCAGATATTGCAACCCATGCTCTTTGACCAGTGTCACCATAAGAAGCGCCATCGCACCCGTAGCCGCCGAGATCATCCCCGCACGCCCTCCGACGAAAGCGATAACCGTGGCGATACAAAACGAGGCATACAGTCCGACTTTGGGATCAACTCCCGCAATAATAGAAAAGGCTATAGCCTCAGGGATCAGCGCGAGAGCAACAACGATTCCAGCGAGTATATCACCCCTGATATTGCCGAACCACTCTTGTTTTGGGGATAGTAATAGCATTAAAACTCCATGTCAATATTGAAATATACAAAAAACGCTCGAAGATTAATTTCACAAGAAAAAATAGGTTTGCAGTATTTAAAGTATGTTATTATACATAAAGAGTGCTTTAATATCTATCGAGAGAAGGAGCGTATATGCAGATTCCTGATTCACCTTGGTCAAAGTCCATAGATTCTCTCTTAGAGGAATTAAAGAGCTCTCGTGAGGGGCTTGATGCCAACGAAGCGGAACATCGCTATAGACAATTCGGTTCCAACTCCCTGATGGTGGAAGAGCGGTCTAAACTCTCTATACTGGTTTCTCAATTCGCCAGTCCCATTGTACTCATCCTCATCGCTGCGGGAATTATCAGTTTCGCCATGGATCATACCAAAGACGGAATTATCGTCCTCGCTATCCTTATCATCAATGCACTGCTGGGATTTTATCAGGAGCTTAAAGCTGAAACCTCTATTCGTGCACTGCAGCGATTGAGCGAAAATCATGTGCGGGTATTGCGTAGCGGGATTGAAACACTCCTCCCCTCTCACAAACTCGTCCCCGGCGATATCATACTCCTCAATGAGGGGGATCTCGTCCCTGCCGATCTGCGCCTGATAGAATCTCACGCTCTCCAAGTGGATGAAGCGGTACTCACCGGAGAATCGCTCCCATCCGATAAATACTCCGATTCCGTTGTCAGCCCCGAAGCCCCTATTTATGAACGCCACAACACACTCTATTCGGGAACCTCCATTTTACGAGGCAAAACGACCGCTCTCGTGTGTGCAACGGCCTCTTCAACCGAAATGGCAAAAATTGCGGAAGCGGCACAAAAAGTCTCCCCCGAATCCCCATTGACACGCTCAATGCGCCATTTTTCAAAACAGCTGCTAATCGCTATCATTCTCATTCTCTTGGTTCTCGGTACTTTTGCGATTGCTCAAGAGCGGAGTATCGATGAGATAGTCTCATTACTCCTCGCTCAACTCGTCTCAGCAGTCCCCGAGGGGCTTCCGATCGTTATTACCCTTATTTTAGCGATCGGTGCTTATCGTCTCAGCCACCACAAAATTCTAGTGCGCCACCTCCCCTCCGTCGAATCGCTCGGAAGTGCCACCGTTATCGCCACCGATAAAACGGGAACCATTACCGAGGGGATTCTCTCCGTCAAAGAGACGATGATACTTGATGAAGAAGAGCTTCTACGCTGTGCGGCACTCTGTAACGATTCACACGATGAAAAAGGGGACGGTATCGATGTCGCCCTCGCCAAATGGCTGGGAGATAACTACCTCACCTTGCGAAACCAATTTGAAAGGCTCTATTATCACCCATTTGATCCCCTAACGAGAATGATGGGAACGATCAACCGTATCGATTCAGCTGAAAAACTCTATCTCAAAGGGGCTTATGAAGCCCTCCTCCCCCTCGCCCAAAATACCCCTGTCGAACTCCAACAACTCAAAGAGTCCCACGATCGGATGGCATCGGAGGGGTTACGTGTTTTAGCCTTCGGTGTGAGCGATCATCATTGGGAAGATCCCGTTCATGCGCCGACACGCATTGTAGGGCTTATTGCGTTCGCCGATCGTCCCAAAGCAGATGCTGCTGAGGCGATAAAATTAGCCAAACGTGCCGGCATACGTCTCATCATGATCACGGGAGACAACCCAATCACCGCCGAAGTCATTGCTTCTGAGGTTGGATTAAACCATACCGGACAACAGATTCTCACCGGATCAGAAATCGACACCCTCAGCGATGTGGATCTAACGAAGCGTTTGGAACACACGGGTGTGATAGCCCGCGCGATGCCGGAACACAAATACCGAATCGTTCAGCTTCTCCAAAAACAAGGCGATATCGTTGCCGTTACAGGAGATGGGGTGAACGATGTCCCCGCACTCAAAGCGGCCGATTTGGGGATTGCCATGGGTAACGGGAGCGAAGCGGCGAAAGCCTCTTCCAAAATGGTACTTGTCGATAACAATCTGGGAGTCATCGTCGATGCCATCCGCCAAGGGCGTGTTATCACCGATAATCTCCGCAAAGTCCTCTTTTATCTCCTCTCCACCAGTTTGGGAGAGATCATCCTCATCAGTATGGCCATTTTGATGGCATTGCCCCTCCCCCTTCATCCGACCCAAATACTGTGGGTCAATATCGTCACAGATGGAATGTGCGACAAAACTTTTGCGATGTGCGAGGAAGAGGAAGATGTGATGAAACGTCCTCTCAGACCTGCGGGAAAACAGTTCTTTGATACACCGATGCTTTTTCGGCTGGGATGGTTTGCTCTCGTCACCGCCAGCGTCACCATGGTGCTTTTTATCACGCTTCACACCCATAACTACCCTTATGAGTCTATCCTCAGTGCTACTTTTACCACCGTCGTTGCCGCCCAATGGATCACCGCCATCTTAGCCCAAAAAGAGTCAGAACCCTTTTTGAAAAACATTCGCCGTAGCCTCACCATCAATCCATGGCTCTGGGGTGGAATATCGCTCGGTATAGTACTGCAAGGAATCGCCCTCTACCTTTTGCCGGAGTGGTTTCATGTCGTCCCTCCGAGCGGAGAAATACTCGGCTATGTCGCCATTGCACTGATTGCTATTTTTGTTTTGGATGAGGGATACAAATGGGTTGAATACGCCAGAAGAAGGGATCAACTTCGGCGATGATCGAAAAGGCGATAGCCTCAGGTTAGAGTATTGCAACCGATTAGGTAAAAGTAACGCATCTGGCAAGGGGTAAGGGGTAAGGAGTTGTATCAAATGATCAGAAATCTTTTTCGGTAATTTCAATATTTTTACTCTCAATAACCAGCTCAAATCGCTATTTGTACGGAGCAAACCGCCCGTATTCAGGGTAGCGTATTCTAAAAGCCGCTTTACAGTAGTGAAGCGCTAAAATCGGTCAGAAAATCATTAAAATGTTTAACCATATAGGAAACAATCATGAGAGAACAAAAACGACCAAAAGTTAAAAAAATACCCATGACTGAATTCCCCATCGTCGCGATTGGTGCCTCGGCAGGTGGATTGAGAGCATTCGAAGCATTTTTTTCAGCTATTCCCAACGATACTGATTTGGATATGGCCTTTATTTTGATACAACACCTCGCTCCCGATCACAAGAGTCTCCTAACCGATATCATCCAGAAATATACCAATATGCAGGTATTTGAAGTTAAGGACGGGATGCGAATAGAACCGAACTGTGTCTACGTTATCCCTCCCGCCCACGATATGGCATTACTAAACGGTTCGCTCCAATTACTCGAACCCTCTGCCCCGCGCGGCCATCGGCTTCCGATCGATTTCTTCTTTCGCTCTTTGGCGCAAGATCAACACAAACGCGCCATCGCGATAATCCTCTCCGGCACTGGCAGTGATGGAACGAAAGGGATAGAGGCCATTAAGGAAAATGGAGGAATTGTTATAGCACAAAATCTCGATTCCTCCGAATACGACGGTATGCCCAGCAGCGCCATTGCCACGGGACTGGTCGATTATGTTCTGGCACCCGATCAGATGCCGAACCATCTTATCGCTTATTCGAACTATGCCGTTAAAAAGCTTCATACTATAGCACCCGCTACGACACCAAAAGAGGAAAATGTCCTTAAAAAAATATTCGTCCTTCTACGCGATCAAACCAGTCACGACTTTTCACAGTACAAACCCAGCACTATCCATCGCCGAATCCAACGGTGTATGGCAGTTCAGAAAATCGAAACGATCGATAACTATACTAAATATCTGCAACAAACACCGGATGAGATAAATGCATTATTTCATGATCTTTTAATTGGCGTGACCAATTTTTTCCGCGATCCGGAAGCCTTTCTCCTCCTGAAAGAACAGATTATTACGAAAATTTTTACCCGCAAATCCTCTGAATCTACAATCCGTGTATGGACCACAGGATGCTCCAGCGGCGAAGAAGCCTATTCTATTGCCATCCTCTTAAAAGAGTGTATGGAAGAGATGAAACAAAACTATACGGTACAAATCTTCGCCACGGACATTGACGCAAAGGCAATAGCTATAGCACGCATCGGTCTTTATCCCCCCAGTATCACCGATAATCTCTCCCCCGAGAGACTAACCCGATTTTTTACACCTCAAACCGACAACAGCGGGTACCGTATTCAAAAAAGCATCCGAGATATGCTGGTCTTTTCTGAGCAAAATGTGATCAAAGATCCCCCTTTCTCAAAACTCGATCTCATAAGTTGTCGTAACCTCCTGATTTATATGGGTCCACAGTTGCAAAAGAAGCTCATCCCCCTATTTCACTACGCGCTGAACCCAGGCGGTATTCTTTTCTTGGGATCATCAGAGGGTGTTGGAGACTTTAGCGATCTATTTAGTGTACTAGATCAACAATCCAAACTCTACCAATGCACAGAAGATAGCCATGCAGCACAGATTACAGCATCGAAAAGATTTTTTTCTCCCTCAACTGCGATACCTATATCATCCCAAAATGTGGTCGAAAAAATAGCCAATCCGGCCAAAGTACCGATGCGCGAGTTGACCGAACAAACACTATTAAAACAGTGCACCCTAACCGGGATTTTGGTCAATGATAAAGGCGATATCCTCTACCTACACGGCCGACCAGATATGTATCTAAAACTCCCCTCCGGCGAGCCAAATGTTAACAATATTTTAAAAATGGCTCGTGAAGGGTTGAGGCATGAGTTAACGTCAGCATTGCGTAAAGTTGCGATGAGTAAGCAAATTGGCCACTCTCTGGGTCTGCACATCAAAAGGGCTCATCGTATTATCACCGTCAATATCACGATCCATCCACTGGAACTAAAACAGAAATTACCGGTATACCTAGTGATTATCGAGGAAGTACCCTCTATAAATCCCGAACATACCCCACATTCGATCATGACAATCAATCCCCTACATGACAGAGATACGCGCCTAGAAGAACTCCAACATGAGCTGTATACTCAAGAAGATTTTCTCAATGCCGCCAATGATAAACTTGAAACTTCCAACGACGAGCTTACATCGTTTAATGAGGAGATGCAGTCGTTAAACGAGGAATTGCAATCCAGCAACGAAGAACTGGAAACATCCAAAGAAGAGCTGCAGTCCCTTAATGAAGAGCTTTCCACTGTCAATGCCGAGTTACAAACCAAGATAACCGATTTATCACACTCCAATAACGACATGAACAACCTCTTAGCAGGTACAGGAATCGGTACGCTCTTCGTCGATCATAACCTGCATATTCTCCGTTTCACCCCTTCCATCACCAACATCATCCACCTGATCCCAAGCGACCTGGGACGGCCAGTTGGACATATCGCCTCAAATCTGATAGGTTATGAGAGTCTTGTTACCGACACGCAGGAGGTACTAGATACCTTAATTCCCAAAGAGATAGAAGTTCAGAACGCAAAAAAAATGTGGTACACACTGCGGATTCAACCCTACCGTACTCTTGATAATATCATCGAGGGTGCAGTGATCTCCTTTGTAGATATCACCGAAACAGTACAGATGCGAGAAGCACTGCGCCATGCCAATGAACTCTCACGTTTGGCCGTAGTCGTTCGCGACGCACACGACGCCATCACCGTGCAAGATTTGGATGGCCGTATTATCTCGTGGAATAGCGGTGCAGTTAGGATGTATGGCTGGAGTGAATCCGAGGCATTAGCCATGAATGTCAGTGATCGAATTCCTGAAAAACAACGTAAAAAAGCACTAGCCAAACTTCATGAACTGAGTCAGGATGAAATCCTAAAACCCTATCGTACAACGCGGATCACCAAAAAAGGGGAGATTGTAGAAGTTTGGATGACCTCTACTGCGTTAGTAGATGAGAACGGAGTAATGTATGCGATTGCAACCACGGAACGCGCCAGAGAACAGAAATTACCACAAAAAAGTATTTAAAGGTCAATGCAATGATCTAAGGAACAACGCAATTATTTTTTTGACTGGAATTTTATCTCTACGTCTTGAAGAATTTTCAAAAAAGTTTTTGCATTTTTCCCGCCATATTGAGTTTCTTCAATAAAGTCCCCTTTACTGTTGACGAAATGAAATACAGGACTCGCTTTAACAACAAGCTTTTTTGGCGCATCAGATTTTTTGACATTAAGCAATACCGGCACATAATGCTCATTTACATAAACACTCAAATTTTCATCATTGAAAACTTTTTGTTCTAAAAAATCGCACGATTCGCAACCGGGACGGTGCATATAAACAACCATCGGCTTATTCTCTTTAAGGGCTTTTGCACTCGCTTCTTTATAGGTATAAATCCAGTTGAATTGTGCAGCATTAAGCCCCATCGCCAACAACATTATTACGGCAATTTTTTTCATTGTCTCTCCAATTACTTATTTAGCGAATTTGCTAAATTGATAAACGAATGGTATTGATTTCAAACTGAAAAACAAATTAAAGAGGATTAAGCCTCCACCTTTGTATTGTCAAAAATATAGGTGCGGTTTTGCTCAAAGTTACTGACAAGATTTTCAAAACATCCCGCGATCTCTTTGATCATTTCAAAATTAGGTTCGATGTAGATTTTACTCGCTACTTTTCGCATAATGATGATATCGGCATCTTTCAACTCTTTGAGGTGACGTGAAATCGTTGGTAAAGAGTAATTGAAATGTTCAGCGATGGTGCTGACGCACGTTGCTTGTGCAATGATGTCATCATTGGGTTTGGTTTGGTCGATAGAACAGGCATAGCCTCCAGTAAAGACATTCTTGAAAATTAAAAATCGGGTCTCGTGACCAAGAGCTTTAAATATTTTTATTTTTTTATCCATATCTAGCATTGGCAACCCTTGACAATTAATGTTCAATATTATACCATTGTAAAAACAATTTAGCAAAATAGCTAAATCGCTACATAGAAGGATTCATTATGGCAACATCCGCATGCGCAACACAAGATGTTATTGATTTATACACGCAATTGGCTCTTAATCCCGCAAAAGATTTTGGATGGGACAAAGGGTTGGATAACGCCAAAGCTCACGGCTATAGTCCTGAGTGGTTTGAAGCTCTTCCCTCACATCTTTGGGATTACTGTGCCGCTGTCGGCAATCCCTTTTCAATCGGAAATTTTCCTGAAGGATCGACCGTCTTGGATTTGGGTTGCGGAGCGGGCATCGATGTATGTGTTGCGGCACTGCACGTGGGGAAAACGGGAAAAGTTATCGGAGTCGATCTAACGCCGATGATGGTGCAGACGGCACAACGTCACGCACAAGAAGCAGGCTTTGAGACTGTCGAAGTCATTGAAGGTAATCTTGAGCATCTCCCTATTGAAAATGAAAGTGTTGATATCGTTATTTCTAACGGTGCCATTAATCTCGCCTCCTCTAAGCCAAAAGTATTTGCAGAAATTTTTCGTGTTTTAAAACCTGATGGAAAGCTCTATTTTGCCGATATGATCGATATATCCGAAGAGACGTGCGCAACATCGTGCTGTTCTCAAAGTTCTTCTGGTGACTGGGCCAACTGTGTTGAAGGAACACTCAAAAAAGAAAAGCTGATTAAAATGATGGACGAAGCGGGCTTTGTGGATGTCGAGTGTATGGGAACCAACCACTATACAACAGCACCGACAACTTCAGGAGCTACTTTTAAAGCGACCAAAGATGATGGAAACGTCAAACAACGCCACTGGGAAAACGTCTATGCAACGAAGGATGTAAGTAAAGTCGGCTGGTATCAGGAAACACCTTCTATGACACTCGCTCTTCTGGAAAAAATCGGATCAATTTCCAAAGATAGCATTATTGATGTCGGTTGCGGTGTTTCTGTCCTTGCAGACGCTTTGATTGATTCAGGCTATAAAGATATTACACTCCTCGATATTTCCTCCAGTGCATTAGAAATTATCAAAAAACGGCTTGGTGCATCAGCTGATTTACCCGTTTATTGTATCGAAGATGTATGCACTTTTTCATCGGAAAAACTATTTGACGTATGGCACGACCGTGCGGTATTTCATTTCCTACAAAAAGAAGAAGAGCAGCAAGCCTATCTTGAAACGCTGTACAAATCTCTTTCTCCGTACGGTCACGCTATTATCGGCACGTTTGGTGTAAATGGACCTGATAGCTGTAGTGCATTGCCCGTGCGTCAATACAACAAAGAGCAAATGAAAAATCTCGTGCACGATCGCTTTGATATTATTGAAGTGATTGATGAAACACATATCACACCAAGCGGTAGTGAGCAACACTATTGCTTTTTTATTTTAAAACCTATTCATAAGACTAAGGGCTGTCAATGTTAAAACATCTATTTTTAATTACTTTACTGAGTTGCATCACTCTTTTTGGTTCAGCATTTTTAATGCCCGAAGAAGCTTTCAAGCCATCAGCCACCGTCACAAAAAACGGAGATATTACCGCTAAAATCGAGTTAGGCAATCATATCTACCTTTACAAATCGAAACTGCACGCGAAGATTATTGGCAACAGTGGTATTCAAATCGATCACATTACCTTACCCGAAGGGGTCGATCACAATGGGGAAATTATTTTTATCGAATCTCCTAACATAACCATTGCACTTAAAACCTCTAAACAGTTAAGCGGCGTAATTCCCGTTACTTTACAGCTTGAGTTTCAAGGGTGTTCGGAAGACGGTCTGTGTTATGAGCCGATCATAGAAGAAATATCTCTAAAAGTTGATTCGGCCAATCTTGTCTCTGAAGTAGTTAAAACTCCTGATATTCAAAAAGCTGAACATATTGCTCTTCCTGCTGTAGTCAAAAGTGATATCAATACATCCAAGCCAACAGTGCGAAAAAGTCCTATCGTTGTATCGGAAACCGATCAAATTACCCAAACGTTTATCGAGGGAAATGTTCCACTTATACTCCTAACGTTTTTTACCTTTGGGCTTTTGCTCTCTCTTACCCCGTGTATTTTTCCGATGATTCCGATTCTCTCTTCAATCATCGTAGCACAGGGTAAAAATATGAACGCTCAAAAGGGCTTTATTCTTTCTCTTGTGTATGTTCTTGCTATGTCGGTCGCCTATACGATTGCCGGAGTCTTAGCAGGACTTTTTGGCGGAAATATACAAATAGCAATGCAAAATCCGTGGGTCATTTCGACGTTTGCTCTCCTCTTTGTAGGATTGGCGATGTCGATGTTTGGATTCTTTAAAATAGGGTTTCCTCACTCGTGGCAAACCAAGCTTTCGAAGTCATCTGAAAATGCCAGTGCCAAAGGCGGTTACATTGGTGTTGCCATTATGGGCTTTTTCTCAGCACTCATTGTAGGTCCTTGTGTCGCCCCTCCTCTTGCGGGAGCACTTGTTTATATTGGTCAAAGCGGAGATGCCCTACTCGGTGGAGCTGCTCTCTTTGTACTAAGTATCGGGATGGGCATTCCGCTATTGTTGATCGGTATAGGGGCAGGCAAATATATGCCCCGCCCCGGCGGATGGATGGACACCGTATCGCATATATTCGGTGTCGTGATGCTTTCTATAGCTATCGTGATGCTTAGCCGGATCGTGACACCATCTATTGTAATGTTAATGTGGTCTTTCTTACTTATTATTCTCTCTGTTTATTTTGGAGCACTTGAATCCCTTCACGGTCATTACAAGGGGATAAAAGCCTTTTACAAAGGGTTTGGGATTATTCTGCTTGTATATGGATTAATGTTGTTTTATGGAGGTGTTAAAGGGGGAGAAAATCCCCTTGCCCCTCTAACCTTCACTAATGAGCAACCAAGTGTAGTATCAAAAGAAATCACCTTTAAAACGATCCATTCCACGGAAGAATTGGACACAATATTAGCACAGAGCAAAGGGAAAAAAGTAATGCTTGATTTTTATGCTGACTGGTGTACCTCGTGTAAAGAACTCGATGCCGTCACGTTTAAAGACCCTGTCGTAATTGAAATGCTCAAAAATTATGTATTGGTACGTGCAAACATAACTAAAAATAGCGATGAAGAAAAAACACTTACAAAACGATTTGGACTTTTCGGTCCACCTGCAATAATCTTTTTTTGTGAAAAAGGAGTTAAGATTGAGGGTGCTGATTTGTACGGATATAAAGATACGCAAGCGTTCATCACACATATTAAATCATTGGAAAAATAGACGGATCAGACCGTCGAAATCTTATATTGTGCAAGTTCACGCCCTTTTAGATCGATTACATGAACAGCACATGCCAAACACGGATCAAACGAATGAACCACGCGTAATACTTCTAACGGACGTGAAGGATCCGCCAGTTTAACCCCGATAAGTGCCTCCTCATAGAGTCCTCTCTGTCCTAATCCATCTTTAGGGGAAGCATTCCATGTTGTCGGCGCGACTACTTGATAATTGGCAACTTTTGCCTCTTCTATACGGATAAAATGGCTCAAAACGCCCCGCGGAACTTCGAAAATTCCTTCACCCATCGCCGTTATTGACAGCTCATCAAATACATACTTCGTCCACGTTGTCTCATCGTAGTACTTAATATTTTCTATCAAATCACTCATAAAATCAAAAAGATAATCGCAGCAGATCTGAGCCTCAACGGCACGAGCGGCATTGCGTCCTATGCTGGTAGAAAAATCGATCAGTTTCATCCCCGTTTCGTTCATAAAACGATCCATATAGGGCTTTATAACCTTGGAATTTTTGACGACACCAACAATCATCCGTGCCACGGGCCCTACTTCCATTACTTTTCCCTCATAGCGGGGTGCCTTTATCCAGCTGTATTTTCCTTCGCTTTTTAAGGTTCCGTCCTCATTCAAATCGGTGTAAAATGGGATCGTCTCTTGGTCATAAGGAGAGGTTGGAATATCGTTTTCATACCATGATCTTGACACCTCTTCGGTAATCTTGGACGAATCAAACGGCACTATTTCATCAAAATCGTGCCCCGTGATAATCCCCCCCTCAAAGAGTTGCTCTTTTCCCCCGAAACGATACCCTCCGCAACACAAAAAGTTTCCGTTTCCGCGCCCTTCTCCTTGAACAATCGATTCTCCGTATGCTTTAACAATCATCTTAATATCAGGAATATATGCCCTCTCTAAAAAATCGCGTGTCTCTTTGATAAGAAACATAAAATCATTCAGCCGTTGAGGGTTAAGCATATCAGCAACACTCGTTACCCCTCCCACGACGAGATTTTGAGGATGAGGCGTTTTTCCGGCGAAAATAGCAATTGCTTTGGAAATATCGTGCTGTATCCGTAGCGCCTCGAGATAATGGTTCATATGTACTAAATTTTCCTCAGGAGTTAGCCGATAGGTCTCATGTCCCCAATAGCCATTGGCAAAAAGTCCAAGCCGCCCTGCTTTGACGAAACTGCTCAGCTTCTCTTTGACACTCTCTAAATGTCCCTCAGAATTACGGTAAGGATTTTCGTGATACTGTTGAGCCATCATAACTGCTTTGGTACAATCGGCCTCCAAAGCACTCGTAATATCAACAAAATCAAGTGAATGGAGATGATAATAATGAATAATATGATCCTGCACGAAAAGGGCAAGAGTAACGAGATTTCGGATGATTTCAGCATTTTGAGGGATTGTGATCCCATACGCATTTTCGACGGCACTGATGGAAGCACGGTAATGAACATTCGTACAGACACCGCAAATACGCTGGGCTATCAACCCGATGTCTCTAGGATCGCGCCCTTTTAGGATGATTTCGATCCCGCGAAACAGCTGTCCCGATGCCCACGCTTCGGTCACAACATTCTCTTCATTTACCTCTACTTCTATCCGCAGATGCCCTTCTATGCGGGTAACGGGATCGATGACAATTTTACGGTTACTCATTATTTTCCTTCGGGAGTGGTCGATGATTGGCGTATTGATCAAACGCGATTTTCCCCGAACCGCAGGCAAAACATCCATGACCTACCTGCACGGGCCAACTGGTCCCCTCATTAAACTTCACTTGTGCACAATTCATCTCGGCATAGGGCCCTTTGCATCCCATTTGAAAAAGGCACCACCCTTTTTTCGCCCCTTCATCGCCCCACTCCAAGACAAATTCACCCAGATCAAAATGGCCGCGCCGTTCGCAGTTGTCGTGTATCCGAAATCCATACGCCCACTCGGGACGGTTTTTTGCATCGAGTTTTGGGAACTCCTCGAACATCATGAAATGCAGGAGTGTCCCCACGATATTGATCGGATTGACCGGACATCCGGGGAGATTTATGATATCGGCTCTCCCCAGTGCCTCCGCAACTCCGACAGCACCGGTCGGATTCGGCGCTGCCGCCACGACTCCTCCGTCATACGCACACGATCCCACCGCAATGACCGCTGCCGCATTTTTGGCGACACGCTTGAGTAATGCATGTCCTGTCTCCCCTTTGACTCCGATACGGAGAAACTTCCCATCAAGCCCAAGAGGGACCGCCCCCTCGACGATTAAGACATATTTTCCAGAATCATATTTAATAATATTATCAAGTAGACTTTCCGATTGTTCCCCCGATCCCGCCATCAGAAGTTCATGGTAATCGAGAGAGATGTATTTGAGAATCAAATCATCGATTTTTGGATGGGAGGATTTAATAAACCCTTCCGAGTTTCCGCTGCAATCGGCCAGTTCGAGCCAAATGATCGGGATTTTATTGAGCTGAGTCACCCCATCTTTGACGACCTCTTCGTAATCGGGATGCAAATGCATCGTCGCCGTAATCATCGAAACCCATTTATTGAATTCCCGACTCATGTCAAAAGATGCCATCGCCTCTTCAAGATTTTCAGCACTGAGCTGATTTTTAGGATGGATGGCATTGTATTTCTCTATCCGCGCGCGCACCCGCGCCAGATCGGCCTCTTTGGCATTATCCTCTCGCTTGGATCGCAAGTCTGCTGCTTCTGCGGCATCAACCGGTGTTGCGGCGATTATAGAGCACACATCCTGCTTGCATCGGCCGCATACCCGTCCCGCATTGCTGTAGGGTTTAAGCTCCGCGAACGACGTAACCGCATTGAGTTTAATAATCTCGATCAGCTCTTCTTCGTAAACACTTTCACAACTGCAGACAAGACGCCCTTTTCCGCTTTTTAGCCGATTTGAATAGAGATAGGCTGCATCGATTTTTTCGTTTATTTCCATCAGCTGCTTGAGACGGATCAAATCAATATTGGTATTGATACCGATAAACCGTTTCAGCAAATCGTGGTTGACGATGTACTGATCGATACGATTTTCATGACTTATCAGGATGGTTTCGTTATCGGTATCTTTGGGGTCATACGTGGGGGAAGTAACGTCAGCGAACAAAAACGAGCCTACTTTCAATCCGTCGATCGATACCTCCTGTGTGAAGCTTTTGGACGGCAATCCCAGCATATTGGAGATGGCAACATCGGCTTGCCGTGTACACTCTTTGACCCGCCCTGCGATAAATCCGCTTGTCCGTAACTGCGCCGCTTCGCCGACGCAATAGATATCGGAATTGGAGGTGCGCATCGTTTCGTTCACCAATATCCCTTTGTCGCACTCAAGCACATCGCGAGCAAAAGCAATATGGGGATCGATTCCGACACCAAAGATCAGGAATGGATCCTCTATCACTCCGTGACGTGTCTGGATTTCAGTGATGCGATCCTCTTGTATGCGCTTATCCACAATTTCATCATTAAACCAAATCCGTATCCTCGGATCTTGTTCAAAAATCTCTCGCAGCTGTGCCACCCCCTCACGGCTCAGATCCTGTGAGTATAGATAATCCTTCCGTGCCAGCAGCGTAATCGATTTTGGGAAGGGGCTGCGCATCAGCGTATCGAGCAGTTCCAGCCCGACAGGCCCCACTCCGACAATGACGACATTTTTTCCAACAATTCCCTGTGCTATTTTTTCACTGTCACGCTCACTACGAAAGGTAGACGCATTGGTAATCCCTTGAATATCAAAAAGTGTTTTTGGGGTCGATCCGGTGGCAATGATCAGTTTTTCATAGGAAAATACGGCATGTTCACTGAATACACGCTTGGCTGAGGGATCGATATGGGTAATATTTTGGTTCAGTTCCAGACGCACTTTTGGATGCAGATCAAGGGTGATAGATTCTACACATTGGCTTTTGTCCACGAGTGCACAGAGGTGTATCCGATCATACGGAGGATGGGATTCATCGGATATGATCACCACCTCCGAAGAGGGAGCTTTATTCATAATGGTGTTAGCGAGATACGTGGCGGATATTCCACCACCTACAATAAGAATTCGCATATTCTAACCCTTTTGAACTTTTCGTTATTATGACACAAAAATGAAATCATATTTGTTATACTTTCACTATGGAATCTACTAAAGAACAACTCATTAATGATATTCAAAATCTACTTAATCGTTACGATGGATTAAAGCCGACGATTATCAATCCAGCGCTTTTACAATTCATGGACAGAAACACGTTGCTCCATATTATTGATTCGCTTCTTAAACAACAAGAAAAGAGCAATGAAGACAATGTTGAGTGGCTGCAACAATTCAAAAGTTTATAATCTATATTTTTTTTAAGTTGTTATTAACTGTTTATGCATATAATTACACAATTTAAAGTTGATGACAGTTTTTAACATGTCATTTTAAATAACCTAAGGAGTTTATAATGTCAAATGTTGATTTAATCCAACTTACTGAACAAACTAAAAAACTTACCGCTATGGTAGTCGAAGACGAAGTCGTTGCAAACGATCTTCTTAGTTCTACGTTCAAAAACTTTTTTGCAGAAGTCACTTCTGCCTATAATGGTGCCGAAGCGTTGCGTATGTATGAGAAAATAAATCCTGATATCGTTTTCGTTGATATTATCATGCCTGAAATCGATGGTATCGAGCTTGCTCGTCGTATCCGTGCGATCAATCCATCTCAAATCATTATCATTATCTCAGCGAGCAATGATATACAAAAAATTTCTGAATCTATCGAAGTGGGTGTAAACAGTTTTATTCAAAAACCAATCGACACAAAAAAGATTCTTGAAATGCTACAGAATATCGTCTCTCTTATCTCTAAGCGTAAAAAAATCGAAACCAAAACATTCTCGATTTCACTACCGTTAGATGTATATGAGATGGTAGATGACAATGCAAAAGCAGAGAGTATCTCTAAAAATGCGGTTATCATTCGTGCATTACGTTCGTTCTACAGCTAATTTTTTCAATCACACCCTTTAATTTTAAATTATAATGGTATTTCCATTATGATTTAGCTTTTTTTCAGTTTCTATTTACTATAATTTCGGCTCAGGAAGAAATTCCTACAATGTGGCTCCATCATCTAACGGTTAGGATTTCAGGTTTTCATCCTGGTCACAGGGGTTCAAATCCCCTTGGAGTCACCATACACAATCCCCTATTTTACGTACTTTCAAGCACTTTAAGGTTTATTAGGTCTCCTCTTGGGTCTCCACTTTTTTCTTTAAGTTTTCATTTTTATCCCTATCATATTTGATTTTTTGCTATCAACTTGTTCACTTCAACGATCTTATAAAAGAGTTTTCCGCCGAATTTATAATACGGAATTTCGTTATTCATTCTCATTTTTGCCAATGTCGATTTATTGAATGCAAACAGAGCGATTAACTCACTCTCAGTTGCAAACTCTTTTTCGGGTTGTATGAGTGCTTTTAACTGCTCCATAATTTTATTTTGAAACGCCATCAAGTCACTTTTGGTAATCAGGTCTATTGTTGCCATAGTTCTAATTCCTTCTGCCCTACTCTTCTACGATGTTTTTCTATCTCGATTGGCTCTATATGTTTCGTAATCAAACTCATGTCAGGATATTTTTGCCCAAACTCTTTATGCAGTGCTTTAGTAAGCAGTTCGCTAAGGATGCTTAACTCTTCATCGGTTTGATGTTCTAGGTTTTTGGGTAATGTTGGAACGGCTGTAAGGTTTTTCGTTAAAAGATAGTTTCGATCGCTTGTTTCTAAGATGATCGGAATAAATGGTTTTAGATCAACTTTTGCTCTTGCAGTTAGGTATAGATTGGATTTGTGAAAAATATCTCTAATATCATCATGGTTTAGCATGATGCAATGTTCTGCACCTTTTGCAATTAATACGTTTAAATCCTCCATAAAATCATTGGTTTTGTATTCTTTAGGTGCATAATTTAATCGTTCCAATGGAATGGATTTTTGCTCGTAGGCGTTGAATGTGTACGATTGATCGAGGTATTCCCACAAAGGATGTGTTGTAGCTTTATGCAGTCGATTAGCATCAATGTCTTTTTGACTGACGGTGGATATATCAACAAGACGAGCCGTTTGCATACATTTATGAAACAACATATCAGCATTAGAGAATAAATCATCCAAGGTGCTGATTTTGTATTGCTTCAAGAAAGCACGATGGCATTCAATCTCAAAGTTCCATAACGGGTCTATATCTTGAATATCATGCTGTTGTAAATACTTCTTTAAAAAAAACCGTTTCAGCGATTCTTTTACATTACTCATCTCTAGGTGTTTATCATATATCCGAAATCGAGAAGGAGCAGTACCGATGTAGAGTGTTTCATAGCGATGTTTAGTCCCGATGATTTGACTAAATTTACGTTTACGTGTAACAATATGCTCAGGCTTGATAACGCTTCCTAAATCGTATTGGCAAAAGATATTGAAGTCAGCGCGTGTGACATAGTAAAGTGGTTGCGTAATATGCTTTAGTATGGTGTGATTGACATATTCGGTTAGTGGAATCAATCCAAGTGCATAGATGCCGATACCTTGGAGTTGAACACGGACGTCATGTACACCTAAATTAGTAAGCGGGTCTTTAAAGCCGACGCGGAACAATCCGCTCTCATCACCGAAGAAATAAAACCCTTCTTGTTTGCCTAAATAGATGAACTCCATTTCGGAGATAAAGATTTTTAAGGCTCCTTTTGGGATAAAGCCATTATTGACTTCTTTGGTTTCTTCCACTCTTTTCGCAATGGTTATATAGAACTCTTCATAGTCCTTGTTCGATGGGATAAAATAGTAAAGTGAATCGATTCCTGAAACCAATTTAAAATCATAGCTCGTAGTTTGAGCAACGCCGTCTGATAAATCACGATCTCCAATAAGCGGAGAGTTATTTGTAGAATTCATTTTTAACCCTAGTGTTAATAGGGTTCCAAAAATCCGCTTGTGTTTTTATTCTTTTTGACGTTTCTAACGGGGTATTTCTATATACCCCGTATCATTCATTATCCTAACGCCTCGATGACCTGATCGAAACTTAGAATCTCTCTGCCTCGTTGTTGCCCCCACGCTAAAGCGTGGTGGTCTTTATGGGAGATAGAAATCCCCGCCTTCTTCCTGCTAAGGGCTATAAGCCCACGCAGAGATGGAATCGGCGGAATGAATTGACAATAGTGAATAAAACGGTGGTTTCTATTTTTTGCTTGTTATTTCTATGAAGGGTTTGTGGCTGAAGTGGCTTTACTTTTTTGAAGTGTCTTTTAACGGCGGATTTTAGCGTTTAGCTTTAGTATGCCTATGATGACTTATATATTTGACTATGCCTAATATACTGATAATGTTTCGTTTCTTTTAATCTCTCTCTAACCTTGCTTGCGGTTCTGTGGAACCTTTTGTTTTTTGACCGATGAATCGGTACTAGGAAATTTTAGCCGGATTAAAAGGAAGTGTCAAGATGAAATTAATTATACTTTGTTGAATTTAAATTTAAGAGGAATATTTGACAAAAATTAATGACCATATCAAACAATATTTAGACTACTATATTTCATTAACTAATTCACCAAAATATGCTGTTATGCTTAATGGAGAATGGGGAAGTGGTAAAACTTGGTTTATAAATAATTATATCAATAACTGTTCCAATTCATCAAAAATATTTCTTAAGGTATCTCTTTATGGTATAGGGACATTGAATGATATTGATGACCAAATAGTTCAACAACTTCATCCTATACTAAATTCAAAGCCTATGCTAATAACAGGAAAAATACTTAAAAGTGCACTCAAGCTTGGTTTAAAAATAGATGTAGATGGCGATGGAAAAGAGGATGGAAATTTATCTATTCAAATTCCAGATTTTAAAGACAAAGAATCATTAGAAAAATACATCTTAGTTTTTGATGATTTAGAACGAAGTAATATTGAGATAACTAAAGTATTGGGTTATATTAATTCATTCGTTGAGCAAGGAAGTATAAAAACAATAATATTAGCAAATGAACCAATAATAAGTGATCAGATTTATCGTGAAATAAAAGAAAAAACAATTGGAAAAAGTTTTAAAGTTGAACTTGATTTAATGAATGTGATAAATACATTTATTGATGATCTTGAGTCTGAAAAAACAAAAAAGATTTTACTACAAAATCAACAACATATAATTGAAATATTTAAAACAGCACAATACAATAATTTACGCCATTTATATCAAATATTTCTTGATTTTGAACGTTTACTACTAAACATTGAAGATAGATATTTATGCATTGATGAATTAGTTGAAGAACTTATTAAAATAATTTTTTCATTTTCTTTTGAACTTAAAAAAGGAAAAATACAAATAATAGATATTAAAGATTTTCACAAACTTTATATTAAAGATGTAGAAAGCGATAATGCAGATAAAGAGTACGATGCAATTAATAAATTTGGAGACAAGTATTCCTTTTCTAATATGCTAGACCTGCTTATTCCGGTTAACTATGTACAGCAATTTTTTGAATATGGATATCTTGCGAGTAATACATTAACAGAAATTTTGGAAAATAGTAAATACTTAATGACTGAATCAACTCCAGCATGGATAAAACTTTGGCGTTATCGTGATTTAAATGATGATCTTACATTCCAGAATATATTATCCCAAGTGTTACAACAATGGGATAATTTAGAATTTAAAATACCTGGAGAGATTTTACAAATATGTGGGTTAATGCTTTGGTTATCCAAATCAGGGTTATATCATTTGAAACTAGCTGAAATAGTAAAAAATTCTAAACTGTATGTTGATAAAATTAAACAAAATAACTATTGGAATGGTCTTGAAGATGAATCATTGCACGAAGTTATGAGCTGGGGGGCTTACCATAACTTGGGCTTTTATGAAAGAGAAAGTAAAGAATTTAAAACTATTGCACAGTACTTATACAAGCAAATTGATAACTATAAAGAAGAGCAACTACCTGCTTTAGGAAAAGAGTTGCTTGATATAATGGGAACAGACCTAATGAAATTTATTAGAATGACCTCATTATCAAATTCAGCTGATCAAATATATCATCAAATACCTATTTTCAAGTATATCACGCCAGAAGATTTCTTTGACAAATATATGAAAATAACCAATTCTAAAAAAACGTTATTTTATGCATTTTTTGAAGATAGATATCATTTTCCAGAGATTTCTAAACATTTGATTGATGAGCTCAATTTTTTAAAAAAGCTTCGTAGTATATATAGGCAAGAAATAAAAATAAGAAAGCATCTTTTAAGTGGTCATTTACTTAATTCTATTGAAGATAAATCACTTAAAAATGCAATTCTACATCTTGAATCGCTTAAAAAGGCAAAAACAAATGAGTAGTGAAGAACAAAAAATAAATTTTGAGAAAAAACTACTTACATTTGAAAATCAAAAAACAATATGTCCACTTTCTATATTCTCAAAATATTTTAGTAAAGAAAGAAATAATGAGCAAATTAAAAAATTCTTATCAAGAATATTTCCTTTTATAGATATCCAAAAAAAAATCAGTATTTATTGCTTTGTATATAAGGGAACAGACTTGATTACGTTGTATAAAACGGAGTTGAATACACCACTATACAAACAGATAATGAGAATTATTTTTATGCTACCACCAATACAAGCTACAAAGTTATTATGGAAAACTATAAATGAACAAGACAAATTTGAATTTCTAAAAGATTTCATACAAGATATTACTCAAAATAAGCAACAAAAAGTTGCCGATTATACAATTGATTTTTATATTTTTTCTGAAAGGCACAAACATCAAGAAAGAAATTTTTCAAAATTATATCAACTACTACAAGATGATTTCAGCGCATACAAACTTGAATATGAAAAGAACTATTTTGGTAATATTATTGAAACCACTAGTAGTTTTTTTATAGATTCTTCTAATTTTTTTAAAAAACACTTACTTTTAATATCAACTAGCTTATTAATTTATACCATGTACTTTTATCAATATGAGTTAGAGATACTTGGCATTCCATCAAACCTTATTTCCACATTACAACTTGTTTCAATTATAAAACTATACTCATCAATAATAACATCAGTAATAATTTTTATTGTTTGCTTTTCAGTTTTTTATATGTACCTATTGTCTATATCCTCAACTAAGCAATTTCTTTATAAAGCCATGAATGTTATTATCGCTTTTACAATCTATGTGTTCACTATTACCTTAATTCTTAATCATAATTATTTTAAACTTGAAAAAAGTAATATCAAAAATGATGATTTTTTTCTATTACAATATTTTACAGACAATACCTATCCAAAAGTTATGATAAAAGCCTCTTCGTCAATACTTGTTGTTGGTTCAGATGACAAACTTATTTACTTTTATCCACTAGATAAGCTATGTTTCAACTTCGATAAGACTAAAAAATTGGAATATACTCAATATGGACAATTTATAATTGATTTATTCAAATATTCGAAATATTCAGAAATTCATAATTTAGAATTTTTGCCCATTGATAAAGCTTATGAAGAATACAAAATCAAAAATACACTTGAATCTATAACAATGATTAAAAATTTATGTAATAGTGATGATAGCAATATCTCTTTGCCTTCTCACACAAATTAAAATAAAATTGCTAGAAGCTAGAATAGGCGAAGATTGTGCAAAAAACATCACTTTAAGTTAGGATTTTAATCTCTCATCACCTTAATAATCCTTTCGAAACCTCCTGCATCATCCCACTAGACTCTTTACGTTGAAGCGATAAATATTGTTTCACGGTATTAGTATCCGTATGTCCTAAAAGTGCAGAGAGGTGAATCGCATCGACTCCTTGGCTAGATAGTGCCGACACAGCAAGATTACGCATCCAGTGATAGCCGAACTCTTCAATCCCAGTAGCAGTACGGATAGAGTAAATATGCTCTCGTATATCAGAGTATTGACCACCGCGAGGAGATTTAAAAACTAAGCCCTCTTTGCCTGTATATTTGGCGATCTCTTCTAATGCTACTTTTATATCATCTGAGAGGGTAAACTCCAAATCAATTCCTACTTTGCTTTGCTCTCTTGGAATGATGAAAGTCTTATTTTTCAGATCAACATTATCCCATGTGAGAGAAAGGACTTCATTTCTTCGCCGTCCATAAAATCCGAATAAGAAGATCGCGCGCATAGTTGGATTGTTTTCATAGACGGAGAGAATACTTTTATGGACTTTTTTATACTTCTCAACAGCGTTAGAGATGACTCTTTTTTCTTCTACCATTTTACGAGTAACGCGGTGACTTTTTTTAATGGGGGATACCTGGATAGATTCATCTTCGATTGCAAGTTCAAATAAGGGGTGTAGGACTTCTGTTAATCTCTTTTGTGATCGTTTGGATAGGTGAGACACGTTTGCGCCTATAGTAGTCAAATCTGATGATTTAACCTCTGATATTTCTTTATCCCCGATGATCGGTTTGATGTATTTGGTGAAATAGCCTTTGAGTTTGTATTTATGGGGTTCAGACCAGTTGTTGCGCTTGATCTCAAGGAGACGATCAAAATAATCGTTTACGATCATGTGAGGACTTGCACTACTGGACTTATTAGCTGCTTGCGATAACTCCGTAATATACTGATCAAGTACACGGCGAGCCAATTCAATGTTACGCCCTTTAGTGCTACCGTCTACTGTAAACGTTTTACGATAGCGTTTATGATTAACACGAAACTCCATGATGAATTTGCAATCATTATCTTTATGGATTTTTAGATTGGGAATCTCATTCCCTTTATAGTTCACTTGTACGTAGTCTTTTATGTAAGTACCCATCATAGTCCCCTTGTGGTCTCCGTTAAGGTCTCCACTCTTTAGATATACGATAGTATCCACATCTCTTTAAAAAGCTATTTAAGTCCCTATATTAGGATAAATGAATCATAAGGAATCGATAAGAAGTAGTAAAAGTACGGTTCAAATCCCCTTGGAGTCACCACAACACTTTCCCTCCAAACATACTTTCAACCATTATAAGCTTTATAGGGTGACCATATAGGTAACCATCTTTTCACAAAACTTTTTTCATTTATCCCTCTCCTATTTGACTTCTTGCAATCAATTATGAACTCTTTTTCAGGTTGTATCAGTGCTTTGAGCTGAACTATGATTTTATTCTGAAAAGTAACAAGATGATTCGGGATATTTCTGGGTACTTTAAAAAAGAGAGTGTTTATTTAATTAGTGTACTTATAGCGCAACTTAAATAAGTTTTATTTAACTATAATTGTTGTAATGATTCTAATATTTCCTTTTAGATTATTAAGGAGGAGAATAGAAATGAAGCAGAAATTAAAAGCAATCCTTATTAAAAACTCTCCTGCCGTATACGATACATATCGAAAAACAAGAAGATATTTTGAATCCTTTTTGTCACGAGAATATCTCATCTCTAGGCAATGGAAACAAACATATAGTACAGAATTAAATCTTGAAAATCCGAGAACATACAACGAAAAACTACAATGGGGTAAGCTTTACGCTAACAATGAACTAGCAAAACAGTGTGCTGATAAATTAGAAGTGTTAGAGTATGTGAAATCAAAAATAGGAACTTCGTATATCAATGACCTTCTTGCTGTTTTTCCCAATACAAAAAATATTGATTTTTTAAAACTACCAAGACAATTTGTTTTAAAAGCGACACATGATAGTGGTTCGACATTAATTGTAAAAGACAACAAGCAAATTGATTATAAAAGGTTAAATGAAATAGAAAATAATTTAAAAATTAATTATGCAAGCATCTCTCAAGAGTGGGTTTATGATGATATTAAACCACAAATAGTTATTGAGAAGTTTTTAGAAAGTGAAGATGGGAAATCTTTAAAAGACTACAAAGTATTTTGTTTTGCTGGTGAGCCAAAAATTATTCAAGTCGATTTAGATCGCTTTGAAGAACATAAAAGAAATTTCTATGATACAAAATGGGGGAAATTAGATCTACAAATTGGCCCTCCTAACAGCGACTATACTATAGAAAAACCTGAACTGCTAGATAAGATGCTTAAACTATCATTTATTTTATCAGAACCATTTAACCATGTACGGGTTGATTGGTATATAAATAAAAACAAACTTATTTTTGGGGAAATGACATTTTTTCATGGAGGGGGATTTGAGAAGTTTATTAACAGTAAAGAATGGGAAGAAAAAATGGGAAACTGGATAGAGCTTTCAAAAGATTTGAGTTATACTAAGGTAAAATCGTAAGTTCACAGAGAGAATACTTTTATGGACTTTTTAATACTTCTCTAGGGCGTTGTAGGTCCACATTGGAAATCGCTTTATCTCCAAACATCTTAATAACCTTTCTGCTAAAATTACGCCAATAATTTATTTTAGGAATTTTAATGCTACGTTTCGCCCCTAGCCCCACTGGAGATATGCATATTGGCAATCTTCGAGTCGCACTTTTTAACTATATTATGTCCCAAAAGCGTTCTGAACCTCTTTTGATCCGTATTGAGGATACAGATAAAGAACGCAATATTCCCGGTAAAGAAGATGAAATCATTGCCATTCTCGCCCTCTTTGGAATCACACACGAAGAACATCAGCTCCAAAGCAATAACCTTCGGTTCCACCGCGCAATGGCATTGCAGCTTTTACACGACAAAAAGGCATTCAATTGTTTTTGCTCACCGGAGACACTTGACGCCAAACGTGAAAAATCGATAGAAGATAAAATCGCCTATCGCTATGATGGCGCGTGCGAACATTTATCGGCTGACGAAGTGATTGACAATATGTCACCTTTTACAATACGTCTAAAAAAACCGACACAGCCCATCACTGTTCGTGATATTATCAAAGGTGAGTCAACCTTTGCACCTGACGACATTGATAGCTTTATCATTATGCGTGCCGATAAATACCCGACCTATAATTTTGCATGTGCCGTGGATGATATGCTAGGCGATGTATCCCTCATCATTCGTGGTGAAGATCATCTCAGCAATACCCCGAAACAAATTGCTATTCAGCAAGCACTTGGGTATGATCGAACGATAGAATATGCTCATTTACCTATTATTTTAGGGGTAGAGGGGAAAAAAATGTCCAAGCGTGATGATGCGTCCAGCGTTAAATGGCTTTTAGAAGAGGGATTTTTGCCAGAAGCGATCATCAATTATCTCATTTTAATGGGGAACAAAACACCGCATGAAATTTTTACCCTTGAAGAGGCGATCAAGTGGTTCGATTTAAGTACTCTATCAAAAGCCCCTGCCCACTTCGACATCGATAAACTAAAATTTATCAACCGTGAGCATTTACGCGGCCTTGATCCAAAAGAGCTTTCGCGCTACGTCGGATTTGCGGATGAAGAGATCGGACGGCTTGCTAAAATATTTCTAGAAGAAGTAAGCACTCTCAAAGAGCTGCGTGTTAAAATCGGAGCCATTTTTGCCCCTAAAATCGTCCCTGATGAATACAAAGAAGGATTTGAAACACTTCGTAATTTAACGATTAAAGCACCCCATTTTGACGATTATGAGTCGTATAAAGCCTATCTTGTAGAGCACTCAGGATTAAAGGGCAAAAATCTCTTTAAACCTCTTCGCATTCTTATCGGCGGTGCAGAACATGGCCCTGAACTGAATGATCTCTACATGCATCTTAAAAATTATCTTAAAGAGGTGGTCAAATGATAGAAGGTATTGTTTCAGGTTTAGGAGGAATTGTCCACTCTCTTCTTACCGTTTATATATGGGTTGTCATTATTGGAGCCCTCCTATCATGGGTTCGTCCAGATCCTTATAACCCTATTGTACAAATCATATATCGTCTGACAGAACCTGCCTATAAGCTGATACGACGCATGATGCCGACCGTTTTTAACGGGCTTGATCTTGCTCCACTTATTTTAATTATTTCGCTCAATGTGATTGATGTAATATTGGTTAATATCATAAATGCGCTGGTCCACCCTTGAAGCGTTCACTACTCCTTAGTATCGCCCTTCTCTCTTCATGTTTTGCAAGTGTAACACTGGAGGAGATCAACGATAAACCGGCATCGCGCGAAAAAAACTTTCTTATCTGGCAATTTCTGCACCAAGATATAAATGCCACGCAGGCAAGTGAAGCATTCTATCAAATCGATACAGTCAATGAACGTTTTTTGTTTGATTACGCCCAAAAAACCGATGAAGCCGAAATACGCTATACAACGCAATGCCTACAAAAAAGTGCCAATGAGCTCATGTCCATAGAACAGGATGATTGTTTAATGCTGGCTCTCACCCCTTCAAAAGCCCAAACTCTTCAAGGATACGAACGTGAACATATCGCTATGAGACTGGGCGACAGATTTGGTAATATTCAGTGGTTACGCACTATGAATCAAGAGAACCAATTTGCCCCTTACGGTGATATTGAGCCTTCGCTCAAACTCTTTTTGATTACAACGCCTACATACCGCCAAGAGCACTTTAATCATACAGTTGATGCAGACACCCTCACAAATCTGACAGCTGCCAAAGGTTTTGGACAACTGGCCTATATGACCATTACCGACCCAAAAATGCCTCTATTGCAACGTTCTCTCGCAGAGGTGAGTGGAGGTTGCTTCGATTTTCAAACCCATTTTTATCTCGCTATCAATGCCCTGCGATACGGGCGCAATGATAATGCACTGTTTCATCTAAAAGAGGGGCGCGAAAAAGCCTACTCTCAAATGGATCAAGACAAAACTATTTTTTGGCTCTATCACCTTACAAAAGAGGAGTCGTATTTAGATACACTCTCTCAAAGTGTTGATATCAATATGTACTCTTTGTGGGCAAAAGAGAAAAAAGGGATAAAGGTTGAAAACTATTTTACGGCCCTCCCAATGAGTAAGCCTGACGGCTTTAAAGGAGACGATCCTTTTGAATGGAACAGGCTCCATCAAGAGATAGTTGCCTCTACAAAAGAGAACGTCGTTGAACTCATAGATCGCTATGATGGAGAAGATTCCTTAGCCGTTCAAGCGTATATCATCGAACGTGCTTATACACCGCTTATCCATAATTTTACGATGCCTTACAATTCGTATATGACAGAACTTTCTAATGATCAAAAAGCGTTTTTGTATGCGCTGATGCGTCAAGAAACACGGATGATACCGGGACTCATCTCACGCTCTTTTGCTCTTGGCGTGATGCAGATTATGCCTTTTAATGTGGATCATATTGCAAAATCAAACCCTTTTAAGCCAACATCGTATTATGATATGTTTAATCCCGAGCATAACATTGCCTACGCTATCGTCCATCTCAAACACATCGATGCGACACTGTACAATCCTGTCTTAAAAGCGTACGCCTACAATGGCGGTTTGGGTTCTACGAAGCGATTGATTTTAAATACAGGGCAATTTTTGAGCGGTGAGCATGAGCCGTTTATGAGTATGGAGCTTGTTGGTAATACCGAAAACAGAGAATACGGCAAGAAAGTCCTTGCCAATTATGTTATCTATAAAAAAATAGTGGGAGAGGAAGTGTCGATCACTTCCCTTTTTGATAGCTTAGTGCAACCGAGCCTGTCTGATTGTTTTCGAGCAGAAGCGTTAAAGTCCCTTCCGGTACATGATCAAAGCGAATAAAATAATATTTATTCCAATTATTCTGGACGGGGATAAGAGCCCGCTTAGGATCTGATTCTTTGAGCTCTTCTATAAGTGTAGGTTTTTTTCCGTTGAGTGTCAATGTGTACCCATAGGTGTAGATATCCCACTTTTTAACATCTTGATTCCCTTTTTCAAAATAAAATGCCCCGATAAAATACTCTCCATCCTTGTACGTTTTCGGATAAATCGGATTTAAATAAATGGTCGAAATAATTGCTTTTGTTTCCAAAGATTGGACAATGGCTTCTGTTCGCAATTGTTCTACAGAACGCTCATGCGCTTCATCCATCTTAAACATATCAAATGCTCCTTTGTCCGCACATCCGCTAAACCCTATCAATGCGCTAAAAGCCATGATTAAAAATCTCATATCACTCCTTTTTGGGTGTTCTTAGACACCATCTTAACAAAATTTCAATGATAGTTGACTATAATAGGTATAATTTTACTAGAGGTTGTGATTTTTGAAAAAACGATTAGCAGTTGCCTTTACCGGTCCCTCCAACAGCGGTAAAACAACATTGATTTTAAAAGTAGCACGCAAACTTATCCATGAGCACCATTTGCAAGTGGCAATTGTCAAAAATGATCCCAAAGACAAAGCACAGTTTGATGTGCCGGGAAAAGACAGTTACAAATTTAGTGACACGGGTGCCGAAGTGGTTGTCACTTCCCCTACCCGCACTACTTTTTTTTCACAACGTCATAAAGAGCTTGATGAAATCATCGCTCTGTTCGGAGAGTTTGATGTGCTTCTGGTGGAGGGACTTAAAAATCTCCCTCTACCGCGTATCAGCATTTTTAGAGAGGTAATCGATACCGATTATTTTCCCTATATGAACGCACTCGCTATTGATGAGACTATCACACTCAGTGATTATGATTTACCCAGTACGATTGATGTTCTCGATCTCAACAATGGAGATAACGTCATCGAATGGATATTAAACAACGCAAAGGTACTTGAATGAATGAAATTTTAGAAGCAATTGAACGGAGTGCAATACGGATAAAACGGGCTATTGATGTCAAAGATATCGGCTATTCACAAGAACAAAACAGTTCAGGAGAGACACAGCTTCAGCTCGACATTCAAAGCGATTTGATTATCGAAGAAGAGCTTAGTCATGTTCAGGGTGTCCACACAATCGCCAGCGAAGAGAAAGAGCTCCCTATGCTCCTCAACGAAAACGGTCATTATTTTATTGCCTTCGATCCTCTCGATGGCTCATCGCTCGTCGATGTAAATCTCAGTGTCGGATCTATTTTCGGAATCTACGACGGTGAATTTATCGGAAGTAAACTGGTTGCCTCTTGTTATGTTGTATACGGTCCGCGTGTTGAGCTTGTTTTCGCGCATGAGGGAAAAGTCAAACTTTATCTTCTGCAAGAGGGTGCATTTGAATACGTCAAAGAGATACATTTGAATGAAAAAGGGAAGATCAATGCCCCAGGAGGGACGCAACAGTTTTGGGCACCTTATCATAAAAGCATGATCGACTCGTTCTTTGCCCAAGGGTATCGGTTACGTTATTCGGGTGGAATGGTTCCGGACTTGCATCAAATTCTCCTAAAAGGGGGAGGATTGTTTAGCTATCCTGGAGCTTCAGACAAGCCAGAAGGGAAATTACGTCAGTTGTTTGAAGTATTCCCTTTTGCTTTCATCTTCGAAATAGCAGGTGGAGGAGCTATTGATGGGAAAAATAGGATTTTAGATATGGGAACAAAACATATACACGATACTTTGCCGTGCTTTTTTGGTTCCAAGTATGAGATATCCGTAGTTACAGATGTTTATGCACGAAACTAACGATCTTTACGAAGTCAAGCTTGACGAGGCGAAGCAATCGCTTATCGTCTGCCAAACCTCCAAAGAGGTTGAGAGCTGTTTACAGTGTCCCCTGCTCATCGGATGCCCTATTCGTACCCTATACGTACGTGCGGTGTATGAGAGTATGTCCAAGGGTGAAACCGGCGGGTTTGACTTTTAACCTTATAATAAAATTTAAATTATGGAATATTTTATGAGCAAAAATTACATTACTACCCCTATTTATTATGTCAACGGTGAAGCCCATATCGGTCATGCTTATACAACGTTTATAGCCGACACCCTTGCACGCCATTCACGCCTTTTAGGAAATGAAACCTATTTTTTAACCGGAACCGATGAACACGGTCAAAAAATCGAAGAAGCGGCCAAAAAACTGGGGAAACCGACCCAACAGTTTGCTGATGAGATCAGTGCAACGTTTAAAAACCTTTGGGATGAATTTGATATTAGTTACGATCAATTTATTCGTACTACCGATACCAAGCATAAAAAAGGGGTTCAAGCCGCATTTTTAAAAATGGTAGAAAAGGGAGATATTTACAAAGATTTTTATGAGGGAAATTATTGCGTAAGCTGTGAAACTTTCTTTCCCGAAACACAACTCATGGAGGGTGGATTCTGCCCTGATTGTGGACGCGCTACGAGTATTGTCAAAGAAGAGAGCTACTTTTTTGCCCTTTCAAAATATGAAAAACCGTTGATGGAGTATTACGAAGCGCATACCGATTTTATCCTCCCAAAATCACGCCGCAATGAAGTAATCAGTTTCGTCAAAGGGGGGCTTCATGACCTCTCCGTTACCCGTACCAGTTTTAACTGGGGGATACACTTGCCCGAGTCTCTAAACGATCCTAAACATGTTATGTACGTTTGGCTCGATGCCCTGATGAATTACGTCACCGCGTTGGGATACGGCAATGATGAGGAACTCATGGATTTTTGGCCTGCCACGACGCAGCTCGTCGGTAAAGATATTCTCCGATTTCACGCCATCTACTGGCCTGCATTTTTGATGAGTTTAGACCTACCCCTTCCAAAACATATCGGCGCACACGGCTGGTGGACACGCGATGGGGAAAAAATGTCAAAATCCAAGGGGAATGTTGTTGACCCCAGAGAAGTTGCCAAGCACTACGGTGTTGAAAATTTCCGCTACTTTATGATGCGTGAAGTGCCGTTTGGACAAGATGGCGATTTTTCTCAACGTGCATTAATAGACCGGATGAACTCTGATCTGAGTAACGATTTAGGAAATCTTCTTAACCGCATCATCGGTATGTCTGAAAAGTACTCCGATTTTGCCATCGATAGCGTCGACGTTCTCAAATATCATACCAAAGAGATAGACGATGCACACGCCATCATCAATACTTTGCCAGAGTTATTAAATGATTTACAGCTTCACCGTTATCTCGAAGAGCTTTGGAAAATTTTTACTATCGGAAATAAGGCGATTGAAGAGCATGCGCCATGGGTGAAAATCAAAGAGGGACGCACTGATGAAGCCCTAGCCACTGTTGCGCTGGTTGCCAACCTGCTCGCCAAAGCATCTGTGATGTTGCATTCTATAATGCCTCATACTACCGCTACCGTTGCCGATGCCCTTGGATTTGAGATTGATACCGTTAGCTATAACGATTTAATCGTGAATAAAGGGCTTCTCAAGAGATTTACCATCAAAAAAATTCCCCCTCTCTTCCCCCGCGTCGAAGAGCCATTGATGGAAGAAGCACCAAAAGCGATGATAGAAAGTGTCCCGACTGTGGTTGCTCCAAAAAAAGAGGAGAAAAAAGAGAGTACTGTTCCTACAGATGGACTTATTACTATCGATCAATTTTTTCAAACCTCTCTTAAAGTGGGATATGTCATTGAAGCCGAAGAGGTACCAAAAAGCACAAAACTTTTAAGACTGCAAGTCGATCTCGGCGAAGAGGCCCCTCGTCAAATTGTTGCAGGGATAAAAGAATATTACAGTGCCGAATCGCTTGTAGGAACCCAAGTATGTGTCGTTGCCAATCTCAAACCCGCGAAACTTATGGGGATGCTCTCGGAAGGGATGCTTCTCGCAGCCAAGGATGCAGATGGACTTTCACTTATCCGTCCTGAAAAACCGCGTAGTGTTGGAAGTACTATTGGATGAGACTTGAAAATATCCTCGCACTGACCAAAGGGACGCTGTACAGTAACCCTAATATCAGTCTTTTTGAAACCATCGCTTTTGAGGTTTCTAAAGTAAAGCGAGGATCTCTTTTTATTGCCTATAGTCCCAGCGATATTCCCGAAGCGCTGAGCAGTGGCGCGTATGGTATACTATTCGACAAACCGACACAAATGGGTGATAGCGAAGTAGCATGGATCAAAGTAGAGAATATCGACAATGCTCTGAAGCGGCTTTTACGTTTTTACTTACTCGAAAAAGAGCTCCAAGTCTATGCATGCGATCCGATTACGCTGCATCTCACCTACTCCGTATCCACCCCTCCCAACTTTTGCGCCGTTGAGGGAACCATGGCTCAAGTGTGGGAAAAACTTTGGTCATTAGAGAAAAGGGCTATTGTTCTTTACTCTCCCACACTTACCGATCACGAAATATTTATAGAAACCAATCAGCTTATCCAAGCGCAAGAGACCACCATTACCATCATCGAACAAACGTTATTCGAAACCTCATTTATCCATAATGACACCTTTTATGAGCGTCAAATGCTCTCACCGTTTTTCATTCCGTATCTCGAACATCTTCTCTTTTTCTACACCTTTATGCGCATCCCTTTTCAGCTCAAAAGCTTTAGTAAAATGGGACATTTCATCCCTGTATTTACGAATGGTCAGCTAGAGGTCAAGGAGTTTGGGAGCAGCGATCGTGTGGTTATTTTCGAGCCGCTTCTTGAGCTTATTGATGAGCAGATCGGTTTTTTACGGGAACAGGCATCATGGTCAAAAATACTCTACATTTTGCCTGAGACGATGAAATCGAGCCTCACGATCGGTGTTGAAAATATTCTATATTACGGCTATCCGGAAAAGATTCTAACCTTGCTACAAACAAACTCGTTTCATTTTGCCCTTGTTGCAGGAGCAGATAAACGTATCCTAAACCCTGCCCGCTCATCGATGCGGCAGTTGGAACTGGATTTTTAACCAAAAGGCACGAACCTCTTCTTACATTAGAAATAAGAAAAGATAAATACTGCATCCCATAATTGATGTGAGTGTCAATGCTGAAAAAATCCATTTTCCCATTTTACTGTGTTTCCCCATTGCCTCTTTTCCCCCTTGGAGATACGTACGATACGATGACGCAATGAGGTATATCCATCCACCCACAGCCATCAAAGCAATAAAAATATGCACCGCCAAAAAAAGAAGTAAAAAGTCATACGATACAGGGGACATTTTGACATATTCAACAAATCCCCCCTCAATACGAACGCCAACTTCAAATAAGATAACCATCACTACAGTTAATCCTAAAATAGCCATTTGTGAGCGATAATGAAACACTATATTACCAATAACCGCTTGACGAATTGAGAGGGCCAGCAAAAAAGGGAGGATCGCAAAGTAAAGTGTTACAATATCCATATAAAAAGAAGCGCGCGTTCCTAAAAATCCCGGTTCAAAAAACATTTTTATCCTTATATTAAAATTATGACATTGTAAAACAAAAAAGCCAATATGTTGCTATAATATCAAAAAAAATAAAAAAATATATATACTTGTAATATAGGAGGAATTATTAATGAAAGAGGATAAAAGCTCAATTTATGACAAAATAACAGCTATACAAAATGAAGCCATTTCGGCTTTAAAAATGATGAATATTCCCCCCTATCCCGTCCATTATCAGAAACAATTCAACCGTATTTTTGATTCACTTTCTGATAATACCCTTAAAAATGCTCTTAATCAAAATTCTACCATGGACGAAAAAATTGACTCTATAGTCAAATACATTGAATTGTCAAAAATAGCCATTGAAACATTTTCCCAAATGCATGGAGATATTGCCAATGTAGCTACGCAGCAGAATGATTTATTAAACACATTCGACCGCTTCCAAAATAATAACAATTTTGGATCTATTCACATTATCGACGGTCTTGTAAAATTAGGTACGGATATGACAGATGAACTTAAAAAATCAGAAGAAAAAATAAACCAGCTAAAAGAGCAGCTTGATGATGCACTGCTGGATGTCACTACGGACCCATTGACCCATCTTTTTAATCATCGCAAGTATATGGAAGATTTGGGGAATATGATTCTTAGTGGAACGGAGCGAACGTTGCCTCTCCTCTCCTTAATGATCAATGCGGATAATTTTAAAGAGATTAATGCAAAATATGGTCATACGGCCGGAGATAAAGTACTCTATTTTTTAGCACAAAGCATCAAAGGGATGGTTCGTAGTGGTGATCTTGTCTACCGTTACGGAGGAGATCAATTTGCTGCCCTCATCAATCGATGTGAGGAAAGTAAGGCACTGGGAATTGCTGAAAAAATACTGCACAAAGTGGAGCATTCGCATCTGATTTACAATGGACAAAATATCGACCTCACGGTTAGTATCGGAGCAACCATGCATCAAAACAATGATACCATTGACACGATGATCAAAAGAAGTGATGAGGGACTCTTAAAAAGTAAACAAGCAGGTAAAAATCAAATTATATTTGTATAGGTAAAAAGGGCAAAGCGGTTATGCTATAATTGTAAAAATCTTTACCTAAAGGATGCTCACGTGCTAAGTGATCGCGTTAATACCTTATCAGAATCAATTACAATCGCTATCTCAACCTTGGCGCAGGAGCTCAAAGCGCAAGGAAAAGATATTATCAGTTTTTCAGCGGGTGAGCCTGATTTTGATACTCCACAGGTGATCAAAGATGCCGCTATCCGTGCTATCAACGAAGGTTTTACTAAATATACGGCTGTTGATGGTATCCCTGAACTCAAGGCAGCCATAGCTCTAAAACTCAAACGTGATAATGGGTTGGTGTATAAACCCAATCAAATCATTGCGAACAATGGGGCAAAGCACTCTCTATATAATCTTTTTGCCTCAACCATCCAATCGGGTAACGAAGTCATCATTCCTGCCCCTTATTGGGTTACGTATCCAGAGCTGGTTCAGTACTGCGGAGGTACCGTTGTTGAAATTATGACGGATGATGCAAGCGGTTTTAAAATAACACCAGAGCAGCTCAAAAATGCCCTGACCCCACATACAAAAATGCTTATCCTTACTACCCCTTCTAATCCGACGGGAGCCGTTTATTCACGAGATGAGCTGACTGCATTGGGAAAAGTGCTGGAAGGGACGAAAGTTCTTGTTGCTAGTGATGAGATGTATGAAAAGCTTATTTATGATGGTGAATTTGTCTCAACAGCATCGGTGAGCGATGATATGTTTGAGCGGACTATTACGATCAATGGTTTGAGTAAATCGGTCGCGATGACAGGATGGCGTTTTGGGTATATGGCAGCTGCCAATACCGAGATCATCCAAGCAACTAAAAAATTGCAAAGCCAAAGTACCTCTAATATCAACAGTGTTACACAAAAAGCGGCAATTGTCGGACTGAACGGTGATGCTGATAGGGATATTGAAACAATGCGTCAAGCTTTCAAAGCTCGTCGCGATGAAGCGGTAAAACTTATAAACGAAATTGACGGACTCTCTGTCCTCTCCCCGGCCGGTGCTTTTTATCTTTTCGTCAACATCAAAGAGATCACAAATGATTCAATGACTTTTTGTAAAGAGTTGCTAGAAGAACAGGGTGTTGCTGTGATACCTGGAATCGGATTCGGATCAGACGGATATTTTAGATTTAGTTTTGCAACCGATATAGAAAGCATACGCAAGGGGATTGCACGTATCGCAACATTTGTAGCGACGAAAAAGTAATCATCCCGCTATCACTCCGTGTCGCAGCACGGAATGACGAAGTTATTTAATAGAGTGTAGCGCCTCAATCACTTCATCAATATTTCCGAGAGGAAGATGAACTTTCCATTCCGGATTTTTAGCATCCCCGCTCAATGAAATTCCAATACTTGCAACACTGTCACTTCCTTCGCCATAAGGTGCATCAATTTTACTAATGGCAATCACCCCTTTTTTCGTCCCATTCAACGGTATCTCTTTGATAATAACTGAAGATGAACTCATAAATTCTCCTAATAAATATAGATAAATTAAAGTTTATCGGATTTACACTAAAGTAAACTTAAAAAAAACACTATTGTGCCGATAGTTGAGCCTGTGGATTATTACCGTAAATAAAAGCGTACATTTTCCGATAATAACGTTCATTTCGAGTACGATCTATGGCACTAAAATGGTGATAGCGACCCAATGTTTCCCAAGAATAGCCAAAACTTTTGACCAAATTTGTCATAATTTGGTTGGCATGTTCTCGTTCGCTGGCATCTATAAAATAGTCGCGTAAAATTGGATTTGGATGATATTTATAATTAATTTGGTAAGGTCCGAGATCAAGATTAACAATTCCCCCATTAATAAGGGCTTGCGCTTGTGCGCTGCACTCGTCCGTGGAGTTGCATCGAATGATATGACCGTTTACAGCGAAACCTGCCATTTGTGCCCGCACAGCATCTTCAGCTGAATTAATCCGTATTACGTTTGGATTGCAGCTCCCATCACTTTCTTTTAAACATTCACAATGCTTAATGGCATCAAGAACAATATCGGGCATGCGTACGCCAGATGGTTCACCATCAGCACTCATCAAATGTGTAGCCAATAAGAGAAGAACACCTAGCTTTTTCATACGCTTTTCCTTATTTTAAGATTGTAATATTTTAGCTAATCTTGCTTGAAGCTTCAGCCATAATTTATGTTCCATAAGGGGAAATCCGCTGTAAACTCCCCCTTTTGTGATACTTTTTGTAACACCTGAGCGAGCAGCCAGGGTAGTAAACGGTGCAACGCTAAGATGTCCAGCGGTAGCACTTTGCCCTCCCATAACAACATTTCGACCTAATATTGTTGAACCTGCAAGACCCGATTGAGATACAAGGATACAGTGTTCACCCACAACACAATTATGTCCGATCTGGATCAGATTATCAATTTTAGACCCTCGTTTTATAAGGGTTGAACCAAAAACAGCACAATCAATCGTCGTATTTGCACCGATCTCAACATCCTCTTCAATAATAACATTTCCATTTTGATAAAGTTTAATATGCTCACCCGTCTTTGTATGAGCATACCCAAAACCATCGCTTCCGATAACACTCCCCGCATGAACAATAACATTGCTTCCAATGATGCAGTCACGATAAACCGATACGTTTGGATACAGGATAACATTATCACCAATGACAACATTCGTCCCTATGTAGACGCCACTCATAATGGTGCATCCGGATCCTAATCGTGCCCCATTTTCAATATGTGCCGTAGGATAAATGATTGATTTCTCCCCGATAATAGGAGCAAGAGTACTGCTTTGTATCGGCTTTGTAAAATATTTTGAGAGTTTTGCCACCATAAGATAGGCTTCATCACTAACAAGAGCAATGGTATTTTCAGGAAGAAGATGTGCTTTTGATGAGGGAAGAATAACTGCCGTTGCTTGCGTATTTTCTAAATCTTTTTCGTATTTAGAATCAGAGAGAAAAGAAATTTCTCCCTCTACAGCATCTTTAAGAGTATTTATCCCCGTAATTTCAATTATTTGAGAATTGGATAAATCGAGCGCTAAGTGTTGCGTAATCTCATTGAGCGTCATTTAACGCTCCAGTGCGACAGAACCGCTACGAACAATCTCTTTGGGATGAAATCGTTTAATCGCTTCGAGAAAATGTCCTACCCTTGTAGGCTCATCGGCTACCATCACAATCATAGTATCGCTACCGACATTAACTATTTTTCCATTGTAAGCATGCGTTAATGCCTCAATATCGCCTAACGATTCACTCAGAGGAATTTTGACAAGCGCCATCTCTTTTTCAACCAAATCAGCATGCTCGTATACTTTTAATACCGGTATCAGTTTGTGTAGCTGCTTAATAATCTGTTCAACTACTTTAATAGAACCGGCGGTAACGATTGTAACCCGTGAGTATTTTGATTCCGGAATCGGTGCAACGGTGAGCGATTCAATATTGTATCCGCGACCTGAAAAAAGACCTGCGATACGTGAGAGGACACTTGCCTCATTTAAAACGATAACGGAAATAACGCGTCGTGCTTGTTCCATTATTTATCCTTGTATTCTAACATCATATTGAAGAGCGATCCGCCGGCCGGAACCATTGGCAAAACATTTTCGAAACGGGCTACGACTACATCGATAATAGCAACCACATTTTTTTCCACTGCATCTTTGAGTGCTGCATCAAACTCTTCTTTCGTAGTGACACGGTATCCGATGCCTCCAAAACTTTCAGAGAGTTTTACAAAATCGGGTTGCACAGAGAGATCGGTTGAGGAATGACGCTTGTCATAAAACATCGTTTGCCATTGACGCACCATCCCCAAAAAATTATTGTTCAAAATGACATTAATAACAGGGAGCTTGTACTCAACCGCTGTCATTAACTCTTGTATGTTCATTAAAATAGAGCCATCGCCTGTGATGTTGATACTTACGCGATTAGGATCAGCACGTTTCACACCAATAGCAGCAGGAAAACCATACCCCATAGTTCCTAATCCACCCGAACTGTTCCATTGACGCGGACGGCTAAAGGGATAAAATTGTGCTGTCCACATTTGGTGTTGTCCTACATCGGTTGAGATGTTGGCATCATCACCCAGCAACTGACCGATACGCTCAACAACCCATTGAGGCTTAAGTCGATCACCCTCTTCTTTGTAACTCAAAGGGTGAAGTTTATTGAAATTAGCAATGGTATTGAGCCATGGTCCATAGCGGAGAGGGTCAACTTGCTCCGCAGCCAAAGGAATCATCGCCTCTAGGACATTTTTAACATCTCCTACAATCGGAAAATGGGCATTTACTAGTTTTGAAATGCTTGCAGGATCAATATCGACATGGATAATCTGTGCATTTTTTGCAAATTCAGAGAGTTTACCTGTAACACGATCATCAAAACGGGCTCCAAAACCGATAACGAGGTCTGTTTCAGACATCGCCATATTGGCTGCATACGATCCGTGCATCCCAAGCATAGAGATGAGCAACGGATCAGCATGGTGCAATGTTCCGCGTGCCATAAACGTCTCTACTGCCGGAATTTGTGTCATCGTTGAAAACACACGAACCAGTTCTGCCGCACCTGAACTAATAACTCCTCCACCAAGATACAAAAGAGGTCGCTTAGCATTGGCTATCGCTTCAACGGCTTTTTTGATTTGGCGCATATTTCCTTTGACGGTGGGTTTATACGTTTCAAGCTCTACCTCTTTGGAATAATCAAATGTCGCTATTTGCGCCGTAACGTCTTTTGGAATATCAACATGGACGGGACCAGGACGACCAGTGCGTGCCAAATAAAATGCTTCTTTCAAAATACGGGGAAGATCACGCGCATCCGTTACGAGGTAGTTATGCTTCGTACACGGACGGCTTATTCCTACCGCATCGATTTCTTGAAACGCATCTGTACCGATTAGGGACATAGGGACTTGTCCGCTGATAACCACAAGGGGAACCGAGTCCATATACGCATCGGCAATACCCGTCACCGCATTGGTAAATCCCGGACCGGAGGTAATCATTGCAACCCCTACTTTTCCGGAGGCTTTCGCGTACCCTTCTGCTGCATGAACCGCTGCTTGCTCATGACGTGTTAAGACGTGCTGAAAGGCATTTTGTTTGTAAATTTCATCATAGACGTTCATGATCGCACCGCCCGGATAACCGAATACTACTTCGACCTCTTCGGCCGCTAGTGCTTCGATAACCATCTGCGCACCGCTGATTTGCATGTTGTCTCCCTTATCCTAAAAATAAAAATAAAATTATTAAAATTGCCTGTATTATAGGAAATATTAACTATAAATTACGTTAAGTGCCGAACATAGCCCTCAGAAAAATAATCCAATGCTACCCCTTCGCGCAGTCCATCATCAATGACCACCGCATATTCTTGCTTCAGTGCATCAAATATCATTTCAATGATACGAATACCCGTGGCAATCAATCTCTCTCTTCCCACTCCAACATAAATGGCTCGAGTTTGCTCATCCATCTCCATCAATGCATCAAATGCGACCGAACAATCGGCTCGTGTCAACAAGAAACCGTTCACTCTACTAGGATCGTAAGAAGCATAGTCCATCCCCATGAGGTAAGCTGCTATAGTCGTAGGAGTTCCTGCCGTTAATACCAATACTTTAGGAGGTAATTTTAAAGACAATCCATTTAAATAATGGGTAATCATATCTTTAAAAACATCCAACTCATACCTCAAAATATCGGTTGTTTGAGCTTTTTCACTTAATGTTACGATTCCCAATGGAAAACTTTTCGACTTAGTATCATTGCCTGAGACAACAATTATCTCAGTTGAACCGCCGCCAATATCAAGAAGTACAAATTCCTCAAAGGGAATATTTAGTAGATCAAGACGGTTTTGAACCGCTTTGAGTGTTAATAAAGCCTCTTCTTCTCCGTCGATTATCCGAAATAAAATTCCTGTTCTCTCAAAAATTTCATGTAGTATATCTTCTGCATTACTGGCCATTCGCATCGCTGCCGTCGTAACGGCAACTACTTCATGCGATGTAAAATCTAAAACATTTTTTGCTTCAATAATTGCATTGACAATACGTTCCAATGCCAAAATCCCTATCTTTCCATGAAAATTTAACCCCTCAGCGGTATGGACAATTTTTTCAAAACTTTGTCCCCATCGTTTTCCGTCATATTCAATAAAACGAATTGTATTGGAGCCTAAATCGATGGAAATCATGATTTTCTAGTCGTTATATCATCCATTATCATCGAGGGGTTCCATCCTTCCAATGAACCTTGTTTTAAGGTTGCTAAATCCACCTGTGTCTCGTACTCACGCGCGAAAATAGTAAAAAAGTAGAGAATATAATCGTCACATCCAAACATTCCAACATAATTTCGAAGTCCATTTTCCAATTCGCCAACTGAGGCATGTGCGCGAAGTTTTTGCTCAAGCTGCACCGCATAACACTGGGTGAAAACAGCTCCCATCGCAGAATATTTTGCATTAATCGAAAAATAATACTCGAAGTGCTTTCGTAAACCTTCGATCTCCCCTTTTGCTGCATACCGTAAAGCAAGGTCAAGCACTTTATTCCAATGATTTTCAAGTTTTTGTGCTTCAAGTGTTTCATACAACAGGGGATAGGAATTGAGATACGAAAATGCGTTTAGAAAGTTTTCGGAGGCAATCGCATCAAAGAAAAGATGTTTTACTTTAATAGTGTCTAGCATCTGATGAGCTTCTACAGAATAATCTGGGAAAGATATTAAAATTTCACACATCTTCTTCGCGGTGGAGAGCTCCCCCCCCTTATATGCCATCTGAGCTTGCACATAAAGTTTCTCAGCGTACTCGATTACAGTACTATATTCAGTAAACTCTTTCAAAAAAGGATGATTTTTAACCAAATAAAAAAATTTGATAAAATCACGCAATGCAATTACTTTTTTAAAATACTCATATAATCGTCTTTCGGTAAAAAGCTGTTGAATCAGGAGTGTTTTTTCAGATATTCCCCGATAAGGGGCCAACAAAGAGCGTGCCTGCTCTTCACCGTTAGCTCCCAAAATAACTTCTTGCGCTTTTGAAAAAAGTTTTTTCCAGCGCTCTTCCATTTTTCGGTAGGGTTCTGTATCTTGAAATACCGTATATTGTTTAGCCATAGAATAGGCCAAAGGTAGGCGTCCCTCTTGTGTATAGGTTTGAAATTGTGCATATTTATCATAATCTCGTAACATTTGAAGGATAAACGCATTTTTTTGGGGAATTCCTGCAAAAAGGCCAAGAAGCTCTTTAGCCTTTACTTTTTCCTTTTTTTCAAGAAAAGTTTTTGCTTTGGATAAAACATCATCCCAAATTTTTTCTGCCAATTCATACATTTTTGAATACAGCAATATAGGATTTTCTTCTAAAATGGCATAAAATTCTTTGTAGTGTCGATGGCGCAAAAGATCCATATATCCTTCTTGATCACCAAACAAAGAATAAAAACGGACATTTCCTTGTGCCGTTCCGACAGCAAGCCGAAAACCACTCTCTATAAAAGCAAGAGAGGTGATCTCTTCACTCTCTTTAATATATCGTTGGCGTACTAATTCCATAGATTGCATATCGTAAAGACCAATATATCCCAGTTTAGTACCTATAAATACAAACCGCTTATCCTCACTGATGCACATGGCCCTGATATCGTCATTCATTTTGGAAAGACGTTTGATTATTTTTCCATTGCGTATATCCCAAACAATCAAACCACCCTCTTTGTCTGCAGAGAGCAATCGTACCTCGGGGAGAAATATCATCTTGACAATAGCACTGCTATGAGCTCTCAGTTTTATCGGCTGTTTCATCGTTGCAAGATTTAGTAGATTAATGGTACGGTCAAAACTTCCCGTCGCAAGCCACTGACCATTATCATTAAAAGCGATCGAGCTGACAAAATCGGCATGAGGAGGCATTGAAAATGCCAAACGAGCCGTTTTTATGACCCATACAAAAACTTTTCCATCTTGTCCGCACGTGGCACAATAACGGCTATTTGGGTCGATCGCTACAGCTTCAATCTCTCCTTGGTGACGCCCTACTTGGTATAATAACTCTTTTTTTTCTACGCTAAAAAGAGCCGCTTTATTGCTTTTAGGGATAACAGACATAGAAAAGTCCCCCTTATATGCGATATCTACGGTAAAACCGGAAAGACGTTCGTGCTGAATATTGCTTTTAAATCCACCCACAACCTTGTAATCGACCATCGATATCATTCGTACGGTTGTTTGTGCATCGATGATGGCAAGAGAACCGTCTGAAAGAATTTTAATATTCATAATAGGAGTTTTAATATTAAGTAATTTTAGAACTTCCAAAACCTGCGTCCTTAGCTTTCTTCACTACTGAGATAATGGTGCTCATGCAATGAAGAACGAATCTGAGCCTGATGGTCTTCACCTTTGGTTTCCAAGTGAATTCGTACATTAGCATCCCCGTATGCCAGTGATGTAGAGGTGCGGTCATAGTCAATATGGACAATATTTGCATTAAGCTCTTGCAGCATATGAGTCAACTGCATCAACGCTCCTGGTTTATCTATGAGCGTTACGGTTAACTTCATTTTACGCCCTGATTTGATAAGTCCTTTTTCGATGATTATTGATAAAAGGGTGACATCCATATTGCCACCACTGAGAACAACACCTACTTTTTTCCCTTTGAGATGGGTGAGTTTATCATGAAGCAGTGCGGCAACTGCGACAGCACCTGCCCCTTCAACAACAAGTTTTTGACGCTCTAATAAAAATAAAATAGCATTGGCAATCTCTTCGTCATCAACACTGATAAACCGATCAACACATTCCAAAATATGCGCAAGCGTTAAGGGTGATGTGTCACGTACAGCAATTCCATCTGCGATTGTTCGAACCGACGTGCTGTCAATGACCTTTTTTGCTTCATAAGAATTTTTCATCGCCGGAGCACCCAGTGCGCTCACCCCGATCACTTCGATATGAGGAGAAATCTGTTTAATGGCCGACCCTATTCCTGATATAAGGCCGCCCCCTCCTACAGGGACAATAATAGCATCCAAATCACTCATCGAATCTAGCATTTCAAGGGCAATCGTCCCCTGCCCAGCCATCACCGCTACATCGGCGAATGGATGGACAAAAACCATTCCATTTTTTTGACCGTAATCACTAGCATATGCATAGGCTTCATCATAATTTCCACCTGCCAATATAACCTCGGCACCATAATAGCGAACACCGTTGATCTTGGTGAGTGGTGTTGATTCAGGCATAACGATAAGTGCGTTGATCCCAAAAATTTCTGCTGCCATGGCTACACCCTGAGCATGATTGCCCGCACTTGCAGCTATAACGCCACAAGCACGTTCTGATTCACTGAGTGTTGCAATTTTATTGTAGGCACCCCGTATTTTAAAGGCACCTGTAACTTGCAAGTTTTCTTTTTTGAGATAAATCTCACAGCCACACTGTTCACTCAGGCGCGGAGCATAGGAAAAAGGTGTTTCTTCTATAACCTCTTTGATACGCGCATGCGCTTGTAGTATCGTTTCTAAATCGATCAATGTTTCCCTTTAACCGTAAATAAGTCGATGCTCGACCATACTGCAATGATTCTGAACCACTCTCATACCCGCATTGAGTGCACACTGTGCTGCTTCATTGTTAACAATCCCTTTTTGTGCCCAAAAAACTTTAATATCACCACGATTGACACAGGCATCCGCAATAGCACTTAGCGCATCGGCTTTTCGAAAGATATTCACCATATCAACGGCAAAAGGGATCTCCTCAAGCGATCGATACACTTTTTGCCCCAGAATTGTCTCTTCTTTAGGATAAACGGGGATAATAATGTATCCTGCATTGTGAAGATACTCAGCAACACGGTAACTGTCCTTCGTCGGATCAGGGGATAAACCCAAAATAGCAATTGTCTTCACATCATTTAAAATTAATTTGATTTCATCATTATTTGCATTAATTGTAGGAAATTCACATTCCATAAGTTCTCCTCTAATGGTTAAGTGCTCCCATTATACCCAATAAACCGCTGATCTAGATGGCTTAGCGCTATGCGACGCCTATAAGTTTGTTTTTGTGTGAAGATGAGGATAAGTGCACTTATAGAGGAGAGATCACCAGCTTCTGACTCTTCCGACATCGACATGAACAAAATTTGATTCGGGATAATATCCCACTCCGCCTTGCTGGATGTTCATGGCAACTTTCTTGAGATCAGCAAGATTCCGGCCGGGCATATTGATATCAATCGCCTTCCCTTGCATATGGAGACTTTTTTTGGCAACCCCGGAAGAATGGCTGTTAAGCATTGCGTTTGTTTTCGGCGAACGATAGCCTGAGATAATACTAAAAGGCTTACTACTGTCAAGATTCGTGCGGATAGAATAAAGGAGATCAAAAAGCTCGATATCCATCTCGGTTGCTGTACCTGTCCTGTAATCCCTGAGAAGATGATTCATCTCTGCCAATGCCTCTGGGATATAGGAACCGTCAGCCCAGAACGTCGTATTAATATTTTCACCGGTATGAATATTATAAAGAGAAAGTGATTTTTTATAAGGAACATCTGTCTTGCCTAGTACAATGCTAGGAAAAAGGGAAACTGCTGAGGCTATTCCTGCAATTTTCAGAAAACTTCTACGATTCATTAAATTTTCTTTATCCATTCATCCTCTTCTTTTTTTATATATTTTATAAAATTTTCGTAATTTTACCATAATTTGTTAAACAGCAAAAGACTGCATATTTTTCACTTTGCTACAATACCCTTCCGCCGATCCAAAATCACCGCCAAATCCCTGTCGTAGCCATAGACATCGTCACGGAAATTGGCCACACCCTCATCATCCATCCAAACGGTCCAATAATTAATCCGTACCTGCACAGGCTTGGAGAGTGAAATTTTTTTGTTACCGCCTCTGGCAATAAGATTCTCAATATTTTTATCACCCCATGCGTTTCTATCATTTTTCAGAAGATAATGGGCAAGCTTGAGCGGTTCTTCTATGCGAATGCACCCGGAGCTGAAGGCTCTGATATTTTTCTCAAAAAGGGACTTGATTGGGGTGTCATGTATATAAATATCGTCTGGATTTGGGAAGATGAATTTGAGGTGTCCCAACGCATTTTTCGCTCCGGTATTCTGTCGCAAAACATAGGGAAACGTATTGGCATTGACTTTTTTCCAATTAATTTTCAACGGATTAATTCCTTTTTTCGCGGCATAATCCCCTTTTCTGAATATTTTTATTCTCTCTTTTTTTAGATAACGAATATCCTTTCGGACTTTTGGAAGGATGTCCTCTCGAAGAATGGTAATCGGTACATACCAGTAAGGATTAACAACTATATACTCCAGTTGGTCATTAAAAATAGGAGTTTCTCTCCCCTTTTTACCAACGATCGCTTTCATGCTAAATACCGTTTTATCATCGTCTACTACACTAAGGGTAAAATCAGGAATATTGACCGAAATATAAAAATTCTCACTCTCTTCAGGCATCGTAAGCCATCTCTCCATATTTATAGCTATCGCTGTAATTTTCTCTTTTACCGAAATGTTTAGCTTCGAAAGTGTCTCATTCCCAACTCTTCCATCAGGTTGAATCCCATGCCTTTTTTGGAAATTTTTGATGGCTTCTACATATCCATCACTGAAATTTTCATTTATAGATAGATCCCCCTCGATTCTCAATCGATCTTTGAGTTCATCTACAAAATACGGATCAGATTCATTATTCTCTTGATAGTGAGATGTGATCGGTTTCCACCCACCCTCTGCTTCTATTTTGAGATATTTAATCAATATTTTCCTCAATGCTTGATAACTATCAGAAGAAGTTGAAAAGGAGTTTGGTGGGTTTAAATTGGCTGTCTCAGACAAATCTGCACACAGATACGGATTAAATATGAGCAACAAAGAAAGAACTATACCTTTTAGAAGTTTACTTTTTTTCATCAATAATCTCATCTTCTTGCCTCTTTTCGTCTTATATTCAATTGCATTCCTTTTGGAATGATCCCCGTTTTATAGACACATTAGTTATCTGCTAACATCTCCATTTCTTTATAAAGATTGTGCATGTTAACCACTATATCTTATTACTATAGCTAAAAATAGACTATTATATGACAAAGGATTTAAATGAAAACTCTTTATATCATCAGACATGCAAAATCGGATTGGAATGATCTCTCTTTGAGCGATTTTGAGAGACCCTTAAACAAGAGGGGTGAAAAAAACGCCTTTTTTATGGGAAAATTATTGTCACAGCACAAAATTTATCCCGATCTCATCGTATCAAGTCCAGCAGTTCGGGCAAAAGTTACCGCAAAGGGGATTGCCAAAAAAGTCGGCTACAACACAAAAGAGATTGTTTATGCAGAGGAGTTGTATTTGGCCGACGTCGATACGATAGAGGAGGTATTAAAAAAAGTACCCTCTTCAAAAAATACCATTTTTCTCGTAGGGCATAATCCGGGATTAACCCTCTTCGCCGAATACATCAGTGGATACGATATAGGCAACATTCCCACCTGCGGAATTTTTTGTGTAACACTTAAAAATGATGATTGGAAGAGTATTGGGAGAGGGATGGCAAAATTTGTATCATTTGACTATCCAAAAAAACATAAAGATAGTTAAAATTTCGTTAAAATATCAACAATGAGCCCATTTTTTTATTTTCTTCTTTTATTCAATACCTTCACATTGCTGGCATTCGGGCTAGACAAATATTTAGCCATTGTTAATCGTCATCGTATTAGTGAAAAGAATTTACTTTTTTTTGCACTGGTTGGTGGAAGTATTGGAGCAATTATTGCCCAACAGATTTTTCGTCATAAAACACAAAAGTTTAAATATGTGCTCTGGATGACCTTATCGGTTCAACTTATATTAGGTTGGCTTGTTTGGAACCGAATCTAGAATCATACAAGCATGAGATATGATCTGGCTGCATTTCTTAAGTATATTTTAATAAATTACACTACAAATAGACAAAATATCTCTATTGTTTTCGCTTTGTGAATAGTTTAGAAGGGTTTTCTCCATAACGACGTTTGCTCTTTAGCATAGAAATCCCGATTACGAACAAGATTCCGATCACTGATAAAACCCCGAAAAATTCATATACATACATCAGCTTTCCTTTTCTGGTGCTAGGCTGAACCACTCGCAGAAGGTATCGCGGTCCATCATTCGGATATTAGGGTAAAAATTATTTTCTCCATTCAGCAGCACTTCGTTCAAACATTGATACTCGATCACATTGTCCATTACGTCATGTATAACGCACGGTACCTTTCCCGGGGAATATACAGTTGCGCCCTGACGTGCAAATTCTAAATGTGTTGGGGTTAACATTATTTACCTCCTTCCCATCTGGCTAATGTAAATACAACTGTTAGAGAGAGTTTATAAAAGCACGTCATCACAACACACTCCTTTTTATGAATATATTACAATGAATTATACTACAAATATACGAATTTGTTAATATATTTTAATAAATTAAATTTTAAATATACAATAGATAACTATTACTTTAGCTTTTATAATTATTTTAAACATTGATACGTTTACTCTTTAGCGCAGTACAAGATGGTAGAACCTATACAAACGGTGCGGCATGGATCATAGTATATTCTATACATCATACATGTTGCAAGATAGCATCGTGTGTATAAATGAACTAGCGGATTTGTTGGGTCACTCGACACCGAAGATTACATTATCATATTAGGTAAGTGTGGTTGATAGAAAAACGATTGATTTGGGGCGAAATTTTGACCTATTTGGCACTATTCCGTCACTCTCAAAAGCTAAGGCTCTGTAAAGCACTTAAATAGGCGGTTTTTTGTAAGTTAGGTACACATAAGCCGGGTTCTGGATAAAGTGATAATTAATCTACTGTACTGA